>CAWIWK010000044.1:0-30345 GCA_963839605.1 uncultured Acidimicrobiales bacterium | reverse complement strand
GCCCGGCCGACCGGGAGGCCACCGACGAGTGTGGACGGCACCCCGTGTTTCACCTGCCCGTTGTCGGAATCCGGGGCGAAGATCCCCGATTCCGAGGATGGCAATCCGCGATTGCGGGGAGTAACAACCGAGGACGGCGGGGGCCGCGTTGCCAATCAGTAGCGGCGCGGGGCGGATGGATCGACGGAGGAGCGGGAACATGGACAAGGACACGATAGGGAACCCGGACGGGGCATCGGACCGGGGGTGGTGCGCCGCATCACGGCCGTCCTGCTGCTGCTCCTGGTGTCGATCGGCGCCTCGATCGGACTCGGCTCCGCCATCGCCGGGGCGTCCCCGACGCCTGCGGTTCGGTCTGCTACGTCAACGCGTCCACCGGCAACGACAGCAACGCCGGCACATCGGGGTCACCGCTTGCCACCATCCAGGCGGCCCTCAATGCGGTCAGTTCCGGGGGCACGGTCTACGTCGCCGCCGGCACCTATGACGAGAACGTCTCGATCACCCAGCCGGTGACCCTCGACGGGGCCAACGCCGGGATTCCGGCGACGGGTGGCGGCCGAGGCCCTGAATCGATCATCTCGACCAGCAACGCCGGGAACGACTTGACCGTCGATGTCGATGCAATCAATGTGACCGTGAACGGGTTCACGCTGCAGCAGACGGCAGAGGTGACCGGCTCCGCGGACGCGGCGTTCGGTGTCCAGGTCGAGCCGCTGGCCTCGGGGGCGGTCGTGACCGACAACATCGTGACGGGTATGACGACCACGGGCTCCAATCCGGGAACCCAGGCCGGCAACCCGATCGGCATCGACATCGGCATGAACAGCTCCCTGTCGCCGGACGATGTCACCGTCTCGCAGAACCTGATCGAGAACATCGCCTCGGACGGCACCCAGCACCGCTCGGCGTTGGGCATCGAGGTCGGCGACTCAACGCCCCACCCCCAGAGCACGGGTCTCCTGATCACCGGGAACGTGATCACCGACGTGGAACAGCGTTACCTGGGGCGGGTACGGGTGATCGTCAACCGGTCGACCTCGGGGACCACGATCTCCGGCAATACGATCTCCGCGATCTCCGGTGGGGGCTGGGCGAGGGGCATGGATTCGAGCCCAACAACGGGTACCCCACCGTCAACGCCACGGGGTGGGAGAACAACAGCATCAGCGGCATCTCGACACCGACCGCGAACGCGGCCAGCGACCTGTACTTCGAGGCGGGGTCCTCGGCGACCGGGACCACCATCACCGACGACAGCCTCACCGGCACCAACTCGGCCGGTGTGTTGAACCAGTCGGCGGGGGCCGAGGACGCGTCCAACAACTGGTCGGGGAGTTCGGGTGGGCCGACGCCTCCGGGTGCTCGGCGGCCGGTGGGTCCGGAGCACTGACGCTGACCCCGTGGATCGTGTCGTACACGCCCGATCCCACCAAGGCGGGCCAGCCGGGGTTCTGGCCGACGGGAACGTGCGGCTCGACCTGCTACGTCAACGGCACCACCGGCAGTGACTCCAACGCCGGGACCGCGGGCAGCTCCTCTCCTGACGATCCAGGCGGCCCTCGACGCGACCAGCCCCGGCGGCACCGTGATCGTCGCCGCCGGTACCTACGACCAGTGCTACGATCTCCCAGGCCGTCACGCTGGAGGGGGCCAACGCCGGGATCTCCGGCACCGGCGTCCGGGGGGCGGAGAGCATCGTCCTTCCGAGCCCGAACGACGGCACCGCCGGGTGTTCGACATCACGACGGCCGCCCCGGTGACCATCGACGGGTTCCAGTCGACCTACGTCGGTACCGACGCCGGTGGCCAGCAGGCCACGGGTGGCCTGGTGCTCGACACCCAGAGCGGCAACCAGCTGACCTTCGAGGACAATGTCGTCCCCGGCTCGCAGTTCAACAACGCCCTCATCTTCGACGACTCCGCGTCGTCCTCCACGATCACGAACAACCTGTTCACCGGTACGACGCAGTACCACGACAACGGGACCGGGATCATCGGGGCGTGGGGTGGCCCGTCACAGCAGGCCGACGTGACGATCACCGGAAACACGTTCACCGGCCTCACCGAGGTGCCCTCGTCGCCCGGGAGCCCGAACGGGACCCCGGTACTCAACATCAACGACGACGGTGGGACCATCTCGGGCAACACCTTCTCCGATCTGCACGAGTACGGGATCCTGCTGGCGGACAAGCTGGCGAACCTCAACATCACCGGCAACACGTTCACCGGGATCTTCAACGACACCCCGGCCTCGAGCTCCAACCGTGGGTCGGCCATCCGGCTGTTCACGGCCGACGACTCGCTCGACCTGGCCGGCCCGGTCAACGTGGACCTGAACACGTTCACCGATATGTACCACGCCGTCGACGTGGCCAATGATGGGTACGCAGCCGATCTGAGTTCCGGCAACCTCACCGTCCACCGGAACGCCTTCACCGGTCCCTTCACCGGATCGGGGACGGGTGTGGGGTCGACCAACAGCACGGCCATCAACCTCGCCTCCGGTACCATCGGCACGCTGAACGCCACCTGCAACTGGTGGGGCGGGGTCCCGACGGCCAACCAGTACAGCGGGAGCGTGACGGTGAGCCCGTACCTGCTCAGCGCGTCCCCGCTGGCCACCGCGACCTGCGGCGTGAGTTCCAACACGTCCCTCATCACGTCGGCACCCACCGTGCAGATCGGGCTGGGCAAGAACGTCAAGTTCACCGTGACGACCGCTGGACACCCGGTTCCCACGTTGTCGGTGGTCGGTCTGCCCGGCCGGGATGACGTTCACCCGGGGATCGAAGTCCCGGGCGGGTACGGCCAAGTTCGCCGGACACCCGTCGGCCGGGGCCGGTACCTTCACCTTCGCCATCCACGCCAACAACGGGGTCGGGCCCGACAGCGTGCAGCTGTTCACCGTCTTCGTGCTGGGTGTGAGCTCGCCGGCCAGTGCGTCCTTCTCCAAGAGCGGGTCGCCCTCGCAGTCGTTCACCGTCACCACGACGGGTGCCGGGGCCGGCGGGGTCACGCTGACCTCCACCCTCGGGTCCCGCCAGGCGGGACTGGTGTTCCACGACAACGGCAACGGCACGGCCACCATCACCGGCAAGCCGGCCGGCACGGACCGGACCACGACCGTCAACGTGACGGCCAAGGCCGGTGCCGCCACGGTGATGCAGCGACTGAGCATCGGCATCACCAGCTGAGTCGCCGGCCACCTCGGGCCGACGCACACACTCCCCGGTTCTCCGGGGGGTGTGTCGCGCCACGGGCGTCGGGGAGCGGGTGGTGACGCCGTCCCGGCCCGCCGGGGATAGGTTGCGCTGCATGGAAGGGACGGCCGGGCCGCACCGGGGACGACCGACGGGCCGGAGCCGGCCGTGAACGTCCTGGCCGTCGACCAGGGGACGTCGGCCACCAAGGCGCTGGTCATCGGCGACGACGGCCGCGTCCTCGGGGCGGCCGAGTGCCCGGTGCACCCGTCGGCCCCCGGGGACGGTGCCGTGGAGCAGGACCCGGGCGAGCTCCTGGCCTCGGTGGTCGCCGCCGGCCGGGCCGGCGCTCGCCCGGGCGGGGGTGGTGGTCCACGCCGTCGGCCTCGCCAACCAGGGGGAGACGGTCCTCGCCTGGGACCGCGAGACCGGGGAGCCGCTGACCACCGCGTTGTCCTGGCAGGACCGGCGGGCGACCTCGGTGACCGACGGGCTCGACGGGGACCGCCTCCGCCTGGGCGCCATCAGCGGCCTGCCGCTCGACCCGTACTTCTCGGCGCCGAAGATGGCCTGGCTGCGGCGGAACCGCACCGCGGACGGGGTGGTCACGACGACGGACACCTGGCTGCTGCACGCGCTCACCGGACGGTTCGTCACCGACGTCACCACGGCATCGCGCTCGATGGTGCTCGACCTCGACCGACGGGACTGGTCCGGCGAGGCCGCCGGCGATCTTCGGGCTCGACGTCGACCGGCTTCCCGAGGTGGTCGGGTGCGCGGGGTCCTTCGGGACGACGGCGGCCTTCGGCCCGTCCCTGCCGGTGACCGGGCTGGCGGTGGACCAGCAGGCGGCCCTCGTCGGGGAGGGCTGCCTCGCCCCCGGCGAGGCCAAGTGCACGTTCGGCACCGGGGCGTTCCTGCTCGTGACCACGGGTCGGCTCCCCCGACGGTCCACCCACGGGCTGTCGGCCTCGGTGGCCTGGGAGATACCCGGTTCGGCGGCCTACTGCCTGGACGGTCAGAGCTACACCGCCGGCGCCGCCGTGTCCTGGCTGGTGGCCATGGGGCTGCTGCCACGACCCGAGGACCTCGACGACGTGGCCCGGTCGGTGGACGACACCGGCGGGGTCACCATGGTCCCGGCCCTCGCCGGCCTGGGGCCCCCTACTGGCGCGCCCGACGGCCACCGGCGTACTCGAGGGTCTCGCCCTCCACACCTCACCGGCCCACGTGGTCCGGGCCACCCTCGAGGGCCTGGCCGCCCAGGTGGCGGTGCTGGCCGCCGCCGCGGCCGACGACCTCGGTGGCCCGCTGCTCGAACTGCGGGTCGACGGGGGGCTCACCCGGTCGTCCGTCCTCATGCAGCACCAGGCCGACCTCCTCCAGGTTCCGGTCGAGGTCGTTCGCCTCGCCGCACGCCACCGCCCTCGGGGTGGCCGCCCTCGCCCGGATCGGGCTCGACGACCGCACCACGGCTCGGCGGTCCCCGTCCCGATCCGGCCGCCCGCTACGAGCCGCGGATGGGGGCCGACCGGGCGGCCGAGCTGCTGGCGTCGGTTCGCCGCCGCCGCCGACCGGGCCATCGCCGCGTCGGACGGGGCCTGACCGGTGGGCGGACCCGCGGGGGGACCGTCGACGTCGCCGTCGTGGGTGCGGGTGTGGTCGGGTGCGCCGTCGCCCGGCACCTGGCCGTGGCCGGTGCCGCCGTGGTGGTCCTCGACGGGGCCGACGACGTGGGCGAGGGGACGTCCAAGGCCAACACGGCCATCCTCCACACCGGGTTCGACACGGTCCCCGGCACCCTGGAGTCAGGCTGGTCGCCCGGGGACACGAGCTGCTGGCGGACTACGCCGCCGCCGCCGGCATCGCCGTCGAGCGCACCGGCGCCCTGGTCGTGGCCTGGGACGAGGAGCAGGAGGCCCGCCTCCCGGACCTCCGGCGAAGGCGGCGGCCAACGGCCGCGGACGCCGAGGTCGTCGACGCCGACGAGGTCCGCCGGCGGGAGCCGCACCTCGGCCCCGGGGCGCGGTCGGGACTGCTGGTGCCGGGCGAGTGGGCGATCGACCCGTGGTCGGTCACCCTGGCCCTGGCCACCGAGGCGGTCCGGCCGGGGCCGACCTGCGCCTGGCCACCCCGGTCCGGGGGGTCGACCGTGGCCGACAACGGCCACGAGATCCGGGTACCCGGCGGCGTGGTCCGGGCCCGGTGGCTGGTCAACGCCGCCGGGCTGGGGCCGACACGGTCGACCGGATGCTCGACCGGGACGACTTCATGGTGACGCCAGGCGGGGCCAGCTCGTCGTCTTCGACAAGCTCGCCCGGCACCTCGTCTCGCACATCCTCCTGCCGGTCCCCACCGAGCGCACCAAGGGGGTCCTGGTGTCGCCACCACGGTGTGGGGGAACGTCCTCGTCGGCCCCACGGCCGAGGACCTCGACGACCGGACCGACACCGGCACGACGGCCGACGGCCTGGCCGGGCTGCTGGCGGCGGGGGAGCGCATCCTCCCCGCGCTGGTCGACGAGGAGGTGACCGCCACCTACGCCGGGCTGCGGGCCGCCACCGAGCACCGCGACTACCAGATCCGGCTCCACGCCGAGCTGCGGTACGTGACGGTGGGCGGGATCCGCTCGACCGGGCTGACGGCGTCGCCGGCCATCGCCGAGCACGTCGCCGGACTGCTCGCCGGCGCCGGGGCCCGGTGGTCCGGCGGTGCCGGTGGTGTCGCCGGCACCGGTCATGCCCCCGCTGGGCGAGGGTCCAGGTCCGCCCGACCCGGGACCCGGCGAGGATCGCCGCCGATCCGGCCTACGGCACGGTGCTGTGCCACTGCGAGCAGGTGAGCCGGGGCGAGGTCCGTGACGCCTGCCGCACCGAGGTCCCGGCCACCGGCCTGGGCGGCCTGCGGCGCCGCACCCGGGCCATGAACGGTCGGTGCCAGGGCTTCTACTGCGCCGCCGAGGTGGTGGCCCTGGTCGCCGCCGAGACGGGCACCGATCCCGGCGTGCTGACCCGGGTACCACGGTGACGGACCCGGCCGTCCTGGTGGTGGGCGCCGGCCCGGCCGGCCTCTCGGCCGCCCGGGAGCTGGGTGTCCGGGCATCGGGCCGGTGCTGGTGGTCGAGCGGGAGCCGACGTACCGGGTGGGGTGCCCCGCCACTGCGACCACGGCGGTTTCGGACTCCAGGACCTGCGGCGGTCGCTGACCGGTCCCGCCTACGCCCGGCTGCTCACCCGCCGGGCCGAGGAGTCGGGGGCCCGGATCCGGACCTCGACCACGGTGGCGGACCTGGCCGACGACGGTACGGTCACCCTGGTCGGTCCCGACGGGATCGACTCGGTCCGCCCCGCGGTGGTCCTCCTGGCCACCGGGGCCCGCGAGCGTCCCGCGCCCGCCCGGCTGGTGCCCGGGGACCGTCCGGCCGGCGTGTTCACCACCGGCCAGCTCCAGCAGTGGGTGCACGCTGCACCGACTGGCCGTGGGTCGACGGGCCGTGTGGTCGGGGCCGAGCACGTGGCCTACTCGGCCGTGCTCACCCTCCGCCGACGCCGGCGTGGCCACCGTGGCCATGGTGACCGACCTGCCCCGGCACCAGACGCTGGCCGCCTTCGCCCTGGCCGTCCGGGTCGGCCTGCGGGTCCCCCTGCGCACCGGGTCCCGGGTGGTGGGCCTCCACGGGCACGGGCGCCTGGAGGCGGTCGACGTCGAGGACCTGCGGTCCGGGTCCGTCGACCGGCTGGCGGCGGACACCGTGGTGTTCACCGGTGACTGGATCCCCGACCACGACCTGGCCCGCCGGGCCGGCGTCGTCCTGGACCCGGCGACCCGGGGGCCCCGGACGGACGTCGGGGGCCGCACCTCGCGGCCCGGGGTCCTGGCGGCCGGCGGCGCTGGTCCAGCCGGGGCGACACCGCCGGCCTCGCCGCCCTCGGGGGCCGGGAGGCGGCGCGACGGCTGGCCGCGTCGTGGGCGGAGGCCGTCCGGGTGCGGCAGGCGCCCCGGCGGCCGGGTTGGCGGTCACCGTGGCCGACCCGCTGCGTTCGGTGGTCCCCTCCGTCGTCGACCCGTCCGACCGGCCCGACCGGCTGCTGGTCCGCACCGGGTCGTTCTCGGACCACCGGCTGGTGGTGGCCCGCCAGGGCGGGTCCGAGATCGGGCGCCACCGGCTCCGCCACGCCACCCCCCACCGGTCGATGACGGTCCCCGGCTCCGTGCTCGCCGGGGTCGACCCGGACGGCGGGGCGGTGGAGCTCACGCTGGTGTGAGCCGGTCGCCCGGGCCGGGCCCGGGCGGATTGGTACGCTCGGACGACATCACGAGCCAGGGGGGGACCATGGCCGGACTCAACTTCGCCGACATCTTCGAGACCGTGGTGGACACCAAGCCCGAGCCCCCGCGCTGGTCGTGCGCTCCACCGCCGGCGACGAGGTGCGGCTGACCTTCGCCGAACTCGACGCCCGGGCCAACCGGCTGGCCCACGCCCTGGTCGCGCTCGGGATCGGACCGGCTGACCACGTCGGGTGCCACCTCTACGACGGCAACCAGTACGTGGAGGCCACCCTGGCGGCGTTCAAGGTGCGGGCGGTGCCGGTCAACGTGAACTTCCGCTACGTCGACGAGGAGCTCGACTACCTCTTCGACGACGCCGACCTCAGGCTGGTGGTGACCGAGCCCGACCTCGAGGACCGGGCCGTCCGTGCCGCGGCGGACCCGCGTGGCCGTGCACGGTGGTCGTGGCCGACCGGCGCTACGAGGACGCTGCTGGCCGACCATCCCGACCATCGGCCCGAGGGCGGGCCGGGGCCCCGACGACCTCTACGGGCTGTGGACGGGCGGCACCACCGGGATGCCCAAGGGCGTGATGTGGCGCCACGAGGACATCTACCTGTCGGCGGTGGGCGGTGGCGGCAACCCGGCCCTGGGGCTCGCCCGGTCACCGGTCTGGACGACGTGGCCGCCCGGGCCGGTGGCGGGTACCCGCTCGCCGGCACCCTCACCCTGTGCCCCTGATGCACGGCGGCGGATGGTGGATCGGCTTCAGTCCCTGCTCTCGGGCGCCCCCCACGTGCTCATCCGCGACCTTGGCTTCGACCCCGCGTTCGCCCTGCGGGTCATCGCCGACGAGCAGGTCAGCGTGGTCATGACCATCGGGGACGCCTACGCCCGGCCGATCGTGGACCACCTCGAGCGGCACGGGACCGACGGCCTCGACCTGCCACCGCTGCTGATCTACGGATCGGGCGGGGCCATCCTGTCGCCCGGTGAAGGAGGCGCTGGTCGGCCTGCTGCCCAATGTCGTGGTGCTCGACGGGTTCGGCGCCTCGGAGACCGGCGGCCAGGGCACCCTCGTCGGCCAGGACGAGGACGGGGCCCCGGTGTTCGCCATGGATCCGTCCAACGCGGTCATCGCCGAGGACGGCACGCTGTGCGACCCGGGGGACGGTCGCATGGGGATGCTGGCCACCAGCGGCCACATCCCGCTCCGCTACCACAAGGACGAGGCCAAGACCGCCGCCACCTTCCCGGTCGTCGACGGCGTGCGCTACGCCGTCCCCGGGGACATGGCCAAGGTGCTGGCCGACGGCACCATCGCCGTGTACGGCCGCGGCTCGGTCTCGATCAACACCGGGGGCGAGAAGGTCTTCCCCGAAGAGGTCGAGCGGGCGCTGAAGAGCCACCCGGCGGTGTTCGACGCCACGGTGGTCGGCACGCCGAGCGAGCGGTGGGGCTCCCAGGTCACCGCCGTGGTGCAGCTGCGCCCCGACCTCGATGCGCCGCCGGGGACCGAGGAGCTGCGGGAGCACTGCCGGGCCCACCTGGCCGGCTACAAGCTGCCCCGCGAGGTGGTGTTCGTCGACGTCGTCCGGCGGTCCCCGTCGGGCAAGCCCGACTACCGCTGGGCGAAGGACGTGGCCGCGGCCGCCCTGGGGGGTCCGGTCACGACGGGGTGACCGGTGGGGTGCGGGCGGTGTCGACGCCGGCGGACCGGCGGCGTCGGACGGGGTGGCCCCTCGGGCCACCATGGTCAGGATCCGCTCGATGGCGGCGTCCTGGGCCTCCAGGTGGGCCTGGATCTGGAGCGCCTCGTGGAGGACGGCGTCGGCGTCCTGGTAGGTGGCCTCGGCCCGCTTGTCGGACGCCTCGGCCTGGACGTTCTGGCCCACGATGATGATCGGCAGCAGCACCAGCTGGAGGAACGTCTGGGCGATCCAGGCGATCAGGGCGATCAGTGAGGCCTTGACCATGAACGACGGGAACACCCCCGTGAACGGACCGCCGAGGCCGGACAGGACGGCGGGCAGGGACAGGAAGGCCAGCACGCAGAAGAGGTAGGCGCTGGTCATGGTGCCCGACGTTGGTCGTGATGACCACGGCCAGGCGTTTGTTGAACCGCTGGTAGCCGGTGTCGGACTTGAGCTGGTCGGCCACCTTGGTGGGCGTCTGGGCCTTGCGCTTGGCGATCCAGGGGTGGACGTGGTGTTCGAACAGCGTCGACATGTTCCCGAGGTGGCACCGCCGACCGGCGGGAACGAGGATGATGGACGGGTGAGCGAGTACGTGCTGCCCCGGGTGCCGGCCTCGGCCGGTGCCCTGCTCCACGACGACGGGGGACGCATCCTGGTCCTCAAGCCGACCTACAAGAGGGGCTGGACGGTCCCCGGCGGCCAGATGGAGGAGGACGGCGAGTCGCCGTGGGAGGCCTGCCGCCGGGAGGTGGCCGAGGAGACCGGCCTGACGTGCGGCGGGGCGCCTGGCCTGCGTCGACTTCCTGCACCCCCGTCCCGGGCGTCCGGGAGGGGTGCGCTTCCTGTTCGACTGCGGGGTGGTGCCCGCCCCCGGACCGGGACGGGGTGGTGCTCCAGGAGGCCGAGATCGAGGACCACCGGTGGGTGGCTCCCGACGAGGCCGGGCCGGCTGTTCAGCGGACCGGTGGGCCGGCGGGTGGCCCCGGCGATGTCGGCCTCCGGCACGCGTCTACCTGGAGGACGGGCGACCGGTGGCCGGCGTGGCCGGGGCGTGTCGGTCAGGCGGCTCCCGGAACCCTGAGATCCTCGACGAACCGGGTGACCGGGGTCCGGACGAGGTCGGCGTCGCGGGCCGAGGCGAACCAGGCCTCCGGCGGGACGACGTCGGCCACCGGGTGCACCTCGACCAGGGCACCGCCGGCCAGGCCCTCGGCCGCACGCGTACTCGGGCAGCAGGCTGATCCCGAGGCCGCGGGCCACGGCGCCGGCCACGGCCGGAGGTCCGGGGCCACCAGCCGGAGGTCGCCGGCGAACGGTCGTCCCAGGGACGCCTGCCAGAACCGACGGGTACGCGGCAGCTCGGCGCTGTAGGCGACCCAGGGGGCACCGGCCAGGACCCGCCCGAGCTCGGCCGGTGCCGGCGACCGCGGGGACCCGTGCCCGGCGCGGCCACCAGGACGAACCTGGTCACCCCGAGGGGTCGGCCGGCCAGTCCCCGCCGGCCCGGGTCGCCGGTGGTGACGACGACGTCGAGCTCGCCCCGCTGCAGCAGGCCCAGCAGCTCGGCGTCGGTCCCGAACCGGACGGTGAGCGGTCCGCCCCGGGGCGGTGCGGGGGACCACGTCCGTAGGTGAAGTACTCGGGCGACGAGCCGAAGCGCAGGGCCCCGGCGGCGGTCGGACCGACCTCCGTCGAGCCCGGCCAGCAGCGGCTCCAGTCGGTCCAGGGCGTCGGCCACCCCCACGTAGAGCTCCCGGCCGGGCCGGGTGGGCTCCACACCGTGGGGGGTCCGGACGAACAGCGGCGAGCCCGTGGCCCGTTCCAGGGCCCGGAGCTGCTGGCTGGCGGCGGGCTGGGACAGGTTGCGCACGCCGGGCCCCCTCGGTGACCGAGCCGCCCCGGTAGACGGCCACGAACGTGCGGAGCCACTCGGTCGACGCCATTGGTTCAGCTTATGTCGATGGCTTCGGAATCGTGCTTTGCAACTGGCCCGGGACCGGGCGCATGCTGGACGGATGCCCGACACCACCTACTCCCACGGCCACGACGAGGCCGTCCTGCGCTCGCACCGCTGGCGGACCGCGGCCAACTCGGCCGCCTACCTGCTGCCCCGGCTCGGCCCGGGCTCGACCTGCTCGACGTGGGCTGCGGTCCCGGGACGCTCACCGTGGACCTGGCCCGGGCCGTGGCCCCGGGCCGCGTGGTGGGAGTCGACGCCGCCGCCGGGGTGGTCGACGACGCCCGGGGCGATGACGGCCGCCGCCGGTGGCCCGGCGGTCACCTTCGAGGTGGCCGACCTGTTCGCCCTGCCCTTCGCCGACGACTCCTTCGACGTCGTCCACGCCCATCAGGTCCTCCAGCACGTGGCCGACCCGGTGGCCGCCCTGGTCGAGATGCGCCGGGTCTGCCGCCCCGGCGGGTTGGTGGCGGCCCGGGACGGCGACTACCCGGCCTTCACCTACGCCCCGCGCGGATGCCGACCTGGCCCGGGCCATCGCCGCCTACGGCGAGCTGACCCGGACGAACCGGGCCCACTGGGACGCCGGCCGCCTGCTGTTCGGGTGGGCCCACGCCGCCGGGTTCACCGAGGTGGTCCCGCTCGGCGTCGGTGTGGTGCTTCGCCACCGACGAGGAGCGGGCGTGGTGGGGCGGGCTGTGGGCCGACCGGTTCACCCGGTCGCGCATGGCCGACCAGCTCCTCGGCCACGGCATCGCCGATGCGGCGGACCTGACCGCCTTCGCCGACGGCTGGCGGCGGTGGGCGGCCTCCCCGGACGGGTGGTTCGCCGCCCTCCACGGCGAGATCCTGGCCACCGCCTGACGGCGGTCGCGCCGGGCGGCGGCCGGGTCGGGCCGGTCAGGCCAGCGCGGCCAGGAACCGCTCCGGCGCCTCCACCATCGGGTAGTGGCCCACGCCGTCGAGCAGGTGACCCGGGCGTCGGGCCGGGCGGTGGCCAGCCGGTCGGCCATGGCCGGCACGGCGATCGGGTCGTCGGCGCCCCACACCACGGCGAGCGGCGACGGGTGGTCGAGGAGCGGCGGGGTGAACCGCCCCTCGTGGACCCGTCGCTCCTCGATGTAGCGGGCCAGGCGGGGGAGGAGGCGCTCGCCGCCCTGTTCCGAGATCAGCTGCCCAGCGCGCGTCGAGCTCGGCGGCGGGGACGGGCGGCCGGGCGCGAACGTGGCCACCAGCCCAGCCAGCACCACGTGGCCCGGTCGAGCACCCCGGCGGCCAGGCGCTCGTCGGGCAGGGACTCGAGGAGCCGCTGGCCGTCGCTCAGGTGCACCAGGTCCATGAAGACGCTCCCGTTGACCAGGACCCGGTCGGTCACCTCGACGTCCCACGCCCCCTCGAGCTGCCGGGCGAGGAGTTCGCCGCCCACCGTGTCGCCGATGTCGTGGGTGAGTAGGCCGAGCCGCTCGAGACCGAGCTCGGCGCACAACGTCACGGCCAGGTCGGCCTGGTCGACCAGCCGGTACGCCCGGTCGGGCTTGTCCGACAGGCCGAAACCCAGGAGGTCGAACAGGACCACCCGCCGATGGGCGGCCAGGCGCGTCGACGACCCGGTGGAAGTCGAACGACGAGGTTGGAAAGCCGTGGAGCACCAGGAGCGGCGGTGCGGCATCCGGTCCGGCGGCCGGCACGTCGACGGTGAACACCCGGTGCCCGCCGAGGACCCGGTCGTGTCCCCGGTCCCGCCAGGCATCGGCCAGCCTTCCACCGACGTCGGACCCTCAGACCAGGAGCCGGGTGCGGAAGAGGTCGAGGACCTGGTCGAGTGCCACGCGGGTGGGCGTACCGGGCCGGTCGTCGAGGTCCTCGGTCAGGACCGAGTGGGCGCCCTTGCGGTGCCCGTGCGGGTTGCCGGGCGACGAGTCGAGCTCCACACCGACGAACCCGTCCCCCAGGAGCTCGCGCAGGGCGGCGAACCGCTCGGCCGGGACCACCTTGTCACCGGTGAACCGCAGTCCGAGCACGCACACCCCGGCGGCCCCCGCTCCACCACCCGCTCGACGTCGGCATCGCTGATGCCCAGCGCCCGCCGGTGGGCCCGGCACGAGGGGGAACGGCAGCGACGGCTGGCTGAGCACCGGGGCCACGACCATGTCGTCGACCATCATGGCCAGGGCGAACCCACCGGTGAAGCACATGCCCACGGCCCCCACCCCGGGTCCGCCGCACCGCTCGTGCTCGGCCCGGGCCAGCACCCGCAGCCACGAGGTGATCGGACTGGTCCGGTTGAGGGCCAGGACGGTGAATTCCCTGGAGACGCAGCCCTTCGCCAGCGACGCCAGCGCATAGGGCACCGACGGGTCGCGGCCGTCGGTGCCGAAAGGTGGGGCACGACCGCCGTGCAGCCGATGCCGGCCACCATGCGGGCGAACCGGGCCACGTTCGGGGTGATCCCGGGGATCTCGCTCATCACGATCACCGCCGGCCCGGAACCGGTCCGCCAGACGGTGCGGGTGGTGCCCTCGGCGGTGAATTCCGAGCGCTCGAAGTCCTCCAGGGTGTCGGTCATGGAAGGACGCTACCGCCGGGCCGTGCCCCCGGCCGGCCCGGCCGATCCCAGCGTGACCACCACCGGGCGGTGGTCCGAGCCCGACGCCGCGGCCACCCGGGCGTCGACCACGGTGACGGCCGGGGTGACCAGGATGTGGTCGAGCTGGCTGTGCGGGCGGTGCGAGGGCCACGTCCGCCCGACCACGGCCCGCCGCCACCCGCGGAAGAACCGCGACGCCGGCGGCCCCCACATGTTCATGTCCCCGGCCAGCAGGGCCGGACGGTCGGGCGGGGGCAGCAGGCGGGCCAGACGCCGGTACTGGGCCGGCGACAGATGGGTGATGTGGGACATGTGGGTCCCGTGGACCACCAGCTCGCCGGACCCGAGGCCGGTCGTGCACCGGATCACCGCCCGCCGCGCCGGGTCCCGTCGGAGCTTCCCCAGGTCCAGGACCCCGGGTCGCGGCAGTCCACCCGGGCCAGCACGGCGATCCCCCAGTGCCCGCGTTCGGCGCCACGCTCGCGGGACCCGGCCGGCACCTTCCAGCGCTCGTCGTCGAGCCACAGGGTCTTGCGCACCTGGCCGAGGCGGGGCCCCCACCGGGACGACGCGTCGGGGAGCGGGGCGAAGAGCCGGGCGTGGGCCAGGTGGGCCTCGGCCACGACGTGGTAGTCGAGGTGGTCGGCCACCAGGGCGGCGGTCCCGGGGGGCCGTCGTCGGGCGTCCACGCCTCCTGGAGGACGAGCACGTCCGCGTCGAGCGCCGCACACTCGGCCAGGACGTCGAAGGGGCGGCCCCAGCCGTCCACGCCCATGTGGACGTTGAAGCTGGCGACGCGGAGCGCCGTGTGGCGCCCACCACCACCGGCGGCGGGCCGACCGGGGGATCCGCGGCGCGGGCACGCGGTCAGTGCCGTCCGAGGGTGGCGGCCCGGCGCGGCAGCTCGTCGCGGAAGTCGGGGTGGGCGATCTCGGCCAGGTCGCTCGCCCGCTCGCGCACGGTGCGGCCGACAGGTCGGCGCGCCGTACTCGGTGACGACCACGCCGGTGTGGTGGCGGGGGGTCGAGACCACGGAGCCCTCCGGCAGGACGGGCACGATCCTCGACCGCGTCACCCCGTTCGACACGGCGGTCGACCGCAGGCAGACCAGCGAGTGGTCGTCGAGGCGCATCTCGGCGCCGGCCACGAAGTCCTCGTGCCCGCCCACCCCGGAGATCTGCCGCCCGTCGATGTTGTCGGCCACGACCTGGCCGTAGAGATCGACGCTCAGCGCACCGTTGATGGACACGAAGGCGTGGTTCTGGGCGATCACCGTCGGGTCGTTGACCACCTGGACGGGGACGAAGGCCACGTCGCCGTTGCCGTCGAGCCAGCGGTAGAGCTCGGCGGACCCCAGGGCGAACGTGGTGATCGACACCCCGTTGAACAGTCGCTTGGCGTCGTTGGTGACCTTCCCGGCCTGTGGAGCAGCATGAGGCCGTCGGTGAACATCTCGGAGTGGACGCCGTAGCCCCCGCCCGGCCCGTCGGCGAGCTTGGACGCCACCATGTTGGGCACGGCACCGATGCCGATCTGGAGGGTGGCGCCGTCGGCCACGAACGACCGGGCCACGTCGGCGATGGCCTCGTCGATGCTCGTCCGGTGGGGGCGCGGGAGGGTGAACGGCGCCCCCGAGGCCTCCACCAGGACGTCGATGATGTCGAGCGGCAGGAGGTTGGTGTAGTCGGGCGGCAGCGAGCACGTGCGGGGCAGGTTGGGATTGACCTCGACCACCAGCAGGCGGTCCGGGTCGCGTCCGGCGAGCACCAGCTCGTCGTAGGTGGCCCCCAGGTGGAGGGAGAGGTTGACGGTGCCGTCCTCCGGCGGGGCGGCCAGGACGGTCATGACCCGGGGGTCGTAGCGCCGCAGGATCGGGGCGAACTGGCGAAATCGCCGGGGACCAGCTCGATGTTGGCCCCGTCGGCCAGCATGATCCGCTCCGCCGGACCGAAGAACCCGCAGCGGTAGGTCACGTTGGGTGGGACAGCACGGGGTAGAACCCGAGCAGCAGGGCGCCACCGAAGGTGAGGTCGACCCAGTCGTCCCGGCCGCCGAGAGCGGTCAGGAAGGCGTCCGGGTTCGCCGGCCCCAGGCCGAACCCGACGGCGTCGGTGGGGCGGACCAGGGCGGCGGCTTCCTCGGGCGTGCAGATCTTCGGTGGCATCGTCCCAGTGTGTCACCGGGTCCCGGACCCGGTGAGGGTCCTTGGTCCCGATCGTGTCGCACCGGTGGCCGACCGGACCGGGGTCGGGGCGCGGTCCCGGGGACGGGACGGGGGCGCGGACCGTCCCGGTCGGTGGGAGCATGGCCCGATGCGCTTCGACACCCAGCTGGCCGGATTGGCGGACGCGGCCGAACACGCCCGCCGCCTGGAGGCCCTCGGTGTCGACGGGGCCTTCACCTTCGAGGGGCCCCATGACGTCTTCACCCCGCTGATCCTGGCCGCCGGCGCCTCGTCCACCCTGGAGCTGGCCACCAACGTGGCCATCGCCTTCCCCCGCAACCCGGTGCAGCTGGCCCACCAGGCGTGGGACCTGCAGCTGCTGTCCGGGGGCCGGTTCACGCTCGGTCTGGGCAGCCAGATCCGGGCCCAGGTCGAAAAGCGCTACGGCGCCGACTTCGACCGTCCGATCGCCCGCATGCGCGAGCTGGTCGGTGCGCTGCGCGCCATCTTCGCCAGCTGGGAGACGGGGGAGCGACTCGACTTCCGGGGTGAGTTCTCCTCGCACACCCTGATGCCCCCCATGTTCAACCCCGGGCCGCACCCCCACGGGACGCCGCCGATCGCGGTCGGAGGACTGGGGCCGCAGATGGTTGCCCTGGCCGCCGAGGTGGCCGACGGGCTGCTGGTGATGCCCTTCAACACCGCCGCCCACTTCCGGGCCCGCACGCTCCCGGCCGTGGCCGAGGGTCTGTCGCGGGCCGGAGGCCGCCACTACGGGCGACCTGGCGGATGCGAGGAAGGTGTTGCCACCCTCGGATCTGGCGGGCGGCGACCTGATCCGGGACCTCGATCTGAGTGGTGACTCGAAGAAGGTGTATGAGGACGTGGCCAAAGCTTTTGGCCTGGACTGCGTCTTCGACAGCGACTACCAGCCAATGCCCGCGCTGCACTTCCGCCTGGACGGCGTAGGGTACCGGGAGGCGCTGCAAGGGTTGGAATTCGCATCGGGAACCTTCATCGTGCCGCTGTCGCCCAAGCTGTTTCTGGTGTCCAAGGACACGGCGCTCAAGCGAACACAAAACGAGCCGGTGGTGGCAGTGACCATACCTCTGCCGGACGCCGGGGTGCAGCAGGAATTCACCAGCCTGGTGGACGCCGTGAAGCAGGCGACGGCGATTGAAAAAGTAGCCATAGATTCGCAGACGAGAACCCTGGTGATCCGCGACCGCCTGTCGCGCGTGCTGCCGGCCAAGGCGCTGCTGGAGCAGCTTCTCTACCCGCGGGCCCAGATAATGATGGATGTGAAACTGGTGGAAGTCAGCCGCGACAAGACGACCACGTACGGCGTGAATTTCCCGACCATGTTCTCGCTGAACACGCTGACGAACTGGCTGGGCAATCAGGTAACTCTACCGACGAGCATCGGCGGGTTGCTCTCTTTCGGCGGCGGCAAATCGTTGATCGGGATGGGAATCATGGACGCCGCTGCGGCAGCGCAAATGAGCGAAAGCGCCGGCAAGGTATTGTGGGCCACCGAATTGCGCGGCGAAGAACGGCAGCCTACAACGCTGCACGTAGGGAACCGCTACCCTGTGCTCACGAGCGGCTATTTCGGAGAGACGGGCTCTTCGGCGACCACCTCGGGCGGCACGGGCACAGTGCCTGGCACCGGGACTGGCAGCGGAACCGGGACCGCCACGGGCGTAGGGACTCTGCAACTGAGCCGGAATACGCTGGCATGGACTTACGCCTCCGCAGGCACACCACCGACGGACACCGGCATAAAGGTCACGAGCAGCAATGGAGCCATCGGTTACACGGCCACGGTGGCGAGTTCGAGCCAGTGGCTGGTGGTGAATTCGGCGGCAACCGTTTCGGGAACCCTGCCGGCGACCTTGACCGTTTCCCCCGGCGGCGCGCTCGCGGCGCTCGGAACGGGCGCATACCTGGGCACGGTGCAGGTGAGCGGATCGGACGGCTCCGTCACATACTTCACCGTCACCCTGGCGGTCAACGGCGGTGCGCCGGATCTGACTGTTTCGCCCAGCCCGATCGCGCTCGGCAGCGCGGCCGGCGGTTTATCGGTGCAACAAACGGACGCGGTGACCAGCGCGGCGGATGGGACCTTGACGGCCGGCGTGATCGGGTCCGGTCTTTCGGTTTCGGTCTCCGCGAGCACGGTGGCGGCCAACACTCCGGCCTACGTTACGGTTTACGGGAATCCCACGGGTCTTTCCGCGTTAACCTACCTCGGCATTCTTAGCGTAACCGTGGGAGACGTGACCCAGGAAACGCTGGTGACCTTTACTGTGACTTCGAGCGGAAGCGTGCAAGTGAGCCGGTCTTCGATTCCGTGGACCTACACCTCCGGCGGGAGCTTGCCGGCCCCCACCAGCGTGACGGTCACCAGCACCGGCAACACCGTCACTTTCACCGCAACCGCATCGAGCGCGAGTTCCTGGCTGCTGGTGAGCGGCGTAACGAGTCTGACGGGGACGCTGCCCACCACTCTCGTCCTCGAACCGGCGTCCAGTCTGGCGAGTCTCGGCACGGGTACTTACCAAGGCACCGTGAGATTGACCGGATCGGATGGCTCCATCGCGTACATCAACGTGACTCTGACGGTGAACGGGGGAACCGCCAGCGGCCTCACCGTGACGCCGAATCCGGTAACTCTTAGTGCCTCCCTGGATGGATCCACCGTGTCGGCAAGCGTAACGGTGACCAGCGACATCAGTGGCGCTTTGTCGGCGAGCGTTACCGGGTCCGGTCTTTCGCTTTCGACCGTCAGCGCCACAATAGCAGGCGCAACGCCCGTAACATTCACCGTGTTTGCAAATCCTTCCGGCCTTACCGCGGACACCTACATCGGCGCCGTCACCATCACGGCGGCGGGTGTCACGCAGACCGTCCAGGTGAGCTTCAGCGTGGGCGCGATCAGCAGCGGAAGCAACGGGACCTCCATCTACACGCCGGCTCCTTCCTTCACATTCGAGGATCTAGGACTGAGTTTGAAACTGACGCCGGTGGTGCACGATATGAACGAAGTGACGCTCGATATCGAGGCCGAGGTGAAGCTGCTGACAGGTCAATCCGTCAACGGTGTTCCGGTGGTTTCCAACCGCAGCCTGAAATCGGTAGTGCGGCTGAAGACCGGCGATTGGGCGGCAGTGGCCGGTTTGCTGGACACAAATGAAGGACATAATATCGCCGGGTTGGCCGGCCTGTCGGAGATCCGCTTCCTGGGTCCGTTGGTGAGTTCGCACGAGCATGACACGTCGCGCGACGAAGTTATCCTGCTGCTGCGGCCCCGCCTGTTGAATGTGCCGCCGAGCGAACACGTGCCGCACGCGATTGCGGTGGGTACGGATACCAGGCCGGCAACGATCTTCTAGAAGCGCGCAAGGATTTCGGTTGCATGTGGGGCAGGATGATATCCTCCGAGGCGATTGATAATCGCCTCGCGTGCCGATTGCCAATCGGCACGCAGCTTACCAAGCTGCCCCACAGGGCTTACATCTTGCGCAATACGATCAGGCAAACCTCGTTGGCTGTGAGGGGAGCCTGAAACTGGAAGCGCCCATCGCGCACGGATATGACGCGGCTCAAGGAGGGCTCGCCGCTGGCGGCCGAGGAAATCGCGCTGGCCTGCGCTTTGGTGAGTTGCGCCGGCGCGCCCAGATCCAGATAAGTTGTGTAGGCGTCATTCTGCCGGTAACCTACCCGATAAACCTGCTCTAAGTAAGTGCCGTCCGGGAGATTCGTCAGATCCACGGATACGGGCGGCTTGGGCGCCGCAGGCAGGTCGGCTTTGTAAAAAGTCTGATCGTTTGCCTTGTCTGGCGGTGCGACGGGCGTGAAATCCCAAAAGAGCACCTGAATGCCTCCGTCCCGATCGGTGCAGACCCAGGACGACTTGTCGGCATTGACCAGTTCGGTCCCGCCCAGCCGGCTGAGGAATCGATAGGCATGGTAGGCGGGCTTCCGGATGCCCTGGTAGTTGAGCAGGCCGAAGCCGCCGTGGAACGGGGTCATGCGAGGGCCGTTTTCTTCAAAGATGTCGGTGAAGACCCAATAGGACATGGAATCGACGGATTCCTGGGCGCCCTTGATCTTGTCGAGGATGAAGGCGGCCTGATGATACTGGTCGTGAATCGGATCGGTGGGCGTATAGGCAGAGCTCCACTCGGTGAAATGCAGCTCGAGGTTGGGCAGCGGCGAGTTGCGGATCAATTCGCGGGAATGAACCATGCGGTCGCGGACGGCTCCGGGATCGGCATCGAGCACGGTTCCACGGTTTCCGGTGTCGTCGAAAAAGCCTTCTTTGACGCCGTACGCGTGGGTGGAAACGAAGTCGATCGGCACCTTCTCCCGCGCGCAGAACTGGACCAACGCCTCTTCGAAGCGGAAGGGGATGGCGGACGCCGGCCCGCCGACGCGGTAGCTTGGATCGATCTTCTTGATGGCTTCGGCGGTAACCCGATACAACTTCAAGTACTCTTCGAGAGTGGATGTGTAGAACGGCTTAATATCCGGTTCGTTCCACACTTCGAAGTACCAGGTTTTGACTTCGTCTCTGCCGTAGCGCCCCTGCCAGTGGCGGATCAGCGCGGTAATCAGAGCCGCCCACTTATCGTAAGACTTCGGCGGCGTGATATTGCCCTTCCACCAGAAGACGGTATCCTTTCCGCTGGCCAGGGCGGAGGGCATGAAACCGAGCTCGACGAACGGCTTGATGTGCAAGCGCAGCAACGCATCGTAGAGTTGATCGACGTACTGAAAGTTGTATACCGGGTTGCCCTTGGCATCTTCCTGATAGACGCCCATATCGTCATGCAGCAGGCCGTGCATGCGGATATAGTCGAACCCGATCTCGCGCTGGACCACGGCGAGTTGCTGCTGCCAGTCGGCGCGTAATCCTTCGTTGGCGCGGCCGGCTCCAGTGCAACGGCGGAAGACCTTGCTGTGCGGGCCGCGAACCTGGTTCAGGTCCGCGGCGATCGCGCGCGGGGCGGCGGATGGCGCCTGTGCGAAGACAAGCGCGCCGAATGCCAGCATCGCGCCGAGCAGGCGGAGCGGCGTATGGTGCGGGAGAGTCATAAAATTCACCTGTTCCAACCGGCGCGGCATGGGTGGTCACTGCCGCGCGAAGAATTGCGCTACGTCTTCGGATTGCGCGGCGTGCCGGGCTTCGCAGAGGCGGATACCTTCCAGCACCTGAGCGTAATTGCGTGGGCCGCCGAGGAAACTGCCGACCTTATCCTGAAAGAACTCGACGAAGGCGCGGCGGGAGGGCTCGTCGCAGAACGGTCCGCCGACAAACGGCAGCATCGCGGCGCCATCGAAGTCGCCCTCGCGCGGCACCCGCTTGAGCACCTCGTCATAGTGCGCCTTGACGAACTCGAAGGGCAGGGATTGGGTCTGCCGATCGGCGAGGCCGCTGAAGATCAGGCTGGCCGATTCCCGCACGTCCAACCGGGGATCGAGGAGCAGGCCGAGCGCCTGTTGCACGATCTTGGGATCGCGGAAATTGCTCAGCGCGGCGATGATGGCACTGCGCTCATGGCGGTCCCGGGTCTTCTTCAACTCCGCGAGCAGGCGGTCGAACAGATCCTGGCCGCCGGAAAAAGCGGCGGTCGCGAGCACCACACGCAGCATATCGGGATCGACGCCCCGGCGGCTTTCCAGCCAGCCCACGGCGAGGCGCAGAGCCTCGGCTTGAAGCGCAGCGTGCTCGCCCTCGCGCGCCACGAAAGGAACCAGGCTCGCGCGCAGCAGGCGGGTGTCGGCGTCGTCATCCGGCCTGGCCGACCAGCCCAGCTCCGCCGCGCGGGCGCCAAACGTCTTGCGAACGAATGCCGCGTAATTGGGGCGCAGCGCGGCGGGCACCAGATTCCGCGCACCGCCGACGATTTCGCGGGCTTGGGAGGCGAGCTGGCGTTCGCTCGAATTGGCGAAAGTGCCCGCGGCGGCGAGCGCGGCGCTCTCCCTGGCGTCGCCGGCGTCGGCCAACTTCTTGAGATCGTGCAACAACGTGATGCGCTCGGCGGCGTTGAGCCACTCGCCCTTCTCACCGAGCAATTTCTCCAGGAGTCCTCCCTGGTAGGAGGTGACGTAATAGCCGGTCGAATTGGCGTTGGCGAAAATCTCGGCGGGGCAGGAGGACGCGTTCTTGAGCGGGAAATCAGCGCTGGGCTTATCGAGCAGGAAGCACTCCGTGGCGGAGCTATCGGCGGCTTCGTATCGCACGCAAACGGGCACTTGCCAATTGGCGCCCTGCGCACCCGTGGAGCCGAGCGGAAAGTAACGCTTCTGACTGAGGGCCACACGCGTTTGGCCGGTGCACTTCAGCTCGACCGAAATCTCCGGAATGCCCGGCTGGTCGAGAAAGGTCTTGAAGGCGGCGGTGAGCTGTGGCTTGCCCGCCGTGGCGATGGAATCGAGGAAGTCGTCGGCGGACGCGTTGCCGTAAGTGTACCGCTTGAGGTAAGCGGTCACGCCGGCACGGAATTGACGTTCGCCGGTCCACATTTCAAACATGCGGATGACGGCCGCGCCCTTTTCGTAAGTGATGTCGTCGAAGGCGTTCGCGACGTCGTCCTTGGCTTCGATGGGCTGGCGGATCTGGCGCGCTGTGACCAGGCTGTCCAGTCCCATGGCGCCGAACTTGGTTTCGAGGTCGGTCAGGCGTGTGTTCCAGTCCGGCTGCCACTCGGCCAGAATCCTGGAAGACATCCAGGTGGCGAAGGCTTCGTTGAGCCAGATGTCATTCCACCAGGCGGTGGTCACCAGGTCGCCGGACCATTGGTGCGCCAGCTCATGGGCGGCAATCGAGGCATAAGTGCGCTGGCGACTGATGCTGTCGGTGGCCGGATCGGCCAGCAGGATGGTCTGTCCGTAGGTGACCAGGCCGGCGTTTTCCATGGCGCCGAACCCGAACGTCAACGGGATGGCGATTTCGTCGAGCTTCTCATAAGGATAGGGGACGCCAAAGTAGTTCTCCAGGCGGTCGATGATGGTGGCCGTGACCTGGGCGGCGTACTGGGCCTGGGAGGCCTTGCCGCGCGGCGTGACGATGCGAACCGGCACGTGGTTGCGGCCGGCCTTACCCGCGTCGACCACGTCGAAGGGGCCAATCGCGAAGGCGACCAGGTAGCTGGGCAGCGGTTTGGTTTCGGCGAAGACCACGCGCTTCATGCCGTCCGGCTCGGTGGTTTCAGAAATCTGCGGCGTGTTGGAGAAAGCCTTGTCGGTCTGGCGTATATGCAGGGTGAGCTGCCAGGGCGTCTTGAAGTCGGGCTGATCGAAGCAGGGGAACGTGCGGCGCGCGTCAAGCGCTTCGAATTGGGTGAACAGATATGGCGTGCCGGCGTCTTCGCCCTGAAAAATGCCCGCCGCGCCGTTGGCGCTGATTTTGCCCTGGTAGACGATGTGGATCTTCGCCGGCCCGGCGGGAAGCGCGGCCGGCAGCCGGAGCGCAATGAAGTCACCGCCGGCCGGCTCAGGTACGGCAGGTTGGGAATTGACCGTGGCCTGCAAAACGATGAGGTCGTTTGCGTTGAGCCACACCAGCGAGACCGGCTTGGCGAGCGTGACGTCGATATCGAGGATGCCGGAAAAGGTGGCGGCCGCGGGAACAGCCGTCAGCTCGGCGGCGTATCGCGTAGGACGGATGTCCGCGCCGAGGCGCAGCTTGGGAGCGTCGGCGGCCAGCAGGCAGACGGGGACGAGGAGGGTCAGAGCAAGAGTGCGCATGATGTTGACTAGACCAGTGTAATGCGTTGCGCGCGTGGCGCGCCTCAGATGCATAAGCATCACGTATTGATGCAGATGCATCAAACCCGGAGTATAATCGAGGCATGAGAACCACCGTGTCGCTCCCCGATCCACTGCTGGACAACGCCAGGCAATCCGCGGCTGAGCGCGGCATCACATTCAGCGTGCTGGTTGAGGATGCGCTCCGGCTCCTGCTGGCGAAAGCGCCTTCCGGCGCGGCCGCGCCCTTCCGGCTGCACACCGTCCGTGGAAAACTGGTGGATCCTGGCCTGGATCTGAGCCGCACCTCGGCGCTCACGGCTCAGGAAGACGAAGCGAGCTTTCGCCGCCGGAGGACTTGACCCCGCATGCGAATGCCCGACGTCAACGTATTGGTATACGCCCACCGGGAAGAGGCGCCCGACCACCAGCGGTACGCAGCGTGGCTGAGGGGTTTGGCGACCGGCCCGGAGCCGTTCGCGCTGTCGGAATCGGTATTGCACGGGTTTGTGCGGGTGGTAAGCAACCCGCGGATCTTCGATCCGCCCTCGAGCGCGATACAGGCCTTCCGTTTTCTGGACGCCTTGCTGGCGCGTCCTACCTGCAGCCTGATTCGCCCCGGTCCACAACACTGGGCGATCTTCCGTCGGCTATGCGAGCAGGGCCGACTGCGGGGCAAGTTGGTGGCGGATGCAGCGCACGCGGCGCTGGCCGTCGAAAGCGGCTGCGAATGGGTAACTGCGGACACGGATTTCGCGCGCTTCGCTCCAACGCTGCGCTGGACTCACCTTTGAGTCGAGGCCTGCCCGGGCGCGCAGGCGGTTGTGCCCGCCTGATTACTCCAACCGGAAGACTTCCTTCATCATGGCGAAGCGTTCGCCGGGCTGCAGGTCTGGCACCGGCTCGAACAGGCGGCTCATGAACTGCTGCCAGCGCTGGTTGACGGGATCGCAGTCGAGCTCGTCCAATGCCTTGTCGAGATCGTCGACGGTCAGGCTCAGCACCAGTTCCTGGCCGCGCCGGAAGATGGAGTAATCGGAGATGCCGACTTGCTTGAGTTTGGCCAGCAGCTCCGGCCAGACGCGCTGGTGTTCGCGCTCGTACTCTTCGATGGCGTCGGCCTTGATGCGAAGTTGGTATGCGTAGCGTGGCATATTATAGACCGTTTCGTAACAACTGCCGCGAGTGTTGAACTGTTCGGAGACTTTTCTCGACACCTGCCTCTCGCGCGGCGACGGGACCCTGCGTCTGCATGAGTGCCGACGCGGCACGCATGAGTGCGTGCGCCACGCCGGTTGCAAGGTATTTCACTTTAAGCCCTATGCGTAACTCGAGACCCCGGCCATGTTCCGCTGGCGACGTTCGGCCGTCACGCGCTCCAGGTAGCCGCTCTGGCGGAAGGCGTCCATCGGGTCGGCAGGCAGGCCGCGGATCTTCGCCCATTCGCGGATGGCGGGGCGCACGTCGGTGGAGAAGGCGTCTTTCAGGCAGTTCTCGGCATCCACCAGCGAGCAATTCTTCTGACCCGTGGCGAGTTTTTCGTGATCCACCAGCGCGGCCTTGGCGTACAGCTCCATGGCCGTCTGCACGGTCTGAATCATGGCCTCGATCTTGCCCTTCAAATTGTGGCTCTGGTCGATCATGTAGGCGATATCGGCGCGCGCGCCGGTCTCCCACTCGAAGAACAGGATCTCGTGGAAAATGCGGAAGACCTGGTAGGGATCGATGGACCCCATGGTGAGGTCGTCGTCCGCGTAGCGCCGGTCATTGAAGTGGAAGCCGCCGAGCATGCCTAGATCCAGCAGCCACGCCACGATCTGTTCGATATTCTGCGCCTGGTAGTGGTGGCCGGTGTCCACCAGCACCTTGGCCTGCGGGCCGGCGGAGCGGGCGAATTCGAGCGCCATCCCCCAATCGCCGATATCGGTGTGATAGAAGGCGGGCTCGAAGGGCTTGTATTCGACCAGCATGCGCTGGCTGGGATCGAGGCGGGCGTGAGCCGTCCGCAGGCCCTCTTCGAACCAGTGCTTGCGCTGCCGCATGTTCTGCGTGCCGGGATAGTTGGAGCCGTCGGCGAACCAGAGCGAAAGATCGCGGCTGTTCAGGCGCTTGCCGATTTCGACGCTGTCCAGCAAGTGGTCGAGGGCGGCCTGGCGAACGGCGGCGTCGGGGTTGCCGAGCGATCCGTATTTGTAGATCTGGTCCTGAAACACATTGGGATTGATGGCGCCCGCGCGCAGGCCGTGCGTGGCGGCTAGCGAGTGCACCTCATCCACATCGCCAACACCTTTCGGCAGATCCCAAAGAACATGCAGCGCCACCGACGGGCACACGCCCGTCCATCGATGGACCTGGCCCGCATCGCTGAACTTTTCAGCGATGGTGCTGGCGGCCGCGGCTTGCTGGAACTTGCCGAAGCGCGTGCCGGTGTTGGCAAATCCCCAACTGGGCAGCTCGATTTGAAACCGGTCGAGTGCGGTGTGAATGAGTTCGCTCTGTCGATTATTCGTCACGTTTTGCCTGGCCTATCGTACAAATGGCGCCGCGGTTGAGGGCCGACCAAAGCCTGCGCCGGGGCGCTGGCATTAGATTAGCATGTAGGAATGCGATGGAGCGTCCTATCGGCCTATGCAGTTGCATATGGGGCTTTGCTCTGTGCCCAACCGGCCGCGCGTCCCGGTGAAGGCGCGGCTAAGCTGAGGGCAGCCTTCGCGCACCCTCCGGATGATTGCCGGATCATGATGCGCTGGTGGTGGTTCGGTCCGGCGGTCGAGAAGCCCGAGCTGCAACGCGAACTGCGCGCCATGAAGGACGGAGGCATTGGCGGCGTGGAGATCCAGCCCGTGTATCCCGTGACGCTCGACGATCCGGCGCGCGGCCTGACGAATCTGCCGTATCTCTCGGATGGCTTTCTCGACGCCGTGCGTTTCGCCAACGACAAGGCGCGCGAGCTGGGGATGCGCGTCGATATCACGCTCGGCAGCGGCTGGCCCTACGGCGGGCCGCACACGGCCGTCGATCTTGCTTCCGCCAGACTGCGTGTGGAACGCCTGACCGTGGCGGCCGACTCGAGAACGGTGGCGATGCCCAAGATCGCCGAAGGCGAAAAGCTCGTCGCGGCGTTTGTGGCGCGGGGCGACGGATTCGATCGCATTACCAATATCGACGACGCTGGCATGCATGTTTCACCGGACGCTGCGGCGGGCGCCACAGTGCTGGTCTTTATTGCAAGCCGCACGCATCAGGCGGTGAAGCGCGCGGCGGTGGGCGCCGAAGGTCCGGTGCTCGATCATTACAGCGCGACGGCGATCGAAAACCATCTGAAGTATGTCGGCGACCGCTTGATGCAGGCCTTCGGTGCGCACCAGCCATACGCGGTATTCAGCGACAGTTTGGAAGTCTACGGCGCGGACTGGACCGGCGGTTTCCTGGCGGAGTTTCGGAAGCGCCGCGGCTATGACCTTGCGCCTTATCTTCCCGCGCTGGCCGGCGACATGGGCGAAATCACAGCGAGTATCCGGCACGATTGGGGCAAGACGCTGACCGAACTCGCCAACGAACATTATCTGACCCCGCTGCGGCAGTGGGCCGCCGCGCATGGCACGCGCTTCCGTTCGCAGAACTACGGCATTCCGCCGGTGAATCTTTCGAGCAACGCGCTGGTGGATTTGCCGGAAGGCGAGGGTTCCGGGTGGCGGCGCTTCTCGGCCACACGCTGGGCCTCCTCGGCCAGCCATCTGTACGGGCGGCCGGTGACTTCGTCGGAGACTTGGACATGGCTGCACTCGCCGGTCTTCCGCGCCACCCCGCTCGACATGAAGGCGGAAGCCGACCTGCACTTTTTGAACGGCATCAATCAACTGGTGGGCCACGGCTGGCCCTATTCGCCGCCGCAGGCCGGCGAACCCGGCTGGCACTTCTACGCCGCGGCGGTCTTCAATCAACACAACCCGTGGTGGATCGTGATGCCCGATATCACGGCGTACTTGCAGCGCGTGAGTTGGCTGTTGCGGCAGGGCGAGCCGGTCAACGATGTGGCGCTGTATCTGCCCACCGCCGACGCTTATGCCGGCTTCACGCTGGGGCACGATTCGGTGAATCAGTCGATGGAACGGCTGCTCGGCGCCAACGTGATTCCGCAGATCCTGGACGGCGGCTATAACTTCGATTTCATCGACGATGACGCCATCGCCGCGGTGGGGATCCAGCATCCGAAACACCGCATTCTGGTGTTGCCGAACGTGGAGCGAATTCCGCTCAAGACGCTGGCGAAAATCGCGCAGTACGTACGCGAGGGCGGCATCGTCATCGCCACCGGCCGCGTTCCAGCGCTGGCGCCAGGCTTCCTGGAGGCCAATACGGACACGCCACAGATCCGCAACCTCGCGCATGCGCTGTTCGAAGGATCGGGCGCGCGCGGGCATTTGGCGAAAGACGATGCGAAGCTGGGCGAGACGCTGCACAAGTTACTGGCGCCCGATGTGACTGCACCACCGGAGATCGGCTTCGTTCATCGCTCGATGATACCGTACGAAATCTACTTCCTCGTCAACACAGCCAACCATCCCGTGCATGGCACGGTGAAGTTTACCTCCTGCACGCCTTTTGAATCGTGGGGCCCATTCACCGGAAAGACCACCGAGTTACTGGAGCCCGCCGGCAGACCGGAGGTGCGCTCTCTCGATCTGGACTTTGCGCCGTATGAGTCGCGCATCATCCTCTGTTTTTCCGGAGCGATGGCGGTGTTCGTGCCTCCCGTTTCCGGCGCGGAGGCGATGGCAGCGCTCGCGTCTGGCGGCCCAAAGGCGATTGGGCCAGCCAAGCCCGCGCCAACCGCCCCACCCCGAGAATTCATGGATCTGAGGGCTGGCTGGAAGGTGGACTTTCCCGGCTCCGCGCAGCCGGTGACGATGGACTCGCTCGCTTCCTGGACTGAAGTTGCCGGCCTGAAGAACTTCTCGGGTAAGGCAACCTATGAGAAGACGTTCACCGTGGACGCTGCGGCGCTCAATGGGCGGCACCGCTTTTATCTCGATTTTGGCGAAGGCACACCGGTCCCTGCGCCGGAGCGTCGTGGCAGCGGCATGCGCGCTCTGCTCGAAAGCCCCGTGCGCGAGGCCGCGGTTGTTTATCTCAACGGCCAGCGTGCCGGTTCGGTGTGGCATCCGCCGTATGAGGTCGAGATTACCAACCAACTTCGTGCAGGCGGGAATACGTTGCGCATCGTGGTGGCGAACCTCGCCATCAACGCGCTTGCCGCACAGCCGCTGCCGGACTATCGCGCGCTGATCGCCAAGTACGGCGACCGGTTTCAGGATCAGGATATGAGGAATGTACAGCCGCAACCGGCGGGGATTCTGGGGACGGTGCGGATCGTAGTGCGGTTTGAGTAAACAGCCCGACCGCTCCCTATGGTCGCGGCTCCGTTTGTTTTCTTAGCGCCGTGGCGCGGACTGTCAAGTCTGCCGAGCCGAGAGTCATCTCGGCTTTTCTTCCGGCACGACGCTGCGAAAAACAACCCGCCCGCAGGCGGGCGTTGGCAAGCTGAAGCGTGCCCTACCTACGCCATCACGCGGGCCATGCGGTCGATGGCTTCGTCGATCTCGACGGTGTTCTTGAAGCCGAGGGTGACGCAGTCTACGCAGCCCAGATTCATGGCGAACTTCATTGCCCGGTCGCGGTCGGCAAAGTCGGTGAAGCTGCCCTCGCCCACCAGCTTCATGCTGATTACGCCCATGCCCTGCTGGTGAACGGCCTTGGTGTGCTCGACCACTTCGTCCACTTTGCCGAGATCGGCGGTGTCGCGCAGTTGCTCGGTGTCCATGTGGATGCCCGTGTGATTCATGCGGATCATGGCGATATCCAGCCATGGATTGCCGGGAAAAGTCCGCAGCGCCGGCAAGCCGTGCACCGAAGCGCCATGAGACAAGATAATCTTCTTATCCTTAGCTTCGGACATGGCATCCTGGAGCGGCAGGTAGTCCTGCTGCCAGGCGGGCGGGCGCAGGCAATGGAGCAGCAGGATGTCGATGTACTCGGAGTTCAACTGCCGCCGGTACGTGTCGATTTTCTCCGCTGGTGGCGGCCCATAAGGCGGCGTACTGTATTTGGTTAACAAACGATAGCTGTCGCGCGGCAGGCCCTTCAGCGCGGTGCCCAGCATCTCGGGCATGCCGTGATAACTTTCGGCTGTTTCAAAGAACCGGATGCCGCGATCGTAGGCGTAGCGCACCAGGCGCGTGAAGCCATCCTGGCCCAGTTCCCGCTGTACCGCGCCGTTCCTGCTGCCGGTGCCGAATGCCAGGCGCGTGACCTTCACGTTGGAGCGCCCGAGGGTCACCCAATCCGCAGCGGTGCGCTTGCCGGCCTCGGCGAGGGCCTTGCCGCCCAAGCCGGCCGCCATGCCCACACCCGCGGCGGTCTTCAAGAAATCTCGCCTGGTGGAATGTGCCATCGTTCCCTCCCTTTAGCCCAGTACTTACCGACACTCTATCACTTTAGAAGCGTGCTAGGATAGCTGCGATAGCACCTTAAAAGGCGCGCTGTGAACGTATCTCTATTTGTCACGTGCTATAACGACACGCTTTTTCCGGCGACGGGAAAGGCTGTGGTCGCGGTGTTGGAACGGCTGGGCCACACCGTGGAATTCCCTCAGGCACAGACCTGCTGCGGCCAGATGCACTTCAACACGGGCTACCAGCACGACGCCCGGC
>CAWIWK010000043.1:0-13549 GCA_963839605.1 uncultured Acidimicrobiales bacterium | reverse complement strand
GATGGGCGGTTCGGGATGTGCGGGGGACGCCAGCTTTAATACTTTCGTCGCGACCGGTAACGGCACTTACGACGGCACCTCGGACTTCGGTGATAGCATCGTGAAGCTGGGACCGGCGGCGGCTGGCGCATTTCCTTTGGGGGATTCGTTCACGCCCTTCAATCAGGCCACTCTCAGCATGTCCGACATCGATCTGGGATCCGGCGGCGTTTTGCTCTTGCCTGATCTGCCCGCCGGAATCGGCATATCAGCACCTCCTGGTTCAGGCGGGCTGCGCCAGCACTGCCCCTGGGACCAGCGCCAGACCCATGGATCCCTGGCCCGGCACCTTCTCGAGGAGGCCTACGAGGCGCTCGACGAATCGAGGCGGTTGCCGCCACCGAGCCCGACGCCCGGCGCCGACGTCGTCGCATCTTGAAGAGGAGCTCGGCGATCTGCTGTTCCAGGTGTACTTCCACGCGCGCCTCGGCCACCGAGGAGGGTACTTCACCCTGGCCGACGTGGCCCGGACCCTGCACGACAAACTGGTCCGGCGCCACCCCCATGTCTTCGGCGACGCCGTGGCCCAACCCCCGAGGACGTCGCGGCGCGGTGGGAGCTCCTGAAGAAGGCCGAGAAGGGAAGGACGAGCGTCACCGACGGGATCCCCGGCCCTGCCCGCCCTGGCGCTGGCGGCCAAGCTCCAGCGCAAGGCCCAGTCACTCGGCATGGACACCGGAACCCGGCGATCGCCGGCGCCAGATCGACGGCGGGGCTCGACGTCCTGTGCGGGCCCCGCCCCCGCCCCCGGTGCCGTCGTCCAGAGATCCGCCCCCGAGGCATCGGGGGAGACCCTCGAGGCGTCAGCCGCCGACCGTCGACCGTGGTGGGGGAGACGCTCTTCGCCCTGGCCGACGTGGCCCGCCGGCTGGGGGTGGACCCCGAGTCGGTGTTGCGGGGATACGCCGGGGCGTTCCGCCGGCGCATGCAGACCGCCGAGGGACGTCCCGGCGCCCGTCCCCGTGAGCCGCGCCGGGTTCCGGGCCCGGGCCCTGGCGGCGGGACGCCCGGCGGAAAATCGGGGCGGAACCGAGGGCCGCCACCCGCCCGGTGCGCTGGCGGTTCCGCCGCCGTCGGTGGCCAGCGAGTAACTTCTCAACACCTACAACAGGGACATCATCGAGAAAATCGACGCCATCGAACACGATCGCGGCGCGGGAGGTCCTCGGACCCCGGGGTAATCCGACCATCGAGGTCGAGGTTGTCCTCGACTCCGGGCCAGAGGCCGGGCCATCGTGCCGTCGGGGGCGTCCCACCGGGGTGCACGAGGCCACCGAGTCGCGCGACGGAGGCGACCGCTACGGCGGCAAGGGTGTCCTCGGTGCGGTCGAGCACGTGAACGGGGAGATCGCCGAGCTCCTCGCCGGCTTCGACCCCTCGACCAGGCGGCATCGACTGGCCCTGATCGACCTCGACGGCACCCCGAACAAGAGCCGCCTGGGCGCCAATGCCGTGCTCGGGGTGTCGTTGGCCTCGGCCCGGGCGGCGGCCGTCGAGCCGGGCTGCCCTGTTCCGCTACGTCGGCGGGGCCAACGCCCACGTGCTCCCCGTGCCCATGATGAACGTCGTCAACGGCGGGGCCCACGCCGACAACTCCATCGACTTCCAGGAGTTCATGATCATGCCCGTGGGCGCCGCCTCGTACTCCGAGGCGCTGCGGTGGGGCGTCGAGACCTACCACCGCTGAGCCAGGTGCTGAAGACCCGGGGTTGTCCACCACGGTGGGCGACGAAGGCGGCTTCGCGCCCAACCTGGCCTCGAACGAGGAGGCGTGGATCCTGGTGGAGGCCATCGAGGCGGCCGGGCGGTCCCGGGCGACGAGGTGCCATCGCCCTCGACCCGGCCCCAGCGAGTTCTTCAAGGACGGGGTGTACGTCCTGCAGGGGGAGGCCGCCGGCTCTCGCCCGAGGAGTTGGTCGCCTACTGGGTCGAGCTGTGCGAGCGCTATCCCATCGTGTCGCTCGAGGACGGCATGGCCGAGGACGACTGGGACGGGTGGGGTCGCTCACCGCGGCGCTGGGGGAGCAGGTGCAGATCGTCGGCGACGACATCTTTGTCACCAACCGAGATCGCTCGAGCGGGATCGAGCTGGGGTCGGCCGACTCCATCCTCATCAAGGTCAACCAGATCGGCACCCTGAGCGAGACCCTCGACACCATGGACCTGGCCCGCCGTGCCGCCTACACCTGCGTGATGTCGCACCGCTCGGGCGAGACCGAGGACACCACCATCGCGGACCTGGCCGTGGCCACAGTGCGGGCAGATCAAGACCGGGCGCCGGCCGCCCGGACCGGGTGGCGAAGTACAACCAGCTGCTGCGCATCGAGGAGGAGCTCGGTGAGTCGGCCGCCTTCCCCGGCCGCGGCGCGCTGTCCACGGCTCGCCGCACGGGCACGGGTTGAGCCGACACCCGCGGCACACGGCGAAGCGGGCACGGCGCCGGTGGCGCCGTGCGCTTCCCACCCCCCGGGCCGTGGGCCGTGCACTGTGGGCGCGGGTCTGGTCGGGCTTGGCGCCCGGGCAGCGGCGCGTGCGGGCCTGCTCGGCGCGGCCGTGCTCTTCGCCGCCGTCGTGCTCGTGACGAGCTTCCCGTTCTCCGAGGTCCTGTCCCAACGGGCCGCCATCGCCTCGACCTCCCACGAGCTGGCGTCGATGCAGGCCGCCAACCAGGAGCTCTCCCGGCAGGCCAGCGCCCTCGGGGACGCGGCCACCATCGAGTCCCTGGCCCGGCACGACTACGGCTTCGTGACCGCCGGATCGCGGGCCTACGACATCCTGCCGCCGCCGGGCTCGTCGGACCCCACGTCGACGGCGTCGGGGTACGTCCCGCTCGACGCGCCCGCCGTGGTGCCCGGCTCGGCCCGCTCGCAGGCCCTGCTGGGCGTGAACGCACCGGCGACGGCCGCCGCCGGGCAGCGGACGTCGCACGCCGGCGCGGCGGGCGCATCCGTCGACGACCCCGACGGGCCGGCCCCGAGCGGGCCACCTCGGGGCTACTGGCCGCCGTGCTCGGTAGCCTGGAGTTCTGGCACTGAGCAGGCCTCCGGGCCCCGACGACGACACCGACCGCGCCGTGGTGGCCCGCCTCCTCGGCCGCCATCCGTCGGGTGACTACCGCATCGCCGTCCGCCGCCGCGACCGCACGCCGGCGGTCATCTGCAACGCCCCCCTCCTCGGCGACGGCCGGCCCATGCCCACACGGTACTGGTTGGTGGACGCCGCGCTCCGCGACGCCGTCAGCCGGCTCGAGGCGTCGGGTGGCGTCCGCCGTGCCGCCGCCGCCGTCCCCGCCGGCGACGTGGCCGACGCCCACGACCGCCACGCGGCCGCGCGCGACCGGGCGTTGCCCCCGGCCACGACGGCCCGCGCCCTTTGGGCGGCGTGGGCGGGACGCGCCGGGGCGTCAAGTGCCTGCACGCCCATCTGGCCTGGTACCTGGCGGGCGGCGACGATCCCGTGGGTCGGTGGACGGCGCAGCAGCTCGAGGTGCGGTCCACCGACTTCGTCCTCGAAGGTGACGATGGCTGACCGCGACGGCGACGCCATGCACGGACCGGTGGCGGCGGTCGACTGCGGCACCAATTCGACGCGCCTGCTCGTGATGGCACGCGACGGCACCGTCCTCGAGCGCCGCATGAGCGTCACGCGCCTCGGCGAGGGGGTGGACGCCACCCGCACGCTCTCGCCCGCGGCCGTCGACCGCACGGTGTCGGTGCTCGGCGACGTACCGCCGGATCATGGACGCCCGGGGAGTGGTCCGCGCCCGACGTCGTGGCCACGTCGGCCGCCCGCGACGCCACCAACGCCGAGGCGTTCATGTCTGCGGCCACCGACGCCGTCGGCGTGCGTCCCGAGATCCTGTCGGGCGACGAGGAGGGGCGGGTGTCCTTCGCCGGCGCCACCGCCGGTCTGGCGCCTCCGGCCGTGGCGACGGGACCGGTCCTAGTGGTCGACATCGGAGGTGGCTCGACCGAGCTCGTCGCCGGCTACCCGGCGTCGTGGGGCGCTGCGGCTCGGGGCGCGCCGGCTCGGGGCGCGCCGTCCGAGGGCACGCTGTCCCAGGGCGCGCCGTGGCGGGACGCGGTCGACGCCGTGTCGCTCGACGTCGGCTGCGTCCGGGTGACCGAGCGCTTCTTACACCACGACCCGCCGCGACCCGACGAGCTGGCCGAGGCGCGGGCGGCGGTGGACGGCCACCTGGCCACGGCGCGCGCCGTCCTCCCCCCGCTCGAGCCCGGTGGACTGCTCGTCGGGCTGGCGGGCACGGTGTCGACGCTTGCCGCCCTGGAGCACGGCGTCGAGGTCTACGACCGGGCTCGTATCCACCACGTCGTGCTGCGGCGCGACGACGTCGAGCGGTGGCTGGGGGTGCTCGGGGCCGAGGACAGCCGGGCCCGCCTGGCCCGACCGGGCATGGTGGAGGGTCGGGCCGACGTCATCGTGGGCGGGGTCCTGGTCCTGGTGGCGGTGATGGCGGACCTCGACCGGTCCCGGTGCCTGGTGTCGGAGGACGACATCCTCGACGGCCTGGCGGCCGGCCTGCTCGACACCGGGGGCTAGCATGACCCCAGCCGGGAGCCCGCCGACGTCCACCACGGCGCGGGCACGGCATGCGACCATGGAACCCTCCGGTGACGGGCGGGGCCCGGGTGGGCGCTTCCAGACCGGACGAGGACGTGGCACCGTGAACGCAGTCGACATGCGCACCAACAGGGGCGGGGCGGCGAGCGGCACCGCAGTCCTCGGCGACGGGCCGGATCCCGGTGCCGAGGACGCATCGGCCCAGGCGGACGTCTTCGCCGGCAAGAAGATCGGCATCCTCATCGTGGCGTACAACGCCGCCTCCACGCTGGCGACGGTGCTCGACCGCATCCCGCCCGACTTCCGTCCCCACATCAGCGAGGTCATCGTCAGCGACGACCACAGCCACGACTCCACCTACCTGGTGGGTCTCGGGTACCAGCAGGTGTCGGACCTGCCTCTCACGCTGATCCGCCAACCCCGCAACCTCGGGTACGGCGGCAACCAGAAGGCCGGCTACCGGGTGGCGATGGAGCACGGCCTCGACATCGTCGTCATGCTGCACGGCGACGGCCAGTACGCCCCCGAGTGCCTGCCGGACATGGTGGCCCCGCTCCTGAGCCGGCGACGCCGATGCAGTGTTCGGCTCGCGCATCATGATCAAGGGGGCGGCGCGCAAGGGCGGCATGCCGGTCTACAAGTACGTCGGCAACCGCATCCTCACCTCGTTCGAGAACGCCGCCCTCGGCACGGAGCTGACCGAGTTCCACTCGGGCTACCGCGCCTACAGCGTCGAGGCGCTGCGGCACATCCCCTTCGAGCAGAACTCGGACGGCTTCAACTTCGACACCCAGATCATCATCCAGCTGCACGACGCCGGGCGGCGCATCGTCGAGGTCCCCATCCCCACCTACTACGGCGACGAGATCTGCTACGTGGCCGGCATGCGCTACGCCGCCGACGTCACCAAGGACGTCGTGGCCTTCCGTCTGGCCAAGGCGGGGTTCGGCGACGGCTCACGGGTCGCGCTCAGCGAGGAGTACACGCTCAAGGAGAGCGAGGACAGCTCCCACGGACGGATCCTGGCCCTCCTCGGGTCGCGCCCACCGGGCAAGATCCTCGACCTGGGATGCTCGAGCGGTGCGCTGGCCGAACGCCTGCAACAGGCCGGGCACCACGTCACCGGCGTCGACATGTACGAGCTCAAGGGCGTCCACGAGCGGGTGGGCGTGTTCATCCAGGCCGACCTGGACCAGGGCGTGCCCTCCGAGGTGGGCACCGGCTTCGACATGGTGCTTGCCGCCGACGTCCTCGAGCACGTCCGTCAGCCCCAGGACCTGCTGCGCGAGATGAAGTCGTTGCTGCGCGCCGACGGCACGGCCGTGGTGTGCGTCCCCAACGTGGCCCACTGGTACCCGCGGCTGCGGTCGATGCTCGGACGCTTCGACTACGACCAGCGGGGGATCCTGGACCGGACCCACCTGCGCTTCTTCACCCGCCGCAGCATCCGCCGGCTGGTGGAGCGCGAGGGGTTCACCGTGCGGCGCATCGAGCCGGTGGGCCTCCCCCTCGACGCCCTGTCCCTGCAGGGTCTGGGGGCGAAGTGGCTGCGGGCCCTCGACCACCTCTTCCTCACCATCTGGCCCACCATGTTCTCGTACCAGTTCATCCTGGAGCTGAGCCCTGACACCTCCGATCGTCGCTGACCGGGGGCCTCGGCGTCGCAGGTCGACATGGCCGTCCACCTGAACCACACCATCGTCCCCGTCCGGGACAAGGAGGCATCGGCGACCTTCCTGGCCGAGATCCTCGGCCTCGACGCCCCCGAGCCCGTCGGCCCCTTCGTGTGCGTCGAGACGGCCAACGGTGTGAGCCTCGACTACGACGACCGCTGGGAGGCGGTGCCCGGTCACTACGCCTTCCTCGTCACCGAAGAGGAATTCGACGCCATCTTCGCCCGTGTCACCGCCCGCGGCCTGCGCTTCTGGGCCGACCCCGCCCACCAGCAGGAAGGCGTCATCAACGGCAACGGGCGCGGCTTCTACTTCGAGGACCCCTCGGGCCACAACATGGAAGTGCTGACCCGGCCCTACGGTTCCTGAGGAGTGCGCTCAGCCGATCGCCGCACGCGCCGATGCGGCGGTGACGCGTTCCACGAAGGACTCCCGATCGCCGTAGTGGGCCTCGGCGTGCGCCCTTCCCTGCTCGCCGAGCTGCTTGGCCGTCGGCTGGTGGAGGAGCACGTCCACGCACGCCATGAGCTCGGCGCCGTCGGAGAACCACAGCCCGCCCGCTGATTCGGCCACGACGTGGCGCCCACGCGTCGCCTCGGGCACGACCACCGGTGTGGCGAAGAGCAGCGACTCCACGCAGCGCATGGCCAGGAGCGGCCCGGGCCGCAGGTCGACCGTGCACCGTGCCCAGGCCATGAGGCGCCACAGGTCGATGTGGCGCGACACCGCCTCGAAGTCCGCCGCCTCTCCGCCGCGCCAGATGACGAGCCGGCGGTCCTGCACCACGACGACGGGGTGGCGCGGGAAACGCAGCGCCAGGAGCCGGGCCCGGTCCTGAGACATGTCGCCCTCCCCGGCGCCGACGACGAGGACGTAGTCCTGTCCAGCCAGCTCCGTGGACGGCTCCTCCAGCACGCTCGGGTTGACGGGCACGACCGACCCCACGTCGTGCACGACCGAGGGGTCGATCCCGGACCCCTCCACCACGGCGCGTCGCTCGGCGCCCGAGGATACGAGGACGGCGCCTTCCGGAAGCGGGTCGAACAGGGGATGGCCCATCCCCCGGGGTCCGCCGCACAGGGGGACGGTCACGACCGGCACCGAGGGAAGGAGGACCTCGGCCAGCCCGACGTGGCGGTGCCCGGCCACCACCACCAGGACGGGGTCGATGCCCGCCACCACGGCCGAGGCGCCCCGCCACAGGTCCGCCGAGGCGCGCAGCCAGTCCGCCGCCGCCCCGCCCCGGGCAGAGGCGGCGTGCCGGACGGAGAGGATCGCCTCCATCACCAGGGCGCGCCGCACGGCCAGGCGGGCATCGGGCTCGTTCCCGAGGAGGTGCACCTCGAAGGCGCCGTCGGCCACCCGGTCGGGCGCGTCGCCGTGGGGCGTGACCACGTGCACGTCACCTCCGAGCGCCAGGGCGGCGGCGATCGTCCGGGTGACCACCGCCTCCTCGTCGCCTGCGGCCCAGTGCGCCCCACCCCGGGGCCACCGCTCGGCCAGGACCACCACCGTGGGCCGTGCTGCGCCGTCGCCCCGTGCCGGGGGCCGGGGGCCGCGGACCGCAGGGTCAGCCGTCACCGTCACCCGGCCGGCGCGCCACGTCGCCCCCGAGGGTGCGCGCCAGATGCTCCTGGCCGGCGGCGACATCGGCGAACCGGGCGTCGAGCTCCTGCAGGAGGTCGCGGTGGGCCCGGGCCAGCTCGTCGCAGCGCTTGGCCAGCGCGTCGTTCAACTGCACGAGGTTGCTGACGAGCTCGCGCTCGTCGCGCAGATAGTGCGACAGGGCGCCGAAGACGAGGCGGTCCAGACGGGCCCGCACCCCTCCGAGGGGACCGCGCCGCGCCTGGTCCGGCTGTGCGGGCAGGGCCCAGTGCCGGTGCGCGTGGTCGAGCCCGGGGTGATCCTGCACGCGTCGGTCGTCGATCGCACGCGTGAGCGGCTCGGGCACGGGCGGGGCCCAGGCTTCGCCATCGGCTCGCGCCTTCACGCGCCGGACGAACTCGTCAACCTCGACAGCAACGTCTCCCATCGCGAGTCCTCGTCCACTGGGCGCGAATTTGCAGCGCAAGTCTAACCGGCTGAGGTTCACGCTGTAGAAGGGATCGCCCCGCCGCACCTCGTCGGTCCAGGTCCGCAGGAACGCCTGGTAGTCCCGATAGAAGCCCGAGGTACCCCGGGTGCGTGACTCGTGGTGCACGAGCTCGGTGAACGGGGTGTACACCACCGAGTACCCGGCGCGGCGGAGACGCAGGCAGAAGTCGACGTCGTTGAACGCCACGGCGTACTCCTCGTCGAAGCCACCGAGCTCCTCGAACACGGCGCGCCGTGTCATCATGCACGCCGTGCTCACGGCAGACGTGTCGCGGACGACCTTGGCCCATCCCAGGTAGCCGGGCTCGTCGCCGGGCAGGCCGCACATGACGTGCCCGGCCAGGACGTGCATGCCGAGGACGACGCCGGCGTGCTGGACCGCACCGTCGGGATACAGCAGGCGGCATCCCACCGCTCCGACCTCGGGCCGCTGGGCCTGCTCGATGAGCCCGGTCATCCAGTCCCGTCCGTGCGCCACGATGTCGTTGTTGAGGAACAGGAGCATGTCGGTGTCGCACGTGGCCGCGGCGGCGTTGTTGATGGCCGACCAGTTGAAGGCGCCGGGGTGCTCGAGCAGCCGCACCCCCGGCCGCCGGCACAGCAGCTCGGTGACGGCCCGGGTCTCGGGCTCGACGCTGCTGTTGTCCACGAGCACGATCTCCATGGAGGTGCCGGCGTCCTCGGCGTGCAGCGAGTCCACACAGCTGCGCAGCATGGGGGCCTGGTCCCGGAAGGGGATGATGACGCTCACCGTGGGTTCGCCGCGCACCGCCCGGCGTAGGCGGAACGTGCCCGGGACGAGCCCGGGCTCGACCGCGGCGTCGATGCCGCGTCGGGCCAGGGCGTCGGTGAGAGCACGACGGCTCTCGGCCTCGCCCGCCGCCCCGGCCGGCGTGTCCACCTCGCCCGTGGCGTCGTCGGTCCCGCCGGGCCGCCGGGTGCAGCGGTAGAGGACGCGGGGGATGTGGGCCACGGCCCGGGCCTGCTCGGTGGCGCGCAGCATGAGGTCGTAGTCGCCGCCGGCACCGGTGTGCACACCCCCGATCCGGTCGAGGAGGTCGCGACGCATGGCCACCAGGTGCCCGAGGTACGGCGTCGACAACAGGAGGTCGGGGGACCAGTCGGGCTTGAAGCGCGGGTGCCCGGGGCGACCGTCCTCGTCGAGCTCGTCCTCGTCGCTGTAGACGAGGTCGGCACCGGGATCGGCCTCGCCCCACCGGGCCAGCTCCGCCAGGGCGTCGGGGGTGAGCTCGCCGTTCGGATCGACGACCGTGACGAGCTCGCCCGCCGCCCCCGCCAGGGCACGGGCGCAGGCGGCGACCAGGCTGTCACCCTCCACCACGCGCAGGCGGTGGTCACCGGCGGCCATGGCGTCGATCTCGGCGCGTGCCGGGGACGTGCACGAGCCGTCGTGGCACACGAACAGCTCCCACGCCTCGTGCACCTGGCTGCGCACCGACGCCATGCAGCGCGCCAGGCCCCGCACGTCGAGATGCACGCCGGGAAGGATGACGAAGACGCTCACGAGGGGGGAGGTGCTGGGCGCGGGGGGCGGCGTGCCGAACGCCTGCTCGATGTCGAGGAGCCACGCCCGGTAGGCGTCGACGTCGGCACCGGCGTCGAGGCCGTAGCGAGCCGCGTCGTCCTGCTCGACGTCCGACGCGCCGCGGTCGGTCTCGAACAGGTCGGCCAGCACGTCCACCGCCCACTGCAGCGCGCGCCACGTGTCCTGGTCGTCGTCGGTCCTCGCCCCGTCTGCACGGGGAGGACGGGGGGCCGGGTGCTCCCCGGAGGGGCGGGCCACGGACTGCTCCTGGCTCGTTTCCATCGGCGTCACGACCGGTCACTCTCGGTCACCGCATGGCGGCGAATGGCGGCACCCGCAGACGGGCGCACGCTACCACGGGCCCCTCGGCGGCCTCCGCCGCTCGGCTCCCCGAACCCCGGACCCCATGATGTGGCGGCAGAGCATGGTGGCGTGCCTAGCATCCTGGGGTGCCGCTCTCCGACCGCGTCCTCATGGGTCCCGGTCCGTGCAATCCCTACCCCGAAGCGGTGGCGGCGCTGGGCCGTCCCATGCTCGGCCACCTCGACCCGGAGTTCCTCGAGGTCCTCGACGACACCTGCGCGCGGCTGCGCACCGTGTTCCGCACCGCCAATGCGCTCACGTTGCCGCTCAGCGGCACGGGCTCGTCGGGCATGGAGGCCGCCTTCGCCAACCTGGTGAGACCGGGGGACCCCGTCGTGGTCGGGGTGAACGGCCTGTTCGGGGAGCGCATGTGCGAGGTCGCCGCCCGCCACGGGGCCGAGGTGGTGCGGGTGGAGGCGCCGTGGGGCGAGCCCCTCGACCCGGCGTCGCTGGCACGGGCCCACGATGCACCGACGGTGATCGCCGTCGTGCACGCCGAGACCTCGACCGGCGTGCGCAACGACGTCGAGGCGCTGGCCGGGGCCAAGGGCGAGGCGCTCCTCCTCGTCGACGTGGTGACGTCGCTCGGAGGGATCCCCCTCGACATCGACGGGTGGGGGATCGACGTGGCCTACAGCGGCACCCAGAAGTGCCTCGGGGTGGCGCCGGGGCTGTCCCCCGTGACGGTGTCGGAACGGGCCCGGGAGCGCTTCGTGGCCCGGCCCTCGACGTGGTACCTCGACCTCGGGCTCATCAGCCGCTATGTGGAGGGCGGGGTCGGGGCGGACGTATCACCACACCGCACCGGTGTCGATGATCTTCTCGCTCCATGCCGGGCTGGGGGCGTTGCTCGACGAAGGGCTCGAGGCCTCCTGGGCCCGTCACGAGCGCTGCGGGCTGCTGCTGCAGGACGGGCTCGAGAAGATGGGGCTCACCCTGGTCGCCCCGCCCGGACATCGCCTGCCCCAGCTCACGACGGTGCAGGTGCCGGAGGACCTGCCGGCGGGCGTGGGCGAAGGCGATGTGCGCACCACGCTGCTGCGCGAATTCGGGATCGAGATCGGCGCCGGTGTCGGGCCCATGGCGGGCCGGGTATGGCGCATCGGGTGCATGGGCCACACGGCGCGGGTGCGCAACGTCGAGCTCCTCCTCGGCGCGCTGGGGGAGGTCCTCGGACGGTGATCGGCAGGACGACGCGCAGCACGCCGCTCGAGCTGCGGGGTAGGCGGATCCGGCTGCGCACCCTGGGCGAGGCCGACTACGACGGCTGGTTCGAGGTTCGAAGCCGGTGCCGGCAGTGGCTCGTTCCCTGGGAGCCGCGCCCCACAGGCGCCCCGCCGACACCCGAGGACCGGGCCAGCTTCGTGGCGCGGTGCGCGGCCCGCGAGCGCGAACGGCAGCTCGGCAGCGGGTACGGCTTCGGGATCTTCCTCGAGGACCGTTTCGCGGGCGAGATCACGCTGTCGTCGATCCAGCGCGGTCCCTTCCAGAACGCCTTCATCGGGTACTGGGTGGACGAGGCGCTGGCCGGCCGGGGCTTCGCCCCCGAGGCCACCGTGGTGGTGCTGCGCTTCGCCTTCGAGGAGCTCGGGCTGCACAGGTGGAGATCGCCATCGTGCCCCGCAACACCGCCAGTCGGCGCGTGGTCGAGAAGCTCGACCTGCGCGAGGAAGGTGTGGCGGTGCGCTACCTGGAGATCGACGGCCGGTGGGAGGACCATGTCCGCTACGCCGTCACCGCCGAGGAGTGGGTGGTGCGACAGAGCGAGTTCGCCCGCGACTGGCTCTTCCGGGGGTGAGCGGCGTCGCCCGTCCGCCGGCACCGACGGCCGCGCCCCGCAGGTGGCGTGCCGTCGTGCGCAGCCCGCACCTGCTGTGCGCCGGCATCATCATCGTCATCTCGCTGGCCTGGTTCTTCCCCCTGCTCACGGGCAGTTCCTTCTCGGCCGTCCCCGGCTACGAGGACGCCGTGTTCCCCTGGGCCGCCCACAACAACGGACAGGCCTTCTATCCCCAGTCGGACCAGGCGGCGCTCAACTACCCGTGGCAGAGCGAGCTCACCCTCGACCTGCGCCAGGGGACGATCCCGCTGTGGAACCAGGACTCCTTCGGGGGCCAGCCCCTGTACGCCGACGGCTCGAGCGCACTGCTCTACCCGCCGCGGGCCGTGCTGGCCGACCTCGTCAGCCCCCGCACCGCCCACAACGCCCTGTCGGTGTTCCACGTCACCTTCGCCGGCCTGTTCATGTACTGGCTCCTCGTCGACCTCGAGCTGAGCCCGTTGGCTGCGCTCTTCGGCGCCGTGGCGTGGATGTTCGGATCCTTCACCCTGGCGTGGTTGCAGCTCGAGGTGGTCGCCCCGGTGTTCTGCTGGCTCCCTGCGGGGCTCGTCACCATGCGGCGCTCGGTGCTGCGCTCGTGGCGCTGGTCCGTGGCGGCGGCCGGTGCCATGGCCATGCTGTTCGTCTCGACGCACCTGCTCTTCGCCGACATCTCGGCCGTGACGATCTGCGTCTACGGCGGCCTCCTGGCCGTGGCTGCGGCGCTGGCCCGCCGGCGATCGTCCGAGGCGCCCCCTGGGCACCGCCGGCCCGGGCCGTCACGGGCGCGGTGCTCGGCGTCGGGCTGGCCGCCTTCGTCCTCGTGCCCACGGCGTCGGCACTGAGCGGCATCTCGCGCCAGTCCCTCACCTTCGCCCAGATCTCCAAGGGCATGCTGCTGTCGTTCTCGGACCTGCGCTACGCGCTGTGGCCGGCGCCGCTGCCCATCACCGCCACGGAGATGAACTGGGAGGTGGCCTTCGCCGGCACGTTGACCGCCCTGTGCGCGGTGGTGGGCATCGTCCTGCGCCGCAAGGGATCGGGCCTCGGGCGTGGCCTCGTGCTCGGATCGGTGCTCGTGGCCGTGGGCGGCCCCGTGAGCTGGCTCGCCTTCACCCTCATCCCGGGCATGAACATCTTCCGGCCCTACTCGCGGCCGCTGTTCCTGTTCGACCTGGGACTGGCCGTCCTCGGCGCCGTGGGGCTCGACGCCATCATGAAGACGATCACGGGGCCCGCCGCGTGTGGCACCGCCATCGCCACCGCACCCCCTGCGTCGGTCGGGGCCGTCCCGGCCGTCCCGGCCGTAGCGCCGGGCGGGGCGCACATCCCCGGCGGTGGTGGGCGGCGCGCTGCGTGGGGGTGGTGGTGGTGGTGCTCACCGCTCCAGCTCGGACACTACGGCCGGCAGATCAACCCCCCCTTCCTGCCGTC
>CAWIWK010000042.1:0-87197 GCA_963839605.1 uncultured Acidimicrobiales bacterium | reverse complement strand
ATTACCGCATTATCGCCTCCCGTATCTCTCGGAGTTTTGCGAGGTTAGGGTGGTCGAGCGCCCCCGGAGCTTCCAGGCCGGGACGATCAGAGCCATACCGGATGACGCCCTGACGTACTCGCCCCGGTCTACCGGCTCATGTGTGCTCTTGTCGCGCACGTCTGCCGTCCACGGGTCACTTCCCAGTCCACCCCGGGCAGGTACACCCGCGTACCCACCTGCGGGATGATCGTCGCTCGGTTGGGATCATTGTCGTCGGGCGCGAACCGTGCGCCACGGTAGGCGAACACCGGTGACCCAGAGAACCCGCTGAGCGAATGACATTCGACCAGGATGCTCTCTTGCAGAAATCCGCCCCGGTCGGCCTGGAAGATCGGGTCGCCACCCACCTGGGCGATGGACCCGAAGCGAGCCGTTGGGGTGTTCGATCCCCTGCCGTCTCGATATCGTAGCGCCCGATGAAAGCGCCTCGTCGCCGATCCCAATGTCGGCCTGGTCGGTCAGGATCTTGGGAACCGCCATCTCGAACGGCACGTAGGTGTACCTGAGAAGAGTCTTGTTCAGCCCCGGCGGGGCCCACCGCGATGTCGTCACCGTAAGGATGGGGGAACCAATTGCCCTTCATGGGCATGAGGAAGGTGTTCCCGGCATGGGTATTGAGCCGCAACACATGGCGCCCCCACCTTCGATGACGTGGGCGTTGGTGACGGCATAGAGGTGCCCGAGGCGGCAGGCAGCCCCCGGGGCGGGGTCCACGGTCATCAGGAAGCCGGTACCGCCGTATGGGGCGCCGCTGTTCGCCGCCTCTTCGGACGGGTACAGGTAGACGATGGCGTCGAGCCACTGGCGCGGGATACCAGGCACGTCAGGGGCCCCCACGCACTCGTAGGGGATGCCGTTGGCGTTCAACCGCGTGACCCATTGGGGCCTATGGTAGGTCACTTCGTACCTACCGAGAAGGGATAATCCCCGGATTTTCATCACATAATAGCCCTGTGGACGATGTGTTCAGGGCGCTCGCCGATCCCACCCGCCGGCGCTGCTCGACGAGCTGTTCCAGCACGACGGCCAGACGCTGCACGCCCTCGAAGGCCGGTTCGCCATGACCCGCTTCGGGGTCATGAAGCATCTCCGGCAGCTGGAGGAGGCGGGCCTCGTGGTCACGCGGCGCCGCGGCCGGGAGAAGCTCCACTTCCTGAACCCCGTCCCCATCCGGCTCGTCCACGACCGGTGGGTGAGCAAGTACGCCGAGCCCTGGGTGACAGGCCTCGGCGACCTCAAGCACAGACTGGAGAGCCCCATGGAGAAGGTCTACGAGATCTACATCCGCACCACCCCCGAACGCCTGTGGGACGCCATCACCGACCCCGACATCCGGAGCAAGTACACCTTCGGCGCCCGGGTCACCTCGGAATGGAAGCCGGGTGCCGCCATCGAGATGAGCAGCCCCACCGGTCTGCTCGGCGGGGGGGAGGTCCTCGAGGTCGACCCGCCCGCGCCGCCTGGTGCACACCATGACGGCGCTGTGGGACGACGACGTGCGCCGCGAAGGCGCCTCCCGGGTGACGTGGGAGATCGAACCGGTGGGCGATTCCTGCCACCTGGTCGTCGTCCACGACGAGCTGCGCCAGGACGCCAACGCCCAGCTGTACGGCGGCTGGCCGATGATCCTGTCGGGGCTCAAGACCTGGCTCGAGACCGGCGAGCTGCTCACCACGCCGGGCTCGCTCATGTACGGCACCTGACCAGGAGCCCGCCGGGCCCGCCGGGCCCGCCGGGCCCGCCAGGCGCGCCCGGCGCGGGGCCCGGCGCGGGCCCAGCTCAGGCGCCCAGGGTCCTCATGATCCACTCGCTCATGGTCATGCTCCGCATGGTGCTCAGGTCCATGAGCTTCGTGACGTGGTCGAGCATGGTCCGGATGTGTTCCTGCATGACCGCAGGGTCGCCGTCGGCGCAGTAGAAGAGCATGGGGTCGGTGACGTGCTGCGCACTCGGCCACGCCTCCTCCACGATGCCGCGCCACGGGGGCAGGCCCGGGGCGAGGGGCCGCACCACCAGGTTGCGCACGTAGCGGCACCGGGGCTGCACCGCCTCGGACATGGGCGACTGGTGCCCGTGCCAGAACGCCAGCCACTCCTCGAAGTCGGTGCCCGGCAGCTGCTCGAACGTCGCCACCGTCAAGATGCCCGGTGAGCGCTGCCCGTCGGGCCAGTCCCGCCGGGGCGCCCAGGGGCTCGTGCCGTAGTCGGTGTAAAGCGACTCGAGGACCTGGTACCCGTCGAGGCGCACGGCCACCTCGCCCAGCACGCGCTCCACCGCGGCGCGCCGGTCGTAGCAGTCGAGCCACACCGACACGAGCGCCTGGGGGGTGTGCTCGCCCTCGGGGGCGGGGACGGGCGACGGCACGTCGGCCCCGTCGTCGTCGAGATCGATGGTGAGACCGTGGACGTCCTGCGCCAGAAGGCGCGGCGCCACGGCGTCGATCATGATCGGGGCGACGTCACGGCGCGCCGTGCCGGCCGGAAGCCACACCAGGTACTGGAGCTTCTCCACCGTGGCGGCCCTCAGGCGGGGACGGGCTCGCCGAGCGCACCGGGGAGCGCGTCACGCCACGCCTGTGTCGCCTCGGCCACGGACAGGTCGAGGAGCCCCTCCACCACGATGCGGCCCCCACCGGCGGTGCCGAGGACCCGGGCCGGCACGCCGGCGGCCCCGGCGCTGGCCAGGACGGCGTCGGGGTCGTCGGTGCACAGCACCACGCGGCGAGGGCGACTCGGAGAACAGCTCGGCGAAGCCGTGCACCGATCCCACGTCGCATCCGACCCCGCCGCGCACCGCCGCCTCGGCCAGGGCCAGGGCCAGGCCACCGCCGGACACGTCGTGCACGGCGCGCACCACGTCCCCGTCGGACACGAGATCCGCCACCAGCACGAGCAGCCGACCGTGGGCCTCGAGGTCGAGTGCGGGAAGCGTGCCACCGACCCGGCCGTGGCGCTCCGCCGCGAAACGCTGACCCGCCCAGGGTGGGCTCGGTCGCCCCCAGGAGCACGAGCGCAGTGCCCGGGACGAGGGCCGGGGCCGGCGGGCACCGGTCCAGGTGGTCGATGACGCCCAGGACGGCCACCACCGGCGTGGGATCGATGTCCGCCCCGCCGCTGGCGTTGTAGAGGCTCACGTTGCCCCCGATCACGGGGATGTGAAGGGCCCGGCACGCATCGGCCATGCCGTCGACGGACTCCGACAGCTGCCACATGATCTCGGGCTTCTCCGGATCGCCGAAGTTGAGGCAGTTGACGAGGGCGGCGGGCCGGGCCCCGGCACAGGCGACGTTGAGCGCCGACTCGGCCACCGTCATGGCCGTCCCCCGCCGCGGGTCGAGCGCGCACCAGCGGGGGTTCGAGTCGGTGGAGATGGCGAGGCCCCGCCGGCTGGGGGGAGGCCCGGGGCGGCCAGGCGCAGCACCGCAGCGTCGCCACCCGGTCCCACCACCGTGTTCAGGAAGAGCTGGTGGTCGTACTGGCGGTACACCCAGGAGCTGTCGGCCAGCAGCGCCAGGAGGTCGGCGGCGAGGCGCGCCGGCGTCACCTCGGACGCATCGAGGGCGGCGGGGTCCTGGCGCCGCAGCTCCTCGAGCCCGGCCGGGGCGGCGCGGGGACGGTCGTAGAGCGGGGCGTCGTCGGACAGCGAGGCGGCGGGCACGTCGGCCAGCACGGCACCCGCCTCGTCCAGGATGCGCAGCCGACCCCCCTCGGCGGCGGGGGCGGTGACCACGCCGATGACCGTGGCCCGCACCTCCCAGCGGGCGCACACCTCTTCCACCGCGGCCCGGTCGGCGGGCGTGACGATGGCGAGCATGCGCTCCTGGCTCTCCGACGTCATGACCTCGAACGGCTCCATCCCCGGCTCGCGCCGGGGCACGGCGTCGACGGGACGTCCATGCCCATCGCACCGCGGCCGCTGTCTCCGACGTGGCACAGGCCAGTCCCGCGCCTCCCAGGTCCTGGATGCCCACCACCAGGCCCCGGTCGAGGAGCTCGAGGCAGGCCTCGATGAGCCGCTTCTCCTCGAAGGGGTCGCCCACCTGCACGCTGGGCCGCTTGTCGTCACCGCCCTCCTCGGAGGAGAACGAGGCCGAGGCGAGCACGCTCACGCCCCCGATGCCGTCGCGCCCCGTGGTCGACCCGAGGAGCACGGCCAGGTTGCCCTCCCCCGTGGCCCGGCCGAGCACGAGGCGCTCGACGGGCATGACGCCCAGGGCGAGCACGTTGACGAGCGGGTTTCGGGCGTAGCCGGGGGCGAAGGTGAGCTCGCCGCCCACGGTGGGCACGCCCACCGAGTTGCCGTAGCCCGAGATCCCCGCCACCACGCCCTCGGCGAGCCAGCGGCAGCGGGCGTCGTCGAGGGGGCCGAAGAAGAGCGGGTCCATGAGGGCGATGGGCCGCGCCCCCATGGTGAAGATGTCGCGCAGGATGCCCCCCACCCCGGTGGCCGCCCCCTGGTAGGGCTCGACGGCCGAGGGGTGGTTGTGGCTCTCGATGCGAAGGGCCACGGCGATGCCGTCGCCGGCGTCGATGACCCCGGCGTTCTCCCCCGGCCCCACCAGGACGGCGGGGCCCTCGGTGGGCAGGCGCCGCAGGTGCAGGCGCGACGACTTGTAGGAGCAGTGCTCGCTCCACATGACGGCGTACATGGCCAGCTCGAGGTGGTTGGGGGGGCGTCCCAGGATCGCCTCGATGTGCGCCGCCTCGTCGTCGGTGAGGCCGAGTGCCCGGTGCAGCGACTGCTCCTCGGACACCGGCTCGGGCACGGCCTCACCGTACCGGCAGGCGGACCCCGACCGCGTCGATTGGGAGCGGCTCGCACGCCGGTCTTGCCCCCGTCACCGCGTCGTCATTGCGGTCGCCCGCGCTCCGATCAGGGGCGTGCCTCGCGCCCGGCGCAGATCGCCGGGTCCGGCACCAGGCCCGGGAGGACCGGGCCCGGTCCGGAGGCGCGTCGGGCGCCGGCGCGGCCCGGCAATACGCCCCGCCGTATTCATGCAATCGGCGCGCCGCATTTGACGTTGCCACCGGGCCCGGGCGCGCCCCATAATCCCGGGCATGGCCGACCACAGGGGACGTCCGGGACGGGCGCCCATGTCGAGCGCCCACAAGGCGGCCCTGGCACGGGGCGCGACGAGGGGCGGGCCGTGCGCCGCTACCTCGAGGCCATCGAGCACCAGCGCCCCAGGCGCGGCCGCAGGCGGACGCCGGAGTCCATCGAGACGCGTCTCGGCCGTGGTCAACGAGCGCCTGGTCACGGCGGACGCCCTGGGCCGCCTCCACCTGCTGCAGGAGAAGGCCGACCTCGAGACCGAGCTCGGCCGGCTGGCGGCGAGGGCCGAGATCGAGTCCCTGGAGAAGGGGTTCGTCGCCGTGGCCCGCGCCTACGGGGAGCGCAAGGGCATCAGCTACCGGTCGTGGCGCTCCGCCGGGGTGAGCGCCCAGGTGCTCGAGCGGGCCGGCATCCGCCGTACCCCGCCGTCTCCCACGCCCCTGCCGGGCTGAACAGGCGGCCAGGGGCGGTGCCCCGGCCCGGGCACCCCCCCCGGGGGGAGGTGCGGATCAGGTCAAGCGGGCAGGCGCACCGGCAGGGCGGCGGACGCCACCAGGCCCCGCAGCAGGACCATGCCGTCGGTGGCGCCGGTCATGGGGTCACAGGCGCGCTCGGGGTGCGGCATGAGACCCACCACGTTGCCCGCCTCGTTGCACACCCCGGCGATGTCGTCGATCGAGCCGTTGGGGTTGTCGGTGTAGCGCAGCACGACGCGGTCCTCGGCCCTGAGGCGCTCCAGGGTGACGGCGTCGCAGGTGAAGTTGCCCTCGAAGTGGTTGACCGGCAACCGAAGCTCGTCGCCCACCGCCGACGCGGCCGTGAGCACGGTGCGGGTGGTGCACACCTTCACGCCCACCGTCGTGCACAAGAAGCGCAGGCCCCGGTTCTTCTGCAGCGCCCCGGGCAGGAGGCCCGCCTCGGTCAGGACCTGGAAGCCGTTGCAGATCCCCACCACGGGACCGCCGGCGGCGGCGAAGGCGGTCACAGCCTCCATGACGGGCGAGAACCGGGCGATCGCCCCCGGCCGCAGGTAGTCGCCGTGGGCGAAGCCACCGGGCAGGACCACACCGTCGAACCCGACCAGGGAGCGCTGGCCGTGCCACACGAGCTCGGTCTGCACCGCCGAAGCGGCATCCGACACGAGCTCGAGCGCCTTCACGACGTCGTGCTCGCAGTTGCTGCCGGGGAACACCACCACCCCGATGCGCACGCTCACGGCAGCACCGACACCGACGACTCCTCGATGACGGGGTTGGCGAGCAGCCGGTCGGCCACCGCCGCGGCCCGCTGGCGGGCGGCGTCCTCGTCGGGAGCCTCGACCGACAGCCGAACGGCCTTGCCCACCCGCACGGCGTGCACGCCGTCGAAGCCCAGGGCGGGGAGGGCGCGCTCCACCGTGGCACCCTGCGGATCGGCGATGCCGGGGCGCAAGCGCACCTCCACCAGCACCTCGTACCTCACGCCGCTGTCACCTCGCCGCACCGTACCAGTCGTCCAGACGGCGACCGCTGATGCGCTCGTAGGCGGTGACGTAGCGCTCGCTCGTCTCCGTCACGATGTCGGGTGGCAACGAAGGGGGAGGAGGCGTCTTGTCCCAGCCGCTCGCCTCGAGCCAGTCGCGGAGCGGCTGCTTGTCGAAAGCCGGGGGGTTCGTGCCCGGGCGCCACTGGTCGGCCGGCCAGAAGCGCGACGAGTCCGGCGTGAGCACCTCGTCGCACAGCGCCAGCTCGCCGTCGATCACGCCCAGCTCGAACTTGGTGTCGGCCACGATGATGCCACTCTTCTCCGCCGCCGCGGCGGCGCGCCGGTAGGCCTCGACGCACAGGTCGCGGCACCGCTCCGCCATCTCCTTGCCCACCAGGTCCACCGCTCCGTCGAAGTCGATGTTCACGTCGTGACCCTCACTGGCCTTGGTGGAGGGCGTGAACATGGGCTCGGGGAGCCGGGCCGCCTCCTCCATGCCGGCCGGCAGCGGCGTGCCGTGCAGCGTGCGCGAGCGCGTGCGTACTCCTTCCACCCCGACCCGGCCAGATAGCCGCGCACGATGCACTCGAGTGGCAGCATGTCGGCCCGCCGCACGAGGAGCGCCCGGCCCGCCAGCCACTCGAGGCCGGCCCCGATGTCGGCGGCCTCCGCCGGGAAGGCGGCGGGATCGGCCGACACCAGGTGGCTGGGGGCGAGATCGGCCAGCTCCTCCAGCCAGTGCACGGTCATGGCCGTGAGCACCCGGCCCTTGTCGGGTATGGGCTCGTCCAGGACCACGTCGAACGCCGACATGCGGTCGGACGCCACCATGAGCAGGCGGCCGTCCCCGGCGTCGTAGAGCTCGCGGACCTTTCCGCTGTTCACCAACCGGCAGGCTCATCCCTCCACCTCCTGTAGCGCTTGTGTGAACCTCGACACGTGACCGAGCGACCGGTCCAGGCTGAACGCGGCGTCGAGCGACGCCGCGTCCAGTGTGACCTCGGCGTCGTCCTCGAGCACGGACCGCAGGGGCCGGCGCTCCTCCCAGGCGAGCCGGGCGTCGCGCTGCACCACACGGTACGCCGCGTCGCGCTCCATCCCCGACGCCACCAGGGCGAGCAGGACGGGCTGGCTGAACACCAGGCCGAAGGACCCCTCGAGCACGTTGGCGCGCATGCGCTCGGGATGGACGACGAGCCCCCGCACGAGCCCTGCGCAGCGCCGCAGCACGTAGTACGCCACGAGACAGGCGTCGGGGAGGGCGACGCGCTCCACCGAGCTGTGGGAGATGTCGCGCTCGTGCCACAGCGCCACGTCCTCGAGCGCCGCCCCCAGATAGCCCCGCAGCAGCCGGGCCAGGCCGCTCAGGCGCTCCGACAGGATGGGGTTGCGCTTGTGGGGCATGGCCGAGCTGCCCTTCTGGCCCGAGCCGAACGCCTCCTCCACCTCCCCCACCTCGGTCCGGGCCAGGTGGCGGATCTCGGTGCCGATCATCTCCACCGTGGCACCCACCGCCGCGCACGCCCACAAGAGCTCAGCGTGGCGGTCCCGGGCGATCACCTGGGTGGCGGGAACGGGGGTGAGCCCGAGGGCGGCGCACACGTGCGCCTCCACCCGGGGGTCGATGTTGGAGTACGTGCCCACCGCTCCCGACAGCTTCCCCACCGCCACCTTCTGGCGCGCCGCGTGCAGGCGGGCGGTCGCGGTCGGCTTGCAGGCACCACAGGGCGAGCTTGGCCCCGAAGGTGGTGGGCTCGGCGTGCATGCCGTGGGTGCGCCCCGCCATGGGCGTGGAGATGAACTCACCGGCGCGGGCCTTCAGCACCGACACGAGCTCGTCGGAGGCGTCGATGAGCAGGTCGGCGGCGCGCACCAGGGTGGTGCACAGGGCGGTGTCGACCACGTCCGACGAGGTGAGCCCGTAGTGGACCCACGATCCCTCGGGGGCGCCGATGGCGCCCTGCACGACGTCCACGAAGGCGGCCACGTCGTGGTCGGTGACCCGCTCGCGCTCCTCCACCGCCGCCACCAGCTCGGGGGTCACCTTGGGCGCCCGGGCCCGCACGGCGGCGGCCGCGTCGAGGGGGATCTCCCCCACCTCGGCCCATCCCTCCACCGCCAGCAGCTCCACCTCGAGCCACGTGTCGAGGCGCGCCTCGTCGGTGAACAGCGCCGCCATCTCCGGCAGCGAGTAGCGGGGGATCACCGCCGTCCTCCCCCCGACGGGGCCGCCGCAGCCGGCGGGACCCCGGCGCCGGCGTCGGAGAGCGACGACATCGCCGCCCCGCCGGCGATGTCGCGGCGGTACTGCATGCCGGGAAAGCCGATGCGGTCCACCGCCTCGTAGGCGCGACGGCGGGCCGAGCCCACGTCGGGGCCGACACCGGTGACCCCGAGCACCCTGCCCCCGGCCGTGACGAAGCGGCCCTCGTCGTCGAGGCCGGTGCCGGCGTGGAACACGGTGACCCCGTCCACCGTGGCCGCCGCCTCGAGGCCGTCGATGGCGTCTCCGGTGCGGGGCGCGCCGGGGTAGTGCTCGGCCGCCATGACCACGCACACCGCCGCGTCAGCGGAGAAGCGGGGCTCGGTGCGGAGCCGGCCACTCGCCGCCTCGGACAGCAGGGCGGTGAGGTCCTCGGTCAGGAGGGGCAGCACGACCTGGGTCTCGGGATCGCCGAAACGGACGTTGTACTCGAGCACCCGGGGCCCGTCGGGGGTGAGGATCAACCCGGCGTAGAGCACCCCCCGGTAGTCGATGCGTCGCCGCCGCAGCGCGCGCCACCGAGGGGCTCGACGGCCTCGTCGAGCACCCGGTCCACGAGGCGGTGGTCGACGGCGCCGTAGGGGGCGTAGGCGCCCATGCCCCCGGTGTTGGGGCCCTCGTCGCCGTCGCCGATGCGCTTGAAGTCCTGGGCCGGCACGAGAGGCGCGATGCGGGTGCCGTCGCACAGCACGAGCAGCGAGCACTCCGGCCCGGTGAGACCCTCCTCCACCACCACCCTCCGACCGGCGTCGCCGAAGCTCTCCCCCGACAGCTTGGCCGCCACGTCGGCCTCGGCCTCCTCCAGCGAGTCCGTGACGAGCACGCCCTTGCCCGCCGCCAGCCCGTCTGTCTTCACCACCCACGGCCCGGCCAGCGTCCGCAGGAACGCCACCGCCTCGCCCACCTCGTCGAACACGCCGTAGCGGGCGGTGGGCACGTCCGCCTCGGCCAGGACGTCCTTCATGAAGCCCTTGGACCCCTCGAGCCTGGCCCCGTCGGCGCCGGGCCCGAACACGAGGCGCCCGTCGGCGCGCAGGCGGTCGGCCAGGCCGTCCACGAGCGGCTGCTCGGGGCCGATCACCACCAGGTCGGCGTCGACGTGCTCGGGGGATCGGTGGTGACGGTGATGCGCTCGGACTCAGGTGCACGGCGCACCGCCTCGGTGTCGCGGCGGCCCGACATGCCCGGATTGCCCGGCGCCACCACCACGTCGGCGGTGCGGGCCAGCGCCAGGGCCAGGGCGTGCTCGCGCCCGCCCGATCCGACCACGCACACCCTCATGGGCGCGTCCCCGACCGGCGCTGCGCCAGGAGGCCCGTCACGTCCACGGGCCCGTCATGCAGCGAACCGGACGAACTGCTCGCGTCCGGGGCCCACCCCCACCAGCTTGATCGGCACCCCGATCTGCTCGGCCAGGAAGGCCACGTAACGGCGTGCCGCGGCGGGGAGGTCGTCGAGCTCGGTGGCGCCGGACAGGTCGCTGCGCCACCCCGGCAGCTCCTCGTACACCGGCGTCACCTGGTGCAGCACCGACTGGTGGTACGGGGGGTGGGTGAACCGCTCCCCGCCCGCCTCGTAGGCCACGCACACCTTGACGGTGTCGAAGGTGTCGAGCACGTCCATCTTGGTGAGCGCGACCTCGGACAGCGAGTTGAGGCGCACCGCCTGGCGGGCCATGACGGCGTCGAACCATCCGCAGCGCCGGCGCCGGCCCGTGTTGGTTCCGAACTCGTTGCCCCGCTCCACCAGCACGGCGCCCACCTCGTCGAGGCACTCGGTGGGGAACGGGCCCGCCCCCACCCGGGTGACGTAGGCCTTGGCGATGCCGATGACCTCGCCGATCTCGCGTGGGCCCACGCCCGTGCCCGTGCAGGCCCCGCCGGCCACAGGGTTGGAGGACGTCACGAAGGGATAGGTGCCGTGGTCGAGGTCGAGGAACGTGGCCTGGGCCCCCTCGAGCAGCACGTTGCGCCCGGCGTCGAGGGCGTCGTGGACCAGTCCCACGGTGTCGCCCACCATGGGCCCGATGCGCGGCGCATAGCTGTCGAGGTACTCGGCGCAGATGTCGGCGGCGTCGATGGGCAGGCGGTTGTACACCTTGGCCAGGATGGCGTTCTTCTCCTTCAGCACCACCTCGAGCTTCTGGCGGAAGATCTTGGCGTCCAGGAGGTCCTGGACCCGCAGGCCGACGCGGGCCGCCTTGTCGGCGTAGGCGGGGCCGATGCCGCGCTTGGTGGTGCCGAGCGAGTTCTTGCCGAGGAAGCGCTCGGTGACCCGGTCGAGCTCGGTGTGGTACGGCATGATCAGGTGGGCGTTGCCGCTCACCACCATGCGGCTCGTGTCCACACCCTTGGACGCCAGGGTGTCGAGCTCCGACAGCAGCACGCCGGGGTCGACCACCACCCCGTTGCCGATGACGGGCGTGATGTGCGGGTAGAGCACGCCGCTCGGGACGAGCTGGAGGGCGAAGGACCGGCCGTCGACCACCACCGTGTGGCCGGCGTTGTGGCCGCCCTGGTAGCGCACGACCATGTGCATGTCCCGGGCCAGCAGGTCGGTGAGCTTGCCCTTGCCCTCGTCGCCCCACTGGGTCCCCACGACCACGGTTGCGGGCACGCGCGTTTCCTCCGTCACGACAGCGGATTACGCCGCAGTGTAGCCCGGACCAGGGACGACTCCTCCGGGCCGCCGGGGCCAGGGGGCGGCGCCGAAGGACCCGTGGGGCGGCCGCCACGAGGCTGGCCTGGGCTGGGGCCGGGGCCGGGGCCGGGGCCGGGCCTCAGCGCAGCTCGATGCCGCTCCCGCTCCGGGCGGCGTCGACGGTGACGGTGTCGCCGTCTGTGTACCTGCCCCCGAGCAGCGCCAGCGCCAGCGGGTCCTCCACGGCGTGCTGGAGCACCCGGCGCAGCGGCCGCGCCCCAGGTCGGGGTCGTAGCCGGTCCGGCCCAGCCAGTCGTGGGCCGCCGGGGTGACCACCAGCGTCAGGCGGCGCTCGGCCACCCGGTGCGCCAGGCGGTCCACCTGGATGTCCACGATGTGGCGGATGTCCTGCTCGGACAGGCGCCGGAAGCGCACCACCTCGTCGATGCGGTTGAAGAACTCGGGCTTGAAGAAGTCCTGGGGGTCGCCCGCCAGGTTGGAGGTCATGATGAGCACGGTGTTGGTGAAGTCCACCGTGCGCCCCTGGCCGTCGGTGAGGCGGCCGTCCTCGAGCACCTGGAGCAGGACGTTGAACACGTCGGAGTGGGCCTTCTCGATCTCGTCGAGAAGCACCACGGCATACGGCCGGCGTCGCACCGCCTCCGACAGCTGTCCGCCCTCCTCGTAGCCGACGTACCCCGGCGGCGCCCCCACCAGGCGCGACACGGTGTGCTTCTCCTGGTACTCGCCCATGTCGATGCGGACCATGGCGCGGTCGTCGTCGAACAGGAAGGCGGCCAGCGCACGGGCCAGCTCGGTCTTGCCCACGCCGGTCGGGCCGAGGAAGAGGAACGAGCCGATGGGCCGGTTGGGGTCCGACAGCCCGGCGCGGCTGCGCCGGATGGCGTTGGACACGGCCCGCACCGCCTCGTCCTGGCCCACCACCCGGGCATGCAGCGCCTCCTCCATGCGCACGAGCTTGTCCAGCTCCGCCTCGAGGAGCTTGCTCACGGGCACGCCCGTCCAGCGGCTCACCACCTCGGCCACGTCCTCGGCGTCGACCTCCTCCTTCAGCATGGCCCCCGACGACTGCAGGTCGGCCAGGGCCTTGGTGGCGTCGTCGATGTGGCGCTCGATGTCGGGGATCACGCCGTAGCGGACCTCCGAGGCGCGGCCCAGGTCGCCGTCGCGGGCGTAGCGCTCGGCCTCGCCCTTGCGCACCTCGAGCTCCTCCTTGAGCGCCCGGATGGCGGCGATGGCGTCCTTCTCCGCCTGCCAGCGCGCCGTCAGGGCGTCGGCCTCCTCCTTCAGGTTGGCGAGCTCCTCGTCCAGCCGGCCGAGCCGCTCCTTCGAGCCGGCGTCGGTCTCCTTGGCGAGCGCCACACGCTCGATCTCGAGCTGGCGCATGCGGCGGGTGACGACGTCGATCTCGGTGGGCATGGAGTCGATCTCGATGCGCAGGCGGCTGGCGGCCTCGTCCACGAGGTCGATGGCCTTGTCGGGGAGGAAGCGCCCCGTCACGTAGCGGTCCGACAGCACCGCCGCCGCCACCAGGGCGGCGTCCTGGATGCGCACGCCGTGGTGCACCTCGTAGCGCTCCTTCAGGCCGCGCAGGATGGCGATGGTGGCCTCCACCGAGGGCTGGTCGACGAACACCGGCTGGAACCGGCGCTCGAGGGCGGCGTCCTTCTCGATGTGCTTGCGGTACTCGTCGAGGGTGGTGGCCCCGATGAGGCGCAGCTCGCCGCGCGCCAGCATGGGCTTGATCATGTTGCCGGCGTCCATCGCACCCTCGGCCGCACCGGCACCGACGATGGTGTGGAGCTCGTCGATGAAGGTGACGATCTCCCCCTCAGCGTCGGTGATCTCCTTCAGGACCGCCTTCAACCGCTCCTCGAACTCGCCCCGGTACTTGGCCCCGGCCACCATGGCCGACAGGTCGAGCGACATGACCCGCTTGTCACGCAGGCCCTCGGGGACGTCCCCCTCGACGATGCGGTTGGCGAGGCCTTCCACGATGGCGGTCTTGCCCACCCCGGGCTCGCCGATGAGCACGGGGTTGTTCTTGGTCCGGCGCGACAGGACCTGGATGATGCGGCGGATCTCCTCGTCGCGCCCGATGACGGGGTCGAGCTTGCCCTGGCGGGCGAGCTCGGTGAGGTCTCGGGCGTAGCGCTCGAGCGCCTGGTACTGCTCCTCGGGGTTCTGCGACGTCACGCGGTGGCTGCCGCGCACCTGGCGCAGGGCGGTGAGCAGCTCGTCGCGGCGACACGCCCACGGCGTCGGCCATGGCCAGCAGCAGGTGCTCGACCGACACGTACTCATCGCCCATGTCGACCCGCAGGCCGTCGGCCGTCTCGAGCAGGTCGCGCGTCGGCACGCGCCAGGGCGACATCGGCGCCTCCGTAGGTCTTTGGCAGCGCGGCGAGGCGCTCCGCCACGCGGTTGGTGAGCGAGGTGGGCTCGACACCGGCCCGCGCAACCAGCGGCAAGGCCAGCCCGTCGGCCTGGCCCAGCAGGGCGGCGAGCACGTGGTCGGGGGTCACCTCGGCGTTGTTCTGGGCGCGCCGCCAGCTCGGTGGCGCCCTGCAGCGCCTCCTGGGTCTTGAGGGTGAAGCGGTTGGGATCGATGGCCATGGTTACCTCCTCCGGCGCCACACCAGGGCCTGGCGCAACGGGACCAGCTCACGGCGGTAGTGACGGTGCGTCTGTTCCACCACGTCGCGCATCTCCTGGCGCGCCCCGTCGAGCTCGGCGTGGAGGCGCTCGACCTCGGCCTCGAGCTCGAGCACCCGGCGCACCCCTTCGAGATTGAGGCCGGCGGCGGTGAGGTCGCCGATGCGGCGCAGCCGCTCGATGTCGCGCTCGGAGTAGCGGCGGTTGCCGCCGCCGGTGCGCGACGGGTCGACGAGGCCGCGGCGCTCGTAGAGGCGCAGGGTCTGGGGGTGGACCCCCGCCAGCTCCGCCGCCACCGAGATCACGTAGACGGCGCGGTCGCCCCTTCAGCACCGAGCAGCACGGTGCGCCGCGCCGGTTCAGCTGCGTCGGGCATCGCTGGTGTCATCGCTGTTCACCTCCAGGTACTGGCGCGGGTCCTCGTCCGAGGCGCGGGCGTACTCCTCGACGGCGGCGCGCTGTGCGTCGGTCAACTTCTTGGGCACGGCCACCTCGACGGTGACGAGGAGGTCACCCGCCGACGTGCGGCCGTGGCCGGCCACGCCCGGCCCTTCACACGGAACGTCTGTCCCGACGACGTGCCCGGTGGGACGCGCAGGGTGACGGCGCTGTCGAGCGTGGGCACGGTCACCGTCGATCCCAGGGCGGCCTCGGGAAACGTCACGGGCACAGCCAGCGTCAGGTTGCGCCCCCGCCGGCCGAACAGCGGGTGGGCGGCCACGCGCACCGTCACGTACAGATCGCCCGAGGGTCCGTTGGCCCGGCCCGGCCGCGCCGCGTCCCTTGACCCTGATGCGCTGCCCGTCCTCCACACCGGCCGGCACGCGCACCTTCACCTCGCGGGTGCGGCGGGTCACGCCGCTTCCCCGGCACGTCGGGCACGGCTTTTCGGTGACGGTGCCGCGCCCGCTGCACTGGGGGCAGACGCGGCTGAGCGAGAACAGGCCCTGGTTGTCGTCGAGGGCTCCCCGTCCATGGCAGGTGGGGCACGTCACCGGGGTCGAACCCGGCGCCGCCCCGTTGCCACCGCACGTCTCGCACCGGGCCTCACCCGCCACGTGGACCGTCGTCGTCACGCCCCGCACGGCGTCCTCGAACGACAGGTGCAACTCGGCTTCCACGTCCGCGCCGCGCCGCGGCCCGGCGTTCCTGCCCCGGCGTCCGCCGCCGAAGTTCGCACCCAGCCCGCCGAGCAGGTCGCCCAGGTCCCCGAGGTCCTCGACCCGGAAGGTCTGGCCCCCGGGTCCGCCGAAGCCACCGCCCACGCCACCGAAACCCGATGCTCCCGAGGCGCCGCACCTCGTCGTACTCGGTGCGCTTGGCCGCGTCACCGAGGACGTCGTAGGCAGCGCTGATCTCCTTGAAGCGGTCCTCGGACCCCGGGTGGGCGTCGGGATGGAACTGCTTGGCCAGCTTTCGGTAGGCGCGCGTGATCTCCTTGTCCGTGGCCGTCGAGGCCACACCCAGGACCTGGTAGTAGTCCTTCTCCAGCCACTCGCGTTGCGCCACCACCGGCGATCAGCCCGCACCCGCACCATGGCGGGCCGGATGACCCGGCCCTTCCAGCGGTAGCCGGCACGCAGCACCCCGTCGACGACGGGCCCGTCGTGGTCGGCGGCACCCGGCGCCTCCTCGACGCGGTCGACGGCCTCGTGCATGGTGGGGTCGAACGGCGCGCCTGGGTCGTCGATGCGCTCGAGGCCCTCCTTGGCCAGCGTGTCGGACAGCAGGCCCGACGCGGTCAGCAGCGCCTTGCCCTCGGCGCCGGCGTCGTCCCCGCCACCAAGATGGGCGCGGGCCAGATCGAAGGCGTCGAGGACGGGGAGGATCTTGGCCACGAGGTTCTCGGCCGCCCGGTCGGACTGGTCGGACTGCTGGCGCAGCGTGCGCTTCTTGTAGTTCTCGAAGTCGGCCTGGACGCGCCGGAGCATGTCGAGGAACTCGTCGCGCTCGCGTCGCAGCGTGCCGAGGACCTCCGCCACCTCGTGCTCCACGACCTCGACCGCCTCGTCGACGACGTCGCCGGCGCGGCCCTGCGCCGCAGCGGGGTCCGCTGTGGCACCGCCGCTCCCCGCTCCCGGGACGAACAGACCGGCATCGGACCCGCCGTAGGTGTCGCCCGGCACGCCGGCACCGGGGGCGCCGCCGCCGGAGGGGCGGCGGGCGTCCCCGGGCTCACCGGCTCCGCCGGTCTGGCCTGGCTGTGGGGTCATGCCCCGGGCTCGTCGACGATCTCGGCGTCGACCACCTCGTCATCGGACTGCGTCGATCCGTCGCCGTCCGATGCACCGGGGCCCGGTCCCGCCGACTGCGACGCCTGCTCGTACAGGCGCTGGGTGAACTCGTGGCTGGCGTTGACGAGCCCCTCGGTGGCGTCCTTGATCTTCTCCACGTCGGAGCCGGCCAGGGCGTCCTTGACGGCCTTCGAGCGCGCCGTCGACCTTGTCCTTCTCGTCGCCCTGGAACTTGTCGCCCTGGTCACGCAGGAGCTTGTCGGTCTGGTACACGAGGGTGTCGGCGTTGTTGCGGATCTCCGCCTCCTCGCGCCGGCGACGGTCGTCCTCGGCGTGGGCCTCGGCGTCGCGCACCATGCGGTCGATGTCGTCCTTGGCCAGCGACGACTGCCCCGTGATCGTCATGGACTGCTCCTTGCCGGTGGCGGTGTCCTCGCGCCGACACGTGCACGATGCCGTTGGCGTCGATGTCGAAGGTGACCTCGATCTGCGGGATGCCGCGCGGCGCCGGGGGCAGGTCCACGAGCTGGAACTTCCCGAGCGTCTTGTTGTACATCGCCATCTCGCGCTCGCCCTGGAGCACGTGGATCTCCACCGAGGGCTGGTTGTCCTCGGCCGTGGTGAACACCTCGGAGCGCTTGGTCGGGATGGTCGTGTTGCGCTCGATGAGACGGTGCATCACCGCCCCCTTGGTCTCGATGCCGAGCGACAGGGGGGTGACGTCGAGGAGCAGCACGTCCTTGACCTCGCCCTTCAGCACGCCGGCCTGCACCGCCGCGCCGATGGCGACCACCTCGTCGGGGTTGACGCCCTTGTGGGGCTCCTTGCCCGTCAGCGAGTGCACGAGCTCCTGCACCGCAGGCATGCGGGTGGAGCCGCCCACGAGCACGACGTGGTGGATGTCGGACTTGGGGATGCCGGCGTCGGAGATGGCCTGCTCGAACGGCCCCTTGCACGCGTCGACCAGGTCGGCGGTGAGCTCGTTGAACTTGGCCCGGGTCAGCTTGAGGTCCAGGTGCTTGGGCCCCTCGGACGTGGCGGTGATGAACGGCAGGTTGATCTGGGTCTCCTGCACCGACGACAGCTCGATCTTGGCCTTCTCCGCCGCCTCCTTCAGGCGCTGGAGCGCCATCTTGTCGGCCGACAGGTCGACCCCCTCGGTGTTCTTGAACTCGGTCACGAGCCAGTCGATGACCCGCTGGTCCCAGTCATCACCACCCAGGTGGGTGTTGCCCGATGTCGACTTCACCTCGAACACGCCGTCGCCGATCTCGAGGATGGAGACGTCGAAGGTCCCGCCACCGAGGTCGAACACGAGAACGGTCTGCTCCTTGTTCTCCTTGTCGAGGCCGTAGGCGAGGGCGGCGGCCGTCGGCTCGTTGATGATGCGCAGCACCTCGAGGCCGGCGATCTGGCCCGCCTCCTTGGTGGCGGTGCGCTGGGCGTCGTCGAAGTAGGCCGGCACCGTGATGACGGCCTGGTTGACGGTGTCACCGAGGTAGGACTCGGCGTCTCTCTTGAGCTTCTGCAGGACGCGGGCCGAGATCTCCTGGGCGCTGTACTTCTTGCCGTCGATGTCCACCGACCACGACGTCCCCATGTGGCGCTTCACCGACCGGATGGTGCGGTCGGGGTTGGTGATGGCCTGGCGCTTGGCCACCTCGCCGACGAGGACCTCTCCCGACTTGGAGAAGCCCACCACCGACGGGGTGGTGCGGTTCCCCTCGGCGTTGGGGATGACGACCGGTTCGCCCGCCTCGAGGACGCTGACAACCGAGTTGGTGGTGCCGAGGTCGATACCGACGGCCTTGGGCATGGGTGGTGCCTCCGAATCTCGCGGCCCCGACCGTCCGGTCCGGGCCCTGTTGCTCCTGGGGTTATCTGACTGTCCCAAGTATAGCGAAGTTGAGTGCCCACGCATCAAGATTTCTTAGGACATCCGACTCCGGTCCCCGCTGGTCCCCTGACCAGGGACGACGTCGGGCAACGGGTGGGCGCGGCACGGGCGGGGGACCCAGGGAGGCGAAGCCGGCGTCCCTTTCCGTGCCGGAACGGGCGGGAACGACGCGCGGCCGGCCCGGAAGGGGGGTGCTGTGGGGCGGCCCGGCGTGTCCCGCGGGGAAGTGGGCGAGCGACGTACCTGCTCAGACGGGACAAGCCAGGACCGGGGGAAGCCCCACCCAGGTGCCCGAGAATCGGCGGGGCGCAGGGACCTTGGCGGGGTGGGTCCCTGCGCCCTTCGCCGAAAGCGCCGCCTGACTACCCCCACGGGCCAGCTGGCGTCGCCCAGGATACGTCGCCGGCACCGTCGTGTCACGTCGGACTGACGACACGGCAGTCGTGGGTGCCGTTGGGCCCGGTGGGGTGGGCGTTCCCCTGCCGACGGGCGGCGGCGTTTCCCACCGCCATGTCCGGGGGTATCGCCCGTTTCCACAATGGACGGACGACGGCGAAGGGTGGGGCCCATGGGACCGTGCGCCGGCACGCTGGTGGTGCACCGCGACGGGACGCCGGCCCGGTGCAGCGAGGAGCTCCTGGGGGGTGGCTGCAGCGACCACGGCTACGAGCGGCACCGTGCCTTCGCGTCCTGCCGGGCCGCCGCGGGCCACGACTGCCCGCTGTGCCGGGAGGCGGACCGGTCCAGTTCACTGACGGTCGGCGACAGGCCGAACGGGCTCCGGGAGGGACGGCCGCTACGCTCGGCGGCGTGCCCGATCTCGTCCTCGTGCGACACGGCGAGTCCGTGTGGAACGCCGAGAACCTCTTCACGGGGTGGACCGACGTCGACCTGACGCCCAAGGGGGAGGACGAGGCCCGCCAAGCCGGCGCCTTGCTGGCCACCGAGCAGCGCACGGGGCTCGACCTCCGCGTCGTGCACACGTCGGTGCTGGCGCGGGCGGTGCGGACGGCCAATCTGGCGCTCGACGAGCTGGGCCGCTCCTGGCTGCCGGTTCGCCGCCACTGGCGCCTCAACGAGCGCCACTACGGGGACCTGCAGGGCCTCAACAAGAAGGAGACGGCCGAGCGCTTCGGCGCCGATCAGGTCAAGCTGTGGCGCCGCAGCTACACCACGCCCCCGCCGCCGCTGTCACGTGACGACGAGCGTCACCCCATCCACGACGAGCGCTACCGGGACCTGCCCGCCGACGCCCTGCCCGACAGCGAGTGCCTGGCCGACGTGGTGGTGCGCATGGTGCCGTACTGGGAGGACGCCATCGCCTCCGACCTGCACGCCTTCGGCGGGGTGCTGGTGGTGGCGCACGGCAACTCCATCCGGGCCCTGGTCAAGTACCTGAAGGACATCTCCGACGACGACATCGTCGACCTGGAGGTCCCCACCGGCGTGCCGTGGTGGTTCCGCCTCGGCGACGACTTGTCCGTCGTGGACGATCGCCAGTTGGGCGATCCCGACGCCAACCGGGCAGCCGCCGAGGCGGTGGCCCGACAGGCGGGCTGACCGTCCGACCGGCCGGTGCGCCCGGGGGGGCAGGCGCGACCGGACCGGCCAGAGGGCCAGAAACTTGGGTCAGAGAGCGTCGGCTCCTCTCTCCCCGGTACGGACCCGCACGACCTGCTCGACGGGTAGGACCCACACCTTGCCGTCACCGATCTTGCCGGTGGCGGCCGTGCCGACGATGCCGTCGACGACGGTGTTCACCTGCGCGTCGTCGACGAGCACCTCGACCCGGAGCTTGGGCACGAAGTCCACCTCGTACTCCGCACCCCGGTAGACCTCGGTGTGGCCGCGTTGGCGACCGAACCCCTGGGCCTCGGTGAGGGTCATGCCCTGGACTCCGAGCGTCTTGAGCGACTCCTTGACGTCGTCGAGCTTGAAGGGCTTGATCACTGCCACGATCAGCTTCATGGTCTTTCCGATCCCTTTCGTCGCGGCCGGCTAGGAGTTCTCACCGACCGGAGGCGGCGACTCCGACGCTAACGGAGGTGGGGACGTACTCCCCACCGAGATCCCGGCCATCTCGAAGGCGCCCACCCGTTGGGCCAGCGTCTCCTCCGGGAAGGCCTCCTCGTCGTGGATCGCCAGGTCGCCGATCTCGAGGATCTCGTCCTTGTAGCGAGCGCCACGCAGGACCAGTCCGATGAGCTTCATGAGGATGAAGGTCACGAGCGCCGACCAGATGATCACCCAGATGGCGGCTCGGAACTGTTCCCACAACTGGTGACCCGATCCCGTGTACATGAGCCCGCCCACCCCGAACGGCGTGCACCCTCCGTGCGGCGCCACGTACGACGCCTGCGAGGTGTTCACCACCTGGCCCGCCGAGTTCAGGTTCCCGCAGCCGAGCTCCAAGGTGTTGGGGTCGCCGAAGATGCCCAGGAGCATGCCACCCATGAAGCCGGCGATCCCGTGGGTATAGATGACCCCGAGGGCGTCGTCGACCTTGCTGAAGGGCCGCACCTTGGACAGGTAGTTCCAGCACACCCACACCACAGCCGTGCAGATGGCGCCGACGGCGATGGCACCCCAGCCGTTCACGAAGCCGGCACAGGGGGTGATGCCCACCAGGCCGCAGATCATGCCGTTCACGCCACCCAGGAAGGTGGGCTTCTTGGCCTTGGAGAACCATCCGTCCATGCCCATCCACACGAGCACGCCCACGCCGGTGGCCAGGTTGGTGTTGACCACCGCCGCGGCCGCGTCGGCACCGGCGTAGTACGGGTCACCGCCGTTGAAGCCGTTCCAGCCGAGCCACAGGATGCCGGCACCGACGGCCGCCATCACCAGGTTGTTGGGCAAGGCATGCTGCCTATCTCGCATCAGCCGGGGTCCGAGGACCCAGGCGGCGACGAAGCCCGACACACCGGCCGACATGTGGATGACGTACCCGCCGGAGAAGTCGAGCGCCCCCTCCTGGGCGAAGTAGCCACCGCCCCACAGCAGGAAGGCGTCGATGGCGTACACGAAGGTCGACCACAGGGGCACGAGCAGGCACCAGGCGCTGAACTTGATGCGGCCCAGCACGCTCCCCATGAACAGCAGCGGGGTGATGGCGGCGAACACGAACTGGAAGTACGCCAGCGTCGTGGTCGGGAAGTGGAACGGCACAGCCGTGTTGGCCGCCGACACCGCCTGGCTCTGTTCCTGGTTCGCTCCGGTGATCTGCCCGGGCTTGCCCACGAAGTTCTCGAAGAAGTGTTTCACCCACCCCACGCCGGTCAACTGGGTCTGCACGCCGTCGTGGACACCGCCACCGAGCGACGTGGCGCCGAAGCCCATCTTGTAGGACCACAGCACCCAGGCGACGAGCACCAGGGAGAACCCGGCGAACATCATGGCGAGCACGTTCACCGCCCACTTCTTCTGGACGATGGACGCATACAGAACGGCCAGTCCGGGAAGGCTCATCAGGCCGACGAACGTGGCGGCAACCAGCTGCCAGGTGTTGTCGCCCGTGTTCAGCCAACTCGGGTACGGCACGGAATGTGCTGCTGCTACTAGCACGGCTCGGGTACTCCTCTCGTGCGGTCGATGCCTCTCGGCGCAACCGAGCCATGGACCGCGACGGCACGCAGCACTGGGTGCGCCGAGACCACAGCGGGCGGTTCGCCCCTGCCGCCCAGAGGATGCATGGCGGGCGTTTCCGCACGGTCACGCCAGTGTTACCAGCTTGTGAACAGCACCCGGGGCGGGGTTGGACGGACCCGCGACGGGCCGGCGAGCACGCCGTCACCAGGGGAGACGTGGGCCGACCGGCGCGGGTCCGTCGGGCGCGCGGCCTGAGCCGGGTCCCCGACGCAGGCAGGGATCAGCCCGCCCGCTGCTCCTTGTCGCGCCCGTCCTTGTCGCGCCCGTCCTTGGCCTTGCCCGGGGGCAGGGGGCGCTTGGGAGGCGGCGTGGGCGGCGTGTAGCGCTTGTTGGGGCGCGGACGCGCCCCGCCCGTGCCCGCACGGCCCCGGCCCCCCGACGGACCTCCGGCGGTGGCCTCGCGCAGCTGCCGCTGCAGCCGGAACGTCCGGACCAGCAGCCAGGCCGCCCCGAAGAGGTAGGGGATGCCGAAGCCCCACCAGTGCAGGTTGAAGAACGCCAGCCCGTACAGGGCCATGGAGATGCCGAGGAACAGGCGCTTGCGGAACCAGGCCGAGGCCAGCATGACGAGGGCCAGGGCCAGCAGGACGAGCTCGAGCGTGTGGTACAGCGAGAGGCTGACGTAGCTCTTGTTGACCTGGCCGTTGGCGAGGTACTGGCTGGACGGGTCCTTGGAGATGAGCGTCCCCACCACGATCAGGGCGATCATGGCGGCGACCGGTGCCGCCAGGAGGCCCACCAGCCGCTCCTTGTCGTTGGCCGACCGCAGCTCGCTCTCGAGCTCGGCCACCGACAACGGTTCGTCGGAGGGGGTGGCTCCGTCCGCGCCGGGCTCGACCGGCTTGAGGACGGCGCTGCGCAGGCGCTCACCGAGCGGTGGCTTCTCGCCGGCGCCGCGCACGCGGGGCAGGGCCAGGAGGATGCGGTGCCACAGACCCGTCCGGGGGGAAGCGCCGCCCTCCGAGTCGGGATGGCTACCGCCGGGCATCGGAAAAGGGTAGCGCGACCCGCCCGCCCCGGATCAAGGCCGGCGTGCGGCGACCGAGAGACAGCGCCGGCGGTGCCCCGCTGAGTATCGTCGGACCATGCCGCGCCAGCACGAACTCGACCTCGGGAAGATCTGGATGTTCTCGGCCTGCTCGGCCGCGCAGCTCCGGACCATCCGCAAGGCGGTCGAGGAGGTGACGGTGCCCGCCGGACGCGTCCTGTGCGAGGAGGGGACCCTCGGCCGCGAGTTCTTCTTCATCGTCGACGGCACCGCCTCGGTGCGCCGCAACGGCCGCAAGGTGGCCACGCTCGAGCCCGGGCGCTACTTCGGCGAGCTGTCGCTGCTCGACCGCAAGCCGCGGTCGGCCACGGTGGTGTCGGAGACCCCGATGACCCTTCTCGTGCTCGAGCAGCGGCGCTTCAACGGCCTGCTCGACGAGATGCCGACCCTCTCGCACAAGCTGCTCATGGCCATGTCCCAGCGCCTGCGCGACGCGGACGCCAAAGCCATCCACTGACCGAGGCGCGCCCGCTCCTGCTCAGGGCGAGCCGGCGGGCCCCGTTGCCGACCGTTCGGCCAGCGACTCCTCGACCACCTGGGACAGGTCGAGCACCCGGACGTCGTCCTCCCTGGACCGGGCCCGCACGGCGTCGTCCAGCATGATGAGGCAGTAGGGGCAGGCCGTCGACACCACGTCGGCACCGGTGCCGAGCGCCTCGTCGGTGCGCTCCAGGTTGACCCGCTTGCCCAGGCGCTCCTCCATCCACATGCGCGCCCCGCCCGCCCCGCAGCAGAAGCTCCGTTCGCGGCAGCGCTTCATCTCCACCTGCTCGACCCCGTCGATGGCGTCGAGCACGGCCCGGGGCTCATCGAAGATCCGGTTGTGGCGCCCCAGGTAGCAGGGGTCGTGGTAGGTGACCTTGGCCTCCATCTGCCCGGTGGCGAGCTTCCCCTCCGACACGAGATGGCCGAGCAGCTGCGAGTGGTGGATGACCTCGAAGTCGCCGCCGAGGTCCGGGTACTCGCGCGACAGCGAATTGAAGCAGTGGGGGCACGAGGCGATGACCTTCTTCGCCCCCACCTCCTGCAGCGTGCCGATGTTGGCCTTCCCCATCTCCTGGTAGAGGTACTCGTTGCCGAGCCGGCGGGCGGGGTCCCCGGTGCACGTCTCCCGCGGGCCCGAGGATGGCGAAGCGCACCCCGGCGCGATGCAGCAGTCGGGCGGTGGCCTGCGTGGCCTTGCGGGCCCGCTCGTCCAGGGCCCCGGCGCACCCGACCCAGTAGAGGTACTCCACGTCGTCGGGGATGGTCCCGGTAACCACGGGAACCTCGAAGTCGAGGGCCTCGGTCCACTCCGTGCGCTTGGCGCCGCCGAGGCCCCAGGGATCCCCCTGGTTCTCGATGTTGCGCAGCATCAGGCCGGCCTCGCTCGGAAAGCGCGACTCCATGAGAACCTCGTAACGGCGCATCTCGACGATGGTGTCGACGTGCTCGATGTCGACCGGGCACTCCTCCACGCAGGCCCCGCACGTCAGGCAGGACCACAGCACGTCGGGGTCGATGACGTTGGGGACGAGGGTGGGGGCCTCGGCCTTGGTCTTCGCCGCCGCCTCGACCTGGTCGACGTGGGCCCCGACCTCGGGACCGGCGGGTGCACCGATGAGGCGGGGGGCGGAGTCGAGGAGGTTGTCGCGCAGCGCCATGATGAGGAGCTTGGGCGACAGCGGCTTGTCGGTGTTCCACGCCGGGCACACCGACTGACAGCGCCCGCACTCGGTGCAGGTCAGGGTGTCGAGCAGCTGCTTCCACGACAGGTCCTCGATGTGCCCGGCCCCGAACACGGTGTCCTCCGACACGTTCTCCATGTCCATGTCGGGGGTGTTGTAGAGCGGGCCCAGCGCCCTCGGGCGGCGCGACATGGCCACGTTGATGGGGGCGAAGGCGATGTGGAGGTGCTTGGAGTAGGAGAGGAAGACGAGGAAACCCACGATGACGGCGATGTTCAGAATGAGCAGGACCGTCTCGAGGTCGCTGTTGATCCCCTTTCCGAAGTGCACGAAGACCAGGGACACGGCGTGCGAGGCGAAGGGCCACCAGGAGTTGCCGTAGGGGAAGTTCCCCGTGTTCACCTGGGCGGCGCGGTAGCCGATCAGGCTCAGCATGACGAGGGCGATGAACCCGAGGGTGAGCCAGGCCGCCCCGGTGTGGGAGCCGAAGAACCGCGACATGCGCCCCCGGCGCGCCGGGGCGGCGCGGTAGCGGATGACGGTGAAGGCGCCCAGAGCCAGAAGCACGGCCACGGCGAAGAAGTCCTCCATGAACCCGAGGCCCCGGCCCCGGCCGACGAGGGGGATGAAGAAGTCGCGGTCGAACAGGTCGCCGTAGGCCTCGAGGATGGTGAGGAGCAGGACGGTGAAGCCCCAGAAGGTGAAGGCGTGGGCCACCCCCGGCACCGTCCAGCGAAGCAGCTTGCGCTGGCCCCCCACCTCGGAGAGCTCCGCCCAGGCCCGGGACCGGAAGTCGGAGAATCGGCCCGGGTCGCTCCGGCCCTTGCCGATGAGGCGGAACAGGTAGGCGAAGCGGTGACCGGCGGTGGCGAATGCCACCACGGTGACGCCCAGGCCGAGGGCGATCCTTATGGGCAACGTCTTCTCCGGATTCGAGGGTGTCAGGGGCGGAAGTTCTCGAAGTACCGGCTGGGGGTGGGACCCCGCTGGCCCTGGTACTTCGAGCCGAGGCCGGCCGACCCGTAGGGGTTGTCGGCCGGCGTGGTCATGCGCAGGAAGCTGATCTGGCCGATCTTCATGCCCGGGTAAACGGTGATGGGCAGGTTGGCGACGTTGGAGAGCTCCAGTGTGAGGTGCCCGTCCCACCCGGCGTCGACGAAGCCGGCGGTGGAGTGGATCAGCAGCCCCAGGCGCCCCAACGAGGACTTTCCCTCCAGGCGGGCCACCAGGTCGGGGGGGAGGGTGACCCGCTCCAGGGTGGAGCCCAGAATGAACTCCCCGGGGTGGAGGATGAGTGCCTCGCCCTCGGCCACGTCCACCAGCTCGGTGAGGTCCTCGAGATCCTGCCGGACGTCGATCACGCGCATGGAGTGGTTGCGGAACAACCGGAAGTAGCGATCGACGTGCAGATCCACTGACGAGGGCTGGATGCACGCCTCCCCCAACGGCTCGATCACGATGCGCTTGGCCTGGAGTTCCTCGCGGATGGACCGGTCGGAAAGAACCACGGGGCAGCACGATAGTGTGAGCCCCCTCGCGGGCGTAGTTCAGCGGCAGAACATCAGCTTCCCAAGCTGAGAACGAGGGTTCGATTCCCTTCGCCCGCTCTTCTGTCGGCTCCGTGACGTCGGTACCCAGGTCGCACGTGCCGGGCCGACGGCCCTGGTCAGGACTTCGGCTGGCGGGACCAGAATCCCAGGGTGCGCAGGAGCCACGGTCCGAGCCCGTGAGCCTGACGCTGGCGGGCCCGCTCGGCCGCCTCGTCGGCGTCGCTCCCCCGTCCCGTCAGCCGCCAGAACCCCTGCAGCTCACCGGCCGGACTGTTCGGGTTGGCCTCGAAGCCCGGTGACCACATGACGGGAGGCTCGTCGTTGGTGCGCAGGATCCGGGCCTTCAACCTCGGCAGCCTGCGGTACGGCTTCCTCCGCCGGATGCCTCGAGAGCCCACGGTGGAAAATCGTAGGTCCGCTCGGCCGCAGGCACCGGGTGTGCGGAGAACACCGACAACTGCCCGATGGGCCGGTGACATGGCGCCGGTCAGGAGTGCCTCGGCGTCAGGACCCCGGGTCCCGAGCGGTGATCTTCGTTCACAATTTGGTGATTTCCCGAGGTGGGAGGGGTGCATAGGTTCGCTGGCAGCGCCCGGGCCGGCTGTCGGGCCGACACGTCTGCGGGCGAGCGTGGTCGGAGGAACCCCCATGCACGCGATCCGGCCCCGATCCGCAGCGCCCGGACACCGGTCCACCGTCGACGGTCGGACCCGGCGACGCCGCCGGCACACGGGGATCGGCCTGGTCGCCTCCCTAATGGTGATCGCACCGGTCGACGGTCATGCACGACAAGGTGTCGGACCTGGTCTCCCTCGACGCCCCCGACTCCGCCACCTACCTGGGCGCGTCGCCGACCGAGCCGCAGCAGTGCGTGACCCAGGCGGAGGACAACGGCACCACCGCATACGGCGCCGAAGGCGTCGCCCTTCTGGCCGACGACGCCTCGCAGGCCATGAGCGGTCAGACCATCCAGTACGACAGGTTCTTCAGCTACGCCGGTGACGGGGTCGACGTCACCTCCGCCTACGGGGCCGGCCACCTGACCGGGGTCGAGGTCGGGTGGAACCGGTTCGACCTGGGCGGCTTCACAGCAGCGGGCGCCGTCAACGTCGATGCCGACAACGGCGACACCGTGTCCGGCGTCACCATCGAGCACAACCGGGGCACGGTGGCCGCACCGTCGGCCACCATCACCGAGGACGACAACGGCGGGCCTCCGAGCGGAGGCACGATCTCCGACGTGACCACCGACCACAACCGGATCCGGTAGGCCCGACGTGCCGCGGCCGTCACGAGCAGGGGCGGCGGACCGCCTAGCAGCGGTAGACGCGCTCGGCGTTGGTGGCGAAGAGCTTCTCCCGCGCCGCGTCGCCGAGGCCGGCCGTCACGGCGCTGAAGGTCTCGTAGAGCTCGTCGAAGGTGCCGTGCATGGCGTCGACGGGGAAGTTGCTGGCGAACATGCACCGGTCGACGCCGAAGGCCTCGATGGCGTGCTCCAGCCAGGGTCCGAGGACGTCGGCCCGCATCGACCCGAGCGGCATGGCCAAGCCCGACAGCTTGCACACGACGTTGTCGCCCACCCCGGCCAGCGCGTCGATGCCGGCCTGCCACAGGGCGCGTTCCTCCTCGGCATCGGTGCGGGGCCAGCCCGTGTGCTCGACCACCACCACCAGGCCGTCGAGGCCGTCGAGGCCGTCGAGCTGCGCCGCCGCCACACCGAGCTGATCGGGATGGGCCATGAGCTCGAACACGAGGCCCCGGTCCCGCAGGGCGCCGAGCACGGCGGCGTCGGGGAGCGGCGCCATGTTTGCGCCCATGGGGCGGACCCCACGGAAGCGTGACGCCGTCATCTGCCGGTCGATGAGCTCGATCGCCTCGGCCGGGCTGTCGGTGGGCGGCAGACCGCCGATGATGGCGTCGGGACGCCCTCCGGCCCGGGCCCGGTCGTCGAGGTCGATGGTCTCCTCGACGGAGTGGCGGCCCGTGGCAGCGGCGACGTTGACGATCTTGTCCACGTTCCACCGGGCCGACTCGGCCCCGTAGGTGTCGGCGTCGAAGCGCCGGTACATGCGCGACGCGTCCCCCGGGCCGTCCGCGGGCGGGTGCGACAGGTACGGGTACCAGTCGGTGCGGGCGGGGTCCCACAGGTGCACGTGGGCGTCGACGACACGGGCCGGCGGGGACGTCACCGGGTCTCCCCCACGGCCGAGCGGGCATCGCCCACGATCTGGCGCAGCGTGGCGTCCAGCCACCCGGGGACGGCCGGGCCGCCGTAGGTGATGCTGCCCGCCGGCTTGGGGTGGCTGCGCAGACCCAGCCAGCCCGCCCCCGCCACCAGCTCCGCTCCGGCCAGGGCGTGCGCTTCGGGGTGGCCGAGAAGGTGGGCCACGAGCTCGCCCACCGGTGCCGCGCTGTGCGCGTCGGGCGCCTCGATGCCCGCCGCGAAGGCCGTGACCCGTCCCTGGGTCGAGCCGCCTGCGGCCCGCGCCAGCTGCACGGCGGCCTGGGCCCGGCTCCGACCCCCGGGCGTGGTGGCGTCGGTGAGCGTGACGAGCTGTACGCGGCGGTCCGAGGCGGCGGCGTAATCGGAGGCGGCCCGGGGCCACGCCGCATCGGCGTGGATGTGCCCCACGAGGCCCCGGTGCCCGGCGAGCACTCCCTCCCACCCCTCGGCTGCGCCGCCCATCTGGTCCTGTCCGGCCCGTGCCACGACGACGGCGTCGACCGGTCCGGTGGCGTCGACCACCGAGCGCAGCGCGGCGGCCGCCTCGGTGAAGCCGCGCCCGGCATCGACACGGTGACACGTCACGGCGCGGGCCTCGAGGGCGGCGGTGACCGACGCTGCCAGCAGGGGGCGGTCGGTGACGAGCACGCACGACCGCACCTGCGCCGGGGCCGTCTCGGGGGAGGCCGGCTCGTCGAAGACCGGCCCGAAACGGGGGTTGCTGCCGCCGTCGCTCGCCTGACTGGCCTCGGCCGTGGCGAAGGCGCGGGGGAGCGACGGTGTCGAGCACCCGGGCCAGCGACACCACGTCATCAGTGCGCACCACCTCGAGCAGGCGGGGCTCGTCCACCACCGCCACCTCGGGCCCGCCGGCGAAGAGCACCTGGCCGGTGCACCACCCGAACCCGTCCCCCACCAGATGGGCGCCGAGGGGGCCGAGGTCCTCGGGCCCCGGCATCGACCGCAGGGACATGCCGCCGCCCGCGCGACGCGCCGCCGGTCTGCCGGGCCCGCTCGATGGCGGCGGCGACCATGCGGGTGAAGGCGATGGGCGACACGGCGTTGACCGACACGCCGGGCGGCGCCTGCCGACCCAGCTGCCACGTCAGGGCGGCGACGGCCCGCTTGGCGCAGCTGTAGGCGCCGGCGTCGGCGGGTCGCCACCCCGACCCCGAGGTCACCCCCAGCACGCGCCCGTGCCCGGCGGCGGCCATGAGCGGCAGGGCGGCGTCGAGCACGTTGACGTACCCGTCGAGGTGGACCGACAGCACCGCCAGCCAGTCCTCCTCGGTGCCCTCGGCGAAGCTCGAGTGCCGGGTGATGCCGGCCACGTTGACCACGGCGTCGAGCCCGCCGTGCTCGTGGGCCAGCTGCCGGAACAGGTCGTGGACCGCCTCGCCGTCGGTCACCGACACCGACGACGCCCGGGCCGAGCCGCCCGCCGCCACGATGCGCCCGGCCGTGGTCTGTTCGGGCTCGGGCAGGCGCTCGGCGCCGTCGAGGGTGACGAGGGGGTCCAAGGTGACGACGAACCAGCCACCCCGGCCGAGCTCCTCGGCCACGGCCGCCCCGATCCCGCCCCCGCCGCCGGTGACGACGGCCACCCGCTGGCGCCCGCTCACGACGCCGGCGACCGGACCTCGAGCTCCAGGCCCTCGAACCCGCCCTGCTCGAGCCAATGCTCGAGCAGCTCGCGATAGCCGAACCAGTCGCCCATGCCGCGTCCGTAGTTGCCGTTGCGGGGGTTCAGGGCCTCGGGGTGGCCCTCGTTGTTGATGCGCGACGGCGTGCATGCCGACATGACGGCGCTGCCGTCGACGAAGGAGTCGACGATCTTCTGCGTCCACGCCGCCTCGGCCTCGGCGCTCACGTCGAACACGTCCACGCCCCGCTCGGCGAGCATGCGGACGGTGCCCCCGATGAACTCGGCCCCGAGCACAGCCAGCTGGGTGTAGTTGACCGTCACCACGGCCTGCTGCCCCGGGGCGGGCATGACGAACAGGTTGGGGAACCCGCGGCTCATCATGCCGAACAGGCTGGCGGCACCACCGGCCCATTTGTCGGCCAGCGTGACGCCGCCGCGGCCGACGATGTCGTGGCCGGCGCGGCGGTACAGCGGCGTGAGCTCGGCCTCGAACCCGGTCCCGTAGACGATGCAGTCGACCTCGTACTGGTGCCCGCCGACCACGGGTCCCCGCTCGGTGATGCGCTCGATTCCGCCCGGGCAGTCGACCAGGGTGACGTTGGGGTTGTTGAAGGCCGACAGGTACTCGTCGTGGAAGCAGGGGCGCTTGCACAGGTAGCGGTACTGCGGCTTCAGGATCTCGGCCGTGGCCGGGTCCGTCACGAGCTCCTCGATGCGGCGCCGGTGGGCGTCCATGATGCGGTAGTCGAGCTCCTCGGCGCTGCGCAGGTACTCGGCGGTCGTCATGCCCTCGGCCGCGGGGGGTGCTGGACCGCGGCGTAGTGCTGCGTCCATCCGTCGTCGATCTGGTCGGTCTCGACCGACCGCCCCAGCATGATCGCCTGGAAGTTGTCCATGCGGGCCCGCTGCCAGCCCGGGCCGAGCCCACCGGCGAAGTCGGGATCGGTGGGCCGGTTGCCGCGCACGCCGATGGCCGAGGGCGTGCGCTGGAACACGTAGACGTGCTCGGCCGACTCGGCCAAGGGTGGCAGGCACTGGATGCCCGTCGCCCCCGTGCCCATGAGGGCGACGACCTTGTCGCTCAGCTTGGTGAGGGGCGCATCGGGCCCTCCGCCGGTGTAGCCGTAGTCCCAGCGCGCCGTGTGGAACGAGCGGCCGGCGAAGTCCTCCATGCCCGGGATGACCGGCAGCTTGAGCAGGTTCAGGATGCCGACGGCCAGCACGTACCAACGGCATTCGATCTGGTCGCCCCGATCGGTGTGGACCTGCCACGAGGCGGCGTCCTCCTGCCATTGCGCCCGCGTCACCCCGGTGTGGAACAGCGCGTCGGGCACGAGGTCGTAGCGGTCGGCGATGGCCTCGAGGTGGCCCCGGATCTCCTCGCCGAAGGCGTAGCGGCGGGTGGGGACGTAGTCGAGCTCCTCGAGCATGGGGAGGTAGATGTAGGACTCGATGTCGCACATCACGCCCGGGTAGCGGTTCCAGTACCACGTGCCCCCGATGCCGCCCGCCTGGTCGATGATGCGGATCCGCTCCACGCCGGCCTGGCGCAGCCGGGCGCCGGCGAGGACCCCGGCGATCCCCCCGCCCACGATGACGACGTCGACGGTGTCGGCCACCGGGTCGCGCTCGACGAGCGGCGTGAACGGGTCGTCGCGGTAGCGGGCGAAGTGCTCGTCGGTCCGGAGGTCGCGGATGTCGGCCCGGCCGGGCACCAGGCGCTTGTCGCGCTCGGCCAGGTACCTGGCACGCACAGCCTCGGGGTCGAAGCGAGCACCCGCGCCGTCCTCCGTCGCCGGGCCGCCGGGCGCGGACGGAGGCACCGGTGGATCGAGCTCGGGCATGGCCCAACACTACCGGCTCGACCGGCACAGGTTCCCTGGTGGGCGGCCCGCGACGCCCGCGCCGTGCGGGAACGGCGACAGCCGCGCCCGGTCCTCCCGACGCCTCAGTCGGTGGGCGCGGCGGGCAGGCCCAGGTCGGACCGGACCGCGTTCGACGCCACCACGGCCTTGGCCCCGTCAGACCGGAGCCGGGCGACCCATGCCGCCTGGCCCGACACGGTCTGCGTGCCCGCCGTGTTCAGGTCGTCGATGACGACGGTGTCGTCGCCGACGAGCGAGTGCACGTCGGTCGCCGTCCGGCCGGTGACGGGCAGCGCGTCGATGGCGTCGTCGAAGCTCGTCAAGGCCGTGACGTACGAAGAGGCGGCGCCGCTGAGCTGATCGACAGCGGTGGCGGCGTCGGCAGCGGTCTTCCACGACGCGTAGGCGCCGTCGACGGCGTCGGCAGCGGCCAGGAAGCGCTGGGCCGCGGACGTCGTGGCCGACGCACCGGTGGTCGTCGGCGCCGGCCCGGTGGTCGTCGTCGACGCGCCCGATCCGGCCGGCGTGCTCGAACACCCCGCCGCCACCAGCGCCACCGCCATGGCGGCGACGGCGATGAACGCCATCCTCTTCATGTCCCGCCCTCCGTTTCAGTCCTCGGCTTCAGTCCTCGGCTTCGGTCCTCGGCCCGTCCCCACCGGCACCGCGGCGAAACAAGAGCACGGAGACACGAGCGGCTCGCCACGGCCGTCCACGTTCATGGTCCCCCCGCCGCCCGAAATGCCGTCAGTGCCGAACGTCACAACCTCCCCACGGAGTGTGGTCACGACGGCAGGAACTGCAGGGGATCGGCACGCCACGCATCGAGCAACCCCTGGCCGAGCGGGTCACAGGCGCGCCGGAGCCCACTCGAGTCGTCGAGGACGGCGGCCACGATGGCGGCGGCCGCGGCCGGGGCGCTCGTGACCATGCCGGCGATGGAGCGCCGGGCCTGGAACATCTCCTCGGCAGCGGGCCCGTACCCCGGATGGGCGGCGGCCTCGGGCAGGCGGTCCGAGGCGGCCAGCATGTCCGTGGCGATCGGGCCGGGCAGGATCTCGAGGACCCTGATGCCGAAAGGCGCCACCTCGGCGGCCAGGGTCTCCCCCATGGCGGCCACGGCCGCCTTCGACGCCCGGTACACGGAGTAGAACGGGACCGGCACGAGCAGCGACGACGACGTCACGTTGCAGATCACGCCGCCACCGCCCCGGCGCAGCTCCGGGATGGCGCGCCGCGTCACCTCGGCCAGACCGAACACGTTCGTCTCGAACACCGCTCGCCAGTCGTCGGCCGGGGCGTGCTCGACGGGCAGGTAGCCGCGCTCCACGCCCGCGTTGTTGACGAGCACCCGTAGGCCCTCGGGCACCACGATGGTGGCGGGGTCGGTGACGTCGAGCCGTACCGCCCGCACGGACCCGGGGACGTCGCCGGCCTCCTCGGCCAGCCCCTCCCCGTCGGCCGGGTGGCGCACACCCGCCACCACGTCGAATCCCGCCCGGGCCAGCTCGACGGCGACCGCCCTGCCGATGCCGCGGCTTGCGCCGGTGACCAGTGCGATGCCGGTTGCGTCCACGTTCCCCGCTGTCGTCGGCCCTGCCGGGCGCCGCCGACGCCCCGAGGGCGACATTCTGGCATCGGCCGCCACGGCCCCCCCGGACCGCGCCCGGCGCCGGTTTGCCCCGGTCCCCGAGCCTCCGGCCTGGGAGAATGTCCTACTCGCTGACAGTGCTACCCTGAACACGTTGGGTGTGCCTACTCGGTAGGCACGACAGACCTCGATGGGGGGCATCGGAGTCTCGTGGGAAGAGTGTCCATCGCCAGGTGCACCGTGCTGGCTGCCGCCTGCCTGGTCGTGTCGCTGCTGGCCGCGGGGTGCAAGGAGCTGAACCCGCCCCGGGTCATGGTCGTCATGATGGAGAACCAGGGCTACAACCAGGTCATCGGCAACGCCGCCCTGCCTTTCACCAACAGCCTGGCCACCCAGTACGGGCTCGCCTCGCAGAGCTACGCCTGCTCGCACGGGTCGCTCGCCGACTACATCGACCTGACGAGCGGTTCCTGCCCGGCCAGCGCCGCCAGCGATCCCCTTCCCTCGAGCCAGACCTACCCCTACCAGACCATCGCCGATCAGCTCGCCGTCGTCGGTGACACGGCGCAGGCGTACGTCGAGAACCTGCCCGCCGATCCGGGGACGAGCTCGGGGCTCTACGACGTGGCCCACAACCCGTGGGCGTACTACCCCGACACGCACATGCCCGTGGCCGACGCCTCGACCATGATGGCGGCGCTCAACGGCGCCGACCCACCCGACTTCGTGTGGTACACGCCGAACATCACCGACGACGGCCACACCGGCGAGCCCGCCGACACCGAGGCCAACGAGCTCGCCGGCGCCGAGTCGTTCCTGTCGAGCTTCATCCCGAGCGTCCAGGCCACGCCGTGGTACCAGAACGGTGGCCAGATCATCATCGAGTGGGACGAGGCCCTCGACAGCGACTCCTCGGGAATCAACGGCGGCAGCGGCGGCCACGTCCCGACCATCGTGGTCTCGAAGTTCCTGGCGGCCAGCCCCACGACGTACCTCGGCAGCGTGTCCACGGGCGGGATCCTGCATTCCATCGAGCACGTCTACGGGGTCCCCTATCTCGGCGACGCCAACGTGGCCGCCAACGGGAACATCGACCCTCTCCTGTACTGGTAGGTGGGGTCGCCGGGTCGCCGGCTCGCCTGCTCCTCGATAGCGTGTCGGTCGGGCGGAGGCGGAGGCGGAGGCGGGCCATGCACGACCTGGTCGTCCGGGGGGGAACGGTCGTCGACGGCACCGGGGCCGCGCCGCGCACCGCCGATGTCGCCGTGCGCGGTGGCGTCGTGGTCGAGGTGGGAGAGGTCGCAGGGCGCGGCGAGCGAGAGATCGACGCCGACGGGGCGCTCGTCACACCCGGGTTCGTGGACATCCACACCCACTACGACGGCCAGGTCACCTGGGACCCGCTTCTCACGCCGTCGTGCTGGCACGGCGTCACCACCGTGGTCACGGGCAACTGCGGGGTCGGCTTCGCGCCCGTGCGTCCCGACCGTCACGACTGGCTCATCGGGCTCATGGAGGGGGTCGAGGACATCCCCGGCGCGGCGCTGTCGGCGGGGATCCGCTGGGGATGGGAGACCTTCCCCGAGTTCCTCGACGCCGTGCAGGCCGTGCCCAAGGCCATCGACGTGGGCATCCAGGTTCCCCACGGCGCAGTGCGTGCCTACGTGATGGGCGAGCGCGGGGCGCGCAACGAGCCCGCCGACGGCGACGACATCGAGGCCATGGCCGCCATCGTCGCGCGACGCGCTTCGCGCCGGGGCGCTCGGCTTCTCCACCTCGCGCACCCTCGCCCACCGGGCCATCGACGGCGAGCCCGTGCCCGGCACCTACGCGGCCGAGGACGAGCTCTTCGGGATCGGGGCGGTGCTCGGCGAGCTCGGCACGGGGGTCTTCGAGCTCGCCCCAGCGGGGGCGCTCGGCGAGGACCTCGCCGCCCCGGCCAAGGAGATGGACTGGATGCGGCGGCTGTCGCACGCCACCGGCCGGCCGGTGACCTTCGCCCTCAACCAGAACAACAGTGACCCCGGCGCCTACCGGCGCATGCTCGACCTGGCTGCAGCGGCCGCGGCCGACGGTGTGGCGGTGCGGCCCCAGGTCCACGGGCGCACGGTGTCGCTCCTGCTCGGGCTGCAGACGTTCCACCCCTTCAACTTCGCCCCGTCGTGGGCCGAGATCGCCTTGCTGTCGTGGCCCGAGCAGGCGGCGCGCATGGCGGATCCGGCCCTCCGGGCGCGCCTCGTGCACGACATGGCCGCGCTCCAGGAAGACCCGGTCATCGCCGGCTTCATGCACCCGGCCCGCACCTTCCCCCTCGGGGACCCGCCCGACTACGAGCCGGCCCCGCACACGAGCATCGCCGCCCTGGCCGCGGCGGCGGGCTGCTCGCCGTGGGAGGAGCTCTACGACCACATCGTGGCGGACGGCGGGCGCGAGCTGCTCAACGCCCCCGTGCTCAATTACTCCGACGGCAACCTCGACGCCGCCCGCGACATGCTGGTCCACCCCACGTCAGTGTTCGGCCTGGGCGACGGGGGTGCGCATGCCGGGCAGACCTGCGATGCCAGCACGACCACCTTCATGCTGTCGTACTGGGCGCGTGACCGTCCGGCGGGCCGGATCGCGGTCGAGGAGGCGGTGCGCATGCTGACCTCGGCCACGGCCGAGGTGTACGGCCTCGGTGACCGGGGACGCCTGGCCGCCGGGAGCAAGGCCGACATCAACGTCATCGACTTCGACCACCTGGGGCTCGGCCGCCCCGAGCTCGTCAACGACCTGCCCGGCAACGCCCGGCGCCTGGTGCAGCGCAGCACCGGGTACCTCTTCACCATCAATGGCGGCGAGGTCACCCTCGAGGGCGGCAAGGACACCGGGGCGCGGCCCGGCCGGCTCGTGCGGGGAGCGCGGTGAGCGCGCCGCGGGAGGTGGTCGCGGCCTTCTGGGAGGCGCTCTACGCCCGCGACTGGGGCGCGCTGCGGGGGTTCTTCGATCCCGACTCGATCTACTACGACGTGCCGGTGGGCCCCGCCGCCGCCGGGCGCGGGCCGGCCTCGATCGAGGCCAGGCTGCGTCTCGGCCTCGAGACCCTGTCGGCCTACGAGCACCGGCCCGGCGTGGTGGTGTGCGAAGGCGACACCGTCGTGACCGAGCACGAGGAGGTGTGGCACTGGGAGACCGGGGAATCGGTCACCCTCCCCTTCGTATCGGTGCAGCGCGTGCGCGACGGGAAGATCGCGCTGTGGAAGGACTACTGGGACCAGCAGACGCTCATGGACGGCGCGCGCCACAGGCGTGGCACGACCGGCTCGAGCACGCCGACCTGTCGTGGGTGTTCGACGCCACCGGGCTGGCCTGACCCGTCGGAGCCGGCCTCACTGACCCGACCCCGCCATCCGGGCTCCGTGGCCCTGCGCCCTCAGCGGGCCTCGGCGGCCAGCTCGACAGGCTCGGCGTGGCCGTGCTCCTCGTCCGATGCGCCTGTGTCCAACCTGTCGGTGTAGACGTACTTGCCGCCGCGCAGCCACGACGCCCACGCCGCCACCAGACACGACACGATGGCGAAGTCGAACGCGGCGTGGAGCCCCTGGCGGAACGGCACCGAGATGAGGGCCGGGAAGAACCGCCGTCCCGTGATCACCGCCGCGTGCCCGGGGGGGAGGTGCGAAAGCACGGCGTTGCCCAGGAGGTGCTGCATCGGGTTGGTCCCGAGGAAGGCGGCGAACAGCGTCGACACCGGGGGCAGCGATGCCACGCGCGCGAGGCGGTGGCGGCGGGCACACCCTCGTGGACGAGGCCGTGGAAGATGGCGGTGGGGAGCGCCGAGGCGAGCCCCACGATCATGAGGGTGAAGAAGATCCCGATGGACAGCACCTGGGCCGAATTCTGGAAGGTGGAGTTCATCCCCGATCCGGCCCCGCGGTGCTGCGGGGGGAGGCTGTTCATGACCCCGGCCCGGTTGGGGGAGCCGAACGACCCCATGGACAGTCCGAGGAACAGCAGGATCAATCCGAACTGCCAGTAGGTGAAGTCGATGGGGAGCAGCTCGAGCGCCACGAAGGCCCCCGCCGAGGCCACCATCCCGCCGGTGGCGAAAGGCCTGGCGCCGAAGCGGTCCGACAGGATGCCCGACACGGGGCCCGACACGAGGAACCCGGTCGTGAGCGGCAGCATGTAGATGCCCGCCCACAGCGGCGTGCGGGCGAAGTCGAAGCCGTGCCGGGGCAGCCAGATGCCCTGCAGCCAGATGATGAGCATGAACATGAGCCCACCCCGGCCCACCGCGGCGAGGAAGCTGGCGAGCACGCCGGCGGTGAAGGCGCGGATCTTGAACAGCGCCAGGCGGAACATGGGGTTCGGCGCCCGGGTCTCGATCACGGCGAAGGCCCCGAGAAGCACGACGCCGGCCGCGAGCTCGCCGATGACTGCCGGGCCGGTCCAGCCCATGGTGTGGCCGCCGTGCGGCTCGATGCCGTAGGTGATGCCGATCATGATCGACACCAGCCCGAGGGCGAAGGTGATGTTGCCGGGCCAGTCGATGTGGGCCCGGTGGCGTTCACCCACCTCGCGCAGGCGCATGTAGCCCCACACCGTGCCGAACAACCCGATAGGGACCGACACGAGGAAGATGAGGCGCCAGTTGATGGGGGCGAGAACGCCCCCCAGGACGAGCCCGATGAAGGTCCCGCTGATGCCGGCCGCCTGGTTGATGCCCAGCGCCATGCCCCGCTGGGTCTCGGGAAAGGCGTCGGTGAGGATGGCGGCCGAATTCGCGATGAGCATGGCCGCGCCCACGCCCTGGAAGATGCGCACGATGATCAGCCACCAGCCCGCCGCCGGCCCGCTCAGCCACGTGACGGTGAGCAGCAGGGAGAAGAACGTGAAGACGGCGAAGCCCAGGTTGTACATGCGCACCCGGCCGTAGATGTCGCCGAGGCGGCCGAGGTTCACCACCAGCACGCTCGTGACGACCAGGAAGCTCAGGATCATCCACAGCAGGTAGAAGCTGTTGCCGGGCTGCAGGGGGTCGAGGCGGATGCCCCGGAAGATGTCGGGCAGGGAGATGAGCATGATCGACCCGTCGATGGTGGCCATGAGCATGCCCAGGGTGGTGTTGACGAGCGCCACCCACTTGTAGCCGTCGGACCCGGCGAGCACCCCCGTGCCGTTCGCCGCCGGCGCCCCGATGCTCATGCCCACATGGTCGATGGTACCGATGCCACCCGGTGCCGAAGACCGCGGTGGCAGAAGTCCACGTCGGGGTGCTTTCCGCGCTTGTGCGGTGCCTGGCTGCGGTGCGACCATGAGCCGATCGGACGAGAGGACACGGCATGACCGACACCATGGCGCCGGAGATCGATCTCATGAGCGGCGCGTTCTACGCCGCCGACCCGTTTCCGGCCTTCGCCTGGATGCGCCGCCACACGCCCGCCTACTACGACGAGGCGAACGACATCTGGGGCGTCACCCGCTACGAGGACGTCCGGGCCATCGGGCAGGACCCCCAGTCCTTTTCGAGCGCGGGCGGGTCGCGCCCCAACATGGCGCTTCCCTACATGATCGACCAGGACGCCCCCGAGCACCGCAAGCGTCGGCGGCTGGTGAGCGCCGGGTTCACACCCCAGGCCGTGCGCGCCAGCGAGGAGCGCATCCGTGCCGTGTGCGACGACATCATCGACGCCGTGTGCGAGCGCGGCGCCTGTGACTTCGTCACCGACATCGCCGCCCCCCTGCCCGTCGTGCTCATCGCCGACATGCTGGGCTTCTCCTCGGGGGACTGGCCCAAGCTCCTGGAGTGGTCCGACACCATGCTCATGTCGCAGGGCTCGGAGGATCCCGACGCCCTCGACAAGGCGACGGGCGCCTTCATCGAGTGGGACAGCTACATCCGCGCCCTCATCGACGAGCGCCGCCGTAGCCGCTCGGCCGACGACCTGCTGGGCGTCCTCGTCCAGGGCGAGGTGGACGGCGAACGCCTCGATGACGACTCGCTCGTCCACGAGTCGCTGCTCCTGCTCATCGGGGGGGACGAGACGTCGCGCCACGTCATCAGCGGTGGCATGGAGGCCCTGATGCGCCGTCCCGGGCAGCTCGGCCGGCTGCGGGCCGAGCGCGCCCTGCTGCCCGGGGCCGTGGAGGAGATGCTGCGGTGGGTCACGCCCATCAAGAACATGAACCGCCGGGCCACCGTGGACGTGGACATGCACGGATGCACCATCGGCGCCGGCCAGAACGTGCTGCTGCTGTACCCGTCGGCCAACCGCGACGAGACCGTCTTCGACGATCCCGAGACCTTCGACATCGAGCGAAGCCCGAACGACCACGTGGCGTTCGGGTTCGGTGCCCACCTCTGTCTCGGGCACCGTCTGGCCCGGGCCGAGATCTCGATCATGGTCGACCGGGTCCTCGACCGGCTTCCGGATCTGCGTCTCGAGGGCGAAGACGTACAGCCCCTGCGGAAGTCCAATTTCATCGTGGGCTTCGAGACGCTCCCCGTCGTGTTCACGCCCACGCCCAGGACGGCGGGCTGACGGGGGCACACGTCCCCGGCCGGGGGATCAGGAGCCGTCGGTCTCCGGGGGCGCGGCGGCGGTCTCCGGGCTCTGCGCCTCGCCCGCCTCTTCTCCTGTGACGGGGGAGGGCGACGCCGTCGCCGCAGGGGCCACGCCGCGCCGGGCGCCGATGCCGGCTTCACCCGCGGCCGCGCCGGCGGCCTCCTCGGCCATGGTGAATTCCAGCGACACCCGGGTCCGGACGTAGAGGGCGGCGATCAGGCCGGCCAGCACGAGCACCCAGGTGGCGCAGGCGAAGCCGATGCTCTCGATGTGACTCGACCAGATGGCGCCGCCGCCGATGCCCGTGCCCCGGTACAGCAGGAAGCTCGACACGATGTCGGCCACCGAGGCGCTCAGGACCACCACCAGGAGGGGCAGCGCCCAGGTGGCCAGGGACTTGGCCCGCAGGAGGTGGTCGAAGGCGGCGACCAGGACCACGCTCTCGCTGTCGTCCTCGGGCGGCGCCTCGTCGTCGGCCGCAGCGGCCAGCTCGATCTCCGCGCTCCAGATGCGGACCTGCCACCACACGAGGCCCACCCCGACGAGCAGCACGAAGGCGAAGGGGGGATCGGCCCAGCTGCTGGCGTTGCCCATCGCCACCCCCACGATCTGGGCGGCGGTGAAACCGGCCTCCTCCTGGCCCAGGCCGCTCACGACGCCACTCACCACCGACGTCACCGTGATGAGCACGAAGGCGACGAGGACCACCGCCGCCAGGACTTCGGGAAGCTCCCATTCGGCGTGCCTCACGACCCGGGCCGGCGGCTCGTTCGTGCTGGACACCGCCAGAAGCCTACGGGGCGCGCCCCGCCGTCACGGTGATGTCGACGCGTCGGTCCGGGGTCGGCGTCGGGATGCACCGGTGGCGTACATTGCGGCGGGCGCAACGTATGGAGGAGGGGTCATGGCCTACGACCTGGCAGGGCGGAAGGTCCTCGTGACAGGAGCATCGTCGGGGATCGGGGCGGGGCTGGCCGAGGCCATGGCCAAGGCGGGAGCCACGGTCGGCATCTGTGCCCGGCGCCACGACCAGCTGGCCGAGGTCCTGGAGCGGTGCCGGCGCCACGCGCCGGCCTCTCGGATGTGGGTGGTCGACCTCGCCGATCCCGCCGCCGTCGACGGTCTGGCCGAGGCGGCGGCGTCCGAGCTCGGTGGGGTCGACGTGCTCGTCAACAACGCCGGGATCCCCAAGCGCCGCCACGTCAGCCGCCTCGACGCCGCCACGGTCGACGCCGTCATGCGCATCAACTACTCGAGTCCCGTCCAGCTCACGCTGGCGCTGCTCCCCTCCATGCTCGAGCGCGGCGAGGGTCGCATCGTCAACGTGTCGTCGGTGGCCGCCACCCTGAGCTCCCCGGGCGAGGCCGCCTACGGTGCCTCCAAAGCGGCCCTGGCCGTGTTCTCGGAGTCGATGGCGGTCGACCTGTGGGACACGGGCGTGAAGGTCATGGTGGTCTACCCCGGCGTGGTCGACACCGAGTTGTTCACCCTTCCCGACAACGATCCCTTCACCGCCGACGTCGAGGCCATCACGGTCGACGAGGCGGTGGCCGCCGTGCTGGGGGGCCTGGCCGAGGAACGCCTGCAGGTCTACGTGCCGTCGTGGTTCGGCGGCCTCACGGCGGGGAAGGCCGCCGACCTCGAGAACTTCCTGGCGGGCACGGCCCAGTACGTGCGCCAGCGCGCCGACGGCTCCTGACGACGACCCGATCGCCGGCCACCGGCGGTGTCAGTGGATGTCGGCGATGGCGGCGATCAGAAGGCCGAGCACGAGGAGCGACCCGGCCCGGCGCGTGTGCACGAAGGCGACGGCGGCGAACCACAGCGGCCACACCGGGAAGTGCTCGGGCGGCTCGTCGGGCTTGGGGCGGCTGAACGCCTGGCACGCCTGGACCAGCTTGGGCACGGCCGCCAGGCTGATCAGCGCCGGCCACGGCATGGCCCCGACGGCCACGCACACCACCACAGCCACGTAGAACGACACCATGAGACCGATGGTGGCGGCCCGGGCCCGGCGCTCGCCCAGGACGACGGGCAGCGTCCGGATGCCGAGGGGCTCGTCGAAGGGCGCCTTGTCGATGTGCTTGCCCATCAGGACGGCCGTGCACAGCAAGCCGTAGGGGACCGACGCCACCACGATCTGCCAGGGGAGGTGCCCGACGGCGGCGTAGTAGGTGCCGCACACCATGAGGGGCCCCCACACCACGAACACGTCGGGCTCGCCCAAGCCCCGCTTCTTGAGGCGCAGCGGTGGTGCGGTGTAGGCCACCGACAGGGCGAAGCCGGCCAGGGCGAAGGCGACCACCGGCCAACCCCGGTAGACGGCCAGCACCACCAGGATGCCCAGGTCGACGGTGTTCACCACCAGCGCGGCACGGGCCAGGCGCCGGCGCGTGATCATCCCCGACAGCACAGGGTGCGGCGCGTACAGGGCGCGGGGATAGGTCTCGGTGTCCGCCCCCACCTCCACGTCGAAGAGGTCGTTCATGAGGTTGTTGGCCGTGTGGGCCAGGACGAGCCCGGCGAACGCCAGAACCAGCAGCCCGGGACGAAGCCCGCGGCGGTGCACGGCCAGCAGCGTGGCCACCGCACCCGCCACCAGCGTCATGGGCAGCACGGCCGCCCGGGTGAGCACGAGCCACCGCGACACGGGGTCGAGCGCACGGCCGGTGGGCGGGTTGGTGGTGCGCAGGACCTCCACCCAGGCCGACAGGCGGCCCTGCTCGGAGGTGCGGGGGGCGGTGTCGCTCACGCCGGCATCGTACCGACCTGGGGCCGGTGGCGACGAGTCACCGACCACCCCGTAGTGTGAGCGCCTTCGCCGCACGGCACGCTCGGTGAGCGTGGAGGAGGAGCACCCATGGCACACGACACAGCCCTGGCGGGCCGGACTGCCGTCGTCACCGGTGCCTCGAGCGGGATCGGCCGCGCCATCGCCGAGACCCTCGGGGTGGCGGGCGCGCACGTGGTGCTCGGGGGCCGGACCCTCGACGCCATGGAACAGTCGGTGGCACGCATCAACGCCTCGGGCGGCACGGCGGAGGCACACGTCCACGACGTGCGGGCCGTCGACCAGGCCCGTGCCCTGGTCGACCGGGCCGTGTCGTCCACGGGGCGGCTCGACGTCATGGTCAACAACGCCGGCGTGAGCTACCCCGAGGCCATCGTCGACGCCGATCCCGAGCACTGGCGCACCATGCTCGAGACCAACGTGCTGGCGCTCCTGGTGGGGTCCCAGGCGGCGGTGCGCGCCATGCGGGCCTGCGGCGCCGAGGGCCACATCGTGAACATCTCGTCGGTGGCGGCCCTGCAGCCCGCATCCGGCGTGTACGGGGCCACCAAGCACGCCGTCAACTGCATCAACGAGTCCCTGCGGCGCGAGCTGCTGGACGAGCCCATCAAGGTGGTCACGATCATGCCCGGGGCCATCGCCACCAGCTTCGCCCGCAACTTCGACCCCGCCGTCCTCGAGCTCATGGTGAGCTCGATGGGGGGCGACACCGACCCCACCCAGTTCACGCCGGGCCAGCGCCTTCCCGACGACGTGCTCCTCCAGGCCCAGCAGGCCATGGCCGACCACCTGTGCGCCCCCGAGGACGTGGCCGAAGCGGTGCTGTGGGCCGTCACCCGCCCCGCCGGCGTGCACCTGGCCGAGCTGGTGGTCCGACCGAAGAAGGACCTGTCGCTCTGAGCCGCGCCCGGCTGTCAGACGAGCAGCCGGGCCATGGGGCTGTCGGGTGGCAGCTGCTGCACGTCGAGCCCCGATGTCTCGATCCGCTCGAGCAACGGGAGGAGGTCCGTGCGCTGGGCCAGCTCGATCCCCACCAGGGCGGGCCCGAACTCCCTGTCGTTCTTCTTGATGTACTCGAACAGCACGATGTCGTCGGTGGGACCGAGGCACTCGTCGAGGAAGCGGCGCAGCGCGCCCGGGCGCTGCGGGAACCCCACCACGAAGTAGTGCTTGAGGCCCTGGTGGACGAGGCTCCGCTCGATGATCTCGTCGTAGCGCGCCACGTCGTTGTTGCCCCCGCTCAAGATGCACACCACGGTGCGGCCGGCGATCTCGGCCATGACCTCGTCCAGGGCGGCGAGCGCCAGCGCCCCGGCCGGCTCGGCCACGATGCCGTCCACCTGGTACAGGTCGAGCTGCTCGGTGCACACCCGGCCCTCCTCCACCACCACCAGGCGGTGCACCAGGTCGCGCACGATGGAGAACGTGAGCGCGCCGGGGGTGCGCACCACGGCACCGTCGACGAAGGCGTCCTCGATGTCGATCGTCACGGGGTGGCCCGCCTCGATCGACCGCAGCATGGCCGGGGCGCCGGCCGGCTGGACGCCGATCACCTCGGTGGCGGCGCGCAGCCCGTCGACGGTGACGGCGATCCCCGACACCAGTCCGCCCCCGCCGATGGGCACCGTCATGACGTCGGGCGGGCGGCCGAGCTGCTCGAGGACCTCGAGGGCGACGGTCCCCTGCCCGGCCACGGTGGCGGGGTGGTCGAAGGTCGGCACCACCGTGGCGCCGTGCTCGGCCGCGTAGAGCGCGGCGGCGGCGTTGGCGTCGTCGAAGCTCTCGCCGGCGAAGCGCACCTCCACCAGGTCACGGGCGAGCGCCCGGATACGGGCCACCTTCTGGCGCGGCGTGCGATGAGGGAGGAAGACCGCCCCCCGCACGCCCAGGTGGGCGCAGGACCAGGCCACGCCCTGGCCGTGGTTCCCGGCGCTGGCGCACACCACGCCCGCCGCCAGGGCCTCGGCGGAGAGCCCGGCGATGAAGTTGAAGGCGCCCCGGATCTTGTAGGAGCGGACGGCCTGGAGATCTTCGCGCTTCAGGTAGACGGTGGCGCCGGTGTGCTCCGACAGCCGCTCGTTCAGCTGGAGCGGGGTCAGGACCCCGACGGGACGGAGCCGCTCGGCCGCGGCACGGACGTCGTCGATGCCGACCTGCTCACGCCACACGACCCCGACACTACGGCCCGGCGGGGGGCGGGGTGAGCGCCAGACGCTCGGCCACGGCGGACATCTCGTCGCGCGCCGCGTCGAGGTCGGCCTGGCCGCAGGTCACCACCAGTCGGTGCACCCCCAGCTCGTCGAGCTTCCCGGCGGTCTCCATGTCGGCCGAGGTGGACATGGCGCTGATGGTGAGCTCGATCGAGGCGGGGTCGCGCCCGAGCGCCTCGGCCTCCCGGCGCAGCTGGACCAGGGCGCTGCGCAGCTCGTCGCCCCACAGCCCGAGCGGCTGCCACCCGTCGCCCCGGCGCGCCGCCCGGCGGATGGACGCCTCACTGTGGCCGCCGATGTGGATTGGCACGCCGGTGGCCCGCAGGGGCTTCGGAAACGAGTGGGCGTGGGCGAAGGAGAAGAACGTCCCGGAGAACGACGCCCCCTCGGGCTCGGTGTCGGCCCACAAGGCCCGCAGCACGTCGATGCACTCGTCGGTGCGCCGGCCGCGGGTGGTGAATTCCACGCCGCACGCCTCGAGCTCCTCGCGCAACCAGCCCACGCCGATGCACAACCGCACCCTGCCCTTGGACAAGCGGTCCAGCGTGGCCAGGCGCTTCGCCATCACCACGGGATGATGCGCGGGCAGGATGAGCACCCCGGTGGACAGCACCAGCGTCGATGTCACACCGGCCAGGAAGGCGAGCGTGTCGAGGGGATCGGGGACGCGACAGTCGTTGGGCAGGGGCATCCGACCTGACGCCGCGTAGGGATAGCGGCTCGTGTAGTCACCCATGACGAGGGGATGCTCCACCACGACGATCGACTCGAAGCCGATCGCCTCCACGTGGCGGGCGAAGGCGGTCATCCAGTCGGGATCGGCGCACACCCCGGCCCGCACGGGCGGGAGCGCCGCCACCATCAACCCGGTCATGGAAACCCCCTCGTGGCTCGGCCTTCGTGGCTGCACGTCATGGTCGGGACCCCCGAGCCGCACCTCTCACGAGGGGGCGGCCAGGACCCGGTCGTCGCGCCAGTCGAGACGCAGCTGGCGCTCGGAGAAGGACCAGGTGCCGTCCTCCCGCACGTACTCGTCCGCGTAGCGGACGGCGAGGACCAGGAGGCGCTGCTCCCCGTGGCGCTCGTACACGTGGTGGGCCAGGCACGTCGTGTCGCCGCCGGCGCGGTCGCCGTCGAGCTGCACCACCTGGCCTCCCACCACGTGGGTGGTCACCTGGTACCGGGCCAGACCCTCGACCAGGGCGGCGGTGATGTCGTCGCGCCCGGTGCGCACGATCGGCCAGCCGGGCCCGGTGCGGAAGTGCGACACCAGGCGGCCCTCGGGACTGAACAGCCGCGCCACGCCGCCGGTGTCGCGCCGGTCCACGCGCCGGGCGTACTCGTCGACGAGGCCGCGCAGAGCCAGGCGGTCGGCCATCTCCCGGTACGGCTCGTCCACGTCGGCTCCGGCTCGGTACACCCCCGGCGCCGGCCGCGTCGGGGCGCCGCATCGTAGGCCCGGCGCCGTGCCGGTGCCCGGCCCGGGACGCCCGTCGACACCGCCATCACGACGAGTGGTCGATTTTCCCACGCAACGCAGCGAGGCGCCCGGGTTCGAACGCGACGTGGCGCCGGGTACCGACCTTGTGCCCTACAGAGCGGACATGCCCAGGCCGATGGCAGTGCCAACGAGGAGGCGGACATGCACCTGGGCCAGCGTTGCGACGAGATCGTGCGGATGATCGAGGAGACCCTCGCCGAGGCGGGGATCGACGGCGACGGGCCCGGGTCGGCTGCCCCCGTCACACCCTTGAGCCAGCCGGCGAGACCACGGGCCGCCAACCTGCGGACCGCGGAGCACCCCGAGCCGGCCGCGGCCGGCTTCTGAGCCCGGCCTCCACTGGGATCAGGCCGGGGAACCGGCTCCCGAGGAGTTCACAGAAGACTCACAGGTGGGCGGTGCAGGGTGGGTGTGGGTCCCCATGTCCGAGCCTGCGCGCATCCTGGTCGTCGACGACGAGCCGAGCATCACCGATCTGCTGTCCATGGCTCTGCGGTACGAGGGCATGGAGGTGGCGGTGACGCACCTCGGGCGTGACGCGCTCGAGGCCATGAGCAGCTTCCGGCCCCACCTGGTGGTCCTCGACGTCATGCTTCCCGACCTGAGCGGGTTCGAGGTGCTCGAGCGGATGGGGCGCGACCGCATCGGGGGCCGGCTGCCGGTGCTGTTCCTGACCGCACGCGACACCCTGGACGACAAGCTGCGCGGCTTCACCCTGGGCGGCGACGACTACATGACCAAGCCGTTCAGCGTGGAGGAGCTCATCGTCAGGGTGCGCGCCATCCTGCGCCGGGTGCACGGCGAGGGCGACGACGGGCGCCTGCGGGTGAGCGACCTCGTCCTCAACGAGGAGAGCCACGAGGTGCACCGGGCCGGCACCTCCATCGAGCTCACGCCCACCGAGTTCAAGCTGCTCCACTACCTGATGCTCAACGCCGGCCGGGTGGTGTCGAAGTCCCAGATCCTCGACCGGGTGTGGAACTACGACTTCGACGGCAACGCCAACGTGGTCGAGATCTACATCAGCTACCTGCGCAAGAAGGTCGACTCGCTCGGCCCCCGCCTCATCCACACCATCCGGGGTGTGGGCTACTGCCTGCGCCCGGCGCCGGAGTAGGCCGTGACGCTCCGGCTGCGCCTGCTGCTCGTCCTGATGGGGATCATGACGGCCGGTCTGGTGGTGGCGGACGTGGCCACGTACGCGTCGTTGCGCTCCTACCTCACGTCACAGGTCGACAACGAGCTCCAGCAGGACGCCATCCCCATCGGCACCCAGGTCGTGGGGGCGCTCAGCCGCCCCTTCGGCCGGACCGGCGGCCTGAACGTGTACCCGCCGCCGGGACTGTGGGTGCAGCTGCGCGCCCCGAGCGGTGACCCCGTGTACGGCTCGGAGGCCTACCCCCTGGCGCCGCCCACGCTCCCCCTGCAGCTGCCCGGCTCGGGCAGCGCCTCGTCGAGCCCGGTGCTGTTCGACGCCAGGAGCAGCGGGTCCCAGAGCGTCAGCTACCGGGTGCTGGCCGAGCCGCTCGAGGTGAACGGGTCCCAGATCGGCACCGTGGTGGTTGCCATCCCGCTCAACGATCTCCACAGCACCCTGGGACAGCTCGTGCTCATCGAGGTGCTCGTGTCGGCCGCCGTGCTCGTCGGGCTGGGCTTCCTGGCGTGGTGGGTGGTGCGGCGCGGCCTGCGACCCCTCGACCAGATGGCGGCCACGGCAGGCGCCATCGCCGGCGGCGACCTGTCGCGCCGGGTGGAGGAGACCGACGAGCGCACCGAGGTGGGCCAGCTCGGCCAGGCCCTCAACACCATGCTGACCGGCATCGAGGAGGCCTTCGCCGCCCGGGCGGCGTCGGAGGAGCGGCTCCGGCTGTTCCTGGCCGACGCCTCGCACGAGCTGCGCACGCCGCTGACGTCGATCCGCGGCTACGCCGAGCTCTTCGACCGCGGCGCCCGGGACCGGCCCGAGGACCTGGCCACGTCCATGCGCCACATCCGGGAAGAGGCCAACCGCATGAGCGTCCTGGTGGACGAGCTGCTCCTGCTGGCACGCCTCGACCGGCAGCGGCCGCTGGCGCTCGAGCCCCTCGACCTCGGCGCCATCGTGGCCGCCGCCGTCGACGCCGCCCGCGTGAGCGCCCCTGACCGCGCCATCGGTCTGTGGGCGCCGGGCGCGGTGACGGTCGTGGGCGACCCCATCCGGCTCCGGCAGGTCGTCGACAACCTGCTCGCCAACGCCGTGCAGCACACCCCGCCGGGATCGCCCGTGGAGGTGACGTTGGCGGTGGGAGACGACACCGCCCGCATCGAGGTGCGCGACCACGGGCCGGGGGTCGCACCCGAGGACCAGGCCAAGATCTTCGAGCCCTTCCACCGCGCCGACACCCGACACGGGCGCGGGCCACGGGAGGGGCGGGCCTCGGGCTCACCATCGTGTCGGCCATCGCCCACGCCCACGGCGGTGCGGCAGGGGTGGTGTCGGGCGGTGCGTCGGGGGTGGGACCGTCACCGGTGCCGGACGGTGCGGTCTTCTGGGTGGCGCTCCCCCTCGCCCCCACGCCGGACGCCGCCGCCGACGACCTTCACGCCGACGAGTTGCCCGCCGCCATCACCGACAACGGGTACGAGGCGCACGACGCCGGCGGGCGCGAGGGCGCCGACGACGGGCTCGGCCCGTCCGACGTACGCCCGCCCCCGGCCGAAGTCGACCGGTAGCCGCGCCGGGCGCGGCGGGCGGTCAGGTCAGACGCGGGCGATGCCGGCGAAGCGGGTGTAGCGGTCGACGAAGGCGAGCTGCGTCACGCCCGTGGGGCCGTTGCGGTGCTTGGCGATGATGATCTCGGCGCTGCCCCGATCGGGCGACTCGGGGTTGTACACCTCGTCGCGGTATATGAAGAGCACGACGTCGGCGTCCTGCTCGATCGAGCCCGACTCGCGCAGGTCGGCCAGCACGGGCCGCTTGTCCTGGCGCATCTCCAGGTTCCGCGACAGCTGCGACAGGGCGATGACGGGGATGTCGAGCTCGCGGGCGAGGACCTTCAGCCCACGGCTGATCTCGGACACCTCGACCTGTCGGTTCTCGGCGCGGCTCGCAGTGCCCGCTCATGAGCTGTAGGTAGTCGACGACCACGAGACCCAATCCCTCGCGTGCCTTCAGGCGCCTCGCCTTGGCCCGGATGTCCATGACCGTGGCGTTGGGGTTGTCGTCGATGTAGATGGGGGCGTCGCCCAGGCGGCCGATGGCGTCGGAGATCTTGGGCCAGTCCGACTCGAGCAACCGGCCGTTGCGCATGCGGGTGGCGTCGACGTGCGCCTCGGAGCACAGCATGCGCTGGGTGAGCTCGAGGTGGCTCATCTCCAGGGAGAACAGCAGCACCGGTTCCGGGCGTGCACGGCGGCGTGCTTGACGATGCCCAGGGCGAAACTCGTCTTGCCCATGGCGGGACGTGCCCCCACCACCACGAGGTTGGACTTCTGCAGGCCCGCCAGGCGGTCGTCGAGGTCGTCGTAGCCGGTGGGGATCCCGGTGATGGTGTCGCCGCGCTCGTAGAGGCTCTCGAGATGGTCGAGGCTGGCGGCCAGCAGCTCGCGCAGCGGCGCCATGGTGTCGACCACGCGGCGCTGGGCCACCTCGAACACCATGGCCTCGGCCCGGTCGACCACCTCGGAGACGTCCTCGGGGACGCTGTAGCCGAGCTCGGCGATCTCCCCCGCCCGACACCAGCCGGCGCAGCAGGGCGTGCTCCTCGACGATGCGGGCGTAGTGCGCGGCGTTGGCCGTCGAGGGCGTGTTGACCTGCAGCGAGATGAGCACCGAGGCGTCGCCCACCGCCTCGAGCAGCGTGGCGCGGCGCAGCTCGTCGGCCACCGTGACGGGGTCGGCCGGCTCGCCCCGGGCGTAGAGGGCGACGATGGCGGAGAAGACGTAGCCGTGGGCGGGCTTGTAGAAGTCCTCGGCGCCACAGCACTCGAGCGCCGACGCGATGGCGTCACGCGACAAGAGCATGGCGCCGAGGAGGGACTCCTCGGCGTCGAGGTCGTGGGGCGGGACCCGGCCCCCGACCGACTGCAACCGCCTGATGTTGGTGTTCTCGACTGCCTGGGTCATGGACGTCAACCCTCGCCTATCGGGGTTGGGGAGAACGAGGGGGTGAACCCTATGAATTTGGGGTGGACAACCCCGCGATCACGGTGGAAAAGGGTGTGGACGAGCCGTGGGCCCAGGAACGTCGACTGGGGATAACCCTGTGACCGGCGGGATCGCCCGTCAACGTGCCGGGCCCGCATGGGGACAGGCTCGCAGGCGGGTGTGACAACGGCGCCCTCAGGAGCCGGCGAGCACCTCGACGGTCAGGTCGGCGTCCACCCCGGCGTGGAGCCTGACCGGCACCACGTGCGTGCCCACGGACTTGATCGGCTCGGCCATGTGGATCTTGCGCCGGTCGACCACCGCCCCGGTCTGGGCCTCGAGGGCGTCGGCCACGTCGACCGTGGTCACCGAGCCGAACAGACGGCCTTCGGCGCCGGCGCGGGCCGTGATGGTGACGGTGGCGGCGCGCAGCACCTCGGCCACGACCTCCGCCGCCTGACGGTCGTGCGCGTCGCGCAGGTCGCGTGACCGGCGCATGGAGGCCGCCTGGGCTTCCACGCCGTCCGTGGCCACCAGGGCCCGACCGGTGGGGAAGAGGTAGTTGCGGGCGAACCCCTTGGCCACCTCGACGATGTCACCCTTCTTGCCGACACCGGAGATGTCGCTGCGCAGCAGGACGCGCATCGGCACCACCCTCGGCTGCCGCCTCGACCGGCTCGGGGGCGGCGGCACCGTTGGGCGTCGCCACCTCGCCGGCCTCGGGCGCGCCAGGAGCCGCGTCGACCGCGCCGTCGGGGGTCGGGGCCCCGGGAGCGGGCGCCGACGGGGGCGGGCGGCCCGGGCCCCCGGCACGGTCGCCGCGGTCGCCGCGGTCACCGCGCTCGCCCCGGTCACCGCGCTCGCCCCGGCCGCGTCCGCGGCCACCGGAGCGCTCCGTCACCGTGCGCTGGGTGTAGGGGAGCAGCACGAGCTCGCGGGCGGTCTTGATGGCCAGCGCGATCTCGCGCTGGTGCTGGGCGCAGTTGCCCGTGACCCGACGGGCGCGGATCTTGCCCCGGTCGCTCATGTACTTGCGCAGCATGGAGACGTCCTTGTAATCGACCCACTCCACCTTGTCGCGGCACAGGCGCAGGCTTCTTCTTGATGCGGCGGGCGGCGTCCTTGGGGCTGCGCCGGCTGGTCGTGCGTTCGGTGTTGCGTGCCATGGCTAGAAGGGCTCCTCGTCGTACCCGTACCCGGTGCCGCCGGCGGTCTGCGCGGCCGGGCGCGCGCTCGGCGGCGCGCCCGGGGGGCGCCGCCACCGTCACCGCCGGGGCCGCGGCGCTCGTTCTTGGTCACCTGGGCCGTGGCCCAGCGCAGGCTGGGACCGATCTCGTCCGCCACGATCTCGACCTTCGAGCGCTTGTCGCCGTCCTGGGTCTCCCACGAGCGCTGCTCGAGGCGGCCGGTGACGATCACGCGCGACCCCCGCGACAGGCTCTCGGCGGCGTTCTCGGCCATCTCCCGCCAGCACACGACGTCGAAGAACGAGGTCGCCTCCTCCCATTCCTGGGTCTGGCGGTTCTGCCAGCGGCGGTTGACGGCCAGCCCGAAGGTGGCCGTGGCCTGGCCGGTGGGGGTGAAGCGCAGTTCCGGGTCCCGGGTGATGTTCCCGACGACCGAGATGTTGTTGCCGTTTGCCATGGGTGGTCTTCCTCCTCCTGCTCAGTTCGCGCCGGGTGCGGCGCCGTCACCCGAGGCCGCCTTGGCGGGGGCCTGGGTCCTGGCCCGGCCCGGCCGGCCACCTTGTCGGGCAGCCGGATGATCTTGTGGCGCAGCACCTCGTCGGCGAGGACCAGAAAGCGGTCCAGGTCGGCGGACGCCTTGGGCTCGGCGGTGTACTCCACCACCACGTAGTGCCCTCGCGCTTGTGGTTCAGCTCGTAGGCGAAGGTGCGGCGACCCCATCGGTCCACGGTGCCGGTGGTGCCACCGCCGGAGCGCACCACCTCGAGCGCCCGGTCGAGGGCCCCCTGGATGGCCGTGCTCCTCGGCCTCGGGGTCGAAGATGATCATCGTCTTCGTACGGCCGCACGGGCGGCTCACCTCCCTCTGGACCCGCCGCCACCGGCGACGGGGCTCCGCCGCCCGGCGGAGCAGGGTCTGTCGGCCCGGCCCGGGTGGTCGACCCCTGGCCCGTGGCCGGCGGCCATGGTACCCGACGGTGGGTCAGTGCCCCCCGGGACCCCCGCACCCGCTCCGGGCAGGTGGTAGGTCTCGGCGTCGGAGGGGAAGGCCCCCGACCGGACGTCGGCCGCCCACGCCCGCACGGCCTCGGTGGCCACCCCGTCGAGGTCGGCGTAGCGGCGCACGAACTTGGGGGCGGTGCCCTGGCGCAGGCCCAGGAGGTCGTGGAAGACGAGGACCTGCCCGTCGCACCCGGGCCCGGCGCCGATGCCGATGGTGGGCACGTCGACCTCGGCCGTGACCCGGGCCGCCACCACGTCGGGCACGCCCTCGAGCACGATGGCGAAGCAGCCCGCGGCCACGATGGCCTTGGCGTCGTCGAGGAGGGCGTCGGCGGCGGCGGCCTCTTTGGCCTGGACCCGGTAGCCCCCCATGGCGTGCACCGACTGCGGGGTCAGGCCCAGGTGGCCCATGACGGGGATCTCCGCCGACACGAGCGCTTCGATCATGGGCACCCGGGGGCGGCCCCCTCCAGCTTCACGGCCTCGGCCCCGGCCCGCACCAGCGTGGCCCCGTTGCGCACCGTCTCCTCGGGCGACAGGTGGTAGCTCAGCCAGGGCATGTCCCCGATCACGAGGGCCCGGGGCGCGGCCCGTCCGACCGCCCCCACGTGATGGGCCATGACCCCCACGTCCACATGCAGGGTGTCGGCGTGGCCGAGCACGGCGTTGGCCACCGAGTCGCCCACCAGGATCAAGTCGACGCCCGCCGCGTCGGCGACGTGGGCGCCGGGGGTGTCATAGGCGGTCAGCATCACGAGCGGCTCGCCGCCGTGGGCGCGCTTGCGCGCCCGGACCTCGGGGACCGTGACCTTGTTCGGCATGGGGCCTCCTTGCCGTCCAGCGCTCGATGGCTGCCGGCGGCGTCGGGACCGGAATCGAGCCCCCAGTGTACCGTTCGTCGGTGCGACAGGCGGGGCCGGAGGCTGTGTCTCGTGGGCCGGTGCCCCCCGCCACCTGCGAGAACTGCGGCGCCCCGTCGGCCCGTCCCGATCTGGCCTCGGTGCGGCGGGTCTACCTCGAGGTGGGCGGGACGGCTCGCTCGTCGCGCGCACGCGCCGAGGCCGGGGTCGAGTGGTGGTGCACGGCGTGCCGCACCCTGTATCCGAGCGAGCCCGCCGGGGCGCCCGACGGGCCGGCCGGACCCTGAGGACCGTGGCCGCCTCTCCCTACGTCTTCGACTACCGGGGACGCTTCACCCTGGCCGCGCCACCGCCGGTGGTGTGGGGATCGATCGAGCGGGGGGACCGCTTCGAGTCGTGGTGGGCGTGGCTGCGCGAGTTCCGCATCGAGGGCGGGCGTCTCGAGGACGGGGCGGTCCTCCACGGCGTGGTCTCCCCGCCCGTGCCGTACCAGATGCGCATCCGGGTCGTCCTGGAGCAGTGCACGGCTTCCAGCCGCATCGACGCCACCGTGCACGGCGACCTCGAGGGGAACGCCACGCTGCTCCTCGAGCCCGACGGGGACGGCACCGAGGCCACGGTGGCGTGGACCATCGAGATGATGCAGCGACCCATGCGCCTGGCGGCGCGGGTGGCCCACCCCGTGCTGCGCTGGGGCCACGACCGGGTGGTGGACGCAACCGTGGACGGCTATCGGCGCTTCCTCGACCAGCATCCGACGGCGGGACCCGGACCCGAGGCCGGGTCGGCTGAGGTCGAGCCCGACTGAGGTCGAGCCCGGCGGAGGTCGAGCCCGACTGAGATCGAGACCGACTGAGGTCGAACCGGGTGAGTTCAGGTGAGCCGGGCCACGGCCAGCGCCGTGGCCCCGGTGACCGTGGCCCACGACAAGGCCCGCAGCGCCCGCTCGAGCGGGGCGAGGAGGTCGGCCCGGCCCAGGCTGCGCACGCTGCCGTCGGCCAGGGTCAGGGTGGCCTCCACCGACCGGGTCGACCGACGCAGGAGGCGGGCCGGGGTGCTCAGGCTGCGCTGGGCCCACGACAGGGCGAAGGCACCCGCCGCGGCCAGCACCGGCGCGAGGCGAAGGGTGCCGGTCTCGGCCACGTAGGCGGTGAGGACGGGGAAGGCGCCCCACGCCGCGGCGAAGCCGGCATCGGTGTGGACCACGCCGCCGAACAGCTCGGCGTTGTAGGCCACCACCAGGACCGGTCCCACCACGATGCACGGCACGAGGGCGAGCCCCACCCGCTCGACGCCCGCCACCCCGAGCGCCACCGCGCCGGCCAGGCCGGCCACGCTGGCGGCCATCAGCACCGGCCCCGGGATGGCCGTGCGCAGCGGGCGACCGTGCAGCTCGTCGAGAGCGTGCGCCGCGATGCCGACGGCCAGGAGAAAGGCGAGCACGGCGGCCACGAGCCGCGATACCGACACCCGGGGAGCGAGCGACGCCCCGATCACCACGTACGACAGGTGCCAGGCGGTGTAGGGAGGGTGCAGCAGCGTCCACCAGTCGCGCCACCCACCGCGGCGCGCCGCGTGTAGAAGGCGGGTCGGGGGACCTCAGCCACCGGCTCGGCGCCCCCACATCACGAGGCCCCCGCCCAGGCTCATGCGGCGGACGCCGACGTCTGTGATCCCCGCCTCGCGCCACGCCTGCACCGTCCACTCCAACGGGAAGCGGCGGTAGTGGGCCGAGATGTTGGGACCGAGGAAGGCCCCCACCCGGTACCACTCCCTCCCGCCCGTGAGCGCACCGGCGAGAGGGAGCACTCCGCGGGTGTAGGCCCACCACCACGCCCGCCAGAAGCGGGTGCGCGGGCACCAGGAACTCCAGGTTGGCGAGGACGCCGCCGGGCCGCACCACCCGCGCCAGCTCGCGGATGGTGGCCGCCGGGTCCTCGACGTAGCGCAGCAGGTAGGTGAAGCACAGCGCGTCGAAGGACGCGTCGGGGAAGGGGAGCTGCTCGCCCCGGCCCACCACCAGCTGCACGCGGCCGGCCGCGCCCGCCGCCTGGACCCGCCGGCGCCCGGTGCGCACCATGGCCTCGGTGACGTCGACGCCGACCACCCGGGCGTCGCTGCGGGCCCGAATCTGCAGAGCGACCCCGGCCGTGCCGGTGGCCACGTCGAGCACGCGGGCCGGGGCGTCGGCCACCACGTGGCCCACCATCTCCGTTCGCCACCGGCCGTTCTGCCCGAACGACAGCCATTCCGCCAGCCGGTCGTAGCGCTCGGGGAGGGGCGAGAACAGCCGCCGGGCGAACCGGTTGTCGCGGGCCCTGCCGGACCCGGCGTCGAGGCGCATGGTGCGACACTCCCACACAACCGGGGAGGACGCCCTCAGCAGGCTCGTGCCGCCGGCCCGGCGTCCGGGGCGCAGTGCAGGCAGGCCCGGAACCCCGAAGCACGAGCGGCCGCGGCGCCGCGGAACCGCACCTCGTGGGCCGGCCCGATGCGCCGGGCGTGGGTGCACGACGGCACGCAGAACACCCCCGTGCTGTCGCTGCCCACGAAGCGCACCCCGGTGGCGGCGAACCGCTCCAGGCGCTCGAGGTCGACGCCCTCGGCCCCGAGCAGGGCGCGCTTCATGGGCACGCCGAAGCCGTAGTTCCCGACGTGGCCGTCGGTGCGCACCACACGGTGGCAGGGAATGAGCACCGGGACCGGGTTGCGCCCGAGGGCCGAGCCGACGGCGCGCACGGCCTTGGGCCGGCCGATGCGCCGCGCCACCCAGCCGTAGGGGCGCACCTCGCCGGGCGGGATCTGCAAGGTGGCGTCCAGCACGGCCCGCTCGAACGGCGTCAGGCCCGACAGGTCGTAGCGGAGCGCCGATGCCCGGCCGCTGCGCAGGGCGCGCCCCAGACCGGCGGGGGGCCGGGTGGCGGCCACGGCCCGGCGGCCGGTGGCGCGCCGGTGGTGGCGGGCGAAGCGGGCGGGGTCGCCGCCCACCAGCCGGGCCGGCACCACGGCGCAGATGCCCACGTCGTTGAAGGCCACGAACAGGTCCCCGGTCGGGCCCTGCACCAGCACGAAGCGGTCGGCGTCGGCCAGGTCGAGGCGCTCCAGCACGGCGTCGGCGAAGCCGGCGGGGGCGCCGGTGCGCAGCCGACGCAGGGCGGCGGGGCCGGTGGCGGTGGGGGTCGGCGTCATCGCTCCTCCTCGGGGCGGTCGGGTCGGGTGCCCATGCGTCGCAGCCGTTCGAGCCCGCGGGCCACACTGGCCTTGGCCGTGCCCACCGGGCAGGCCAGCACCGCGGCCACCTCGGGGTACGACAGGCCCACGACGTGATGGAGCACGATGGCGGCGCGCTGGCGCTCGGGGAGCTCCCCGAGCAGGCGCACGAGGGCCTGCGACGTCTCCGCCGCCTCGGCCGCGTCGTGGGGGCCGGGCCTCGGGTCCGCCGCCTCGGGCGCATGAGCCTCGGAGGTGGTGCGGGGACGGCGCCCGGCGGTGCGCAGGCGGTTGCGCCACAGGTTCAGGGTGATGGTGAGAAGCCAGGGCCGGGTATCGAGGGCGCGCACGCGCCCCGGCTCGAAGCGCTGCAGGGCACGGTAGGCGCGTACGAAGGTCTCCTGGGCGATGTCGTCGGCGTCGGCTCGCGAACCGCACAGGCGGAGGGCGGCGCAGTACACGGCGTCGGCGTGGGCCCGCACGAAGGCGCCGTACCCGCCGTCGAGGTCCTCGGCGAGCTGCGCCAGGGTGCGATCGGTGCCCGTCATGTCGTCGATGCTCGCCGCCACAGCAGTTCAACCCCGCCGAGGCCGCGACGGTTGCACCGGCCCACAGGACCGCCGGAGCGGTCAGGTGTCGCCGGGGGTGTCCTCGTCGAGATCGTCCTCCTCGTCCCAGCCCTCGTAGGCGAGCCGGCGTCCCGACATGGCGGGGAACGACATCACCACCAGGATGAAGAGGAGGAACGTCACGATGTGCACCCCGGTGCACCAGATGCAAATGGAACCGAGGCTGAGGAGCTCCGCACCGAGGAGGTAGAGGACGAAGACGATGCCCCCGGCCACCATGGCGAGGCGGGCCCACGCCACCCACGGCGCACGAGCCCGCCACAGCGGGGGGAGGTTCACGACCACCAGGCCCGTGTAGAAGATGAGCCCCAGGAGCGCCACCGGGATGTGGAAGAGGTAGGAGTACTTGCTGGTGGTGACGAGGGCACAGTCGATGAAGCCGCTCGACGAGCACAGGGGGAGCACGCCCGAGAAGTGGTCGATGGTCAGGTACATCGAGATGCCGAAGCCGAGGAGCGACAGCACGAAGGCGGCCCACGGCCGCCACGCCGGGACCACCGGCCGGCCGTCGTCGACGTCCTCGACCTCGAGCCCTTCGTCGGTCACTGTGTCGCCCCTTGGTCGGACCGAGGTCACGGCGGCGCCCCTCAGTTCAGCTTCAGGGCGGTCATGGCCTTCTGCACCCCCGAGGCCGAGCACACCGCGCTCGGTTGGTCGTGGGTGAGCGAGCACACCGACGCCGTCAGATAGTTGGCCGTGCCCACGATGGCCTGGGTCACCGCGCTCTTGGCGTTGGTGAGCTGTGCGGCGATGGTGTTCTGGCTGAGACCGATTAGCAGCGGGTCCGGGTTGTAGCTCGGGCCGATCACGAACACCTTGTTCCCCATGTCGACGAAGGGGTAGCCCGTGTTCTCACCGAAGTGGGAGGAGTAGTTGGTCCACAGGGTCTCCTGCTTCTTGGTGAGGGGCTCGAGATCCGTGCGCGTCCCCAGGCCGCTCGTGTCGTTCGTCTCGTGCTCCACGGGGACGAAGTCGATGTACTGGCTCGTGTACTTGACGCTGCGGAACGAGAACGTGGCGATGGCAGGAGGGGTGTCCCACGGCGACGACGTGGTCTCCTTCACGCCGGTGAACGTCCCGAAGCGGCTGAAGGCGTTCAGCATGGCCCAACGTTCCGCCGCGCAGTAGGGACAGAACTCCGCCCCGATGAAGAGGACCTCGGGCTTGCCGCCCGAGGTGAGCGCGGGCTGGCCGCCGAGCACGCTCGGCGGAGAGACGCCCTGGCCCGTTCCCACCGCCGCCTCCACCGAAGCGGGCACCCCGGTGACCTGGGCCACGAGCGATGCGGGCGCGGGGAAGGGTGTCGTGACCAGCGCCCCTTGTTGCGGGGGATTGCTCTTGCCCCCCGTGACCTTCACGATCACGAACACGAGCACGATCACGATCACGACGCCGATGGCCACGAAGCCCATGGTGGAGGGGGAGAAGCGCCGGGGCGGGGGGGCCGTGATGGTCTTGTTGGGACGGCCTGTCCCCTTGCCCCCGCCGCCGCGCCCCGCCGCGCCCTTGGCCCCCTGACCAACCGGTGGGCGGCCCTTGGCGGTGGGGCGGGTACCGGGCTTCGCCGGAGGGCGGGTACCGGGCTTGGCCGCGGGGCGTCTCGGTGCGGGGGGCTTCCCGCCGGGACCGGGGCGTTCGCCTGACCCGCCGCCTGGCTGCACTTGGCTCATGTGTCGGTCATCCCTTGTCTCGCCCCGTGTGGACCGGTCAATGGTGCCCCAAGACGCACCCCCGGTGGGCGCGGCGGGGGGTCGGCGTGCCCCGGCGCCGTCAGCCGTTGCCGCGCCGGGCACGCCGCGCCGCGGCCCGGTGCCGGCCGCCGGCCGGGAACATGCGGGCGAGATGGTTCCACGAGCACTGGGGGCAGACCTCCACCACGTAGCAGGCCACCTCGTCGGCCCGGCGGCACAGCCGGGCGAGCTCGGTGGGGGTGCCCGGGCACGTGCCGTTGGGAGGCAGCCGCGTGCCGAAGACGTACGTCACGTGCACGAGGGGTGCCTCTTCGCAGATGGGGCAGTCCTCGGGGAGAGAGACGCCCACGTTGCGCGCGGCGCGCAGGAGCTCGGGATGGGCGTCGCACACGTCGAGGCGCGACAGGCGGCCCTTGCGGAACTCGCTCACCACGGCGTTGCGGGCCAGGCGGTACTCCACCCGACCACCGGTCCCCGTGACGGGGAACCCTCGCAAGGCCGAAGGGCCGAAGCTCATCGCACCAAGGGTACCGTCGCCGGGCCCCGTTCCACCCGGGAAACGACGCGATCACGTCGTTCCCCCGGCGGGCGGGGCCGGCCGGGGCGGGCGAGCCCCCTGCCGCCGGTCGGACCTGCCTCAGGACGAGCTCGAGGACCCCGGCGGATCGTCGGGCCCGAGCGACCCGTTGCGGTGGCAGGGGCAGACGCAGTTGGCCACCGGGCGCAGCAGGCACCGCCGGTGGTCCTCGGCCCGGCACGCGGCGGACACGTAGGCGGGCGACTCGTGGTCGGGCATGGAAGCGAAGGTGGCACGGCGGGTTTGCCGCAGCCAGGGTCGAACGGCCCGTCCTGGGGCCGCCAAGGTCCCGGGCCGGCCCATGGGTCGTGCCGGCGCGCCCACGGCCCGCCTACTGCCTTGGGCGGTGGCGGACGTGGCTTGCACGCGCTTCGATGTATCGATACGATACATCTACAGATGTATATGCCCCCCTCGATCCTGCCCCCTCCCGCCGCCCCGAAGGCCTCCTAGATGCTCGAGCTCGCCATCCTGGGCCTGCTCGAGGACCAGGCCATGCACGGCTACGAGATCAGGAAACGCCTGCGTGACGAGCTCGGGCAAGTGTCGAACGTGTCGTTCGGCTCCCTCTACCCGGCCCTGTCCCGGCTGGAGCGGTCGGGCGCGGTGCAGGCCACCGAGGACAGCGGCGCCGGTTCCCCGAGCCCCGTCCCCATGACGGGCTCCCTGAGCGGGGAGCGGGCCGCTCTCCGGGCCCGGCGCTCGGGATCCACCCTGGGACGGCGGGGCCGGAAGGTGTACCGCATCACCGACGCGGGCCGGCGCCAGTTCGCCGAGCTGCTCGACACCGAGCGCACGGGCGGCACCGAGGACGCCCGGAGCTTCGGGCTGCGCCTCGCCTTCGCCCGCTACCTCCCCCCCCACGCCCGGCTCCGGCTGCTCGAGCGCCGCCGGGCGCACCTGGTGCAGCGCCTGGCCGAGACCCGGGCGGCGGCCGCTGCCGCCGAGGGTCGGCTCGACACCTACACACGATCGCTCATGGAGCACACCACCGAGACAACCGAACGCGACATCTCCTGGCTCGACCGCCTCATCGAGGCCGAGCGGGACGGGCGCACCAGGGAGGGGGCACCGCCGGTGCCGCCCCCGTCGCCGGCACAGCCGGTGATGGGCGCGGCCGGCCGGGCCCGGCTCGGCACGAACACGGTCAAGCACGAGGGAGACGACACATGAGCACGGTCCGGGTTGCCATCGCGGGGGTGGGCAATTGCGCCAGCTCCCTGGTCCAGGGGGTGGAGTACTACCGGGACGCCGATCCCGAGGACATCGTCCCCGGCCTCATGCACGTCACCCTGGGCGGGTACCACGTGGGCGACGTCGAGTTCGTGGCCGCCTTCGACGTGGACGCCACCAAGGTCGGCGTGGACCTTTCCAAGGCCATCCTGGCCGGCCACAACAACACGGTCCGCTTCGCCCAGGTCGGCCATCTGGACGTCACCGTGCAGCGCGGTCCCACCCTCGACGGGTTGGGCACCTACTACCGCGACACGGTGGAGGAGTCACCCGCCGAGGCCATCGACGTGGCCGAGGCGCTGCGCGCCTCGCGGGCCGACGTGCTCGTGAGCTACCTGCCCGTGGGCTCCGAGGAGGCCCAGCGCCACTACGCCCAGGCCTGTCTCGACGCCGGCGTGGCCTTCGTCAACGCCATCCCCGTGTTCATCGCCAGCGACCCCACCTGGGCCCGGAAGTTCCGTGACGCCGGCATCCCCATCGTGGGCGACGACATCAAGAGCCAGGTCGGCTCCACCATCGTGCACCGGGTCCTCACCCGGCTCTTCGAGGACCGCGGCCTCGCCCTCGACCGCACCTACCAGCTCAACTTCGGCGGGAACATGGACTTCAAGAACATGCTGGAGCGCAAGCGGCTCGAGTCGAAGAAGATCTCCAAGACCCAGGCCGTCACCAGCCAGGTGGAGAACTTCGTGCTCGACGCCGACGACGTCCACATCGGGCCCTCGGACCACGTGCCCTGGCTCAACGACCGCAAGTGGGCCTACATCCGCATGGAGGGTCGCAACTTCGGCGACGTGCCCATCAACCTCGAGCTCAAGCTGGAGGTGTGGGACTCGCCCAACTCGGCCGGCGTCATCATCGACGCCGTGCGCTGCGCCAAGCTCGCCCTCGACCGCGGCATCGGCGGACCGCTCGTCGGACCCTCCGCGTACTTCATGAAGTCACCGCCGGTGCAGTACCACGACGACGAGGCGCACCGCCTGGTGGAGTCGTTCGCCGCCGGCGAGGACACCCAGGTGTGGCCGGCCGACTGATTCGCCCAGCCCGACCCCGGCGTCGCTCAGCCTGACCCCGGTCGCCCCGGGTCGCGCCCCGCCCACCATGCGTCCAGGCGGCGCAGGACCTCCTCCTGGCCGAGCACGCCGTCGTCGAGGCGCAGCTCCAGCAGGAACTCGAGTGCCTCGCCCACCACCGGCCCCGGGCCCACGCCGAGCCGGGCCATGACCTGGCGGCCGTCGAGCTCTGGGCGGATGGCGTCGAGCTCCTCCTGGGACCGCAGCTCGGCGATGCGGCGCTGGAGCTCGTCCATGCGGCGCTCGAGGGCGCGGGCCCGGGCCGCGTTGCGGGTGGTGCAGTCGCAGCGTGTCAGCTCGTTCAGCCGATCGAGCAGCGGGCCGGCGTCGCGCACGTAGCGGCGCACGGCGCGGTCGGTCCATCCGAGCTTGTAGGTGTGGAAGCGCAGATGCAGCTCCACCAGCCTGGTCACCACCTCCACGTCGTCGTGCGGGTAGTGCAGGGCCGTGAGCCGGGCCCGCGTCATGCGGGCCCCGACCACCTCGTGGTGGTGGAAGGTCACCCCACCCTGGCCGAACTCCCGGGTGCGGGGCTTGCCGATGTCGTGCAGCAGCGCCGCCAGCCGCAGCAGGCGGTCGGGGCTCGTCTTGTCCACCACGGCCAGGGTGTGGGCCAGCACATCCTTGTGGCGGTGGATGGGGTCCTGCTCGAGGGCGAGCCCGGGGAGCTCGGGCAGGAACTCGCCTGCCAGCCCCGTGTCGACCAGGAACCACAGGCCCGGTGAGGGCAGCTCGACCACGAGCAGCTTGTCGAGCTCGTCGCGGATGCGCTCGGCCGACACGATGGAGAGGCGGTCGTGCATCTCCCGCACCGCCTGCACCAGCTCGGGGGCGGGGGCGAGACCCAGGCCGGCGATGAAGCGCGCCGCGCCGCAGCATGCGCAGGGGGTCGTCGCTGAACGACACCTCGGGGGCCGGGGGGGTCCGCAGCCGCCCGGCGGCCAGATCGGCGAGCCCCTCGAAGGGGTCGACGAGCTCGAGCTCGGGCCAGGCGCAGGGCCACGGCGTTGACGGTGAAGTCCCGGCGTGACAGGTCGGCCTCGATGGAGTCACCGAACGACACCTCGGGCTTGCGCGAGTCGGGCACGTAGACCTCGGCCCGGAAGGTGGTGATCTCGTAGTCGACGCCGCCTTGCGCCGGCGCCGACGGTCCCGAAACGCTCTTCCCTGCAGCCACACGGCGTCGGCCCAGCCCGCTCACCATCCGCTGGATCTCGTCGGGACGGCGTCGGTGGTGAGGTCGATGTCCCGTCGGCGAGCCCCGGGTCTCCGCGCAGAAGGCGTCGCGCACCGATCCGCCCACCAGGTAGAGGCTGTGGCCGGCCTCGGTCGAACACGCGCCGCCAGGTCGGCCGTGGCGTCGACGCAACGGCCTGGGCTCGGGCGGGGATCACCGGGCCGAGGGTAGTGCCCGCCGCATCGGCGGGCCCGGGTGGCACGACGTTGACCCCGCCCGCCGCCGGCCGTAGCGTGCCGCGGCGCATGGCCGTGCCCCCCGTCACGATCCGAACGGCCACGCCCTGTGCGATCTCTTCACCCGCCTCGGACCCGTCGCCCCCACCCTGTGCGAGGGCTGGACGACGACCGACCTGGCCACCCATCTCGTCGTGCGCGAGCGCAAGCCCCTGGCCGGCCCTGGGCCTCGTGCTCTCGCGCCCTTGGCCGCCGCCCTGGGCAAGACGATGGCCGCGCACGCAGGCGCGCCGCACTCCTACGGAAGCTGGTGGCCATGGTTCGCAGCGGCCCACCCCCGTCGGTACTGCGCCGTTCGACGCGGCCATCAACACCGTCGAGTACTTCGTCGCACCACGAGGACGTCCGGCGCGGCGCCGGGGACCACACGCCGCGGCCCGTGGCCGACACCGCCGTCCTCGAGGAGGCCCTGTGGCGCTCGCTCGGCGCGGCGCGCGGCTACATGACCCGTCCCCTCGGTGACCACCGGCCTCGACCTCGTCCACGTCCGACGGCGCGTGCTCCATGCCCGCCGGGGCACGCCCACGCCACCCTCACCGGTGCGCCGGGGGAGATCACGTCCTCTTCCTGCTGCGGTCGGACCAAGCGGCCGCCCAGGTGGAGTCGGGCGGACCTCCGGAGGCCGTGGCCGCCCTGCGGCCACGCTCGTTTCGGCCTCTGAGTCCGGGCGCCGCGGCGGCCCGCACCCGGCCCCGGCGCCGGGGCGGGCTGCGGCCAGTAGGCTCCCACGCCGAGGTGGACCGGACCGAGGCGAGCTGCGCTCCCGCACGCGGCGGTGACCGCACCCGACACCGATCCGCGCACCCCCATCGGGGCACGGCGGGCGGCGTCGTCCGGGGGACGGGCGCCCTGGCCACCGCGCTCTTCGGCTTGCTCCTCGCCGTGAGCGCGTCGGGCGCCCCGGCGGCGGGGGCGAGCCCATCGGCCCCCGGACCGGCCCACGCCGTCACCACCCGCAGCAGCGACGCCCCGACGCTCGTCCACCAGTCGCCCTGGGTCGGCCCCCGGTCGCCCGATCAGGCGCTCACCCTGGGCCTCCGTGTCCGCAGCGCCGCGGCCCGTCGCGACCTCGCCCTCACGGTCACGGTGTTCGACCACGTCGCCAGCCGCTCCGCCTTCGACGAGACCCTGAGCGGCCGGGGTCTCGGGGGGTGGTGGCGCGCTCGCCCTCCCTCCCCCTGCGGTCGCTCACCACCGACGCCCAGGGGGTCACCACGCTCACCATCCCGGTGGTGGGGGACATCGGCCCCGGTGTGCCGGGCGACTGGACGGCGGACCTGCACTGCGCCCCGGGCAGCTGCGCCGACGTGTACCCCCTCAAGGTGACCCTGACCGACTCGGGTCGGGCGGGGGAGCCCAGCTGGTCAGCTACCTCGTGTACGACGATCCCTCGACGAACAGCCAACCCCTGCGCGTCTCCCTGGTGGCACCGCTCGGCCTGGCCCCGCCAACCGCCGACGGGCGCGGCCAGCGCCGGCTGCCGAGCCCGGCCGCGGTGGCTCATTTCGAGACGCTCGTGAGCACCGTGGCGGCTGCGCCTGCCGTCCCCATGACGCTCGTGCCGGATCCGGCCACCCTCGGCGTCCTGGCCGACACCGGTCGGAACCACGATGTCGCCGCCGTGGCCGCTGCTGTCCGGGTCTGCTGTCCGCCAGACGCTTGCCCAGACCTACGTGCCCGTCGACGCCGGCGCCCTCGTAGCGGCCGGCGCCGCCGGGAGGTGGGGGCCCAGGTCCGCCGGGGCACAGCCGTCCTGTCGACCTTGGGCGTCCACGCCACCGCAGGCACATGGGTGGCGGACACGCCCCTCGATCAGGCCGCCCTCGACGACCTGAGCCCGACGTTCAGCCACGTCGTCGTCCCCCAGACCGGGGTCACGGGCCCCGAGGGCCCGCTCACCACCACCCAGCCCTTCACCTTGACCTCGGGGCACGGCGCCTCGGTCACCGCCGCCGTGGCCGACCCCGGGCTGGGGGTCCGTCTGAGCGCGGCCGACGGGCCCGACCCGGCGCTGGCGGCCGTGCAGCTGCTCGCCGACCTGTCCTTCGTCTACGACGAGGTCCCCAACCTGCGCGGCCCCGGCGGCCCCCCCGCCCCCGAGGCGTGGTGGCCGTGGCACCGCCGCAGTGGGTCGCCCGCTCCGGCCTTCGTGAGCGCCCTCCTGGCCGGCCTGGAGGGGAACCCGGTGGTGACGCCCGTCACGCTCGACCAGCTCTTCGCCCAGGTGCCCGTGGGCGCCGACGGGCAACCTGACACCCGACGGCCGGCCACGGTGGCCCCGGTGGCGGCTCCCGGGCAGACCCGCGCGCGCCCGTGGGCGCGAGCTCGGGTTCGCCAGCGCCGTGTCCGCCAGCGGACCGGGGTCGGAGAAGGCCGCCGCCCTCGGCGACCTGCTGCTGGCGGCCGAGCTCGAGCGTGCTGACCGACCATCAGCAGGAGGCGGCCGTGGCGGGGTTCGAGACCGCCCTCGGAAATCAGCTCCACCTGCTGGCGGTCCGCTCCGACACCATCCGGCTCACCGCCGGCGCCGCCAGCGTGCCCATCACGGTCGTGCGCAACACCCCGTACCCGGTCACCGTGGTCGTCGTGCTCACGAGCGACAAGCTCCGCTTCCCGCCGGCGGTCTCCCAGTCCCCGGCGCGTCGTGCCGGACCCCTCGCGTGCAGACCTCGGCGGCACGGTCGAGCTTCTCGACGGTGTGCGTGCTCGACCGCGCCACCGACGCCGTCTACGTGGACATGCGGGCCCGCACCTCGGGCGACTTCCGGGTCGATGTCACCCTGGCCAGCCCGGAGGGCGATCTCGCCCTGGCCGGCGGGAGCTCACCGTCCGGTCCATCTCGACGTCGGCCGTGGCCATCGCCCTGTCGGCCGCGGCCGTTGTCGTCCTGGCCCTGTGGTGGGGGCGGACCCTGTGGCGCGGCCGGGGGCGACGGCCACGGCGCGGCGCCCACAGCCGTGCCGTGGCGCGGAGCACGGCGTGACCGGACCCGAGGACCCGAACCTGCCCGCCGCGCCGCTCGGCGGCGAGGGGTCGGGCTCCGACGCCGGCGGGGAAGGACCGTGGGCGGAGGACGGGTTCGATGACGACGCGGCCGACGCGGCCGACGCGGCCGACCCGGTCGGCCCGGTCGGCCCGGTCGGCGACGGGGACGGGGACGGGACGGGGAGGCGCCGCTGTCGGTGCCCGCCGGCCTCCCTCCTGTTCCGACCCCGGCGGGCGGGGCGCCGCCCGGCTACGGGGGGGTGCGCCGGGCCACGACGGTCATGGCCGTGGGCACCACGCTGTCGCGCTTCACGGGGGTGCTGCGGTTGGCGGCACTCGCCTACGCGCTGGGCACGAGCGGCCTCGGTGACGCCTACAACCTCGCCAACACGATGCCCAACATCATCCAGGACATCGTGCTCGGTGGCGTGCTGTCGGCCACCTTCATCCCCGTCTTCGTGGATCGCCTCACCCGGCGCTCCGACGAAGAGGCGTGGGAGGCCATCTCCGCCGTGACGACGGTGACGGTCATCGTGATCGCCGTGGCGTCGGTGCTCTTCCTCGCCCTCACCCCGGCGCTCATCCACGCCATCACGGCACTGAACAAGACCGCGCAGGCCGGACAGGACCGGCATCTCGCCACCGACCTGCTGTGGCTGTTCGTGCCCCAGCTCACCTGTTACGGCTTCATCAGCCTGGGCACGGCGCTGCTCAACGCCCGCCGCCGGTTCGGGGCGCCCATGTTCACCCCCGTGGCCAACAACGTCGTGCTGATCGTGGTGCTCGTCGTCTTCGGCAGCACGGTCCATCACGCCTCGGTGGCGGGCGTGTCCGCCAACCGCGGCGAGCTCTTGCTGCTCGGACTGGGGACGACCGCAGGGGTGGTGCTGCAGGCCGGCCTCATGGTGCCGAGCCTGCGCCGCGCCGGTCTGCACCTGCGGTGGCGGCCCGACTTCCGCCACGAGGCGGTGCGCACCATCGTCCGCCTGTCAGGCTGGACCTTCGGCCTGGTGGTGGCCAACCAGGTGGCGCTGCTCGTGGTCCTCGCCCTGTCGGTCAAGGTGGGCACCGGGGCGGTGAGCGCCTACACCTACGCCTACACGTTCTTCCAGCTGCCCTACGGCGTGGTGGCGGTGTCGATCATGAGCGCCACGGTGCCCGAGCTCACCACCCACTGGGCGCTCGGAGACCTGGTCGCCTTCCGCCGCCGCATGGGCACGGGACTGCGCACCATGCTCGCCATCGTCATCCCCGCCGCCGCCGGCGAGGTGATCCTGGCCAAACCTCTCGTCGCCCTCGTGCTCGGCCACGGCGCGGCCAGCGGGCGCACCGAGCTCACGGCGCAGGCCCTCACCATGCTCGCCTTCGGCCTGCCCGGCTTCTGCGTCTTCCTCTACGCCATCCGCGTCCTGCAGTCGGTCCAGGACCTGCGCTCCGCCTTCTGGCTCTACGCCTTGGAGAACGCCGCCAACATCGTGCTGGCCGTGGCGCTGGCGGGACGGTTCGGCGTGCGCGGCATCGCCCTGTCGATCACCCTCGCCTACACCATCTCCGCCGTGGTGGCCCTGGGCTACGTGCGCACCCGCGTCCAGGGACTGGGGGGCGAGGAGGTGGGGCGGCCCGTGGGGCGCGTCCTGCTGGCCACGTGCGCCCTGGTGGTGGCCACCGACCTGGGGGTGAACGTGTCGGGCTCGGAGTCCGCCCCCGTCCTGCTGGGTCGGGTGGTGCTCGGCGCCGGGGCCGGACTGGCCGCCTACGTGCTCGCCGCGGGGTGGCTGGCCCAGATGAGCCGGCGCCGGCGCCGGGGACCCGGGACGCGCCCACCACCGCGCCGCGGTGGACCGCGTCCCCCGAGGGTCCCCCCGGCCCCCGGCCCGGTGCGCCGCGCCCGCACCGGGGCCGGCGCCAGCCGTCGGGACCGCCGCGCCCCGAGCCGCTCCCCCCCGGCGGGCCGGCCGCCGCTGCGTCCCGGACGGCTGGGCCCGACGAGGAGCACCGAGCCCGGGGGGTCGGCCCCCCGCGGGCCCAGGCTGTAGCAGACTCGGCCACCACGACAGAGGGAGAACCGATGGCGAGCATCCAGGTCGTCACCGACAGCGCCTGCGATCTCATGCCCGCGACGGCGGAGGAGCACGGCGTGCGGGTGGTGCCGCTCACCATCCGCTTCGGTGCCGAGGAGTTCGTCGACCGGGACGAGCTGTCGGGCAAGGAGTTCTGGGACCGCGTCATCACCGGGCCCGACATGCCCGAGACCGCCGCGCCGTCGCCGGGCACCTTCCAGCAGGCGTTCCTCGAGGCCGCCGAGGCCGGCCACGACGGGGTCGTGTGCGTCACCATCTCGTCGCGGCTGTCGGCCACGTTCCAGGCTGCGTCGACGGCGGCCGAGTCGGTGACAGACCGCATCCCCGTGCGCGTCGTGGACACCCTGAGCGTGACGCTCGGCCAGGGGCTCCTGGCCCTGGCCGCGTCGGAGATGGGCCGCCAGGGCAAGAGCGCCGACGACATCGCCGAGGCGGTGGCCGACATGGCCACCAGGACGCACGTCTACGGGGTCCTCGCCAGCCTCGACTACCTGAAGCGCGGCGGACGCATCGGGGGCGCGGCCCACCTGCTCGGCTCGCTGCTTTCGATCAAGCCGGTCATCGAGGTGCGCGACGGGGCCGTCGAGGTGGAGTCCAAGCAGCGGACACGGACGCGGTCGCTGCAGTACCTGGCGGGCAAGGCGCTCGAGGCGGGCCCGCTCGAGTGGCTGGCCGTGGCCGACGGGGTGGCACCCGACATCGAGGAGGTGCTCAGCACCATCCACCGCGGCCCAGCCCGCCCACGAGCTCGTGCTGGGCGAGCTCGGGCCCGTGGTGGGTGCCCACGCCGGACCGGGCTCGGTGGGCGTGTGCTTCGTGACGGCGCGCTGACCCGCCACAGGCCGTGACGCCGGGGGTGCCGACTAACCTCGCGCCCATGGAACACCAGGCCACGAGCGAGACCGCACCCCCGTCGGCGCCTCCCGGGTCGGGCGCTGGCGCCGACGCCGAATGGCCGGCGCGCGTGGCCGACACCGTCGAGGACGTGGTCGGCGCCGTCCACGACAAGGTGGTGCGACCGCTCATGATCGCGGCCCGCGGGGTCGTGTTCGGGATCGTGGTGGGCACCATGGCCCTCGTGCTGTGCGTGGTGCTCGTCATCGGGCTCGTCCGCCTGCTCGACGTGTACGCCTTCGGCGGTCGGGTGTGGGCCTCGGACACCCTGATCGGCGGGCTCCTGGTGACGGGGGGGGCCTTCGCCTGGTCGAAGCGCCGCCCCCGGGGCGCGCAGGGGGACTGAGGTGACCGAGCCCCATCAGGTCGTCATCCTGGGATCGGGACCGGCCGGCCTCACCGCCGCCATCTACACGGCGCGGGCCAACCTGTCGCCCTACGTCGTGGAGGGCGAGCCCTCCTCCACGAGCGACCAGCCCGGGGGCCAGCTCATGCTCACCACCGAGGTCGAGAACTATCCCGGCTTCGTGGAGGGGATCCTCGGCCCCGAGCTCATGACGCGCTTTCGTGACCAGGCGGCGCGCTTCGGGGCCACGTTCCTCACCCGCAAGGCCACCCGCGTCGACCTGAGCGCATCGCCCTTCGGCGTGTGGACCGGGGGCACCGAGGGCGAGCCCGATCTCAGCGCGCGGCGTGCTCGTCGTCGCCACCGGCGCCCGCGCTCTCATGCTCGGGGTGCCCGGCGAGGCCCGGCTGCTCGGGCACGGCGTGTCGACCTGCGCCACCTGCGACGGCTTCTTCTTCCGGGACCAGCGCATCGTCGTGGTGGGCGGCGGTGACTCCGCCCTCGAGGAGGCGATCTTCCTGACCCGCTTCGGAAAGCGCGTGACCATCGTGCACCGCCGCAAGGAGCTGCGGGCCTCCAAGATCATGCAGGACCGGGCCCTGTCGCACCCCAAGATCGACTTCCGCTGGGACAGCGTGGTGACCGAGGTCCTGGGCGAGTCCAAGGCGTCGGGGGTGGCGCTCAAGAACCTGGTGAGCGGGGAGGAGGAGGTGCTCGAGGCCGAGGGTGTGTTCGTCGCCATCGGCCACGTCCCCAACACCGCCGTGTTCGACGGCCAGCTCGACATGGACGACAACGGCTACATCAGGACCACCGACGGCACCCGCACCAACGTCGACGGGGTCTTCGCCTGCGGTGACGTCCAGGACCACGTGTACCGCCAGGCCATCACGGCGGCGGGGTCGGGTTGCATGGCGGCCATCGACGCCGAGCGCTGGCTCGAGGCCCGGGCCGGGGCCTGAGTGGGAATGCGGAGCCCGGCCCCGGCGTTTGCCAGTACGTTCGCAAGGCGGCACCGAGGATGGTGCCAGAGGAGGACCGTCTCATGAGCGAGGGGATCACGACCCTGAGCGACGCTACGTTTGACGAGCATGTCAAGGCGGCCGACACACCGGTGGTGGTGGATTTCTGGGCCGAGTGGTGTGGTCCGTGCAAGATGATCGCCCCCGTCCTCGAGGAGATCTCGGCCGAGCACGCGGGCAAGATCCAGGTGGCGAAGCTCAACATCGACGAGAACCTGGACGTGACGCGCCGCTACGAGGTGATGAGCATCCCGACCCTGCTCGTGTTCAAGGACGGGGAGCCGGAGGTGCGGATCATCGGCGCCCGGGGCAAGGCACAGCTCCTCCAGGAGCTGCAGGCGTACCTGTAACCGAGCACCCCGCCAAGGACCACGGCAGCCTCCCCCTCGGGCTGGGGAACCGGCGACGCCGTCGCCGACCTGCAGCGGCGCCTCCGTGCCCTCGGTCTGCCCACCCACCCCGACCCCGAGGGCCGGTTCGGCACGGGCACGCAGGCTGCGCTCGAGGCTTTCCAGCACCGCCGCGGCCTGCGGGTGGACGGCGTGTGCGGGCCCCAGACCTGGGGGGCCCTGGTCGAGGCGGGGTTGCGCCTGGGGGACCGGTTCCTCTACCTCCGCCGGCCCATGCTGCGTGGCGACGACGTCGCCGACCTGCAACAACGTCTCTCCGCTCTCGGGTTCGACACCGGCCGCGTGGACGGGATATTCGGCGAGCTGACGTCCAAGGCCCTGGCCGACTTCCAGCGCAACACGGGCCTGCCGGTGGACGGCATCCTGGGGGCGTCCACGTTCCTCGAGCTCCGTAGGGTCACTCCCCGCCACGGCGAACCCGAGCTGGTGAGCGCGGTGCGCGACCGCGACCGTCTGCGCCACGCGCCACGCACCCTGCTCGCACGTCGCATCGCCATCGGTGAGGAAGGGGGGCTCGACGCCCTGGTGGCGGCGGTACGCCGCCATCTGGCCGGTACCGGGGCCCAGGTCGTGCCGCTGCTGCACCACGACGGCTCGGTGCAGGCGGCGGCGGCCAACGCGGCACGGGTCGACGTCTACGTCGGGCTTCGTCTCGACCCCGTCCACGCACGGTGCTCGGTCGCCTACTACTCGGGTTTCCGCTACGAGTCGGCCGGTGGACGGCACCTGGCCGAGCTGGTCCACACCCTGGCCGGCGCCGCCCTCGGCGTCACCGCCGGGGAGGTGGAGGGGATGACGCTGGCCGTGCTGCGCGAGACCCGCATGCCGGCGGTCCTGTGCGAGGTGGGCCCGCCGTCCCTGGTGGTGCGCCACGCTGACGCCCTGGCCGAGGCGCTGGTCCAGGCCCTGATCGCCTGGGCCGCCACCCCCGTCGACTGACTCGCCGAACGAGCGCTCGACCGTACCCTCAGACCCGGGGAGACCCGGTCGCGCCCCCGGACGCCCTGAGGCCCGGTTGTCCACAACCTCGTGCACAGGTTGTGGATCGCCTTGACATGACGTGGACGTTTAGCTGATCACTCACTGTGGTAACAGTACCCTGACCTGCTGTTTCCCGGTCGGGCACAACCACGTAGCGTGCCGAGAACGCGACGTTCAGGTGACGACGGTACCAACCATCAGCTTGTAGATGCGCTCGAGGTCCTCGAGGGTGGCGAAATCGATGACCACCCGACCCCGCTTGGCCCCCATCTCCACCTTGACACGAGTGTTCAGGTGGTTGGAGAGCAGGTCCTCGAGCTCGAGGACCCCCGGGGCGGGCAGGCGGCGGCGCACCGTCCCCGGCGCCGTGCCCGGACCGGTCTGCACCGCGTCCTGGGGAGCCCCTCCCATGCCGTTGGTGGCCGCGCCGGCTGACTCGGCTTCGGCCTCGGCCCCGGCGGCGTGACGGCGAACCACCTCCTCGACAGCCCGGACCGTGAGCCCCTCGGCCACGGCCCGCTTGGCCATGTCCTCCTGGAAGCTGCGGTCCGGCGTGCCCAGGAGGGCCCGGGCGTGTCCGGCCGACAGGACGCCGTCGGCCAGGGCCCGCTGCACCCCGGCCGGCAGCTGGAGCAGGCGGAGGGTGTTGGTGACCACCGTGCGGCTCTTTCCCACGTGGGCCGCCACCTGCTCGTGGGTGTAGCCGAACTCGTCCACGAGCTGCTGGAAGGCGCCGGCCTCCTCCAGGGGATTGAGGTCCTCGCGGTGGAGGTTCTCCACCAGCGCCTGCTCGAGACTGTGGACGTCGGTGGCGCTCTGCACCAGGACCGGCATGGTCTGCAGGCCCGCCCGGCGGGCGGCACGCCACCGGCGCTCACCGGCGATGAGCTCGTATTCGTCGTCCCCGATCTCACGGACCAGGATGGGCTGGAGGACTCCCACCTCGCGGATGGACGACGCCAGGCTGGTCATCGCCTCCTCGTCGAACCGGGTCCGGGGCTGAGGGGATTGGGCCGGATGCTGGTCATCGACACCACCCGCAGGACCGACCCCCGGTCCTTGGCCTCGGTGGGGATGAGGGCCCCGAGACCCTTGCCCAGTCCGCTACGACGCGCCACCACTGACCTCCTTGGCTAGCTCTCGATAGGCGATGGCCCCACGCGAGCTGGGGTCGAACGCCGTGATGGGTTGTCCGAAGGACGGCGCCTCGGAGATGCGCACCGTCCTCGGGATCACGTTCCTGCACACCTTGGGCCCGAAGTGGGCCCGGACCTCCTCGGCCACCTGCTCGGCCAGCTTGGTGCGCCCGTCGTACATGGTGAGGACGATCGTCGTCACCTCGAGCTTCTCGTTGAGGTTCGACTGCACCAGGTGCACGTTGCGCAGCAGCTGCCCCAGACCCTCGAGGGCGTAGTACTCGCACTGGATGGGAACGAGGACCTCGTGGGCGGCGGCCAGGCCGTTGATGGTGATCAGGCCGAGTGACGGGGGACAGTCGATGAGGATGTAGTCGAAGTCGTCGATCACCGACTCGAGGGCCCGGCGCAGCCGCAGCTCCCGACTGAAGGTGGGCACCAGCTCGATCTCGGCGCCGGCCAGGTCGATGGTGGCGGGGGCGACGAACAGGTTCTTCATGCTGGTGGGCTCGATGGCGTCCTCGAGCTTGGCGTCACGCATGACGACGTCGTACATCGACAGCTCGAAGGACCGGCCGTCGATCCCCAGGCCGGTGGTGGCGTTGCCCTGAGGGTCGAGGTCGATGACGAGCACCCGGAACCCGATCTCGGCCAGCCCAGCGCCCAGGTTGACGGCCGTGGTCGTCTTCCCCACCCCGCCCTTCTGGTTGGCCACGGCCATGATGCGGGGCACGGGGCGGGGAACGTAGGCGTCGCCTTCGGACGTCTGCTCGGAGGTGGGGACGTCGGACCAGTCGAGAGGGCGGGGGGTAGCCGGGGTGGAGCGCCGCACGGGCGCCTCTGCCGGGCCATCTCCTGCCGGCACCCCGACCACCTCGTCCACGACCGCCTCGACGACCTCGGCGGGCTCCGAGACGGCCACCGGCTCGACCGCTGGTTCCGGACTCCGGTCCTCGTCTGCCGAAGCGTCCTCGTACAGGGCGTCGGCCATGGCCACTGGATCCTCCGGAGAAACGACCACTGGATCCTCCGGAGAAGAGGTATCGGCCCCGGAAGGCCCCTCGGACCACTCTTTGGCCTGGTCAGGCCGGTGGTCCCTACCTCGGATACGGACGCGCACGGTCAGCCCTCCCGGTGCTCCTGCGTTCGGTCCCCCATCCTCCCCATCCGTCGCATCGGGGTCAAGGGTCGGGGACCGGAATCGCGCCCGTTTCGGGCGATTTCCGATGCCACTACGTCCCCTCGGAACCGCCCGGGTCCGGTGGCCCGGTCGGCACCGGTGTGTCCGGGCTCGACAGGTGGGATTCCGGCCCGTCCGCCGTGCGGAGGCGGGTGGCATAGCGCGCCGCCATCTCCTCCAGCCGCGCCCGAAGCTGTGTTCGTCCAGCTCGGGCGACAGATGGGCTCGCAGAATGGGCATCACCGTGTCCCGCAGGTAGGTGCCGCGCACCATCCACTGGTAGTAGTGGCGGCCGTCATGGTGGTAGGGGCCGTAGAGCTTGCCGCCCGGAAACGTCCGCTCGAGCCATCGGAACAGTGCTTCGTGCCTGACGTGCATGCGGAGTGTGACCTGGGGCTGACGACCGTCACCTCCGAAGTGCCCTTCCCCCACCAGCAAGCCGACGAGAATTCCCTGTTCGAGATCGCTGGGCACGAGAGCGCCTCCACCGTCCGCCGGATGGGCTGTTGGGGTGTTTCACCGTAAGGTATCACGTGAAACAGTGCGTGCCCGGGGGTTGCGGGTGGCCCTCTGTCCGGACTGTCCCCAAGGTGGCCGGTGGGGTGTTTCACCGTGAGGATTCACGTGGAACATTGCCGTCGTGGGTGGCCTGACCTGGGAGAATCGGTCCCGGCCGACCCTGCGCTCGATCAGGTGGTCACGGCCCGGTCCTGTACAGCGGCCTCTTGGCGGCCATGCCGGCCCGACGGGGGAAGCGTTCCGGGCAGGGTTCGACCTGCCGGAGGACCTCGTACCCGAACCGGTCCCGTACCAGCCCGACGGGCTCGAGTCCCAACTGGGCCAGTGGCTCCGGCGGCCACCGGGTTACGGGGCCGCCCGGGACGGCCCTGCTCCCTGGGCTGAGCTCGGTGCGTCCCGCATCCGGAGGCTCGGACACGATCAGGAGGCCCCCCACGCACAGGAACGGGGCGGCGCATTCGGCGGTCACGGCGGGGGGGCCGAACGATCGAGCCACCACCAGGTCGAAGAACCCACGCAGGGAGGGGAGGCGCCCGGCGTCCTCGGCCCGCCCCTGCTCCACGGTCACACGCTCGTCCCATCCCAGCGTGTTGACCGCATCGGCCAGGAATCGCACCCGGCGGGCCGCCGAGTCGAGCAGGACAGCGGCCGACGTCGGCCACATCCAGGCCAGCACGACACCGGGAATGCCGCCTCCCGATCCCAGATCCATCCAGCGGCGAGGCGCTTTCCCCGCCACGTGGGCGAACCCCCGGGCGTGGGCCACCTGGTCCGCCAAGGGCATGGGACCGAGGAGGTGGCGGGCCCGTGCCTCCTCCAGCACGGCCAGGACCTGGGCCGGGACCATCTCCGACGGGGCCGCCCCTGTCGTGCCCGCCCCAGGCGGGGCATCGGGGCTCACCGGGCTACCGGCGGCCTCGGGAACCCCCGGAATCTCGCCCGTCAGGCCTCGACTGCCTCTTCAGGCTGGTCGGCCTCTCGGTCGCTGTCGTCGTGTGCGTGGCCGGGCTGACCCGACTGGTCGGCCGAGATCACGATGTAACGGCGAGGGTCCTCGCCCCTCCCGAGCGTTTGGCCGGCGACGTCGACGCGTTCCCGCGCTTCCAGGGGCTGCAGAACGTCGCGCAATTCCAAGCCGATCCGCGCTTCCAAGTGCTGACCGGCGGCACCGACGGCAAGACGATCCTCGCCGTCAACAACAAGAAGAAGCCATTCGACGACCTGCGCGTTCGTCAGGCGCTCGCTTATGCGATCGACCGCAAAGCCGTCATCGACGGCGCTCAGAATGGTCTGGCGAAGCCGATCGGCAGCCACCTCGTCCCCAACGATCCCGGCTACGTCGACTTGACCGCCGCCTATCCGCACGATCCCGAGAAGGCCAAGGCGCTGCTCAAGGAAGCGGGCGTGACGACGCCGCTGCAAGTGACGCTGACGCTGCCGCCGCCCGATTACGCGCGCAAGAGCGGCGAGATCATCGCCGCCGAACTCGCCGATGTCGGGGTGCAGGCCAAGATCGAAGAGGTCGAATGGGCGCAATGGCTGTCGAACGTCTACAAGGGCCATAACTTCGACCTGACGATCATCAGCCACGTCGAGCCGCTCGACATCGGCATCTACGCCAACCCCGACTACTATTTCCAGTACGACAGCCAGACGTTCCGCGACATCTTCGCCCGCATTCAGGGGGCCTCCGACCTCGACGCGTTCAAGGCGGCGCTCGGCGATGCGCAGCGCCAGATCGTCAAGGATAGCGTCAACGTCTTCCTCTTCCAGCTCCCCGACGTGACCGTCGCCGACGCGCATCTGCAGGGCCTGTGGAAGAACGCGCCAATCTTCGTCAACGACGTCGGCGCAATGTCGTGGAAGCCATGAGGGCGTCGGCCCAGACCCGAGCTGGCAGGCGAACGCCATGGAGGTGAGATAGGTTCGTCGATGCAATTGTTCCGAATGAGCGCGACCGCGCTGCTCGAGCATATCGAAGCGGCGCGGCTTCGCCGCTCGAGACGATGCGGAGCGTGCTGGACAGGGTCGCGCGGTTCGAGCCGCATATCTCGGCGACTTACCTGCTCCGCCCCGAGCGCGCGCTCGCCGAAGCGAAGGCGTCGGAAGAGCGCTGGCGGCGCGGCCGGCCGATCGGGCCGCTCGACGGCGTGCCGGCGACGGTCAAGGACAACATCGCCACCAAGGGCGACCCGGTTCCGGTCGGAACGGCGGCGAGCGACATGTCGCCAGCCAGCGTGGACGCGCCGCCGGCGGCCCGTTTGCGCGAAGCCGGCGCGATTTTGTTTTCCAAGACGACGATGCCCGACTACGGCATGCTGTCGTCGGGTCTGTCGAGCTTCCACAAGCTCGCGCGCAACCCGTGGAACGTGGCGCTCAACCCAGGCGGCTCGTCGGCCGGCGCGGGCGCCGCCGCCGCGGCGTGCTATGGGCCGTTGCATGTCGGCACCGACATCGGCGGCTCAATTCGCCTGCCGGCCGGCTGGTGCGGCGTCGTCGGGTTCAAGCCGAGCGGCGGCCGAGTCCCCATCGATCCGTCCTATTATGGTCGCGTCGCCGGGCCGTTGACGCGCACGGTCGAAGACGCCGCGCTGATGATGGCGACGCTGACGAAGCCCGATGCGCGCGACTATTCGAGCCTTCCGCCGCAAACGCTCGATTGGCGCGTCAGGCCGCTTGACTGGCATGGCCGCAAGGTCGGGCTGCTCATCGAAGCGGGCTGCGGCGACAAACCGACTCCGACCGTGAAGCGCGAGATCGAACGCGCGGCGCGCGACATCGCGGCGGCCGGCGCCGTCATCGAGCCGCTCGGGCCATTCCTCACGCAGGAAATGCTCGACGGTCTCGACCGCTTCTGGCGCATGCGCTCGCTGATCGACCTCGCCGCGCTGCCGGCTGAGAAGCGCGCCAAAGTGCTGCCGTTCATCCGCATCTGGGCCGAAGCGGCGAAGGGCCTCGACGGCGAGGCTGTGTTCGGCGACTTCCACCAAATGCGGGAAATCGCCAAGGCGACGGTCGCCGCGACCCTACCCTACGACTTCGTCATCTCGCCGACTTCGCCCGACGCCGCCTACCCGGCCGAATGGGCGATGCCAAGCAACGATCCCGATCGACGCGATGGCCCATATCGGTTTCACCGTCGCCTACAACATGTCGGAGCAGCCAGCGGCGACCGTCAATTGCGGCTATGACGACGCCGGCCTGCCGATCGGACTGCAGATCGTCGGCCGCCGCTTCGACGACCTCGGCGTGCTCCAGCGCGGCGATGGCGTTCGAGACGATGCGCGCTGGAGAAGCGCGCCCATGACGGGAGCCGCCCGATCGAAAAATGAGAGGAAACGCGATGTTCGACTATTCCAAGATGTTCGACCTCTCCGGCCGTCGCGCGCTGGTGATCGGCGGCGCGAGCGGGATCGGCCAGGGCGAGCGCACTCGGCCTTGCCGCCCACGGCGCGGAGGTCGTCGTCGCCGACGTCAACCTCGCGCTCGCCGAGGAGACGGTCGACGAAGATCAAGGGGAAAGGCGGCGGCAAGGCGGACGGCGATGAAGATCGACATGCGCGACAAGGCGAGCATCGAGGCCGCGGCGCAAAGTCTCGGCGCGCTCGACGCGCTTGTCGTCACGCCGTCGATCAACGTGCGCAAGCCGCTACTCGACCTTACCGACGAGGAATTCGACCGCGTCGTCGACCTCAACCTCAAGGAAGTCTCCCGCGTCCTGCGCGCCTTCGCTCCGGCGATGGCGGCGCGCCGAGGCAAAGGCTGCGATCGTCGCCTTCTCCAGCGTGCGCGCCCAAGTCGTCGAACCGGGCCAGGGAGTCTACGCCGCGACCAAGGCCGGCACGTTGCAGATGATCCGCGCGCTCGCCGCCGAACTCGGGACGTCGGGCGTGCGGCTCAACGCCGTAGCGCCGGGCGTGGTCGAAACGCCGCTGACCAAGCCAATCATCGAGAACGAGGCCTGGTATCGCGCCTACGCCGACAAATCGATGCTGAAGCGCTGGGCGAGCCCCGCCGAGATGGCCGGCGCGGTGGTGTTCCTCTGCTCCGACGCGAGTTCCTATGTCACCGGCTCTTATCTGCTCGTCGACGGCGGCTGGACGGCGGCCGACGGACGCTTCTCCCCGCCGCTGCCCAAGCGGGCGCCGTGAGGGACAAGGGCCCCAGCGACCCATCATCCCGAGCGAAAGCGAAGCGATCCAGCCGTCGGCGCAAGGCCGCGGCGACGGCGCGACCCCGCCGACCTCGTCGCGACCGGCGGACAACGCCCGGCGACGCGCATCGACAGGCGCCGGCGCGTCATAGCGAGCGAGCCGCGAACCGCTCGGAAGGACGGGAAGCGGAAGCCGCGCGAGCAGCCTCTAGATGCCTGCTTCGCGCCCAATACGGCCGACCCGCCCCTTGCGGCGATTCTCCAAGCCGGACGCAATGCTGTCGGAGCGCTTTCGCTGATCAGGTACGGTCAACCGACCTTCGTGCCCTCGGTGCGGCCGGTGACCTTCCGCCTTGCCGGAAAGCCCAATTTTCCTCATCTTCCATCGGAAGCGAGAAGAGAATCCGCCGAATATCGGTTCCTCACTCACGCCCCCTCTCCGCGTGCTCGCCATGTCCGCCTTCGACCTTTCCGCCTATCTCGCCCGCATCGGCTATGACGGCGCGCTCGAGCCCGACCACGTCACGCTCGCCGGCTTGCTCTCGGCGCATATGAATTCCATCCATTTCGAAAACATTGACGTCTTGCTCGGTCGTCCGATCCGGCTCGACGTCGAAAGCCTGCAAGACAAGATCGTGCGTGGGCGGCGTGGCGGCTATTGCTTCGAGCAGGCAACACTGTTCGACGCCGCGCTGCGTGCGCTCGGGTTCAAGACGACATTGCGCACTGCAGGCGTGACGCTCGTGCTCTCGCCGGACAAGGCTCCGCGCGGGCACATGATCGTGGTCGTTGATCTGCCAGAGGGAAGCTTCGTCGCCGATCCGGGGCTCGGCGGCCTCGGTTGCCGCGTTCCGATCCCACTCGACGGTGCGCCCGCTGTGGACGGCGGCGAAACAAACCGCATCGTCTTCGATGGCCATCGCCGCATGCTGAAGGTCGAAAACGGCGAGCGCACGGTCGATGCCTGGTTCTCCGGCCTCGACGACGATAACTGGGTCGATTTCGAGGTCGCCAACCACTGGTTCTCCACGCATCCAGCTTCGCCGATGCGCCAGCGCCTAATGTTGCGCGCCATGACGCCGGACGGCCGCGTGACGGTCATGAACCGCAATGTCACGATCCGCGCGAAAGGAGAGACCGCCTCCCGTCAGCTTGAGACCGCATGGCCCTGCGCCGCCTGCTACGGGAGGTATTCGGGTTCGACCTGCCCGAGGCTGAAGTGTTGCGCGTGCCGAGCGTTCCGGAATGGTCGTGAGGTTACGTTCGACGCAGGTCGGCATTCGCCGTTGGCCGCTCGCGCCTACGTCCGCCGTTCCTTATGGCTACCAATTGGCCCGTCTTTTCGTCATCGGATGAGAGGCGGTGGTTGCAAGTTTTATGGGTCTTCAGAATTATGGGCTGTCGGTCGCGCTTTGCGAAGGCGCGTTCTGGCGGGCGATGACAACGATGACGGCGATTCGAGCGAAATGCCGGGTACCCTAAGCCAAGCTCGCCTCGAAAGCTTCGATCGGCATTGGCTTGGCGAATAGGTAGCCCTGGAACAGATTGCATCCGTGCTGTTCGAGGAAGGCGCGCTGCGCGCCGGTTTCAACGCCCTCCGCGACGACGCCCAGTCTCAGGCTGTCGGCGAGCGTGATGATGGTCTGGGCCACCGCGGCGTCGTTAGCGTTGGCCGGCAAGTTGGTGACAAAGGAGCGGTCGATCTTGATTTGGTCGAGCGGCAGGCGGGCGAGGTAGGCGAGCGACGAATAGCCGGTGCCGAAATCGTCCAGCGCAAAGCGCACGCCAAGCGCCTTCAACGCCTTCATTTTGTCGATAACGCCGCCGACATCGTCGACCACGACGCTCTCGGTCAGCTCGATCACCAGCCGATCGGCTGGCGCGCCGGCGGCGATGAGCGTTTGGGCGACCTGGTCGACAAAGTCGGGCTGGCCGAATTGCCGGGCGCTGACGTTGACCGAAAGGTGCAAGTCGCGCATACGCGGATCGCTCGCCCACAGTTGCAATCGCTCGCAGGCCGTCTCTAGCGCCCAGCGGCCGATCGGCAGGATGAGTCCGGTTTTTTCGGCGAGCGGGATAAACTCGCCCGGCGGAATGACGCCGCGCAGGGGGTCGAGCCACCGCGCCAGCCCCTCGGCGCCGATGCAGACGCCTTCGCTGTTCACCTGCGGCTGGAAATAAAGGACAAAGCGGCGATCAACGATCGCCGCGCGCAGCGCGCTTTCCGCGTTGCCCGCGCGGCAAGCGCCGCCTGCATCTCGGGATCGAAAAAACGCAGAGCGTTGCGCCCAGAAGCCTTTGCTTCATTCACGGCGATGTCGGCCTGTTTCATGACCTCCTCGCCGTCTTGCCCGTCGCCCTTGAACATGGCGATGCCGATGCTGGCGCTGAATTCCGGCGCGGACAGGTCCGCGCCAGAATTCAGCGCCAGCATCGGCATCGCCATGTTCAAGGGCGACGGGCAAGACGGCGAGGAGGTCATGAAACAGGCCGACATGGCCCGTGAATGAAGCAAAGGCTTCTGGGCGCAACGCTCAGCGCTTTTTTTTTCCAATAACGGGCGTTAACGCGGAAAGCGCGCCCCTCAGGCGATCGTCGATCACCACTTTGTCCTTTATTTCCAGCCGCAGGTGAACAGCAAAGCATGTGCATCGGCGCCGAGGGGCTGGCGCGGTGGCTCGACCCCCTGAGCGGCGTCCTGGCACCAGGCATTGGGATCCGGCTCCACCGAAAAAACCGGACTCATCCTGCCGATCGGCCACTGGGCGCGTCCAGACAGCCTGCGAGCGAATTCGTCCGCTTGAGGGCGAGCGATCCGCGCCTGCACAACTTTGCACCTTTCGGTCAATGTCAGCGCCCGGCGAGGGCAGCCAGCCCAACTTTGTCGAGCCAGGATCGCCCCCCGGTTTCCCGCCGCCGGCGCACCATTTCGGCTGGTGATCGAGCTGACCGAGGCGTGGTGGTCGACGATGTCAGCAGCGTTATCGACAAAATGAAGGCGTTGAAGGCGCTTGGCGTGCGCTTTGCGCCGGTGCACCGTTTTTCCTACCTCGCCCGCCTCCTTTCGACCAAATCAAGATCGACCGCTCCTTTGTGGCCGAGCTTTTCGGCCAACGCTAACGACGCCGCGGTGGCCCAGACCATCAGGCGCTCGCCGACAGCCCGAGGCTGGGCGTCGTGGCCGAGGGTGTTGAAACCGCCGCGCAGCGCGCTTTCCCCCTGGGTACCAATTCTATTGTTTCCAGGGCTACCTATTCGCCAAGCCAATGCCGATCGAAGCTTTCGAGGCGAGCTTGCACAGGGACCCGGCATTTGGCTCGAATCACCATCATCGTTGCCGATCGCCCGCCACCAACGGGGGGTCACAAAGCGCGACCGACAGCCCCATATTCTGAAGACCCTTAGAACCCCCGCCCACCCTTCTCATCCGATGACGGAAAACAGACCGATCGATTACCTAGTAAGGAACGGCGGACGTAGCACCGAGAAGCGGCCAACGGCGAATGCCGACCTGCGCCCGAACGTAACCTCACGACCATTCCGGAACGCTCGGCACGCGCAACACTTCAGCCTCGGCAGGTCGAACCCCCGAATACCTCCCGTAGCAGGCGGGCGCCGGGCCATGCGGTCCTCAAGCTGACGGGAGGCGGTCTCTCCTTTCGCGCGGATCGTAACATTGGGGCTCATGACCGTCACGCGGCCGTCCGACGTCATGGCGCGCAACGGCAGGCGCTGGCGCATCGGCAAAGCTGGATGCGTGGAGTACCAGTGGTTGGCGACCTCGAAATCGACCCCACTATCGTCGTGCGAGAGCCGGAGAACCAGGCATCGACCGTGCGCTCGCCGTTTTCGAGCCTCAGCCGTCGGCAATGGCCATCGAAGACGATGCGGTTTGTTTCGCCGCCGTCCACAGCGGGCGCCCCGTCGAGTGGGATCGGAACGCCGCAACCGAGGCCGCCGAGCCCCGGATCGGCGACGAAGCTTCCCTCTGGCAGATCAACGACCACGATTGGGTGCCACGAGCGGAGCCAAGTCCGGCGAGAGCACAAGCGTCACGCCTGCAGTGCGCAATGTCGTCTTGAACCCGAGCGCAAGCCGTCGGCGGCGTCGAACGGCGTTTGCCTGCTCGAAGCAATAGCCGCCACGCCGCCCACACACGATCTTGTCTTGTGCAGGGGGTCGACGTCGGGCCGCGTCGGACGACCGAGCAAGACGTCAATGCTTTCGAAACGGATGGAATTCATGTGCGCCCAAAGCAAGCCAGCAAGCGTGAGGTGAGGTCCAGCTTGAGGGCGCCTGCTGAGATAGCCGAAGTGCGGGGGTAGGCGGGGAGGTTCGAAGGCGGACATGGCGAGTTGGCGGGTTTTGGGCGCGAGTGGGGAACCGATTTTGAGCAGATTGTCGTCTTCACTTCCGATGGAAGACGAGGAAGTTGGGCTTTCCCGGGGCAAAGCGGAGGGTCACCGGCGGGGCCGAGAGGGCACGAAGGTCCCTAGACCGTACCTGATCAACGGAGGGGTCCGGACAGGCATTGCGTCCGACTTGGAAAATCGCCGGCAAAAAGGCGGGGTCGACCGTCTAGGGCGCGAAGCAGTCATCTGGATGCTTCCGCGCGGCTTCCGCTTCCCGCCCTTCCGGCGGTTCGCGGCTCGCTTTTTATGACGCGCCGGCACCTTGTGATCGGCGTGGCCGGGCGTTGTCACCGTTCGCGGACGAGGTCGGCGGGGTCCCGGCGTCGCCGCGGCCTTGCGCCGACGGCTTGACTTGCTTCGCTTTCGCTCGGGATGATGGGTCGCTGGGGCCCTTGTCCCTCACGGCGCCCGCTTGGGCAGCGGCGGGGGTCAAGCGTCCGTCGGCCGCCGTCGGCCCGCCGTCAACGAGCAGATAAGAGCCGGTGACATAGGAACTCGCGTCGGAGCAGAGGAACACCACGGGGCCGGCAGTCTCGGCCGGCTCGCCCAGCGCTTGGCCGTCGATTGTCCAAGCCGTAGGCGCGATACCAGGTCTCGTTCTCTTTTTTGGTCACGGCGTTTCGACCACGCCCGGCGCTACGGCGTTGGGACGTTTGTCCCGAGTTAGGCGGCGAGCGCGCCGGATCATCTGCAGCGTGCCGGCCTTGGTCGCGGCGTCCACTTCCCTGGCCCGGTTCGACGACTTGGGCGGCGCGCGCGCTGGAGAAGGCGACGATGGAGCCGCTTGCCGCGCGCCGCCATCGCCGGAGCGAAGGCGCGCAGGACGCGGAAGAGACTTCCCTTGAGGTTGAGGTCGACGAGCGCGGTCGAATTCCTCGTCGGTAAGGTCGAGGTCGCGGCTTGCGCACGTTGATCGACAGCGTGACGACAAGCGCGTCGACCGCGCCGAGACTTTGCGCCGCGGCCTCGATGCTCGGCCTTGTCGCGCATGTCGATCTTCATCGCCGCCGCCTTGCGCCCGCCCTTCTTGATGGCATCAACCGTCTCCTCGGCGAGCGCGAGGTTGACGTCGGCGACGACGACCTCCGCGCCGTGGGCCGCAAGGCCGAGCGCGCTCGCCTGGCCGATCCCGCTCGCGCCGCCGATCGCCCGCGCGCGACGGCCGGAGAGGTCGAACATCTTGGAATAGTCGAACATCGCGTTTATTCTCTCATTTTCGATCGGGCGGCTGCGGTAGTGGGCGCGCTTCTCCAGCGCGCATCGTCTCGAACGCCATCGCCGCGCTGAGCACGCCGAGGTCGTCGAAGCGGCGGCCGAACGATGCTGGAGTCGGACCGGCAGGCCGACGTCGTCATGACCGCAATTGACGGTCGCCGCTGGCTGCTCCGACATCTTGTAGGCGACGGTGAAACCGATATGGGCCATCGCGCGATCGGGATCGTTGCTTGGCATCGCCCATTCGGCCGGGTAGGCGGCGTCGGGCGAAGTCGGCGAGATGGCGAGGTCGTAGGGTAGGGTCGCGGCGACCGTCGCCTTGGCGATTTCCAGCCATTAGGTGAAATCCGCCAAACACAGCCTCGCCGTCGAGGCCTTTCGCCGCTTCAGCCCAGATCGCGGATGAACGGCAGCGCTTTGGCGCGCTTCTCAGCCGGCAGCGCGGCGAGGTCGATCAGCGAGCGCATGCGCCAGAAGCGGTCGAGACCGTCGAGCATTTCCTGCGTGAGGAATGGCCCGAGCGGCTCAATAACGGCGCCGGCCGCCGCGATGTCGCGCGCCGCGCGTTCGATCTCGCGTCGGAGTCGGTTTGTCGCCGCAGCCCGCTTCGATGAGCGGCCCGACCTTGCGGCCATGCCAGTCAAGCGGCCTGACGCGCCAATCAAGCATTTTTGGCGGAAGGCTCGAATAGTCGCGCGCATCGGGCTTCGTCAGCGTCGCCATCATCAGCGCGGCGTCTTCGACGGGCCGGTCCCAGTCAACGGCCCGGCGACGCGACCATAATAGGACGGATCAATCGGGAACCGGCGGCCCCCGGGCTTGAACCCGACGACGCCGCACCAGCCGGCCGGCAGGCGATTCGGGCAGCCGATGTCGGCTGCCGTGTTGCCACGCCGCTCGCGCGCGGAGGCGGCGGCGCCCGCGCCCGCCCTCGGCCGCCTGGGTTGAGCGCCACGTTCCCCGGGTTGCGCGCGAGCTTGTGGAAGCTGGAGGACAGGACCCGACGACAGCATGCCGTAGTCGGGCGTGGTAGACAGAGAAAACTTATTCGCGCCGGCTGCGCGCAAACGGGCCGCTGGCGGCGCGTCCGCGCCGGCTGGCGACTGTCAGCTCGCCGCCGTTCCGACCGGAACCAGTAGCCCTTGGTGGCGATGTTGTCCTTGACCGTCGCCGGCACGCCGTGCGAGCGGCCCGCCGGTTCGGCCGCGCCGCCCACGGTCTTCCGACGCCTTCGCTGCGGCGAGCGCGCGCTCGGGGCGGAGCAGGTTAGTCGCCGAGATATGCGGCTCGAACCGCGCGACCCTGTCCAGCACGCTCCGGCATCGTCTCGAGCGGCGAAGCCGCGCCGCTTGGATATGCTCAGAGCAGCGCGCGGTCGCGCTCATTCGGAACAATTGCATCGACGAACCTATCTCACCTCCATGGCGTTCGCCTGCCAGCTCGGGTCTGGGCCGACGCCCTCATGGCTTCCGCGACATTGCGCCGACGTCGTTGACGAAGTTGGCGCATTTCTTCCAAGCCCTGCAGATGCGCGTCGGCGACGGTCACGTCGGGGAGCTGGAAGAGGAAGACGTTGACGCTATCCTTGACGATCTGGCGCTGCGCGTCGGCCCAAGCGCCGCCTTGAACGCGTCGAGGTCGGAGGACCCCCGAATGCGGGCGACGATGTCGCGGAACGTCTGGCTGTCGTGTACTGGAAATGGTCCTCGGGGTTGGCGTAGATGCCGATGTCGAGCGGCTCGACGTGGCTGATGGTGGTTCAGGTCGAAGAGTTATGGCCCTTGTAGACGTTCGACAGCCATTGCGCCCATTCGACCTCTTCAATTTGTCGGGCCTGCACCCCGACATCGGCGAGTTCGGCGGCGATGATCTCGCCGCTTGGGCGCGTAATCGGGCGGGTCAGCGTCACTTGCAGCGGCGTCGTCACGCCCGCTTCCTTGAGCAGCGCCTTGGCCTTCTCGGGATCGTGCGGATAGGCGGCGGTAAATGAGACGATAGAATTATAGTTGGGGACGAGGTGGTTGCCGATCGGCTTCGCCAGACCATTCTGAGCACCATCGATGATGGCTTTGCGGTCGGAATCGCGTGAGCAAGCGCCTGACGAACGCGCAGGTCGTCGAATGGCTTCTTCTTGTTGTTGACGGCGAGGATCGTCTTGCCGTCGGTGCCGCCGGTCAGCACTTGTAAGCGCGGATCGGCTTGTTGTGCCGCGACGCTCTGCAGCCCCTGGAAGCGCGGGAACGCGTT
>CAWIWK010000041.1:0-63435 GCA_963839605.1 uncultured Acidimicrobiales bacterium | reverse complement strand
CCAGGGACCAGATCGACTCAATCAAAAGGATGATGGCCACGGTTCGGGCCATCCATGCCATGTGATCCCAGAGTTGCAAGGGGCTGAAACCGACTGACTGACCCTCGTCCTGGAAAAATGCCAGGCTGTTGGCCATATGCGAAGCGAAATGTGCGAGCTGAGCGTGAATCACTGAATCGTTCCTCCTAAGGAGATTCTTTTGGACTGAAATCAATCCGCCGCGGCGGACGCTGTAAGGAATGCGGCGAGCGAAGAATGCGCATTCGGGTCAAAAGCAGTGCTCCCTGCCAGAATGCGGCAGGGAGCCGGAAATTGCGTTACCCACCCAGGGTAAAGATGACGTTGACCGTGGTGTCCACCTCGACCGGCTCGTTGTTCAGCAGATAAGGCCGGTAGCGCCACTGTCTCACGGCGTCCTGAGCGGCCTGCTGTAGCATGGCCGGCCCGCTGACGACGCGAAGGTTTTCAATCGTACCCTGTTTGGAAATAGTTGCCTGCAACACCACGGTGCCGGAAACGCGCGCCGCCTTGGCGATGGGCGGATAGATGGGCTGCACCTTCTGAATCAGCATGCCCACGGCCACGCCGGCCGAGATGTTGATCTTCTTGGGAGCCGCGGCCTGCACCTTGGGAGCATTGCCCGTGCCCATGCCGAACATGACGCCGTTGCCGCTGCCGCCCATGCGGCGGTGGGGGCCACGGTGTCAAAATCGTCCATCCACACGGCGCGCTGGTCGGGGTGCTCCGTGAGCATCCACAATCCGTGGCTGATGGCGTTCCGCGTCGTTTCGTTTCCCGCCACCACCAGGAGGATGAAGAACGAGGCGAGCTCCCCGTCACGTGAGGGCCTCGCCCCTCCACGTTGGCGTTCACCAGGGCCGAGGTGAGGTCAGTCGGTAGGGTCCTTGATCAGGAATCCCCCCGGCGAGCGCATCAGCCTCGGCCGCTCCGTGGCCGGCGTTGATGAAGGCCAGCACGGGGTCCTCGCCCTCGGGCACGTACTCGGTGTCACCCATGGACAGGATGATGTTGGAACAGCGGAAGACGGTGTCGTAGTCAGTGCTCGGGCCACACCCATCATGTCGCAGATGACCTTGAGGGGCAAGGCGCGAGGCGACCTCGGTGACGAAGTCGCACTCTCCACGGGCGCGCCACGTTAGGCGATGATGTAGCTCGGCCACCTGCTGGATGGTGTCCTCGACGGAAGCGCACCATACGCGGGTTGAAGCCGGCCGACACGATGCGGCGAAGCCGGGAGTGGCGGGGGTCGTCGAGTGGTCATGGACCCCCGAAGAACTCGAGGGAGCTCGGGAGGGCATGTCGAGGATGGTGGTTGCCCGACTGCCCCGAGCAGTACAGCTCGGGGTGCCGGCTGATCTCCACCACGTCGGCGTAGCGGGTCACGGCGAAGTCGCCGCGTCCGGGCGGGATGGGGATGACCGTCTCCACCTCGATCTGTGGGTCCTCGAAGAAAGCGATGGGCCGCTCGGCTGGCAGGACGCGGAACGCCTCCTCGCGCGCTCCCAAGGCGCGGCCCAGAACTCGAAATCGAAAGGTCGATGTCGTCCACCCGGACCGACTGCGGGATGGTCACGTCGTCCTCCTGTCGTCGTGGTCCGCCGCCGCCCATCCTCGCGCCCGGCCCCCGTGCATCACACGGGGACACGGTCATGGCGGGGACCGGTCCCGTCCACCCGCCACGTCCCGCCCGGCCGGGACCCGGGCCATCCGACGCAGCCACCGCGCCGAGATCCACGGCGTGGCGCGCTTCCTCGGCCGTGCAAGGGTCGTCGCCGTAGGCGGCGCGCGCCGCCAGGGCGGCCAACGCTGCGTAGGCGGCGACGGCCGCCTCCACCTGCCCCGTCTCGGGCTGCGGGCCCTTCGCCGCCGGCGCGGCCCGGTAGCTCCCCAGCCACTGTGCCCGGGCCAGGGAGCCGAGGCGGTCCTCGTGCTCCTGCAGGGTCTCGGACGGCATCTTGCCCAGCCGCCCCCGGTCGAGGATCCACGCCGCCTCGCGCCACCGGGCGAGCACCTCCTCGCCCGCGTCGCCCGACGCCGGACGGCGCATGCGCCGGGCCCGCCAGCGGTCGAGCCCGGTGAAGGCGGCGGCCGGCGCCGCCGGGCCCAGGTCCACAGCACCGCGGCGGCGGCGAGCACCACGGCGCCGAGGACCACCGCCACCGTCACCGGCGCGCCGGCGGTCGCTGCCACGCTCCCGGCCGCGCTGCGCCGGTGCACGAGCGGGATCGTCGACGCCACGGCAGCCGGGGCGGCACGACGTGGTGGCTGGGGTGATCGTCGAGGACGTGGCCGAGGTGGGCAGGCAGGGCTGGCCGGTGGTGTGCGAGCCGGCGTCGACGCCGATGCCGTCGGCTCGCTCGACGAGGCCGGTGTCGGCTCGTAGGAGGTCCAACTGGTCTGGGGTCCCAGATAGACCTCGGGCCACGTCCGCGTCGGCGCCGGTGACGGCGTAGCGGTCGTAGGCCTGCGCCGCTCCCGTGGTGAAGCCCATCGCCACCCGTGTCGGCAGCCCGTCGAGCCGGGCCAGCACGGCGTAGGCGGCGGCGAACTGCTCGGCAGAACCCGGCCCGGGTGACGAAGAGGAACGTGGTGAGCGGGTCCGGATCCCGTCGTGGGGGGCGGCGACAGCGTGTACCGGAGCGTCCGGTGTCGAACCACCGGGCCAGGGCGGCGGCCTTGGCCGCGGGATTGGAGGCGTGCGCCACGATCTGGTGGGCGAGCCGGACGATCTGCGGGGAGATGGTCGGCAGCGCCAGGTACGGGGCGAGCGACGGGGCCGGCACCACGCTGCGCCCCGGTCCCGCGACCCCGAGGGGCGGTCCGCCGCACCCGGCTTTACGGGCAGGTGGGCCACGGCGGTGAAGGTCTCCCCGGGCGGCGACTCCACCGGCTGCACGGCTCCGAACCCCGGGACCACGGTGGCCACCGACCCCACCGAGGTCGTGGTGGGGGGCAGCGGGAGCAGCGTGCTCTCGAGGTTGTCGATGGTGACGGTCGCCGGTACGTGGGCGTCGAACCGGGCTCGGGCAGGGCGGGGAGGCCGGCCATGTCGTGCTCGACCTGGCTGGGCGATGGCCTGCGCCGCGGCTCTCGGTGGTCGGATCGCGTCCCAGGCGTCGCCGTTGAACGTCGTCAGCACGGCCATCTGCCAGTAGGTCGGGTGGGGCGTCTGGCCTTGAACATGACCTCCCCGCTGCGGTCGGTGAGCACCGCCTGCAGGTTGTCGACGAGGTCGATGGTGCGCACCCCGCTCCCCGCCCCGCCCCGGTCCGCACCACCCGATCCCAACGTCCCCTCGCTGCCGCCTGTCGAGCCGTCACCCCCCGGGCCGCCGCCGGTGCCCCCCAGTCCGATCCCGCCACCGGGTTGGCCGAAGGGGATGGCGCTCACCTTCAACGTGGAGAGGGCGGGGCTCACCGCCAGCGGCGCGGTGACGGCGAGCACGGCCACGAGCAGTGCGGGCACGATGCCCAGGGTGCCGGCGCGCACTCACCGCGCCCGCCTCGTGCCGGTGCCGGTGCCGGTGCCGGTGCCGGTGCCGGTGCCCGAGGACGCGGCCCGGTCCGTGCCGCCCGTCCACTCCGGACCGGGACCCGGCCGTGCCACGGTCGGGGGCCTCGTGCCAGCCCATGGGCGGGCGCCGGCTCCGGCGACGCCGTGGTCGGCGCTTACCACGAAGCCGAGCGCGCCCGCCAGGAGGCGCACCGCCCCCGCCACCCGGTCGACACCCGAGCTGAGCAGGGCGGCGTAGCAGAACAGTCCGAACGACGGCGCCAGCACGCCGAGCACGAGGAGCGGGCGCGCCGCGGCCATTCCACCAGCGCCCAGATCGACCTGCCCGAGCACGGCCACGAGGGCCGCCCCGGTGGCAACGCACAGCACGACGCCGGGCGTGGCCGGAACGGGGGTGGGATTGGACCGGATGGTGGTGCCGGCCGCCTCGAAACGCTACAGCAGGTGCCAGCTCGACGCCGTGGGCAGCCCGTACCGGGTGGCCGAGGACAGCTGCCCCCACAGCGTGGTGAGGACCACGGCCACCACGCCCACACCCATGGCGGCGGGGACGGCCCACCGCAGGCGCCGGGCCACCGACGTCGCCACGTGCCCCGCCACCACGGTGGCGACGATGGGGCCAACCACGGCCGCGGCTCCCGGTGCCCTGGTGAGCCGGGCCGCCCCGAGGCCGGCGGCGAGCGACACGGCCAGGAGCCAGACGTCGGGCGCCAGCCGGATCGGGCCGATGCGGGCCCGGGGCCGTGTGGCGGTGGCGTTGGCGGTGGCGTTCACTGCACCACCACCGTGGTGGCGTGTCGGCGCAGCGCCTCGGGAAGGGCGCCCTGCCCGGCGCCCGCCGCCGTGGTGAGCAGCACGACGTCGGCATCGTGCACGGCGGCGGTGGCCCACACCGCACCTCCCGTGGGCCGTCCCCCCAGCGCCGGACCATGGCGGGGGCGGGATCGGCCGCGCCGACGAGGGAGAGGGCCCGCAGCACCGTCTGGCTCCCGGGCGCTGCCCGGCTCGACCGCCACGCGGTCGCCGGTGCTGGTGCACAGCTCCACCGCCTCACCGCGCTGCAGTGTGGCCAGGGCGAGTCCGGCGGCGTGTGCCACCGTGCGTTCGAGGGAATCCCCCGCTGTGGACCGACGGCCGAACGTCCACGAGCAGGGTGAGCGAACCGGCCTGGGTCTCGACGAACTCGCGCACCACGAGATCCCCCGATCGGGCCAGTGCCGGCCAGTGCAGCCGGTTCAGCCGGTCGCCGGGCGCATAGGGACGGAGCCCGGAGAGCTCGGTTCCCGACGACGCGTTGGAGGCGAGCGCGGTGCGCCGTTCGGCCCGATGACCGTGACGCCGGGCGGCGTCGGAGGCGGCGGTGGCCGTGTCGCCGGCGGCGGGGTAGACGATGACGTGCGCGGGCGGCGCCACGGTGACGTGCCGGGCGAAGAGCCGGAAGGGGTCCTCGCACCACACGCCCACACCCGACAGCGTGAGAAGTCCCCGGCGCGCCGTGGGCACCGGGATCCACAGCGCGGCGTCCGCTCCCGGGGCCAGCTCCGGCAGCCGGAAGGCGCGCCGCAAGCGACGGCGGTCCGGCCCGGTGAGGCGTGCGGACGGGGCGCGACCCCCCACGCCCGGGTGCGACAGCGTCCAGCGACGGCGCGGCTCGGCCACCAGGACGGGGGGGAGCCGGTGGCGCCCTTGGTTCGTGACCCGCAACTCGACCTGGGTGGGCTGTCTGCTCGTGACCTCGGCCGTGGGAACCCGCACCACCACGTGCAGGGCGCGGCGCCCGGCCCGGGCGTGGTAGCGCACCACCACAGCCCCTGTGACGAGGAGCACGCCCACCGACATGGCCAGCAGGACGAACTCCTCGACGCCGTAGACGAGCCCGGCCACGGCCATGGCCATCGCCCCCGCCCCCAGCGAGCGCGCCCCGGGCGCAGAGCACGGCCGTGCGATCGCCGGTCGTACCCGTCGGCCCGGCGCTACCGGCCGGCGCCGACCGGCACGACGAGCCGCGACATGATCTCGGCGATGGTGGCCGAGGCGGTCACGCCGGCCAGCTCGGCGGCGGGGTGGACCATGACACGGTGGCCCAGGGCCGGTTCGGCCACGAGCTTGACGTCGTCGGGCGTGACGAACCCCCGGCCCTCCGCCACCGCCACCGCGGCCGCGGCGCGCAGCACGGCCAGCGCAGCCCGGGGCGAAGCGCCCACGGTGAGGTCGGGATGCGTCCGGGTCTCCCCGATCAGGTCGAGGACGGATCTCCCGGACCTCGGGGGCGAGGTGGACGCGCCGGGCGACGTCGGCGAAGGCGGCCAGGAACCTCGGCCCCGCCACGCTCGCCAGCGATTCCGGGCTGGGGCGCACCAAGGTGGACGACAACAGCAGGTCCTCCTCGGCTCGGTCGGGATAGCCCAGGCTGAGGCGGAGCAGGAACCGGTCACGCTGGCTGTGGGGCAGGGGGAAGGTCCCGGCGGCGTCGAACGGGTTCTGGGTGGCGAGCACCATGAAGGGCTGGGGGAGGGGATGGGTCACGCCGTCTGCGCTCACCTGGCGCTCCTCCATGGCCTCCAGCAGCGCCGACTGCGCCTTGGGCGACGCCCGGTTCCGCTCGTCGGCCAGCAGGACGTTGGTGAACACCGGACCCGGGCGGAACGACACCCGCCCGCTGTCGCGGTCGAAGACCATGGCCCCGGTCACATCGGAGGGGAGCAGGTCGGCGGTGAACTGCACGGGCCGAAGGCGAGGCCGAGAGAGCGCCGGCCAGGGCTTTCGCCAACGTCGTCTTGCCCACGCCGGGGTGATCCTCCACGAGCAGGTGGCCTTCGGCCATGAGGCAGCACAGCGCCAGCCGGACGGTCCTGTCCTTGCCGATGTAGACGGATCGGACGTGCGCCACCACCTCGTCGAACTTGCGGGCCAACCGAAGGCGGAGCTCGGCACCGGGTATCGCCGTCGGAGATCCGAGCAGGCCGTCGGCCGGGATCGTCAGGTCGGCCGGCGCCGCGGGCGCGGTTGTCTGGTCCCCGGTCCACGCGCTCGCACCGGCCACCGGTCCGTTGGCCACGACCGCCGGCCCGTTGGCACCCACCACCATCGAGCCCGCGCCCGCCCGCGACCTCACCGCCCGTGCCCCGGTGCGCCGCCCCGCCCTGTTGCGGCACGCCCCCCGCAGCCTCTGCGGACGATGCCATGTCGAGGGAGCCTACGTGGCCGGGATCCTCGGAGGTAGTGCGCGTGGGGGACGGCGCGTTCCCGGCGACCCCTCTCCGTCATGGAATCGCAATGTTCGTGCGCCCGGTGTGCCGTCGGTGGAGCCGGTGCAGCACCGTCGCCAGGGCCGTCGGTGGGCGGTCGATGGTCGGGGCCGATCTTGAGCGGAATTCGAGACATGTTGATCCGTTGAGAATCAGTTCGGCCCCGCGAACCGACTCTCACTACAGGTGACGGAACGATGTGTCGAGTCACTCAGGAGAGCTCGTGCGTTGGGTAGCCCTGGAAGGAGCGTCCCAAAAGGCGGCAGGGAGACATATCCTGTGATCTTCGTAGAGGTGTTCCGACTGCTCCTGGTCATCGTGGGCACGATCGGTGGCCTGGCCGTGGGAAACCGCGTCGGCCCCCACACGACCGCGCCCGTCGTCGGGATCACGCTCGGTGCCCTCTTCTCCTACCTCCTCGGTGGCGTCATCGGGCGCCTCATCGACAAGGGCATGCGCGGCGCCGTGGGCCAGCTGCGCGCCATGCCCGCCAGCGAGGTCTTCGCCGGGTCGGTCGTCGGGACCACCGGCCTCCTGCTCGGCCTCGTGGCCGCGCTCCCAGTCGTCGCCCTCGTCCACTCGAGCATCGACTACCCGCTCGTGTCCGCCCTGGCCTGGGTGCTGTGCGTCGGGGGCGTGCGCATCGGCGTCAATAAGGGCAAGGAGATCGTGCGGGCCGCCGGCATGTCACATCTGCTCGACCGACCCGCCCACCCACCCGCGCCCAGCGCCCTGCTGCTCGACAGCTCGGCGGTGATGGACCGCTACCTCATGGTGCTCGGTCGCCGGCCTGCTGGCCGGAGGGGTGGTGCTGCCCCGGTTCGTGGTCGACGAGGTGCGGGCCATGTCGGAGGGTCCCGACCCCGTGGCGTCGCGTCGGGCCCGGCGTGGGCTCGAGGCAATCGAGGCGCTGCGCGCCGTGGGCGTGGACGTGCTCGTCACCGAGGACGAGGTTCCCCAGTTCGACGACATGGAGGATCGCGTGATCGCGTTGGCGCACCGCCTGCACGTGCGCCTGGCCACGTGCTCGGTCGAAGCGGCCGAGCGTGCCGCAGCGGAGGACCTAAACGTCGTGGACTTGCGCCGTCTGGCCGTCGAGCTCACGCCCGATCATCCGCCCGGGGAGCACCTCGTCGTCGACCTGGTCAAGGAGGGCCGCCAGGCCCGCCAGGCGGTGGGGTACCTCCCCGAGGGCGACATGGTCGTCGTCAACGACGCCTCGCACCTCGTGGGGCAGGGCGAGATCGAGGTGGTGGTGTCCACGGCGCGCCAGACGTCGCAGGGACTCCTCCTCTTCGCCCGGCTGTTCGAGGGCGGTCCCACCCTGGCGCAACGCACCCGGACCGGCTGAGCGCGCCGGCGGGTTCCCACCGCGCCGCCCACCCGGTCACCCGATGCAGACCGTCGCCGTGTCCGGAAGGTTGCCCGAGGAGTCGCGACCATCACGGCGTACCGGCCCGGCATCGCGGTCCACGACTGGGAGGCCGTGTCCCAGATGGAGGAGGACTGCGCTCCGAGTTGCAGGCTCACCGTGGTGGTCTGGCCGGTGCCAGGGTCACCTTGGTGAATCCCTTCAGCTGCTCGGGGGGCTCGCCGGGACGCCGGGTCGCCGACATAGGCCTGCACCGTCTCGGCCCCCGCGACGTGCCCGGCGTTGGTGACGTCGACGCTCACCGTGGCGGTCGCCCCGGTCGAAAGTGCGGACGGCACAACCAGGTCCGAGAACGCGAACGAGGTGTAGGAAAGCCCGAAACCGAAGGGGAACGGCGGAGCGATCCCCTTGGCGTCGTACCAGCGGTAGCCGACGAGGAGACCCTCGGAGTACTCGACCATCCCACCCACCCCGGGCCATTGCGCAGGCGTCGAGGCGCGGACCTCGGCCAGGCGGCCGCGGACGCGGTCGAGGTCACCCATGGGCACGACGCCGTGCCGCTCATGGTGCTGGCGGTCCGGCCACGGACCGAGCGCCACGACCGGACCGAAGCCGGCAGGCGTGGCGTGCCGTGGGTGGCGGAACGGGCGCCTGAGGCGGAGACCACCTCGGCCACGTGGGCGCCGGAACCCGCCGGGGTCGCCCGCGTGCCCGGCACGGCTAGGCCTTGTCCGGGCGCTCGGACCCGGGAGGGACGGCCGCGGTGGCCCGGTGGCACCGGGCTGCTCAGGCGGCTTTGACCGCGCGTCACCAGCTTGGAAACGAGTCCTTGGCGTCGCCGAAGAGCATGGTGGTCTTGGGGTCGTAGAGCAGCTCGTTGTCGATGCCGGCGAATCCCGGTCGCATCGAACGCTTGAGGAAGATGATGTTCTCGGCCTGGTCCACGTTGATGATGGGCATGCCGTAGATGGGGCTCCCGGGCGAGTTCTTGGCCGCCGGGTTCACGGTGTCGTTGGCCCCGACCACGAGCGCCACGTCGGTGGTGGGCATCTCGATGTTGGCCTGGTCCATCTCCTCGAGCTGGTCGTAGGGGACGTTGGCCTCGGCCAGCAGCACGTTCATGTGGCCCGGGCATCCGGCCCGCCACCGGGTGGATGGCGTAGTACACCTCGACGCCGCGGGCGGTGAGGGCGTCGGCCAGCTCGCGCGCCGTGTGCTGCGCCTGGGCCACGGCCAGGCCGTAGCCCGGCACGATGGCGACGCGGGCATAGGCGAGCAGGACCCCGATGTCCTCCGCCGTGCCCGAGCGCACCGAGCGGCCCTCGATCTCGGGCCCGGTGCCGGCCGTGATGACCGATCCGAAGGCGCTGAAGAGGATGTTGGGCAGCGAGCGGCCCATGGCCTGGCTCATCATGCGGGTGAGCAGCGTCCCCGAGGCGCCGACCAGCGTGCCTGCCACGATGAGCAGCGTGCTGTCGAGCGTGAAGCCCGATGCCGCCACGGCCAGGCCGGTGAACGCGTTGAGCAGCGAAATGAGCACCGGCGTGTCCGCCCCGCCGATGGGGAGGACGAAGATCGCCCCCAGGACGAGGGACAGCACGAGCACCACCACGAGCACCGGCGTGCTGGCGGTGACCACGGTCACCACGACAAGGGCGAGGATGGCGAGCCCGATGGCGGCGTTGATGGGTTGCTGGCCCGGATAGGTGATGGGCCGACCGGTCATGAGTTCCTGCAGCTTGGCGAAGGCCACGGCGCTCCCGGCGAAGGAGACCGCGCCCACGAGCACGCCGAAGAGGATCTCGCAGATCTTGTAGATCGCCAGGGTCTTGCCGGGGAGCGAGATGAACTCCGTGACCGAGACGAGAGCGGCGGCGCCACCACCCACGCCGTTGAAGATGGCGACCATCTGCGGCATGGCCGTCATCTTCACGAGCCGGGCGGCGGGACGGCCAGGGCGGCGCCGATCACGATGGCCACGATGATGAGGACCAGGTTCTTGGTGTGGCGAGTACACCTGGGGCAGCGAGAACGTCCACGCCACGGCGATGAGCATGCCGACGGCCCCGGCGATGTTCCCCAGGCGGGCCCGCTTGGGCGAGCTCAGCCCCTTGAGCGCCAGGATGAAGCCGAGATGGCGATCAGATAGACGAGGTCCGTGGCGGTGGCGCGGCTCACGACGCCTTCCCCGCGCCGGGCGTCGCCTGCCCTCGGCGCCGTGCATCACGACGGGGCTTGCGGTCGGCGGGCTTCGCCTTGAACATCTCGAGCATGCGGTCGGTCACCACGAAGCCGCCGACCACGTTCAAGGTGGCGAGCACGACGGCCAGGAACCCGAGTGTCAGCTGGGCCGCCCCGTGTGCCTCGCCCAGGACGAGCATGGTGCCCACCAGGATGATGCCGTGGATGGCGTTGCTTCCCGACATGAGGGGCGTGTGCAGGACGCTCGGCACCTTGGAGACGACCTCGAAGCCGACGAAGGCGGCCAGCACGAACACGGTGATGAAGCCCATGAGGCCGGGCCACTGGCCGCAGCCGTCATGGTGCCTCCTTCCCCGCCGCCGCTCCCCCGAGGAGCTCGGCTGTCGGTTGATGGACGACCTCGCCGGCCCGCACCACGCAGCTCCCCGTCACGATCTCGTCCTCGAAGTCGGGCCGCAGCTCCCCGTCGGTGACGAGCAGGGCCAGGAAGTTGGCGACGTTGCGGGCGTAGAGGAACGAGGCGTGGGTGGGCATGGCCGACGGGGGATTGGTGAGGCCGCACACCACCACCCCGTGGTGGACGACGTCCTTGCCCGGCTCCGACAGCTCGCAGTTGCCTCCGCCGTCGGCGGCCATGTCGACGATGACCGATCCCTCCGCCATGCGCTCCACCATGGCGGTGGTGACGAGCACCGGAGCCTTGCGGCCCGGCACGGCCGCGTGGTGATGACGACGTCGGCGGCCGCCACCTCGTTGCCGATCAGCTCGCGCTGGCGGGCCAGGTACTCCTCGGACTGCTCGCGTGCGTAGCCCCCGACCCCTCCTGCGACTCGAGCTCGAGCTCGACGAAGGAGGCCCCGAGGGACTGCACCTCCTCCTTGGCCGCGGCGCGGACGTCGTGGGCCCGCACCTGCGCCCCGAGCCGCCGGGCCGTGGCGATGGCCTGCAGGCCGGCCACCCCGGCGCCGAGCACGAGGACCTTGGCGGGCGGGATGGTCCCGGCCGCGGTCATGAACATGGGGAAGAACTTGGGAAGGCGCTCCGCCCCGGCCAGCGCCGACAGGTAGCCCGACACCGTCGCCTGCGAGGACAGCGCGTCCATGGACTGCGCCCGGCTGATGCGGGGGACGAGGTCGAGGCTGAAGGCGGTGGCCCTGCGCCCCACGAGGGCGCGCACCGTGTCGAGCTGGGCCGCCGGCTGGAAGAAGCTCACCACCGTGGCCCCCTCGGCCATCAGGCTGACCTCGTCGGGGGTGGGTGCCTGGACTTTGGCCACCAGGTCGGCGCCGGCCAGGGTCTCGGCCGCGCCGGCCTGGACCGTCACCGCCTTGTCGCCGTAGACGGCGTCGGGGAAGTGGGCGAGCGCCCCGGCCCCGGACTGGACCACGACCTCGACGCCCGAGGCCGCCAGGCGCCCGGCCACGTCGGGGATGAGGGCCACGCGTTGCTCGCCGGCGTGTGTCTCGGTGGGGACGGCCAGTTTCACGGGGGGGTATCAGAGCACGCCAGCTGGCGCGACTCCACTTCGATGCCTGTCACCTGGGGGACGCGCCGCATCCTGCACCGCCTGGAGGAACGGCGGGGCCTCTCCGCCGCCGTGGACCTCGAGGGTCGCTCCCGACACGAAACCCGCGGAGGGGGAGGCCAGGTAGAGGCAGGCGCCCGCCACGTCGTCGGGCGTCCCCATGCGGCCGAGGGGGATGGTCCGGGCCACGGCGGCCAGCCCTTCGGCCCCGCCGTAGTGGTCGTCGGCGGCTTCGGTGGCGATCAGCCCTCCCACCACGCAATTGACCCGCACCTTGGGCGCCCACTCGATGGCCAGCGTGCGGGTGAGATTGAGCAGCCCCGCCTTCGCCGCGCCGTAGGCGGCGGTCCCGGGCGAGGGGCGCAGCCCCGACACGCTGCCGATGTTGATGATCACGCCCCCCTCCGCCGAGCCCTGCATGACGGCGTTGGCGGCCTGGGCGCAGTAGAAGGGGGCGAGCAGGTTGAGCGCCACCACCTGCGCCACGAATCGGGCCGAGGCCTCCGCGGCGGGAACGGCCGGGGACCCCCCGGCGTTGTTGACGAGGACGTCCAGGCGGCCGAGCCGGCCCACGGCGGCGGACACCACCGACGCCGCCTGCTCGGCGTCGCGCACATCCGCGGCCACGAAGGCCGCCGTCCGGCCCCCGGCGGTGGGGAGCTGGTCCGGCGGCGGCTCGTGCCGGCCGCACACGGTGACCTCTGCCCCGGCGGCCAGAAAGGCCTCGCTGATGCCCCGCCCGATGCCGCGGTCCCCCCGGTGACCACGACGGCCCTGCCGTTCAGATCGATGGTCCCCGTCACGAGGGGGAAAACTAGCGACCCGGCCCGGCGCCGGGGGGTGGCGGCGGGGTTCGCACCGCCGACGGTCACCGAATACCCTGCTCCGAGCCGGGTGTCGCCCTGCGACGCGCTGGCAGGCACCGAGGGCCCGGGGCCCGTGGCACCGCTGGCATCCCACTGTTGCGATCCGGAGACGTCCATGGGCATCGAGACACACGAGCGCACTCCGGGGACGGCCGAGGTGGTGATCGACGTCCCCCCCGGTGAACGCCCTCGACGTGGCGGCGTGGTTCGCCTTCGCCGACGCCGTGCTGGGCGCGGGGCGTATCCCCTCCGTGCGGGTGGTGGTGGTGCGGGCCGAGGGCCGGGGATTCTGCGCCGGCGTGGACATCAAGGAGATCCAGGCCAAGGGGGACGAGGCGCTCGTGGGGGTCAACCGCGGCCGTGCCGCTGCCTTCGCTGCGGTCTACGACTGCGAGGTGCCGGTGGTGGCGGCGGTGCACGGCTTCTGCCTCGGCGGGGGCATCGGCATCGTCGGCAACGCCGACGTGGTGGTGGCGTCGGAGGACGCCACCTTCGGCCTGCCCGAGGTCGACCGGGGGCGCTCGGGGCGGCCACGCACCTGGCCCGGCTCGTCCCCCAGCACCGGATGCGCTCGATGGTGTACACCGCCGAGCCGGCCACGGCGGCCGAGCTGCACCACTTCGGGTCGGTGCTGCGCGTCGTGCCCCGCTCCGAGCTCGTGGACGCCGCCTACGAGGTGGCGGGCGCGATCGTGGCCAAGAGCCCGACCATCATCCGCCGGGCCAAGGAGTCGCTGAACGGCATCGACCCCGTCGACGTCAAGCGCAGCTACCGCTTCGAGCAGGGGTTCACCTACGAGCTGCACGTGCGCGGCGTCGCCGACGAGCAGCGCCAGGCGTTCGTCGACAAGCGCGACGCCGACACCTCCACATGAGCGACAAGCGCACCACCGTCGACGACATGGTGGGCGAGCTCGCCGACGGCATGACCGTGGGCCTCGGGGGGTGGGGCTCGCGTCGCAAGCCGATGGCGGTGGTCCGTGCCATCCTGCGGTCGGGCCTGCGCGATCTCACCGTCGTCTCCTACGGCGGGCCCGACGTGGGGCTTCTGTGCGCGGCGGGCGCGTCCGCACGGTCGTCTACGCGTTCGTGACGCTCGACTCCATCGCCCTCGACCCCCACTTCCGCGCCGCCCGGCAGGCGGGGACGGTCGGGGCCATGGAGATCGACGAGGGCATGTTCTACCTGGGCCTGCTGGCCGCCTCGCAGCGCGTGCCCTTCCTCCCCACCCGGGCCGGCCTCGGCTCGGACGTGCTGCGGCTCAACCCTTCCCTGCGCACCGTGCGGTCCCCCTACGCCGACGGCGAGGAGCTCGTGGCCATGCCGGCCTTGCGGCTCGACGCCGCCTTCGTCCACCTCAACCGGGCCGACACCCACGGCAACGGGCAGGTGCTCGGACCCGACCCGTTCTTCGACGAGCTGTTCCTCGGGGCCGCGGCACGCCGCTTCGTGACGGCCGAGCGTGTGGTCGAGCCGGGCCGGCTCCTCGACGAGGGCCCCGTGCAGAGCGTGGTGGTGAGCCGCCTGGCCACCGACGCCGTGGCCGAGGCGCCCGGTGGGGCGCACCTCACGTCGTGCCCGCCGGACTACGAACGCGACGAGGCCTTCCAGAAGCGCTACGTGGCGGCCGCTGCCGATCCCGAGGCGTGGCGCGCCTTCGAGCACCGGTACCTGGGCGGCGACGAGGCGGCGTACCACGCCGCCGTCGAGCGGCGCGGCGTGGCCCCGTGAGCGATGCCACCAGGGCTGAGGTGTGCGTCGTGGCCTGCGCCGAGGCGTGGCGCGGCGACGGCGAGGTCATGGCGAGTCCCTTCGGGACCATCCCCGCCATCGGGGCGCGCCTGGCCCGCCTCACCTTCGAGCCCGATCTGGTGCTCACCGACGGCGAAGCGGCGCTCATGGCCAACACGCCGGCCGTGTCGGCGCGGCGCGACGAGTTCGTCCTCGAGGCGTGGATGCCCTACCGACGGGTGTTCGAGGTGGTGTGGTCGGGGCGGCGCCACATCATGATGATGGCGTCGCAGGTGGACCGGTTCGGCAACCAGAACATCAGCGCCATCGGGGACTGGGCCCGCCCCAAGGCACAGCTCATCGGCGTGCGCGGTGCCCCGGGCAACAGCCTCAACCACACGACGAGCTACTGGGTGCCGGCCCAGTCCACCCGGAGCTTCGTCGAGCACGTGGACGTGGTGTGCGGTGTCGGCTACGACCGGGCCGAGGCAGCCGGAGCCGCGGCCACGCGCTTCCACGACGTGCGCGTGGTGGTGTCGAACCTGGCCGTGTTCGACTTCGACACCGCCGACCACGCCATGGCCCTGCGATCGGTGCACCCCGGCGTCGCGGTCGACGAGGTGCAGGGCGACGGGCTTCGCCCTCGTCATCCCCGACCCCGTCCCCGTCACGCGCCTGCCGACGGCGGACGAGCTCGCCCTCATCCGCGACGTGCTCGACCCGCGTGCGCTGCGCGAGCGCGAGGTGCCGTCCTGAGCACGCCCGGCGCCGCGCCGCCCGAGCCCCACCCCGCCCTGCGCACGGCGCTGTGCGAGCTGGTGGGGGTGCGCTACCCCATCGTGCAGACCGGCATGGGGTGGGTGGCGGGGCCCCGGCTCGTGTCGGCCACGGCCAACGCCGGCGGGCTCGGCATCCTGGCGTCGGCCACCATGAGCCTCGACCAGCTCGGGAAGGCGATGTCCGAGGTCCGGGCCCGCACCGACGCGCCGTTCGGGGTCAACCTGCGCACCGACGTGGCCGATGTCGGCGACCGCATCGCCCTGCTCCTGGAGGCGGGGGTGAAGGTGGCGAGCTTCGCCCAGGCGCCGCGCCGCGACATGGTCACGAGGCTGCGCGACGCGGGCGTCGTGGTCATCCCCACGGTGGGGGCCCGCCGCCACGCCGAGAAGGTGGCGGAATGGGGGGTCCACGGCGTCATCGCCCAGGGGGCCGAGGGAGGCGGGCACACCGGCCCCGTCCCCACCACGCTGCTCCTGCCCCAGGTGGTCGAGGCGGTGGGGGACCGCGTGGCGGTCATCGGCGCCGGTGGGTTCTCCACCGGCCGTGGGCTCGTGGCCGCCCTCGCCTACGGCGCGGCCGGCATCGCCATGGGGACCCGGTTCCTCCTCACCCGGGAGAGCACCGTCCCCGACGACGTGAAGAAGCTCTACCTGGGCACCCCGGTCACCGGCACGGTGGTGACGACGCGCGTCGACGGCGCCCCCCAACGGGTCATCCGCACGGGCCTCGTCGACCACCTCGAAGGTGCGGGGCGCCTCGGCGCCCTCCCCCGGGCGGCGAAGAACGCCCTGGCCTTCCGGCGCCAGACCCGCACCACCCTGCGGGCGCTGTTGGCCGAGGGCCGCGCCATGAAGGCGGGCAACGAGCTGTCGTGGGCGCAGGTCGTCATGGCCGCCAACGCCCCCATGATGACCAAGGCGGCGCTGGTGGACGGGCGCACCGACGTGGGAGTGCTGCCCACCGGGCAGGTGGTGGGGGTCATCGACGAGCTCCCCACCGTGGCCGAGCTCATCACCGACATCGTGACCGAGGCGAACGCCACCCTCGAGCGCCTGGGGGCGTGACGACGGGGGCGGCGCCGAGCCCTATCCGCTCAACCGCTCCTGCAGGCGGACCGTGACCGCTTCCCCCGCCTCCTTGCCGATGACCTTGCGAATGTCGGCCTTGATGGGCAGCTTGTGCGTGCCGTCTCCCATCGCCATGAACGAGCTCTGGAAGGGGTGGCCGTCGACGGTGCCCCCGACCTTCACCAGGCCCCTCGTCCCGAAGAACGTGGCCGAATCGGGCATCGTCACGTAGGTCCAGCCGCCCTTGGCGGGGCTCTTCTGGAGCGTCGCCGTGAAGGTCCTGTCCAGCGGGGTCACGGGGTCGGTCACCGCCTCGGTCATCGCTCGTAGCAGTTGAACATCCAGCGAATACCGAAGCGGTCCAACGTGCAGCCCCAGTAGGCCCACGGCATCTGCTGCATCCCCGTCGACTCGCTGCCACCGTCGCTGAGCGCAGCGTACAGACGATCGGTCTCGGCCAACGTGTCGGGCTCGACGCAGATCGTGACGTTGTTGCCGACCCGCAGCTGTTGGCCCATGGACTCGACCATGTCGGTGCCCATGAGGACGTGCCCGGACAGGATGGGCAACTCGACGTGCGCCACCAGCTTCTTCTCGGCATCGGACAGCTCCGGTGCGTCGGGTCCTGTCGGCATATCGCCGAGCCGGGTGATCTCGCCTGCGATCTGCGTTCCGAAGGCGGCGCCGTAGAAGTTGAACGCCTCCTCGGTCTCACCCATGAAGTTGAGGTAGGTGCTGACACGGCTCATTCGACAACGCTCCTTTGCGCTCGGCCGACGGACGTCCTCCGTGGACGGATCCTTTCATCAGGGTCTGACGGAGGAGAAGAGTCGGACTCATCGGCGAGGCCCGGGGCAGCCACGCCCGATCCGGCGACCGGCCGGGGGCGCGGAGCGTGGCGATTCTGGTACCGGAGACCATCCGGAATCGTCACAGTTGACGAGGCAGCGCCGGCCCCCATGGGGCACACTCGGAGCGTGGGGGATCAGCGGGGATCCGCCCATTGTCCGGAGGGAAACACGACCGTGACCATTGGCAGGCGCGCCCAGCAGGACCGCCAATCTGACCGCCGACACGATAAGGGGTGGCGTGCGGGGCGCGTCGGCTTCCCGAGGCTCCTCGTGGCCGCCACGGCCGTGGCAGGGGCAGTGGTGTGCGTGGCCGGGCCGGCCAGCGCCACCAAGGGCCTGCCCATCGACGCCAGCAACTACGAGGTCATCTGCGGCGGCCAGAAGGGCACGGCCCAGTTCAGCCCGGCCCTGGTCGACGGGGCGCCCACCACGGGAACCGACGCCCTCAAGATCAAGGCGACGCTCAGCGACTGCCAGGCCACCGCCCCGCACGGCGGCGCGCCGTTGCGGGTGAAGAAGGGGACGGTCACCGGCACGCTGACGGGGACCAAGGGCACTCCTGCGCGCTGCTCGAGGACACCATTTCCAGCGGCGGCAACCTGCCGTTCACCGGGAGCCTGAGCATCAAGTGGTCGACCACCCCCAAGATCACCTCGGGCGCCACGGTGGTGTCGGCCCCCAGCGCCGATCTCGGATTCACCGGGACCGACAACAGCCTCACCATCCCCGGGATCACACACGGGACGGTGACGGGCTCGTTCTCGTCCAACCCGAGTCAGTCGTTCTCCTATTCGGTGTCGCACACGTCGGTGCTCGACCTCGTGAGCCAGTGTGGCGGGAGTGGCCTCCAGAAGCTCACCACGACGCAGGGGGTGGCCGACCTGGGCGCCCCACCGAGCGTCGGTCACGGTCACCCCCACCAACCCCGACGTCCTCGCCACCACGCCGCCGGGCACGGCGCAGTTCGTGGCGACGGCCCACTACTCGACCCAGTTCATCAACCTGACCCAGCTCGCCACGTGGGCCAGCTCCAACACCTCGGTGGCCACCATGGGCACAGCGCAGCCGCTGTGCGCCCTGCCGGGGACGGCGGTCGGTGCCTGCATCGACGCCTCGATGACCACGGCGGACGAGACGACCGGCGGCACCAGCATCGTCTCGGCCACAGTCGACGGGGTCACGGGGCATTCGTTGCTCACCTCGGTGGTGCCCGTCCAGATCACCACCGACTCCCTGCCCGACGCCACGGTGGGGGTGCCGATCCTTCACGGTCACGGCCGTGAACGGGCTGCCTCCGTACACGTGGAGCACGTTCGGTCCCGTGGGGGACGGCTTCACGTTCAATCCCGCCACCGGCACGATCACCAACCCGGGTCCCCCGGTGGCAGGGACCGGGGAAGTGGACATCGAGGTGACCGACGCAGCCACGGGCGACTCTGCCCTAGCCGTCCTGTCCTTGACCGTCGACCCGTAAGGGGAGCGTCACCGTCGGGCCGACGGTCGGCGGCGCCGATTCCCGGCCGCCGGGCGCGAGCGTGGATCAGCCCAGGCGTTCGATGATGGTGGCGTTGGCGCCCGCCGCCTTCGCACATGGTCTGCAGCCCGTAACGGCCGCTGGTGCGCTCGAGCTCGTTGAGCATCGTCGCCATGAGGCGCGCCCCGGCCCCGGGGGATGGCCGATGGCGATGGCACCCCCGTTGAGGTTGACCCTCGCCATGTCGGCGCGCAGCTCGTGTTCCCAGGCCAGCACCACCGAGGCGAAGGCCTCGTTGATCTCCACCACGTCATGTCGCCAGCCCGAGCCGCCCTCTTCAGCACGAGCCGGGTGGCGGGGATAGGGGCGGTGAGCATGATGACCGGGTCGTTGGCGGCCACGGCGAAGGTGTGGAAGCGGGCGCGGGGCGCAGCCCGAGCTGCGTCGGCGCGCTCCTCGCTCATCACGAGAACGGCCGCCGCCCCGTCCCGAGATCTGCGACGACGTCCCGGCGGTGACGAGCCCGTCCTCGGCGAAGGCGGGGGTGAGGCCGGCGAGCTTCTCGATGCTCGTGTCGCGCCGGACCCCCTTCGTCGGCGTCGAGGGTGCCGCCCTCGCCGTCGGGACCGGGGAGCGCAGTGCCACGATCTCCCCGGCGAAGCGCCCCCTCGTCCTGGGCGGCGGCCGCCCGGCGGTGCGACTCCAGGGCGAAGGCGTCCATCTCCCTCGCGGGCCGACGTTCCAGCGCCGGGCGATCTCCTCCCGCCGACAGGCCCTGATGGATGAAGGCGTAGCGGGCGTGCACGGTGGGACCGTAGGCCTCGCCCGGGCCCGGGGTCGGTCGTCGACCCGATGGGCACCCGGCTCATCGACTCCACCCCCGCCCCGATGACCACGTCCATGGCGCCGGCCATGACCGCCTGGGCGGCGAAGTGCACGGCCTGCTGGGCCGAGCCGCACTGGCGATCCACGGTGGTGCCGGGGACGGTGTCGGGGAAGCCCGCCGCCAGCGCGGCGTTGCGGCCGATGTTCATGGCCTGCTCGCCCACCGTCATCGTGCATCCCATGACCGACGTCCTCGACCAGGGCGGGGTCGAGGCCGTTGCGCTCCACGAGGGCCTTCAGGGTGCGGCGGCGAGATCCACGGCGTGCCACTGCGACAGCCGGCCGTTGCGCCGCCCCACGGGGGTGCGGACCGCATCGACGATGACGGCGTTGGGCATGGCTGACCTCCTGGCCCCGACTCGTGCTCGATTGTTGCCCAGAATCTGGCGGTGTGTCAGATTCGACGACCGATGGACCTCCGGTTCACGCCCCAACAGGAGCGTTTGCGCGCCGAGGCCCGTTCGTGGCTCGAGGCCAAGTGCCGTCGCGCCCGGGCGGCCCCGGGGCGCTGGCGTCGCTCGACACGGCGGCGGGCTTCGAGGCTCATCGCGCCTGGGAGCGGACCATGTTCGATGCCCGCTGGTCGGTGGTGTCGTGGCCCGAGGAGTACGGGGGCCGCGGTGCGGGGATCGTCGAATGGCTCGTGTTCGAGGAGGAGTACTACCGCGTCCAGGCGCCCACCCGGGTGGGCCAGAACGGCATCTTCCTCCTGGCGCCGACGCTGTTCGAGTTCGGGACGGCAGAGCAGAAGGCGCGCGACCTCCCGCCCATGGCCTCGGGTGAGGAGATCTGGTGCCAGGGGTGGTCCGAGCCCGACGCCGGCAGCGACCTGGCCGCCATCCGCAGCCGGGCCGTGCGCCGGGGCGACACGTGGGTGCTCGACGGCCAGAAGACGTGGTGCTCGCGCGGGGCCTTCGCCGACTGGATCTTCGGCCTGTTCCGCTCCGACCCCGAGGCCGAACGCCACCGGGGCCTCACCTACTTCCTCGTCCCCATGGACGCGCCGGGCGTCACCGTGCGGCCCATCGCCCAGCTCGACGGCGAGACGGGGTTCGCCGAGGTCTTCTTCGAAGGCGTCGAGGTTCCCGACACCCAGGTGCTCGGCACGGTGGGGCAGGGGTGGGGGGTGGCCATGGCCACGGCCGGTTCCGAGCGTGGCCTGTCGCTGCGCAGCCCGGCCCGCTACACAGAAGCCGCCCGCCGCCTGGTCGAGCTGTACCGGCGGTGCACGATCAGCGATCCGGCCCGCGCCGGCGTGCCTGCGCCGACGCCGTGGCCCGCGCCGTCGCCGACGCCGAGGCGTACCGTCTCCACACCTACTGGACCGCCACCCGGGTCACCGAAGGCGGATCGGTGGGTCCGGAGGCCTCGATGAACAAGCTGTTCTGGTCGGAGACGGACCTGCTCGTGCACACCACGGCGCTCGAGCTCCTCGGTGCCGGTGCCGATCTGCTCGACGACGACGGTCGTCCCCGCCCTGGCTGGACGGTTTCCTGTTCGCCCTGGCCGGTCCGATCTACGCCGGCACGAACGAGATCCAGCGCAACGTGGTGGCCGAGCGCGTGCTCGGTCTCCCCCGGGGCTGAGGGCGCGACAGACGTGCGGTTCTCCTTCGACGAGCAGCAGCGCGAGTTCCGGGCCCAGTTGCGCGCCTTCACCGACAAGGAGTGCACGCCCGGCGAGGTGCGCCGGGCCTGGACCTCCCCCCACGGCGGTCGCGGCCCGGCTGGCGTGCCCTGGCCGACATGGGGGTCGTGGGTCTGACCGTTCCCACCGAGCACGGCGGGCTCGGCTTCGGGCTCGTGGACCTGGTGCTGCTCCTGGAGGAGGCGGGGTGGGCGGGCCTGCCCGAGCCGCTGCTCGAGACGACGGCCCTGGGCGTGCCGCTGCTGGCCGCGTGGCGGGAACGCCGGCCGAGGCCCAGACGGGTCGCTGGCTGCCCCGGGTGGCGGCGGGCGAGGTGGCGGTGGCGGTGGGGACGTCGTCGATGCCCGCCGTCGCCATGGCCGAAGGAGCGGACCTGCTCCTGCTCGAGCGCGACGGTGCGGTGCACGCTGTACCCGGCAGTGCCGTCACGCTCGTGGCGCTGTCCCACGCTCGACGGGTCCAGGCGCCAGGCCCAGGTGGCGTGGAGCCGACGCCCGCCACCCTGGTGGCGGAGGGGGCCGACGCAGACGCCGCCCTGGCCGCCCTGGGCGACCGTGGCGCCATGGGCGCCGGGGCGGTGCTGGTGGGGGTGGCGGACCGCCTCATCGCCATGGCGGCGCAGTACGCCACGGAGCGTTCGCAGTTCGGCAAGCCCATCGGCTCGTACCAGGCGGTGAAGCACCACCTGGCGAACGCGGCGGTGCGGGTCGAATTCGCGCGCGGCCCGCCGTGTACCGCGCCGCCTGGTCGCTGTCGGAGGGCGACCCCGACGCAACGGTGCACGCCTCGATGGCCAAGGCGCTGGCGTCCGAGGCGGCCGTGCTGGCGGCGCGTACCGCCCTGCAGGTCCACGGGGCCATCGGCTACACGTGGGAGCACGATCTGCACCTGTGGATGAAGCGCGCCTGGTCGCTGGCGGCGGCGTGGGGCGACGCCGCCTGGCACCGGGCCCGCATCCTCGACACGGTGTCCGCCCGGGGTGAGCCCCACGCGCCTGGCCCGTGCGCTCGTCGCCGTGGTGGCGATCACCGCCACCGCTGCGGTCCTCGGATCGTGCGGCTCCCCCGCCAGGAGCGCCACCGCGCCGACCGCGTCCACCACAGCCGCGGCGTCGGCCGGGACGCCGAGCACGGCGCTCGCCGCCACCAGCACCGCCCCGGTGCCGTCGACCACCGTCGCTTCGGTGGTGGCGCTCCTCCCCGTGACGGTGTGCCCGTCGACCTACGGTGCGCCCCCGACCTCCACCTCCGTGACCCAGCCGGGCTCCCTGCCGGTCCGGGTGCCCGACCGCCTGGCCGCTCGCTGGCGGTCTACGCCGGCACCGAAGGCATCATCGAGGTGGTGGGGCCACGGGGTTGGAGCTGCAGCGCTCTGTTCGCCGCCGACGGCAGCAGCGCCCTGGCCGTCTACCCGCCCGCACAGCCGCTGCCCGCGTCGTGGAGCGCCCAATGGCACCTCGCAGGTGGCTCGGCCGACGAGGCCGTCGTGGCCGACGAGACGTCGGCGTGCGCGGGATGCACCGTCGGGCAGGCATGCCCGCTCTTCACCGGCGCCCGCAGCGCCTTCGCCAGCGAGTTCGGCCGGCCGTGTCCGACGCGTCCCGCCCAGGAGCGGGTGGGACAGGAGGGTGCGGGCATCGTGTCCTTCGAGGACCCGGCCGGTGTGACGGGGGACGGCTCGCCGTCGGGCGGCGTGGATCCCGCCGACGGGGTCATGACGTACTACCCCGACAGCACCGAGGGCAGTTGGCTCGAGACGTGCACGATGCCGAGCTCGCCGGACGCGGGGCTGTGCGCGACCGTCCTCGGAGACTTCCTGTCGCGCTGACGGCCAGAATTAGTGCTCCGCGGGGCACCGCTCGGATACAGGCTCGGTTCCCGTCGGGCCGGGGGGCTCAGGGCGTGGGTGGTTGCTCCCGGAGCTGGCGGTAGATCGTCTCGGAGTCGAAGTAGCAGCGCGCTCGCACACGATGCGGTCGCCCTCGAACTCGAACAGCGCCACCATCGGGCACCGAAAGGCGCGCCCGCTCGGCTCTTCGTCCCCGAGCGAGCCCAGGTGCGTCCCCAGCAGGTCGAACTCGACGACGACGGTGGCACCGGCGTCGTGCACGGCCCGGACCTCGTTGCGCTGGTCGGGGAACACGGCCCGGCTGGCGGCGTAGTACGCCTTCACCTCGTCGGCACCGTCGTAGACCTGGCCGGTGCCGACGAGCTCGTAGCGGGGATGGGCGAAGGTGGCCAGCGTGTCGTCGAATCGGTGCTCGTTCTCCGACGCCATGTGCTCCAGGACCACGGAGCGCCGGCGGTCGGCCGTCCCCGCCGCTTCGGACGGTGATCCGTTCGGGGTTTCTCGGCCCACGGCAGCTCCGATCGCCTGGTGCCGGACAGGCACGTCGCCGGGGACGGTAGTCCCCGGTCCGGGGTGCCGTCGCTGCCCGGCATCGGTCGTCGCCCCGCCGCACCCGGGTGCGCCGTAGGCTGCGCTCATGGCAGAGAAGTCGAGACCCACAGGCGAGGCCAAGAAGCCCGGTCGGACCCTCAAAGAGAAGCGGGCGGCCAAGCACCAGAAGCAGGCCGCCCAGAAGCAGGCCCGCAAGTCCTGGGACGGCAAATAGCGTTCCTGGACGGGGACGCGCCGGGACGTGACCGGTCCCCCCGGCGCGGCCGGGCGTCAACGGGTCCACAGGGCGGACACGTCCACGAACGCCGCCGTGCAGGGGTGGCCGTCGGCCACCTCCACCACGGGCCGAGCGCCGACGCCGGCCGGCACCACCACCATGGTGGAGGACCGCGTCCCGTAGTCCTCGGCGTGGACGCACGCCGCCAGTGTCTCGGGCCGGCGCCCGGAGCCGTCGGCGGGGACGTGGTGATCGGCGAGCACCGACGCCAACCGGGTGTGCAATGCCTCGCCGCCGCGCTGCGGGGCGTCCCCGAGCAGGGCGCGCACCTGCTCGACCTTGGGCGACGACGTGCCGAATGGGTTGTTCTCGAGGATGTGCACCCCCGGATCGAGCGGCTCGGCCCGCGGCGTCTCGCCGCCCGTCATGTCGAGGGCGAAGGCGTCGGTCCGGTCGGCCACGAGGAGCCATGCCGGGTTGTAGTCGGCGGGCCGGAAGCGCGTCACGAAGGCGTCGACAGCCGAGGCGGCGCTGCGGTGCGAGGCCAGGGCCACCGGCAGCTCGCCCCGGCTCCGTTTGGACAGGTCGCGCCCGTCGGGCGAGGGCCGGTTGGTGAGCCCGGCCACCACACCGCGCTCGTTCACCGCCAGCCACGTGCCCCCCGCCACCTCGTCCCTGCCGCCCAGGATGCGCGGTGACGACGCTGCCCAGCACCGTGGTGGCCGAGGCGGGACGGTCGAGCCGCTCGTCACGGTTCGCCCCCACGACGAGCGGCGCGCCCGGATCGAGGCGCGACACCACGACGAGCAGGCACATCGCGGCCACGGTACCGGGACCCGCCCCGCCCGACACCGGCCGCCCGAGCGCCTGCCCTGGTGCCCCGGAGCACCTGACACGCCGTCAGATACGTGGCTATGCTCGACGGCGTGGCCGACCTGCCGTTGATCGTCTCCGTGGACGACCACGTCGTGGAGCCCGCCGATGTGTGGCAGACCGCTTGCCGGCGCGAGTACCGCGACGTGGGCCCCCGCATCGTGCGGGCCCCGATGGGCGAGATCACCTTCGTCGGCGGCAAGCTCACCGTGCAGCCCGGCAGCGAGGGTGTGCCCACCGACTGGTGGTACTACGAGGAACTGCGCCGGCCCTTGTTGCGTCTCGACGCCGCCGTGGGCGTGCCCCGTGACGAGGTCACCATCACCGGGGTGACCTACGAGGACATGCGCCCCGGCGCCTACCAGGTGAAGCCCCGGCTCGAGGACATGGACATCAACCACCTCGAGGCCTCGTTGTGCTTCCCCACCTTCCCCCGGTTCTGCGGCCAGACCTTCACCGAGGCCGAGGACAAGGAGCTGGGTCTTCTGTGCGTGCAGGCCTACAACGACTGGATGGTCGACGAGTGGTGCGCCGAGTCCGGCGGCCGACTCATCCCGTTGTGCATCGTCCCGCTGTGGGACGCCGAGCTGGCCGCCGTCGAGGTGCGGCGCAACGCGGCACGCGGGGTGCGGGCGGTGTGCTTCAGCGAGATCCCGCCCTTCCTCGGCCTGCCGTCGGTGCACGACCCCGACAACTACTGGGACCCGTTCTTCCGCGCCTGCGCCGAGACGTCCACGGTCGTCAACATGCACATCGGCTCGTCGTCGAAGATGCCCTCGACCTCTGCCGACGCCCCGCCTGCGGTGGGCTCGACCCTGACCCACACGAACGCCACCTTCTCGTTGGTCGACTTCTTGTTCTCGGGCGTGCTCGTCCGCTTCCCCACGCTCAAGCTGGCGTACTCCGAGGGACAGATCGGATGGATCCCCTACATCCTCGAGCGCGCCGACAAGGTGTGGGAGGAGAACCGGGGCTGGGGGGGCGTGGCCGACAAGATCCCCGACCCTCCGTCGACCTACTTCCACCGCCAGGTCTACGGGTGCTTCTTCGACGACGCCCACGGGCTTCGTTCCGTGGAGGAGATCGGGGCCGACAACATCACCTACGAGTCCGACTACCCCCACTCCGACTCGACGTGGCCCCACACCAAGGAGATCGCCGAGCGCCAGATGGCCGACCTGGACGACGAGCACGGTCGCAAGATCGTCCGGGGCAACGCCATCACGCTCTTCGGGCTCGATCACCTGGTGCCGTAGGGCACCGGCACCGCAGCCCGAGCCAGCGCGCCGCCGGCCGCCGACAGGATCGTCAGGGACCCGTGGACCTTCGCTACTCCGAGGCCGAGGAGGCGTTTCGCGCCGAATTGCGGGGCTGGCTCGGTGAGGTCGTGCCCACCCTCGGGCCCAAGCCGTCGAACCTGGACTGGCCGGCACGGCGCGCCTACGACACGGCGTGGCAGCGCAAGCTCTATGACGCCGGGTACGCCGGCATCGACTGGCCCACCGAGGGCGGGGGCCGCGGCGCCAGCCCCGTCGAGCAGCTCATCTTCCTGGAGGAGCTCGAGCGGGCCCATGCCCCCTACGTGGGCGTGAACTTCGTGGGCCTGCTGCACGCCGGTCCCACCGTGATCGTGGAGGGGACACCCGAGCAGCGGGCCCGGTTCCTGCCCCCCATCCTGCGGGGGGAGGAGGTGTGGTGCCAGGGCTTCTCCGAGCCCGGAGCCGGGAGCGACCTGGCGTCGCTGCGCACCCGGGCCGTGCGCGACGGCGACGAGTACGTCGTGAGCGGGCAGAAGATCTGGACGTCGCACGCCGAGGTGGCCGACTTCTGCGAGCTGCTGGTGCGCACCGGGCCCGAGGACAGCCGCCACCGCGGCATCACGTGGCTGATCCTCCCCATGGACCTTCCCGGCATCGACTTCCGGCCCCTGCGCACCATCGCCGGATCGACCGAGTTCGGCGAGCTGTTCCTCGACGGCGTGCGCGTGCCGGTGGCCAATCGGGTGGGCGACGAGAACGACGGCTGGCGCGTCACCATGACGACGCTCAGCTTCGAGCGCGGCACGGCCTTCCTGGGCGAGCTGCTCCAGTCGATGGAGCTGCTGCGGGCGCTGCGCACGCTGGCCCGGCGCAGCGGCGCCTGGTCGACGCCGAGGTGCGCCGGCACGACGGGCCACCTCGGGGCCGAGCTCGACGCCTGTGGGCCCTGGCCCGGCGCAACGTGTCGCAGGCGGCCCGCACCGGCGTCCCCGGTATCGGCGGAAGCGTGTACAAGCTGGCCTTGTCGGAGCTGCGCCAGCGCATCGCCGAGCTCGGCATGGAGATCGCCGGCCCCGCCGGGCTCGTGTGGTGACGAGCTACCGCGGCTTCGGCGCCGGCGGCGGGAGCCGGGCAACGCCGAGCTCGTGCGACACCTGGGTGCACGGCTTCTCGCGCACTATCGCCGCCGGGCACGTCGCAGATCCAGCGCAACATCATCGCCGAGCGCATCCTCGGCCTGCCCAAGAGCTAGCCGGGACACAGGGGACCACCGTGGACTTCGAGCTCTCCGAGGACGAGCAGGCGCTGGCGGAGGGCGTGCGCCGCCTGTGCGCCGGTCGCTTCCCCCTCGCACGCGTGCGGGCGGGCGAGGGCGGTCCGTCGGTCTTCGACGAGGCGGGCTGGTCCGAGCTGGCCGAGGCGGGCGTGTTCGCCCTGCGCCTTCCCGAGGCCGCCGGCGGCCTGGGCCTGCCCACCTCCGCCGCCGCTGTCGTGTTCGAGGAGCTCGGTCGGGCGCTCGTGCCCGGGCCGCTGCTCGCCTCGCACCTGGCCGCGGGGGTGGTGGCCGGCTCGGCCGAAGGCAAGGTCGTGGTGGGTGCGGTGCGCCGGCCCACGCAGGGCGTGTGCCGGGCGCCGGCGCGCCGGTGGCGCCCGTCGTCGTCGAGCACCTGGGGTCGCTCGGCGTGCGCTGGTGGTGGTGGACGAGGACGGGCTGGCCGCTGGTCGACCCCGGGGAGCTGCAGGCCGTGGCCGTGCAACGGTCGCTCGACCCCCTCACCCCGTTGTGGCGGGTGGACGAGCTGCCAGCGGGGGAGCCGGTGGGCGGGGCCGACGACGCCGCCCGGTGGCGGCGCGACGCCCGCATCCTCGGGGGCGCCCTGCTGGTGGGGCTGGCGGGGGCGACCGTCGACCTGGCCGTGGCCTACGCCAAGGACCGTGAGCAGTTCGGCAAGCCCATCGGGTCGTTCCAGGCCGTCAAGCACCTGTGTGCCGACATGCTGGTGCGGGCCGAGGTGGCGCGCGCCGCGGTGCACGCCGCGGCGGTGACGGTGGACCAACCCGACGTGGGCGACGCCGAGCGCGCCGCCGCCGGTGCCGCGCTCCTGGCGGCGGAGGCGGCTGTCGCCAACGGCCGGACGTGCATCCAGGTGCACGGGGGCATGGGCTTCACGTGGGAGGTGCCGGCCCACCTCTACCTGATGCGGGCCCGGATGCTCGCCGCCGGGCTCGACGCCGCCGACGACCTGGCCGAGCTCGTGGCCGAACGCTACTGAGGAGGGGAGCCGGGGTGGACGAGGTGGGGGCAACCGACACGGTGGGCGGCGCGCACGATACGCCTCCCGTGCAGATCATCCCCGAGGGACAGGTCGCCTTCGGCATCCAGCTGCCCGTGCAGTCGCAGTCGACGATCTACGTGGAGGCGTGGGAACGCGGCGCCGGTCCGGCCGAGCTCGCCCGGGTGGCGCGCCAGGCCGAGGAGAGCGGCTTCTTCTACGTGGCGGTGTGCGACCACACCGCCATCCCCCGGCGCCTCGCCGACGCCATGAGCACCACGTGGTACGACACGATCGCCACCCTCGGCTGGCTGGCGGGCGTGACGAGCCGGGTGCGGCTGCTGTCGCACGTCTTCGTCGCCGCCCAACGCCATCCCCTGCGCAGCGCCAAGGAGTTCGCCACCCTCGACGTCCTGTCGCAGGGACGCCTCATCATCGGTGTCGGCGCCGGGCACGTGCAGGAGGAGTTCGATCGCTTCGGGCCGCCCTTCGAGGAGCGCGGCGCCGCACTCGACGAGGCGATCGACGCCCTCGGCGCGGCATTGGTGGACGAGTTCCCCACCCTGCCCGGGCCGCGCTGGCCCGCCGCCGATCTCGGGGTGGCGCCCCGCCCCGTCCAACAGCCCCGGCCGCCCATCTGGGTGGGTGGGTCGAGCAACGCCGCGCTCAGGCGGGCGGCGCACGCGGCGACGGGTGGCTTCCCCAGACGGTGCGGCGCAGCGACATGCGCGACCAGGTGGCCCGGCTGCTCGAGCTGCGGGGCACCCTGCGCGCCGGTGCGCCCATCGAGATCGGCGCCCTGGCCGGCACCTTCCACGTGGGGGAGCCGGACCACGAGCTGCCGCGGGGCACGGTGTCGGGCAGCCCCGAGCGCCTGGCCGAGAACCTGGCCGAGCTGATCGACATGGGCGTGTCGCACCTGCAGATGCGGTTCCCGAACCGCTCCGTGGAGGAGCTGTGCGACCAGCTGGCCGCCTTCGGGGAGCTGGTGGGCCCCCTGCTCCGACGCTGACGGGCCCCGGGAACGTCCAGGGCCTCCCCGTCGTCTGACCCCGTGTCGGGCCCACTGCGCCCGGGAGGAGGCCGGCGATGCGACCGAGCGCGGTACGGGGACTGGGTACGGGGGCACTCGTGGCGGCGCTCGCCCTCGGGGGGCGTGGCACTGGGTGTGGCGCTGTCGAGCGGCGGTGGCGCGAGCGGGGGGGAGCCGTCGGGGGCGTGCGCGGCGTCGGCGCCGAAGCTCACCGTGCAGGGCACGGGGCAGGCCTCGGCCACCCCGAACCTCCTCACCGTGTCGGTCGGCATCGACGTCACCGATCCCGGCGCCCGCGCGGGCGCTGGTCGACGACAACGGCCGGGCGTCCGCAGTGACCGCCGCCTTCGAGCAGGGCGGCGTGCAGGCCAGGGACATCCAGACCTCCGATGTCTCCATCGAGCCCTCGTACAGCAACGACGGCGTCATCACGGGCTACGAGATGACCAACGTCATCACCGCTCAGCTGCACGACCTGGCCACGGCCGGTTCGGTGGTGGATGCGGTGACGACGGCGGCGGGGAACGCGGCCCGCATCGACTCCCTCACGTTCTCGATCGAGGACCAGCGGACGATCGAGGACCGGGCGCGCGCCGACGCCGTGACCCAGGCCGTGAGCCACGCCCGGTCCATGGCCCGAGCCGCAGGCGAGCGCCTCGGCCCGGTGTGCGCGCTCACCGACGACTCCGACAACGGGAGCGACGACGTCTATCCCAATTCGATCGGCGCCGCCCCCGAGGCCTCGGCGGCGAGCTCGGTCCCGCTCGAGCCCGGGACACAGCAGAGCACGGGGAAGGTCACCCTGGTCTACGCGCTGGAGCAGCCCGTGTCCGACCGCTGACCGGACGCGCCGGACGCGCTTCCGCCACGGCGCGGCACGGTCCCAGACAAAGCCGGCGGCGCCCCCCCGGTACAGTGGCGCCCCATGCTCTTTCTGCACGAGGTGCACACCGTCAAAGGGGCGCTCGAAGAGGAATTCGAAGCGTCCTTCCGCGACGGGTGGATGCCGTCGCTGGCCAAAGGCGACGACGCCCGGCTGCTGTGGTACTGCAACCACGCCCACGGCAGCGGCCCCGCCTACAACGTGGTGACCATCACGGCCCTGCGCGACGGGGCGGCGTGGAGGACCTCGCCCGGCGCATCCAGCGCGGGGATCTGAAGGCATGGGCGCGCCAGGTCGACGAGCTGCGCCACGGGGTGACGGGCAAGCTCCTGTTCCCCGTGCACTGGTCGCCCATGGGCGATCTCGATCTGGCCACCGTGCCCACCGACGGCGCCACCCACGAGCTGTCGCTCTACATGGAGGACACGGGCTGGCCCCACGCCGCCGTCGACGACTACGTCGAGTTCTGGGGGACGGGGTACTACGAGCCCATGAAGGCCCGGGCCGCCAACCTCCTCGACATCCAGGCCGTGTTCCAGGTGGCCTTCGGGGCCGGGGTGCGCAAGGAGGCCATTCTCATGCAGAAGATCGTGAACGACCAGGTGCTGCTGCACCTGCTCACCCACGACACCGATCCCGCCCACCGCACGCCGGGCCAGTTCATGTTCGACGCGCTGGCCTTCCGCGACCGCTGGGAGAGCAAGCTCCTGCGCACGAGCGCGTGGTCGCCGTTGTACTGACGCCACCCGGTGGGTGGCACGCCGCGCCGGGGTGCGGCGCCGCGTAGGCTCCGGCCGTGGGCACGGCACGGCGGTGGTGGGCCTCGGTGGCGATGCTGGCCCTGGTGGCCGCGGTGGCACTCGGGCCGCTCGCCGTTCCCGGCACGGCCGGCGCCACCGGCACCGACGTCAAGGCCTTCATGACGCTGTACGGGTGGGCCGACAACTCCCCGCCCGGACCGGGCATCGCCCGCACCACGTGCCTGCACACCACGGCCGGGGGGACCGGCACCTATGCCGACCCCGTCACCTTCGCCACCGACGTGGCCGAGCTGCCCTGGTGCACCAGGATCTACGTGCCGTACATGCGGCGGTACTTCATCCACGAGGACGAGTGCTCCGAGTGCGACACCGACTGGAGCCGGTACGGCCTCTACCGGTTCGACATGTGGGCGGGGGGTGACGCGGCGTCGGCGCACCAGCCCGAGCGCCGCGCCCTGCTGCGATGCGAGAGCACGTGGACCAGGGCGGACTCGGTGTCGGATCCCGACAACCCCGAGGTCGTGGTGGACCCGCCCCCCGGGGAGCCCGTCACCACGAGCCCCATCTTCTCGTCCTCGGCGGGATGCTGGCCCGGTCCCATCGCGTTGCAGAACCCCGGGAAGCAGACCTCGGTGCGCGGCCAGGCGGTGCGCCTGCAGGTCCACGCCACCGACGCCATCGCCGGACAGACGCTTCTGTATGCGGCAAGCGGGCTTCCGAGCGGTGCGGCCATCGATCCGCGCACGGGGCGGATCTCGGGCCTCGTGACGTCGGCCGGGCACCGGAACGTCACGGTCACGGCCGCCGACAGCGCCGACAGCACCACGGCCCGCTTCGAGTGGGTGGTCTCCCGGCACTGAACCCGGTGGCACGGCCCGGTAGGCCAAGATGTCCGGGTGCCGCTGCGCAGGTCCAGGACGAAGAGCCCCGCCCACGCGCCGCCGGCCAAGCCCCACTCCCGTGTCCGGGTGCTGCTCGGATGGCTGGTCTTCCTGGTCGTCGTGCTGGTGGTGGCCACCGCCACCCGGGCCTACGCGGTGCAGACCTTCTTCGTGCCCACCCCGTCCATGACCCCCACCCTCATCCCGGGGGACCGGATCATCGTGGACAAGCTGTCGGGGACCATCCACCGGGCCGACATCGTCGTGTTCCACAACCCACCGGCCGACGCCGGCGGTCCCCCCGTCCTGGTCAAGCGGGTCATCGGCCTGCCGGGCGAGACCATCTCGTCGAGGGGCGCCACCGTCCTCATCGACGGCAAGCCGCTGCCCGAGCCCTGGCTCGCCCCGCTGAAGGGGATCTGCAGCGAGCCCAGCGAGCACATCCACCCGACGAAGATCGCGCCGGGCCACTACTTCGTGATGGGCGACTGCCGGGGGGACTCGGGCGACAGCCGCTACTGGGGCACCGTCCCCGTCGGGAACATCATCGGCAAGGTCGACATGATCGTGTGGCGCAACGGGCATCCCTGGTTCCACTGGTTCTAGAACCCTGCCCGTTCTAGAAATCCTGCCCGCCGGCTCTTGTCCCCCGGGCCTGCTCCCCGGAGGGCCGGCCGGAAGCCGCCGGAGTCAGGCCTCGAGGAGAGCGGTGTCAGCCCGTCGAGCCCAACCGGCCCGGTCGGCTCGAGGCCCCCGGCGCCGACGTCGTGGCGCGTCGCCCGCAGGATGAAGAACGTCGTCACCGCGGCCACGCCCAGGAGGATGGCGCTCACGCTGAAGGCCGTGGTGTAGCCGTGCACGGCCGCCGCGGCGCGCACCGCCGCCCCTGAGCCGTGGGCGGCGATGTAGCCGGCCGTGGACGAGGCGGCGATGGTGTTGAGGAGCGAGACGCCCAGGCTGCCGCCGGTCTGCTGGGTCGTGTTCACCATGGCGCTCGCCACCCCGGCGTCCGCCGGGTCCACGCCGATGAGCGCGGTGCTGCTGAGGGGCACGAAGGCCGTCCCCATGCCGAAGCTCACGATGATCTCGGCCGGGAAGATGTGGGGGAAGTACGAGGAGTGCACACCCACCAGGGTGAACAGCCCCAACCCCGCACCGGCCAGGACGAAGCCGACCACCATGATCACGCGCGGGGCCGACGCGTGGCAGGAACCGGCTGGCGATGGCGGCGCCGCCGATGATGCCCACGGAGAAGGGCAGGAAGGCGAAGCCCGAGCGGATGGCCGAGAACCCGAGGGTGCCCTGGAAGTAGAAGGTGAGGAACAGGAACGAGGCGAACATGGCGATGCCCACCAAGAGCGACGCCAGGAACGAGCCGCCGCGGTTCCTGTCCATGAGGACGCGCAAAGGGAGGAGGGGGTGGGTGGTGCGGCGCTCCACCGCCACGAAGGAGGCGAGGAGCACGACACCGGCCCCCACGAATGCGAGCGTGGTGGAGGATCCCCAGCCGTCGGTGCCGGCCCGGGTGAAGCCGTACACGAGCGCCAGCAGGCCGCCGGTGGCGGTGAGGGCCCCGGGCACGTCGTACCCCCCCCGTGCCGTGGCCCGGCTCTCGTTCACGAACCGGAGCGCCAGGATGGCGGTGACGACGGCGATGGGCGTGTTGATCGAGCAGCGTCCAGCGCCACGACGCGTACTGGGTGAGAAGGCCGCCCAGGATGAGCCCCACCGCTGCGCCGCCGCCGGCCACGGCGCCGTAGACGCCGAACGCCCGGGCCCGCTCGCGGGACTCGGTGAAGGTGACGGTGATGAGCGACAGCGCGGCGGGGGCCATGACCGCCGCCATCGCACCCTGCAGGGCGCGCGCCCCGAACAGCATCGCCGCGTTCTGCGCCAGACCGCCGAGGGCGCTGGCGGCGGCGAAGCCGAGCAGGCTGAGCACGAACATGCGCTTGCGCCCCAGGTAGTCGGCGATGCGACCTCCCAGCAGGAGCAGGCCGCCGAAGGTGAGGGTGTAGGCGGTGAGCACCCACTGCCGGTTCGCCACCGAGATGTGCAGGGCGCGCTGGGCCGAGGGCAGGGCGATGGTCACCACCGTGCCGTCGAGCACGATCATGAGCTGGGCCACGGCGATGATCGCCAGCGCCCGGAAGCGGCGGGGGTCGGGTGCCGGCCCGGCGCCGGGGGGTTCGGGCCGGTCGTGCTCGAGGGTGGCGGTCATGGCTGCTCCTGGACGGTGCGCGGGGTGCGGTGGCGGTTCGTCCGCATCGGTGTGGGCCCGGATCCGGCACGCCGCCCGCCTCGTGCGGCTTGGGTCTACAATCGGAGTGTCGGTTCCGGTAACCTCACTATACGGAACGACCGTTCCGATTGTCAACGGGGGAGGGACAGCGTGGCTACGGCGCAGGGGGAGCCGGGCGGGACGTCCAGCGCGTCGGCGGCCAGCCCTGGCCCACGTGGACGAGGACGTCGTGTGCGAAGGGGGAGGGCGGGCGGGACCGGCCATGCGCGCCGACGCCCGCCGCAACCGTGTGCAGATCCTGGCCGCCGCCGACGCCGTGTTCGCCGATCAGGGCGTGGGCGTGCCCATCGACGAGGTGGCCAAGCGCGCCGGGGTCGGGGTGGGAACCCTGTACCGCCACTTCCCCACCAAGGAGAAGCTGTTCGAGGCGGTCATCGTCATGCACCTCGACGAGCTGGTGGAAAAGGCACAGGCCATGGCGGACGCCGACGACCTGGGGCAGGCCCTGTTCGACTTCCTCGGGCTCATGGTCGTCGAGGCGGCGACCAAGCGCGATCTCGCTCGACGCCCTGTCCGGTGCCGGCATCGACATCAAGGACGTGGCGGCGCAGTCCAAGACCGCCCTCGAGGCGGCGATGGGCCGGATGCTGGTCGGAGCACAGCAGGCCGGTGCGGTGCGCGCCGACGTGTCGTTGGCCGAGCTCATCGGTCTGGTGATGGGTGCGTGCATGGCGGGGGGACCGAATCGGTCGACTGCTCGGGGCGCGCATGCTCGACGTGGTGTGCGCCGGCCTGCGGCCCGCCGCCGCCCGGACCTGACGCACCCTGGCCAGGCGCGCCACCCGCCGGTGCGGCCGCCGTTCGGGCCTGCGGATCAGCGGTTGGTGTAGTGGGCGGAGCGCCCCTGGCGGAAGGCGTCGAGCTGCTCGCGGGCGTCCTCGGTGTGGAAGGTGAGGATCTGGGTGCGCGCCTCGAGGTCGATGGCCGCTTCGAGGCTCGGGATCTCGAGGTTCGACCACAGCGTGGCCTTCCCCATCCAGGTGCCGAGCGGGTGTTGACCGCGACCAGCTCGGCCAGGTCGAGCGCGGCGTCGAGCAGCCGTGCCGTCGGGGACGTTTCGAGCACCAGGCCGATGCGGCCGCCTCCGCGCCGTCCACCCGGCGCCCGGTGAGGACCAGCTCGGCCGCCCGGGTGGCGCCGACGATCCGCTGGAGCAGCCAGCTCAGGCCGAGCTCGGCCCCCGAGGCGCCGATCTTGACGAACCCGTCGGCGAAGAGCGCCGCGCTCGCCGCCAGCCGCAGGTCGGCCCCGAGCGCCAGCGCGTAGCCGGCGCCGGCCGCCGGGCCGTTGACCGCGGCCACCACCGGCTGGGGAAGGGCCCGCAGGCGTGGGACCAGCTTCGCCATGTACTTCTGCTGGTACATGGTCGAGTGGATGGGCCCCACGTCGGTGGGGACCCAGTCCGGCGGCCGGTAGTCGCGCAGGTCGTCGCCGGCGCAGAAGCCGCGCCCCGCCCCGGTGACCGATGACCACGCGGCACGTGGCGTCGCGCCCGCTACTCCCGCAGCACGCCGAAGAGACGGTCGAGCATCGGCGAGGTGAAGGCGTTCAGCCGCTCGGGACGGTTGAGGGTGACCACCGCCACACCGGGGCGGGGACGCTCGACCAGCACGTCGTCCCCGTCGCCGCCAGGGTCCGTCGTCTCCACCCGAGCATCTCCCTCCGCCACCGGGCCCGGTGCACGACGGGGCACCCCCACCCCTGCGGCGCCCGCCCCGTTAGCTTATGCACGGCTCCGACGGCCGCACCGAGGAGCAGGGGAGGGGTCGTGAGCGAAGGCGTGCCCTACGACGTGGCCAGCGAGGACCGGGGACCGGTTCGGATCCTCGTCCTCGAGCGACCGCAGAAGCTGAACGCCTTCGTGGCCGAGGGGTACCGGGTGCTGACGGCGCGTCTGGCCGAGGCGGCCGCCGATCCGGACGTGGCGGTGTGCGTGGTCACCGGCCGCGGTCGGGCCTTCTGTGCCGGGGTGGACCTCACCGAGATGGGCCGACCCGGAGGTGCGCAGGAGCTCGGCGCCGCCTTCGACCCGTTGCTCGAAGGTCTGGCCCGCTTCCCCAAACCGCTCGTGGCCGCCGTGAACGGCGTGGCCGTGGGCTTCGGCGCCACGCTGCTGCTGCACTGCGACGTGGTCGTCGTCGACGACGAGGCGGAGATCCGCATGCCGTTCATCTCCCTCGGCACGTGCGCCGAGGCGGGGAGCAGCTGGCTCCTCCCGCAGCGGGTGGGGGCCCAGGTGGCGGCGTGGATGGTGCTGTCGGGGTCGCCCCTGAGCGCGGCGCGTGCAGTGGAGACGGGCTTCGCCCTGTCGCGTGGCTCCGGCCGGCCACGTCCTCGACGCCGCCCTGTCGGTGGCAATGGACATGGCTGCGCATCGTGTGCCCGCGCTGGTGGCGAACAAGGCGCTCCTGCGCCACGGCTGGGCGGAGCAGGTGGTGGAGGTGTGGGAGCGCGAGAAGGCGGCCATGGCCGACATGGCGGGGCAGCTCGGTCCCATCGGGTGGGGTCAGGCGGCGGCCGGCTCCTGACGGACCGCCCCGCCCGGCTCAGGAGCGGCGCACCCAGAACGGCAGGAACTCGTCGGTGCCGTTCGTGCGGGTGAAGCGCTTGAACACGACCTCGACGGGCTCGCCGATGCGGATCGTCGTCGGATCGATGCCTTCGAGCTCGCCCTCGGGGCCGTCCACCAGGTTGCCCACGAAGCGCATGGTGGGGTGCTCGTCGAGGACGACGACGATGACGTTGTAGGGCGCGTGGTCGGTGTAGGGCGCCAACAGCGGCGGGTGGGGGACCACGAACGACCAGATGGTCCCCTTCCCCTCCACCTGGGCGAAGCCCCGCTCGGTGGAGCGGCACGACGGGCACATGGGCCGGGGTGGGTGGCGGAGCTTGCCGCACGACAGGCACTTCTGGATGCGCAGCTCGCCCTGGCGCGTCCCCTCCCAGAAGAACGCGCTCTCCTCGTCGACGGCGGGGAGGAGGAATCCCTCCTCCGAGGGGCCGAGATTGGCCACGTACCCTCCGGAGAACGCCGCTGCGTTGCTCATGTCCCTGTCTCCTGTCGATCCTCGGTGCAGCGCCGCCCGCTGCGACGTGCTGGGTGGTGTCGGTGGGTCGAGTCGGCTCCGCCGCGGGTCAGCGACGCAGGAGGAGGGCGCTCGTGGGCACGCCCTCACCCGAGGTGACGAGGCACGTCTCTGCGCCCTCCACCTGGGCGGTGGAGGTGCCCCGCATCTGGCGCACCCCTTCGTTGATGAGGTTGAAGCCGTGCACGTACGCCTCCGACAGCCCGCCGCCCGAGGTGTTGACGGGGAGCGACCCCCTGCCCCACTCGAGGTTCCCGTTGTCGGTGAAGTCCCCCGCCTCGCCCCGCTTGCAGAACCCGTAGCCCTCGAGCGACAGCAGGATGAGGGGCGTGAAGGCGTCGTAGATCTGTGCCACGTGGACGTCCTGGGGTCCGAATGCGGCGTTGGCCCACAGGCGCCGGGCGCACGCCCACGCCGGGCCGGTGAGCGGATCGTCGTTGTAGAAGTTCACCATCGTCTGGTGTTGCGGGGGCAGGCCCTGGGCGAAGGCGTGCACGTAGACGGGCGGGTGGCGCAGGTCCCGGGCCCGTTCGGCCGAGACCACCACGCACGCCAGCGCGCCGTCGGTCTCGAGGCAGTTGTCGAACAGGCACAACGGCTCAGACACCCAGCGCGACTTCATGTAGTCGTCGTGTGTCATGGGCCGGTCGTGCATGAAGGCGAGCGGGTTCATGTTGGCGTGCTTGCGCACCGCCGTGGCCACGTTGGCCAGGTGCTGGCGCGTCGCCCGTACTCGTGCATGTAGCGGCGGGTCAGCATGGCGATCTCGTCGACCGGTCGCAGCATGCCGAAGGGCCGCGTCCATGCCCCCGGGACGCGGCAGCTGCACCGAGGTGCTCGTCCACGGGCGCGGCCCCGATCCCCGCTTGCGGGACCGCCAGGCCACCGCCACCTCCGCCTGGCCGCTCGCCACCGCCAGCGCGGCGTGTCCCACCACGCCGCAGCCGGCACCGCCGCCGTACCCGATCTGGCTGAAGAAGGTGATGTCCCCGCACCCGATGTTGCGGGCGATGTCGACCTCTTCGGTCGCTTCCATGGTGTAGGAGCACAGGGCGTCGATCTCGGACGGGTCGATCCCGGCATCGGCGCAGGCGTCCACGATGACCTGGCACGCCAGTTCCGCTTCGGAGGGCTCGAGATGCTTGGCGAACGGCGTCTGGGCGATCCCAGCGATGGCCGTGGCGTCCTGGAAGCCGACTGCCGGGCTCATCGTTGTGTCCCCCGTTTCTCGTGCCAAGGCGCTCCCGCCCTGGTCGTCGCCATCGTTCCCGTCGCTCGAGCCGGACCGGATCGAGCCCGCACGACGGTAGCAGCGCCGTCGCGGCCCATCATCCCCGCCCGCTCGGGCGACGCCCCGGGCCACGTCGCCCCCTTGCCGGCCCTCGTCGGGCCAACGATTCCGTCAAATATGCGACGGTCCCGTCAAGAAGGCGATCGGATCGTTATTTTGGGGTCATGCCGGTGCCCGTCCTCCGACCCCTGTCGGTGGGCGAGATGCTCGATGCGGCACTGAAGATCCTGGTCCGGAACTTCTTGACGCTGGTCAAGGCCATCGCCATCGTCATCATCCCCGCCGCGGTGATCGTGGCCATCATCGACGGCAGCGTGGTGTCGACGGCGACCTCGACCGTGGTCAACCCCACCACCGGGCAGATCAGCACCACCGACATCCGCTCGGTCATCGGAGGCCTGTTCGCCGCGTACGTCGTCACCCTCCTGGCCGGGCTCTTCGCCTCGGCCATCTGCTACAAGGTGGTCGGGGACGCCTATGTGGGCGGGCAGCCGGACTGGCGCGTGGCACTGCGTTTCACGGCACGGCGATTCGGGTCGATCGTGTGGGTGTCGATCGTCGTCTTCGCCTACCTTGTGCTCGTCTTCGTGGCCGGCTTCATCGTCATCGCCCTGCTGGCCCAGATCTCCACCGCCCTGGCCGTGCTGGGCGGCCTGGTGCTGTTCTGTGTGTTCATCTGGCTGGCGATCCCCGCCTCGCTGGCCATCCCCACCTTCATGATGGAAGGGGTGAAGGGCGGCAAGGCCTATCGCCGGGCGTTCGCGCTGGTGCGCGGCAACTGGTGGCGGACCTTCGGCCTCCTCCTGCTCACGGGCCTGCTGTCCGGGGTGGCGACATTCGTCGTCGACCTCGTCTTCGGCGTGGCGCTGCGCGCCGCGCTGGGTGGGACCACGCCCGGGCGGATCCTCGTCGACTTCCTGCTGTTCGCCGTGAGCTACTCCTGCATCCACCCCTTCGAGGGTGCGATCCTCGTCATCTTGTCGATCGACCTCCGTGTGCGGAAGGAGGGGTACGACGTCCAGCTGCTGGCGTCGCAACTCGGTGTCGATCCGGCGAGCGTCAGCCTCCCGTACTCCCGCTATCCGGGATCGCAGCCCGGATACCCCGGAACACCGGCATGGCCGCAGCCCGGCGTACCCCCCGGTGGCTACCTCCCACCGGGTGGCTATCCCGCGCCGGGTGGCTACCCCGCACCGGGTGGCTACCCCGCGCCGGGTGGCTACCCCGCACCGGGTGGCTACCTCCCACCGGGCCCGATGTTCCCGCCGTCGGGTCCACCTCCTTCGGCGGCCCCGGGCGCGCCGGGGAGCTACTGGGGGCCGAGAACCGCCGGTTCCGGCCAGGCGACGCCCGGAGGAGACCAGGGCGTGGGGAGCGCGTCCCCGACCGGTCCACCGGCACCGGGGTGGTGGTTGGCGTCCGACGGCAAGTGGTATCCCCCCGAGCTCAACCAGGCGGCGCAGTCTCCGCCGGGACCGGGCTGGTGGATGGCGTCCGACGGCAGGTGGTACCCGCCCGAGCTCCACCCTTCGGCCCGGGCGGCCCCGCCCCAGCCGCCGCCGCCCCCGCAGTACCCGACAGGCGCCGCAGACCCGCCGGCGCCGACTCCGCCGCCGGGGACGACGTCCCCGCCCGGGCCCGGCGCGGGCCCCGGGGCCGTGCCGCCGGACTGACGCGGCGTGCCCTCCGGTTCCACCGGCCTGGCGGGTGAGGCGTCGCCGGCAGGCCCGCCACATCCTCTCCAACCCCCCGTTCACCACGTCGGGCCGTCCATCGGCGCTGTCGCATTTCTTCAGCGACCTCGGGCAATGGCTCTACGACGCCGTGGGCCCGGTGTGGCACTTCCTGCTCCGATTCCTCCTGCGCCCGGCGCGCTCGGGGCTCTCGGCCGCGTTCGGGTCGTGGTGGCCTGTGGTACTCGGCGCCGTCGTCGTCGCCGTGGGCGTTGTGGTCGGTACCTCGCTCGTGCGCCGCCGGGCGCGGCTCGGTGTCGGGCCCATGGGGCGCGCCGTTACGGTCGGAGACGACAACCCCGACGTGCTCGAGCGCGACGCCGACGCAGCCGAGGGGGCGGGCGACTACGAGCTCGCCGTGCGGCTGCGCTTCCGTGCCGGACTGGCCCGGTTGGAGCAGCGAGGCCTCATCTCGGGACGACGCACCCACACGAGCGCGCAGCTGGTGGGCATGGTGCGCTCTCCCACCTTCGCCGCCCTCGCCTCTCAGCTCGACGCCATCCTCTACGCCGGGCTCCCCGCCGGGCGCGAGCACGTGGGCGCGGCCCGCACCGGGTGGCCGGTCGTGCCCGACGAGGCCAGGAGGGCGGCGGCGGTGCCACCCGGTGCCGCACCGGTCGGGGTCGGCGCGCTGCGCACGGGTGGTGTCGCAGCCGACGGGGGCGACGGGAGATGGGTGGACTCCCTGTGAGCTCGCCGAGCGCGCTGGTCGGGCGTCTCGATCCCGCCGCCGGCGGCGACGGGGGATCCTCCGAAGCACATCCGGACCTCGGCGCCGGCGCCCCCCCTGGAGCGAGCACGCAGAGCTTCGGGGTTCGGTGGCGGGCCGTCGCCCTGCGGTGGCGCATCGTGCTCGTGCTCCTCGCCGTCGTGGCCGGGGTGGACGTCGCCGCCGCCCTGGGCGGGAGCCTGGGGGGAGGCAGTGCGGGGGCGTCGGGGCCGTCATCGAGCTTCGACACCACGCCGCCGGGCACGCAGGCCATGGCGGAGCTGCTGCAACACGACGGATACCCCGTGCGGCGCCTGGAGCAGCCGCTGTCGGCGGGGGTGCTGTCGCCGGCCACCACGTTGGTGGTGGCCGATCCGGTCAGCTGGGACGCGGGGCAGAGTGCGGCCGTGGCCGCCTTCGTGCGCGCCGGGGGACACGCCGTGCTCGCCGGCGGTCCGTTCGGGTCGGCCGACCTGCGCACCATCCTCGGCACCGGCGACATCCCCGTGCTGTCGCCCGTGGGCGTGGGCAGCGCCCGGGCCGTGGGGCACGCCCCGGAGGTGGCAGGCGTCACGGTGGTCGACTGCGACCCGTCCGGGGGCGCCTGGGACGTGGTGGGGCGCACCACCGCCATCCTGCGCAACGGGAGCGCCAGTCTGGCCGTGGCGGCCGACGTGGGCTCGGGGCGCGTCGTCCTGCTGGCGTCGGCCTCGCCGTTGCGCAACGCGTTGCTGGGGGAGGCCGACAACGCCGCCTTCGCCCTCGACCTGGCCGGGGGCCACGGGCGCGCCGTGGTGTTCGACGAGTACGCCCACGGGTTCGGCTCCGGGGGGATCGACGCCTTGCCCGGTCGCTGGAAGTGGGCGTTGCTCCTGGCCGCGGCGGCCGCTCTGGCGTGGGTGTGGTCAGCGGCGCGTCGCTTCGGACCGCCCCAGGACGCCGAGCGGCCCATGGCTCCCGCCCGGGCCGGCTATGTCGAGGGTCTCGCCACCGTGCTCGCCGCCACCGACGCCCGCTCAGTCGGGGCTGCGGTGGAGCCGGTGGGCCGCGCCGCGCGCGCCGCGCTGTGCCGCCTCGTCGGCGTGCCCGAGGACACCGGTGACGACGCGCTCGCGGCGCGCCGCGCTCCTGGCCGGGATCCCCGACGGGGTGGCACGGGCCGCCCTCGTCGCACCCACCGACACGCCGGAGGCACTGGCCACCGGTCGTGCCCTCGCCTGGCTCGAACGACAACGGAGGTCGCACCGATGACCGACTGGGGACCGCCCGACACGACCGGGCCCAACGACACCCCTGGCACCTCCGGTGCCGGGGGGCCCGCGACGCCCGGCGGCGCAGCGACGCAGTTGGCGCAGTTGCGGGGCCGGGTGCAGGTCGAGGTGGCGAAGGCCGTGGTGGGCCAGGAGCAGGTGGTGGACGCCATGCTCCTGTCCATGGCCGTGGGGGGCCACCTGCTGCTCGAGGGCGCGCCCGGCGTGGCCAAGACGCTGCTCGCCACGGCCGTGGGCCGGGCCCTCGGGCTCGACGTGCGGCGCGTGCAGTTCACGCCCGACCTGCTCCCCACCGACCTCACCGGGACGCTCGTCCTGCGCGGGTCGGAGCTCGTGTTCCGTCAGGGCCCGGTGTTCACCAACCTCCTGCTCGCCGACGAGATCAACCGCACCCCTCCGAAGACCCAGGCCGCACTGCTCGAGGCGATGCAGGAGGCACAGGTGAGCGTGGACGGCGTCCCCGGGCGCTCCCCGATCCGTTCCTGGTGGTGGCCACCGAGAACCCCATCGAGTACGAGGGCACGTACCCGCTCCCCGAGGCCCAGCTCGACCGCTTCCTCATGAAGCTCGACGTGGGGTACCCGAGCGCCCAGGCAGAGGAGGCGATGCTGCGGTTGCGCCACTCCGGCGTCGTGCCCTCGACCATCGACGACGTCACGGGGGTGGGGAGCGTGCAGCAGCTGCGCGCCGCCCGGGCCGAGGTGGACCAGGTGGTGGTGAGTGACGCCGTCATCGGTTACGTCGCCGCCGTGGTCCGTCGCACGCGCGAGGTGCCGAGCGTCGCTCTCGGCGCCAGCCCCCGTGCTGCGGTGCACCTGCTGGCCGCGGCCAAAGCCGCCGCCTGCCTGTCGGGCCGTGGCTACGTCGTCCCCGACGACGTGGTGAACGTGGCCGGCGCGGTGCTGCGCCACCGGCTCCTGCTCACCCCCGAGGCCGAGCTCGACCGCTTCCGGCCCGACGACGCGCTGCGCACCGTGCTGTCGAGCGTTCCCGTGCCCCGGTGAGCGCCGAGCGGCGGCCCCGGCTTCGTCTTCTTCGTCGTCGGTCCGCTCGGTGGGGGCCGTGGCGCTGACACCGACACGGTGGTGCGCGGCGTTGCTGGCGCTCGTGGCCGTGGCCGGGGCGCTCCTGCCGGTGGCGCCGGTGGTGCCCGTCCTGGCCGCCTGCGCCGTGGTGGGGCTGACGGTGGCGGACGGCATCGCCGTGCGCCGGCAGTCCCCCCGCGCCACGCGCACCCGCCCGCCGGTACTTGCCCGCGGTGGGCGCGTGACTTTCTCCGTGGACGTCGACGCGGCGTCGACGCGCTCGGCGCGCTCGGTCCGCATCCGCCAGCCCGTGCCCCCCGAGCTGGAGATCGACCCACCCGAAGCGCACGGCCGGTCGCTCGAGGCCACGCTCGTGGGGCGCCACCGCGGGACCCATGTCGTGCCCCCGGCGGTGGTGCGCACCTCGGGACCGCTCGGTCTGGCCCAGCGCGACCGGCCCGTGGCGGGCGACACGGCGGTGACGGTGTTCCCCGATCTCCCCGCGGCGCGGCGCCTGGCCGCCGTACGGCGGACGTCGCGTCACGCCGAGGAGGGCCGGGCCCGGGCCCGGCTGGGCCTGGGCACGGAGTTCGAGACCATCCGGGACTACTCGCCCGACGACGACGTGCGGCAGATCAACTGGATGGCCACGTCGCGCGCCGGCCGGCCCATGAGCAACCAGTACCGCGTCGAGGAGAACCGCGACCTGCTGTGCATGGTGGACACGGGGCGGCTCATGACCGCCCCGCTGGCCGGCGGCACGCGCCTCGACGTGGCCCTCGACGCCATGGCGGTGCTGGCCGTCGCTGCCGACGAGGCGGGTGACCGGGTCGGGGCCATGTCCTTCGACACCGGCGTGCACCGGTTTCTCGCTCCCCGGCGCCGCGGCGCCGAGGCCGTGGTGCGGGCTCTGTTCGACGTGGAGCCGGTGGCGGAGGAGTCCGCCTACGACCTGGCGTTCCAGGTGGCCGGGGGGCGCAAGCGGGCGCTCTTGGCCCTCTTCACCGACGTCATGGACGATGCCGCCGCCCGACCGCTGCTCGACGCCGTCCCCGTGCTGCTGCGCCACCACGCCGTGCTCATCGCCACCTGTCGCGACCCGGACCTGGCCGCCATGGCCAACGCCGAGCCGCAGCGCCTGTTCGACGTGTACCGCTCTTCTGTCGCCCTCGACGTGCTGGGCGGGCGCCGGCGTGCCCTCGCCATGCTGCGCGCCCTCGGGGCGGTGGTGGTCGACGTCGAGCCCGAACAGCTCGGCGCGGCCTGCGTGGCCGGCTATGTCAGGTTGAAGCGCCGGGCCCGGGTGTGACGGCGCCGGGCGGCGACGGCCGTCCCCGCCACAGCACGAGGGTCCAGAACGTGCCCCCCAGCACGAGCCCCACCGACAGGGCGACCCCGAGGGGCAGGTCCCAGGTGGTGACGACGCCCTCGGTGAGCCCGGCCACGACCAGGCATCCGGCCACGCCGAGGACGAGGTCGCCGAGGGCGGGGCTGATGTGGCGCAGCGCATCGGCGCGCGTGCGGTGACCGGGGTCGATGAGGGCGCGGGCGATGAGCAGCCCCGCCCCGCCCGACACGGCGATGCACGACAGCTCGAGCAGCCCGTGGGGCACCACCAACCGGACGAACTGTGAGAACCCGCCCGCTTTGAGCTCGAGCGTTCCGAGCACGCCGATCATGGCGCCGTTGGACGCCAGGATGTACACCGTGAGCAGTCCCAGTGTGAACCCCCCGATGAGGGCTTCGAACGACACCAGGATGTTGTTGGTGAAGATGGTGACGGCGAGCCCCGAGCGCGCCGGGATGGAGATGTCGACCACCCCTCCCTGGCCGGGGTGGGCACTGGCGTGGAACCCGGCGGGGAGGAGCCCCACCGCACCCTCGGGCCGCAGCGCCGCCCACAGCGCGCCCAGGGCGGCGAAGCCCACCAGCACGGCGACGGACAGCGCCAGGCAGCGTCCCGAGCTCCGCACCCGCTGCCAGAAGCGCGTGGTCACGAACTGCCGGACCGTGTCGCGGCGACCGGCCTTGCCGTAGACGAGGGCGTGTCCCTGGGTGACGAGGCGCTGCAGGCGCTGGGTGCCGGGGGCCTCGGGGAAGCGCCGGCGGGCCACGGCCAGGTCGGCGGCGGCGGACCGGTAGAGCAGCCCGAGGGAGAGGACCTCGGGCGGCGACAACCGCTCCGCCCGCCCTTTGGCCCTGTCCACGAGCGCCTGCAGGGCGGACCAGTCGTCCGCTCGCAGGGCGCCGAATCGTTCTACGTTCACGGTATGGAGATCGACGACCGCTACGTGTCGGCGACGCCCGAAGGGGTCTCCCTCGAGTTCGTCCTGGCCGGTCTGGGATCGAGGTTCACGGCGGCGGTCATCGACCTGCTCCTGCAGAGTGCCTGCGCCGCCATCGTCATCGTCGCCCTGGTCAAGTCGATCGGCTTTTCGTCCTCCACCCGAGGCTACGTCACCGGCGGCGCCATCGTGCTGACCGTGTTCGTCGTCCTCTTCGGCTATTTCGTCCTCTTCGAGACGCTCAACGCCGGCCGCAGCCCGGGAAAGGCACTCACCGGCTTGCGGGTCGTGCAGCTGCACGGAGGCCCGGTGGGCGTGCGCGCCAGCGTGCTGCGCAACGTGGCGCGTCTGGTGGACTGGATCCCCGGCCTCTACGGCGTGGGCGCCGTGCTCATCCTCGCCACCCGCAACAACCAGCGCCTCGGTGATCTGCTGGCGGGGACCCTGGTCGTGCGCGAACGCAGCGGCGCCTCGCGTCTCGAGGCGTCGGCGCCCTGGGACGGCACGCAATTCCGCGCGCCGGAACGACCACCGCCGAGCGCCTCGCCGGACCCTGGATCGCCCCGCCCTGGTTGCCGCGGCTGTGGTCGTGGGACGCCGCACGGATCGGCGCACCGGAGCTGGCCGTGGTGAACCGGTTCCTCTCCGGCCGGGCGGGCTACACCCCCGAGGCCCGGGCCCGGCTGGCAGCCGAGCTGGCCGGACGCCTGTGGCCGCTCGTGGCGGGGCCGACCGGCCCCATGCACCCCGAGCACTTCCTGGAGGCGGTGTCGATGGTGAAGGCGGCGCGCGGCTGAGGACGCCGACGGTGCGAGGCATCTGACGAACCGTCAGGTGCGAGGTACGATCGGCCACCGGGTGCCCGGTCGCACGGGCCCCGGCACGAGGCCCGGTGCGAGAGCCCGCGGCGCAGGGAGGACCGCACCGCCATGGGGAACGTCAAGGACGAGCGTCGCCTCCTGATCGGCGGCACGTGGGTGGACGCCTCGGGGGGACCTACGAGGTGATGAACCCCGCCACCGAGGAGGTGGTGGGGGTGGCCCCGCTCGCCACCGTGGCCGACGCCGAGGCCGCCGCGGCGGCGGCTCGTGCCGCCCAGCCGGCGTGGGCGGCGACGCCGGTGGCCGAGCGCATGGCGCTCATGGCGCGTGCCGCCGAGGCCATCCGGGCCCGGGCCGACGACCTCCTGCCCCTGGTGATCGCCGAGACCGGTGCCACCGCCGCCGTCGGATCGCGCCTGCAGCTGCCCATCGCCGCCGATCGCTTCGAGCGCTACTCGCGCGACCCCGGGTCGGTGCTGGCCCGGCCGCTGCCTCCCCAGCTGGCCCAGGCCACCCCGCTCGCGCCGGGCGGGCTCATCAGTGCCGTGGCCGTGCGCCAGCCCGTCGGCGTGGTGGCGTGCATCACGTCGTACAACTTCCCCATGGTCAACATGGCGGGGAAGGTCGCCCCCGCCCTGGCCATGGGCAACACCGTGGTGGTGCGGCCCGCCCCCCAGGACCCGCTGGCCGTGGTGGAGCTGGTGCGCATCCTGGAGGAGGTGGGGTTCCCGCCGGCGTGGTGAACCTGGTGATCTCGCCCGACGCGGCGCCGGCCGAGGCCCTCGTGGACAGCCCCGACGTCGACATGATCAGCTTCACCGGGTCGACGGCGGTGGGTACCCGCATCGCCGAGAGCGGGGCCGCACCATGAAGCGCCTCCTGCTCGAGCTGGGGGGCAAGGGGGCGTGCCTGGTCTTCGACGACGCCTCCATCGACGCCGCCGTGGGGTGCATCGGGTCGACGTGGAGCTTCCACTCCGGCCAGATCTGCACCGCCCCCACCCGGGCGGTGGTGCAGCGGGGCGTGTTCGACAAGACGGTCGAGGCCCTGGCGGGCTATGCCGGGGCGCTCAAGGTCGGCGACCCGCTCGAGCTCGACACCGTGGTGGGCCCGCTCATCTCGGCCGTCCAGCGCGACCGGGTGGAGCAGTGCATCGCCACCGGACGCGACGAGGGGGCGCGTCTCGTCCTGGCGGCGGGCGCCCTTCTCACCTGCCCCGGGGCTTCTACGTCGAGCCCACCCTCTTCGTGTCGGACAACCACACCACGGTGGCGCGCCAGGAGATCTTCGGTCCCGTCGTGGTCGTCATCGCATTCGACGACGAGGACGAGGCCGTCGCCATCGCCAACGACAGCGAGTTCGGCCTCTACGACTACGTCTTCTCGGGCGACACGGCCCGCGCCTTCGAGGTGGCGGGGAGGCTGCGGGCGGGCCACGTCGGCATCAACACCGCCCAGCGCAACCACGAGGCCCCCTTCGGCGGCTTCAAGATGTCGGGCGTGGGCCGCGACGGGGGCGACTACGGGCTCGAGGCATATTCGGAGCTGCAGTCCATCGTGTGGACCGGCTGACGGGAAGCGGGCTGAGGACATGAGCATCTACGACCTGGCCATCATGGGCGGCATCGTGGTCGACGGCACCGGGCTCGCCCGGCGCCGGGGCGACATCGCGGTGAAAGACGGGCGCATCGCCAAGATCGGCTTCGTGGACCGGTCCGACGCCGAGGAGATCGTCGACGCCGACGGGCTGCACGTGGCACCGGGCATCGTCGACGCCCACACCCACTACGACCCCCAGCTCACCTTCGAGCCCCACGCCACCTCGTCGTGCTACCACGGGGTGACGACGGTGCTGGCCGGCAACTGCGGCTTCTCGGTGGCGCCCAACCGCCCGGACCAGCGCGACTACCTGGCCCGCATGTTCGCCAAGGTCGAGGGCATGTCGCCGGTGGCGCTGTCCGCCGTGCGGTGGGAGTTCGAGTCGTTCCCCGAGTTCCTCGCCAGCCGGGCCGGCAAGCTCGGCGTGAACATGGCGTGCTACGTGGGCCACTCGGCCGTGCGCCGCACGGTGATGGGGGAGGCGGGTTCCGAGCGCGAGGCCGACGCCGACGAGGTGGAGCAGATGCGGCGCATGGTGGGCGAGGCCATGGCGGCGGGGGCGGCGGGCTTTTCGTCCTCGCACGGACCCACCCAGCTCGACGGGGACAACCGTCCCGTTCCCAGCCGCTTCGCCTCCCTGGCGGAGCTCGAGACGCTGTGCGCCGAGGCGGGGCGCTACAACGGCGGTTCCATCAGCTACCTGCACCGCAGCGCCATCGGCGGGCTGGACGAGGCCGACAAGGCGCTGCTCGTGCGCCTGGGCACCGTGAGCAGGCTGCCCATCATCCTGCAGGGACTCGGGGGGCGGTCCAAAGTCGACGTCCCGGGGGCGGAGTGGGACCAGGTGGCGGCGTGGATCGACGAGGCCGGGCGCCAGGGTGTGGGGATCTACTCGCTGCTGCGCAACCATCCCTTCGACCGCGACTTCCGCATCGACACGGGCACCAACCTCTACGAGGGCGTCCCGTCGTGGCACAAGGTGGTCGGCCCCGGTCCCACCGACGCCGAGCGCACCGCCATGCTGCGCGACCCCGCCGTGCGCGACGAGATGCGCCACGCCGTCGAGCACCCCAACACCGACGGGGCCAAGGGATCCACGCTCCCGCCCCCGCGCTGGAGCGTGGTGGAGGTCGACGAGGTGAGGCGGCCCGACAACGACAAGTTCGTGCACCGCACCATCGCCGACATCGCCACCGAGCTCGGCAAGGAACCGGCCGACGCCCTGCTCGACCTGGCCCTCGACGAGGACCTGCGTACCGTGTTCCGCTACGTCAACAAGAGCCGGGCGTGGGAGGAGGCGGTGGCGACGGGCCAGCGCCACCCGGCCATGATCATCGGGGTGTCCGACGGCGGAGCGCACCTGGACAGAGACGACGGGGCCGACTGGTCCACGGCGTTTCTCTCCTTCTGGGTGCGCGAGCGCAAGCTCTGGTCGCTCGAGGAGGGGATCCGGCAGATGACCCAGGTGCCCGCCGCCCTGCTCGGTTTCGCGGGCGCGCGGCATGCTCCTGCCCGGGCACTGGGCCGACGCCTTCGTGTTCGATCCCGACACCGTCGAGCTGGCGTCGAAGAAGCAGGTGGCCGATTTCCCCGGCGGTGAGGCCCGCTACAGCGCCCGCCCCCGGGGGATCTTCCACACCATCGTCAACGGCGTTCCCATCGTGCGCGACGGCCAGGTCCTGACGCAGAACCTACCGGGGCGCGGTCGTGCGTCCCGGCGTGGGCTGAGCGGCGCAGGACGTACAGGAACTGCGGGCCGGCGTCGCTCGGGTCGTCGGAGACGAGCTCCCCGGCGAACACCCGCTCGAAGCCGGCCTTCTCGAGGGCCCGCCACGAGCGGCGGTTGTCCTGGTGGACCCCCACCAGCACCAGCGCGGCCGACGGGTAGCGCGCCAGGGTGGCGCGGCTGAAGGCGTCGATGACGGCGGGCCCGAGGCCCACGCCCACGAGCTCCGGCTCGCCGATGAGGTAGTCGATCCCCACCGCCGCCCCGCCCGTGGCCTGTGCCGTCCGGACCGTCGCCGCCCATGCCGGGTGGTCGTCGACCAGGTAGCGCTGCACGAATCCCACCGGCCGCCCGTCGAGCTCGACCACGAGCCCCTCGGTGGGGTCGGTGCCGTCGATCATGGGCCCATAGGCGGCCTCGACGGCATCGGGCGTGGCGTCCTCGCACCAGAACTCGGCCACGTGCCGACGGCCCATCCACGTCGACAAGAGCCCCAGGTCCTTCCGGCCGAGGGGAACGAAGTCGAGGTGCGGCGCGGCCCGGGCCATGGCGTCGGCCGCCCGGGCGGGGTCGGCGCTCAGCGGGCCGTGATGTACTCGACGAGCTCCTTACGGTCCTTCTCGAGCTCGCCGATCCGGTGCTTCACCACGTCGCCGATGCTCACGATGCCGACGAGGACCCCGTCGTGCACCACCGGGACGTGGCGGATGCGGCGCTCGGTCATGGCGGCCATGAGCGAGTCGATCTCGTCGTCAGGCGAGCACGTGAACACCGCCGTCGTCATGATCGAGCGCACGGGCTCGTCGAGCAGTGACCCGTGCCGGTCGAACAGGGCGCGCACGATGTCGCGCTCGGACACGATGCCGGCGATGTGCGCCCCGTCACGCGACACCACCAAGGCGCCGATGCCGTGGGTGCGCAGCTCGGCCACGGCGGTTCCCACGCTGTCCTCGGGGGCGATGGTCGCCACCTCGTCGCCTTTGGCGGACAGGAGCGTCGCGATGTGCACGGGCGGACCTCCTCGTGGAGCGAGACCCTCAGTCTACGACCGCCATGCGGCGGTAACCAGGGGTTTCTCCCTGGGGGCGCAACGGCACGGTCCGTGGGGCGACAGGGTTGGGAGCGGTCCCGGTAGCCTGCGGCGGCGATGACACCTCCGACGAATTCACCACCGTCGCCACCAGGGTCAACAACTGGGGCCGGTGGGGCGACGACGACCAATTGGGCACGCTCAACCTCGTCACCGACGAGGTCCGGCGCCGTGGCGCCGCTTGTGCGCGCGTGGGCAAGGCCTTCCCGCTCGGCCTGGCCCTCTCGGAGGCGGAGGGGATCCAGAAAGGCGTCGTCCCGGCGCGCTTCAACCCCCTGCGCACCATGTCGTACGTGAACGTCCCGCTGTCGGACGATCCGGAGTGGATCTGCGCCAACGAGGACGTGGTGGTCATGCCTCTGCAGTGCGCCACGCACTGGGACGGCCTCGCCCACGTCAGCTACGGGGGCAAGCTCTACAACGGGTACCCGGCGACGTCGGTGACCTCGGCGGGCGCCAGCCGCCTCGGGATCCACCTGGTGGACTCGCTCGTGGACCGCGGCGTGTTGCTCGACGTGGCCCGGGCCCGCGGGGTCGAGGTGCTCGAGGGCGGCTACGCCATCCAGCCCGCCGATCTCGACGCCGCCGTGGCCCTGGCCGGCGTGGAGGTCGAGCCGGGCGACGTCGTCCTGGTCCGCACCGGGCAGATGGTGCACCTCGGCCTGACGCAGCGCTTCCCGGCCGGCGGCGCCACGGTGCCGATGCCCAACGTGCTGCGCTTCGGCGACGTCATGCGCTACATGGGGCTGTCGTCGGGGCTGTCGATCGCCACCGCCGAGTGGTTCCACGACCGGGACGTGGCGGCCGTCGCCACCGACACCCTGGCGCTCGAGGTGATCCCGTGCGAGGACCCCGCGCTGTACCTGCCCGTGCATCTGCTGCACATCGTGGAGATGGGCATGACGCAGGGCCAGAATTGGATGCTCGACGCGCTGGCGCAGGACTGCGCGGCGGATGGCCGGTACACGTTCCTCCTCGACGCCACACCGCTGCCCTTCACCAACGGCCTCGGCTCACCGCTCAATCCCGTGGCGGTGAAGTAGGCCGAGCAGGGGTCGCCGGGCGCGGGCGGCGCGCACCGTGGGGCCCGCCGGGGGGCGGGGGCGGGCCGGTATCGTGTCAGGTGGTGGCATCGGACGACTTGCTGCGGAGCCTGCTCGCGGCCGTGGCGGCCGCCCCCGACGACCTGGCGCTGCGCCTGCACCTGGCCGACATGCTCGCCACCGCGGGCCGGCGTTCCGAGGCCGTGCAGCACGCCGCCGTCGTGCTCCAGCGCGACCCCGAGAACGAAGCGGCACTGGCCATCGTGCAGGGTGTGCCGGGCGCCGTCCCCGCCGAGGCCGAGCCCGACGACGGGTTCACCGACGACGAGCGTGAGAGCCTGCGCCGGCTCGAGGCGGAGCTGGGCGACATCCTGCCGCCCCCCTTCGCCGGTGCCGGCGCCGAGCCCGCGCCCCGGGACGTCTTCGACGTGGACCAGTCCGTCGTCCGCCTGGCCGACGTGGCGGGGCTGGACGAGGTGAAGCGCCGCCTCGAGGCCGGGTTCCTGGCCCCCATCCGCAACCCCGAGCTCGTCCGGGTGTACGGGAAGTCGTTGCACGGCGGCCTGCTGCTGTACGGGCCCCCGGGATGCGGCAAGACCTTCATCGCCCGGGCCGTGGCGGGGGAGGTGGGCGCCCACTTCCTGGCCGTGTCCCTGGCGGACGTCCTCGACATGTACGTGGGGCAGAGCGAGCGCAACATCAGGGAGATCTTCGAGACCGGGCGCCGCAACGCGCCGTGTGTCGTCTTCCTCGACGAGGTCGACGCCCTGGGGCAGAAGCGCAGCCAGCTGCGCAACAACGCGGCGCGCGGCACCGTGAACCAACTCCTGTCGGAGATGGACGGCATCGCGGCCGACAACGAAGGCGTCTACGTGCTCGGCGCCACGAACCACCCCTGGGACGTGGACGTGGCCCTGCGCCGGCCGGGCCGCTTCGACCGCATGCTCCTCGTGCTCCCGCCCGACGAGTCCGCCCGCCAGGCCCTGTTCCGCTACCACCTCCGGACCCGCCCCATCGAGGCCGTCGACGTCGGGCGCCTGGCCAAGCGCACCGAGGGGTACTCCGGGGCCGACATCGCCTACGTGTGCGAGAACGCGGCCGAGCGTGCGCTTCTCGACTCCGCCCGGTCGGGGACGGTGCGCATGATCGGCATGGCCGACCTCGAGCAGGGGATCGCCGACGTCCGGCCCTCCATCGGACCGTGGCTCGAGACGGCCCGCAACGTGGCCCAGTTCTCCAACCAGGACGGCACCTACGACGACCTCCTGCACTACCTGCGCCAGAGGCGGATGGTTTGACCGCAGGGCTCGACGGCACATCGAGCGCAGCGGCACGCGCCGCCGCCCTGTGCGATCTGGGGCGCTTCGACGACGCCATCGGCGTGCTCGGCCCCCTGGTGGCGGCCGAGCCCGAGGCGCCCATGCCGTGGTGCCTGCTGGCCCGGGCCAACATCGGCGCCGGCCACAACGAGGACGCCCTCGGCTGCGCCACCCGGGCCGTGGCCCTGCGCCCCGACGACGAGTGGCCCCATCGCCTGCGCAGCATCGCCCTCGGCCGCCTCGACCGCCACGCCGAGGCCGTGAACGAGGCCCGGCAGTCGGTGCGCCTCGCCCCGCACCTGTGGCAGACGCACCACCGCCTGGCCTACGCGCATCTGGCGGGGGGGTGGCACGGCGACGAGGCGCGCCGGGCCGCCGCCGAGGCCTGTTCGTTGGGCCCGCTCGAGGCGGTCACCCACACCGCCGTGGGTGCCGTCGCCCTGGCCGCAGGGGACCGCGACACCGCCGAGGCCGCCTTCCGCCACGCCCTCACCATCGATCCCAACAGCGACGTGGCCCACAACGAGCTGGCCCGCCTGCACCTGCGCCGGCGGAGCCTGGCCAACGCCGGAGGGCTGGCCGACGCCGCGTCGGGGTTCGCCTCGGCGCTGCGGGCGAACCCCCGGGCCGGGGCCAGCCGTCGCAACCTGGAGCTCGTGGTCCAGGTGTTCCTGGCCCGGGCCGCCTACTTCATCTTCCTCGACGCCTTCTTGGTGGCGCGGCTGCTCGGGTCGTCGCCGAGCACCGCCGCCCGGGCGGCGCCCGTCGTGGCGCTGGCGGTGCCGGGCGCATTCGTGGCGCGCTTCGTGGGGCGTCTGCCCCCCGACCTGCGTCGCTATCTGCGCGGTGCCATGACGGGCCCCCGGGCACGCGTGGCCGCCGCCATCGAGACGGTGGCGGTCGTGGCGCTCGTCGCCGGTGCGCTGTCGCCTGAGTCCGTCCGCCCCGGCCTGGCCGTGGCCGCCGCCATCGCCGCCTTCGTGGGGCGCGTGGCGCTGTCGGTGGAGCGCCGCCGGGGCGGGCGTCCGCGTCTCGGCACCCCGGTCCTGCGGGTGCTGGCGGCGGTGACGGGGGTGGGGGCGGCCATCGGGATCGTGGGCGCTGTGCTGGAGCTCCTGGCCTCGCCGCCTGCGTACTGGGCCTCGCTCGGGCTGGGGCTGTTCGCGGTGGTGGCGGCGGCGACGTGCGGGATGAGCGTCAAGGCCGTCGGTGCCCGTCGCCGGCTGTCGGCCCCTCCTGCCCCTGGGGCCTGAGCGCCCCGTCGCCGGTGGTCAGGCGCCGGCCGTCAGGCACCGGCCGTCAGGCACCGGCCGTCAGGCACCGGCCGTCAGGCACCGGCAACGGCCGTCATGGCGTCAATCGTCGTCCGGCCGCCGCCGGGCCTGGGCCACCCGGGTCTGTGCCGCGCCCCCGCCCACCACCGGGCCCGTGCGGGGCGCGGCCGCCTTGGCGTCGGCGCCTGCTGCTTCGGGGGCGGGCCGGCCCGTCACCGCCCAGTGCAGGATGCGCGTCTGGCTGTCCACCATGGCGGTGGTGCGGATGCCCCAGAACTCGAACCCGTAGCGGTGGGCGGCCACGTGGGCCAGCATCGAGATCAACGTGGCGGCCACGGCCATGGCGTCGCTCCCGGCCGGGCTGGGGCTCGCCGTGCCCGAGGCCGATGACGCGGGCCAGCGTCACGGTGACGGCGTTGAGGGCGCGCACCCGCAGGCCCTGGAAGCGGAGGTCGCCCTCCTCGGTGGCCAGCTCGACCACCCGGAACACGGCCCGGTTGGTCTCCCAGTAGGTCATGAAGCCCTCGACCACCCGCCGCGCCGTGTCCCAGCTGGCCCCCTCGGACCAGTCCCCGTCCACCAGGTCGGCCAAGGTGCCAGCGCCCTCCATGAGCTCCTCGGCCATGACGAGAATGGCCTGCTCCACGTTCTCGAAGTACTGGTAGAAGGTGGCGGGGGAGGTCCCGGCCTGCCGGGCGATGTCGATCACCTTGATGGAGCGCCACGGGGTGGTGGAGAGCAGCTCGGCTGTGCACTCCAGGAGTCGGCGCCGCGTCGGCCCGGCCGCGCCGGCCCGGCACACGACCATCGGTGGCGGCGATCGTGCCCGGGTCGCCCGTCGCGTCGAGGATCGTCTCCAGGGCGGTGTCGCCCGCGTCAGGGAGCATCTCGTCGAAGGCTACCCCCCTTTCGCTGACGGCGCGTCAGGTTCGCGCCCCCCTCGGGCAGCAGGAAGCGCAGGTGGGACGGGGTGCGGGGCATGTCGAACCCGTTCCGTTTCGGGGCCGGCCGGGAGTAGGGTGATCGGTCGTGCAGGAGAGGGTGCTGCCCCGATCCCTGACCGCGCGCCCAGCAGGCGCGGCGCCAGCGTGTGGTCGACGCCGCCATGAGCCTGGGCCTCGAGGGCGGCTACGAGTCGGTCCAGATGCGGGACGTGGCCGCCCGGGCCGACGTGGCCATGGGCACCGTCTACCGCTACTTCTCGTCCAAGGACCACCTCCTGGCCGCCGCCCTGGTCCACTGGGTGGAGCAGCTCGACGCCCGCCTGGCCCAGGTGCCGCCCCGGGGCATCACGGCGTCGGAGCGGGTCCTCGACGTGCTCGAGCGGGCCCTGCGGGCCATGGGTCGCCAGCCCCGCCTGGTGGCGGCGGTGTTCGCCTCGCTGGCCTCGCCCGACCCTGCCGCCATCGAGTGCCAGCAGCAGATGGGTGCGCTCATGGACGGCATCATCACCCGCGCCATCGGTGAGCCCCGGCCCGCCGACCACGCCGAGCGGACCCGCATCATCGGGCACGTCTGGTACTCGTCGCTGGTGGGATGGGTGAACGGCTGGAGCGACATGAACCGGGTGCGCGACGAGCTGGCCGTGGCCGTGCGCCTGCTGCTGCCCGGCGGCCCGGGGACCGACGGGGTGCACCCCACCGGCTAGCGCCGGCCGGGTGGCCCGTCCCCCCGCCGGCGCAGGATCCATGCCCATCTCGGGACGGCGGGGCCTGCCCGATCCCGGGGGCCGTGTTGCGGGCCCCATCGCCGCATGGTCGAATGCCAGTCGACGTCGCGGCCGGAGTGGCAGGTCGACACCCAGGGAGGGACTTCGCATGCGCGCAGCGATTTTCAACACCGTCGGCAAGGAGTTCATCGAGATCTACGACGATGTCGAGGTCGTCGATCCGGGGCCCGGTGAGGTCAAGTTGAAGCTCCACGCCGCCGGTGTGTGCCACTCCGACCTGTCCGCCATGAACGGCACCCTGCCCCAGCCTGCCCCCGCCGTCCTCGGCCACGAGGGTGCGGGCGAGATCGTCGCCGTGGGCGAGGGCGTGACCCAGGTGGCGGTGGGCGACCACGTCATCGTGGCGTGGACGCCCCCGTGCGGGAAGTGCCGGTCGTGCCTGCGGGGCGAGGCCAACCTGTGCGTCGACATCTTCTTCAACATCGCCGGGTCGGCCAAGTTCTCCCGGGGCGGCGAGCCCGTGTTCGGCTTCGCCGGCACCGGCACCTTCGCCGAGGAGATGGTGCTTCCCGAGCAGGGCGTGGTGAAGATCCCCGACGACGTCCCCTACGAGATCGGCGCCCTCATCGGCTGCGGCGTCACCACCGGGGTCGGCGCCGCCCTCAACACGGCCAAGGTCGAGCCGGGCTCGAGCGTGGTGGTGTTCGGTGCCGGGGGTGTGGGCATCGCCGCCATTCAGGGGGCGCGCATCGCCGGGGCGGCCGAGATCGTGGCCGTGGACATGGTCGACTCCAAGCTGAAGGACGCCCTACGCTTCGGCGCCACCCGGGGCGTGAAGCCCGACGACCTGGACGCGGCCAACATGGAGATCAATGCCGGGCAGGGCTTCGACTACGCCATCGAGTGCATCGGGCTGCCCCAGACCATCCGGGCCGCCTACGACGCGGCGCGCCGGGGCGGCACGGCGGTCATCGTGGGCGCCGGCAGCTCCGAGAAGATGGTGGAGTTCAACTGCTTCGAGCTGTTCTTCATGGAGAAGAAGCTGCTGGGCTCGTACTACGGGTCGGCCGACGTCCGCAGCGAGTTCGACCGCCTCATCCGGCTATGGAAGGCGGGGCGCCTCGACCTCGACGGCATGATCTCGTCGCGCATGGACCTGTCCAAGGCGCAGGACGCGTTCGAGGCCATGAAGAAGGGCGAGATCATCCGGCAGGTCCTCACCTTCTGACCCTCCGGGTCCGTTTGGGTCGGGACCCACAGGGCCGGAATTCCGCCCTCGGCGGGTGGCACGGAACTGAAATGTGTTCTAGTTTTCTGCGTCGGACAGGCCGAGGGGCCGGGTCCGGCACCGAGGAGGGGTGATGGCCGACGGCGACGTCCTGCGGGCACCGCACGTCCTCGAGTACCCCTACGTGCGCTCGGTGGGCCCCGTGATCGGCGCCTTCCTGACGGCGCTGCGCCAGGGCCGGATCCTGGGTGCGAGGTCCGAGACCGTCGACGGGACCCCCACCGTGGTGGTGCCGCCCACCGAGTACGACCCGGTCACGGGCCGCGACGTGGGGGAGCTGGTCGAGGTGGGCCCCGGTGGCGTGGTCACCACGTGGTCGTGGGCGTCCTCGCCGCGCACCGGCCAGCCGCTCGACCGTCCCTTCGCCTGGGCCCTCGTTCGCCTCGACGGCGCCGACACGGCCCTGTTGCACGCCGTGGACGTGGGCTCCGCCGACGCCATGGCGAGCGGCATGCGGGTCACGCCGCGCTGGCGACCCGAGGGCGAGCGGGTGGGGGACCTGCACGACATCGCCTGCTTCGTGCCCGAGGGGAGCGCACCGTGACCGACGCCGTCACCACGCTGGCCACGCCCATCCGCGTCGAGTACGCCTACACCGCCGGCCTGGCCCAGTCGTGGTACCTGAAGGGCATCTCCGAGGGGAAGTTCCTGGGTCAGCGCTGCCCGGCCTGCCACCAGGTGTACGTGCCGCCCCGGGGCTCGTGCCCCACCGACGGCGTGGCCACCACCGACGAGGTGGAGCTAGGCAACACGGGGATCGTCACCACCTACTGCGTGGTCAACGTCCCCTTCCAGGGCCAGTCCATCGAGATCCCCTACATCTGCGCCCAGATCCTCCTCGACGGGGCCAACATCGCCTTCATGGGGCTCATCCAGGAGATCCCCACCGACCAGATCCGCATGGGCATGCGGGTCGAGGCGGTGTGGGTGGACAAGTCGGAGCTGAGCCTCAGCATGACGTCGGTGAAGTACTTCCGGCCCAACGGGGAGCCCGACGCTCCCTACGAGTCCTACGAGAAGTACCTGTGAGCGCGGCAGGCTCCCCGAGCGTGCGGCCCGTGGGCGTGGTGTCGTTCGCCCAGTCGAAGTCGGTGCGGCGCGAGGACCACCGCAACGAGGTCGAGATGCTCATGCCCGTGGTGACCGAGGTGTTCTCCAACATCGGCGTCACCAAGAACGACATGGACTTCGTGTGCTCGGGCAGCACCGACTACCTGGTGGGGGCGCCCTTCAGCTTCGTGTCCGCCCTCGACGCCGTGGGCGTGTGGCCCCCCATGCGCGAGAGCCACGTGGAGATGGACGGCGCCTGGGCCCTGTACGAGGCGTGGACGCTGCTGCAGGAGGGCGAGCTCGACACCGCCCTCGTCTACGCCTTCGGGCGGTCGTCGCCGAGCGACCTGCAGCGGGTGCTCGCCCTGCAGCTCGACCCCGTACTACATGGCACCGCTGTGGCCCGACCCGGTGGCCCTGGCCGCCCTCCAGGCGCAGGCGCTCATCGACGCCGGCAAGGCGACGGAGAGGGACTTCGCCCGGGTGGCGGCGGACAACCGGCGCAACGCGCTCGAGCAACCCCAACGCCCAGGTGGCCAAGGACGAGCGCCCCGAGCAGCTGCTGGCCGACGACTACGTGGTGGCGCCCCTGCGCCGCCACGCCCTGCCCCCGGTGACCGACGGCGTGGCCGCCATCGTGCTGGCGGCGGGGGACCGGGCCCGGCAGCTGTGCGAGCGGCCGGCGTGGATCACCGGCATCGACCACCGCATCGAGACCCACGCCCTCGGGGCGCGTGACCTCACGACGTCGCTGTCCACGCACTCGGCGGCGCGTGCCGCCGGGGTCTTCGGGCACGCCGGTGAAGCGGCCGACTCGGTGCACGTCGACGTGGCCGAGCTGCACGCCCCCTTCGCCTCCCAGGAGCTGATCCTGCGCGACGCGCTGTGCCTGGCCGACTCGGTGCAGGTCAACCCGTCGGGGGGCTCCATGGCCGCCAACGCCCTCATGGTGGCCGGGCTGGTCCGCATCGGCGAGGCGGCGGCCCGCATCACGGACGGCAGCGCCACGAGCGCCCTCGCCCACGCCACGTCGGGCCCGTGCCTCCAGCAGAACCTGGTGTGCGCGCTGGGGGCCGAGCCGGCCGACGGAAGCGGAGGGGCGTGATGGCGCAGCGCTGCGCGGTCATCGGCGTGGGGCAGACCAAGCACGCGGCGAAGCGCGAGGACGTGTCCATCGCCGGTCTCGTGCCGCGAGGCGGCCAGCCGGGCCCTCGAGGACGCCGGCATGGACTGGGCCGACATCGACGCCGTGGTCATCGGCAAGGCGCCCGACATGTTCGAGGGCGTCATGATGCCCGAGCTCTACCTCGCACCGGCGCTGGGGGCGGTGGGCAAGCCCATGCTGCGGGTGCACACCGCCGGTTCGGTGGGCGGGTCGACGGCCATCGTGGCCGCCCACCTGGTGGCGTCGGGGCGCCACGAGCGGGTCCTCACGGTGGCCTTCGAGAAGCAGTCGGACTCCGACGCCATGTGGGCCCTGTCGGTGCCCCAGCCCTTCTCCACGCCCCTGCTGGCCGGGGCGGGCGGCTTCTTCGCCCCCATCATCCGCGCCTACATGCGCCGTTCCGGCGCCCCCGACCACATCGGGATCCTGGTGGCGGTGAAGGACCGCCTCCAGGCCCTCAAGAACCCCTACGCCCACCTCCACCTGGAGGACATCTCCTTCGACATGGTGAAGGACTCCATCATGTTGTGGGACCCCATCCGCTACCTCGAGACCTGCCCCTCCTCCGACGGCGCGGCGGCGATGGTGCTCGCCTCCGAGCGCGTGGCGGACTCGGGTGCCACGGGGCGACCGCCGGCGTGGATCCACGGCATGGCCATGCGCTCTGAGCCCACCATGTTCGCCGGGCGCGATCAGGTGAACCCCCAGGCCAGCAAGGACTGCGCCGCCGACGTCTACCGCCAGGCGGGCATCACCGACCCCCGCGGCCAGATCGACGTGGCCGAGGTGTACGTGCCCTTCTCGTGGTACGAGCCGATGTGGCTGGAGAGCCTCGGCTTCGCCCCCGAGGGCGAGGGGTGGAAGCTCACCGACGAGGGCGCCACCGCCCTCGACGGGGGCGACATCCCGTGGAACTGCTCGGGGGGCGTGCTGTCGTCGAACCCCATCGGGGCGTCGGGGATGCTGCGCTTCCTCGAGGTGGCCATGCAGGTGCGGGGGCAGGCCGGCGAGCACCAGGTCCCCGACGTGCGCCGTGCCCTCGGGCACGCCTACGGCGGTGGCTCGCAGTTCTTCTCCATGTGGGTGCTCGGCACCGACAAGCCCTGAGCCTGTTCCCGGGCCGGCCGGTGCCCACCACTACACTGCGGATCGTTCCCATCCAGGTCCTGTCGAAGCCGTCCGCGCCGGGGCCCGGGCCGAGGTGCCCGAGGCCGGTGACGCGGGCGAAACGGAGGTGCGCCCCATGAAGGTGGTCGTGGACTACGACGTGTGCGCGTCCAACGCCGTGTGCATGGGCATCGTGCCCGAGGTGTTCGAGGTGCGCGACGACGGGTTTCTGTACGTGCTCCAGGAGAACCCCCCGTCCGAGCTGTGGGACAAGGTCCGCATGGCCGCCAACAACTGCCCCACCGGGGCGATCACGCTCGTCGAGGACGAGTAGCGCCGGTGGACGGCGCGGACGGCGGCGCCGGCCACCCACGGGTCCGCTTCGCCCCGTCGCCCACGGGGTTCCTGCACGTGGGCAGCGCCCGCGCCGCCCTGTTCAACTGGCTCTTCGCCCGCCACACGGGCGGCACGTTCGTGCTGCGCATCGAGGACACCGACGCCGAACGCAACCGCGAGGAATGGGTCGACGGCATCCTGTCGTCGCTGTCGTGGCTGGGCATGGACCCCGACGAGGGCCCGTACCGCCAGTCGGCGCGAAGCGCGGCGCACGCCGAAGCGATCGACACGCTGTGGGAGGCGGGCGCGCTCTACACCTGTGCGTGTGACCGCGACGAGATCGACGCCCGCACGAAGCAGAACGCCACGCCCGGCTACGACGGCCACTGCCGGGAGCGGGGTCTCGGGCGCGACGCGGGGGCGCTGCGCTTCAAGGTGCCGCGCCCGGGCACCACGGTCGTGCACGACATCGTGCGCGGGGACGTGACCTTCGCCCACGACGCCATCGAGGACTTCGTGGTGGTGAAGTCGAGTGGCGCCCCCCTGTTCGTGCTGGCCAACGTGGTGGACGACATCGCCATGGGGATCACCCACGTCATCAGGGGCGAGGACCTGCTGCCGTCCACCCCCAAGGGCCTGATGCTGTGGGACGTGCTGGAGGGCACAGACAGCTCGCGTCCGGCCTTCGCCCACCTGCCCCTGCTCGTCAACGCCAGCCGCAAGAAGCTGTCCAAGCGGCGTGACGACGTGGCGGTGGAGTCGTACCAGGCGCAGGGGTACCTGCCCGGGGCCATGCGCAACTACCTCGCGCTGCTCGGATGGAGCGACCCCGACGGCCGGGAGCTGTTGGACGAGGCCGAGCTGATCGCAGCCTTCGACCTCGCTGCGGTCAACCACGCGCCTGCCTTCTTCGACGTCGACAAGCTCAAATGGATGAACAAGGAGTACCTGCGGGCCATGACGACCGACGAGTTCGTCGAGGCAGCCCGGCCCTGGCTGGTGGCCCCGCACGCCCCGTGGGCCTCCGGGCAGTTCGACGAGACCGTGTTCCGGACCATGGCCCCGCTCGTCCAGGAGCGCGTCGAGGTCCTGGGTGAGGTGCCGGGGATGGTGGACTTCTTCTTCCTGGACCAGGCCCCGGTCGACGAGGCGTCGTGGAAGGCGGTGGCCGGCGACCCCAACGCCCCGGCCGTGCTCGACGCCGCGCTGGCCACCTACGAGGCGTGTCCCTGGGAGTCAGAAACCCTGCACAGCGCCACCCTGGCCCTGGCCGAGGGCCTCGGGCTCAAGCTCAACAAGGCGCAGGCCCCCATCCGGGTGGCGGTCACCGGGCGGCGGGTGGGTCCCCCCCTATTCCAGTCCATGGAGGTCCTGGGGCGCGAGGCTGTACGGGCGCGCCTGCAGGTGGCCCGGGACCGGTTGGGCCACGGCGCAGGCTGAACGCCGGGCCGGTGGCGCCGGCCGGAGGGAACGGAGGACTGGCCGGTGGCGATGCTCGGGGACGCGATGGTGCGGGGCGCGCGCGCCGTGCGCTGGGTCCTGCAGCGGCTCCTCATCATCGTCATCGTGGTCGGCGGCTACCTGGGGGTGACCGCCGTGCAGGTGTGGCTCACCTCCCGGCACAGCGATCCCCGGCCGGTGCAGGCCATCGTGGTGATGGGGGCGGCGCAGTACGACGGGGTGCCCTCCCCCGACCTGGTGGCCCGGCTCCAGGACGCCCAGCGCCTATGGGGCAAGGACGCCAACCAGATCGTGGTGACGGGCTCCAAGCAGGCAGGGGACACCTACACCGAGGCGGAGGCGTCGGCGGCCTGGCTGACCAAGCACGGTGTCCCCGCCGACGACATCATCCAGGTCGGGGGCAACGACACCTGGGCCAGCCTGTCCAAGGCGGCGGCGGCGCTCCACAAGCAGGGCGAGGACAAGGTGCTCATCGCCACCGACGGGTTCCACGAGGACCGGTGCCTTGCCGTGGCCTCGTCCCTCGGGCTCCAGGCGTGGCCCGTGCCAGCCACCGGCTCGCCCATCACCGGGCTCTCGAGCGTGCCGTACTTCGCCAAGGAGACGGTGGGGGTGGGGCTCGGCAGGATCGTGGGGTACTCACGCCTGCACGCCCTGGGGTAGCCTGCGAGGTCACCTTTCGGGGGTGGTGTAATCGGCAACACGGCAGGTTCTGGCCCTGTTATTGGGGGTTCGAGTCCTCCCCCCCCCGAGCCAACCGGCGGTCCCCGGCGATGCGTGTCCCCGGCTGACGGCGCGCTCGCCGGGGACGGCGCCAGGGTGCGGCCCGGTGTAGGCGCCGGGTGGGCGAGCGAGCCCGCCTGCGCCGCCGCAGGACACGTCGTGGTGGAGCGACTCGGGTCGAAGGAGCCCTTCGCTGCGGGTAGCATGACCGGGCCCGCAGGGCATCCCGGGCCCCATCGTCTAGTGGCCGAGGACACCACCCTCTCAAGGTGGAGACACGGGTTCGAATCCCGTTGGGGCTG
>CAWIWK010000040.1:0-37415 GCA_963839605.1 uncultured Acidimicrobiales bacterium | reverse complement strand
GCGCCGCGGCGGCGGGGCCGGTCGTGACCCCGATGCCGAGCTCGAAGGGGGGGAGCCCGGCCTCCACCCAGCGCCGGTTGACCACCTCCTGGGCGGCGTGCATGTGCAGGGCCGCCACCACGGCCCGCCCGGCGTGGTCGGCCATGGCCACCGGCACGCCGAACACGGCCATGACGGCGTCGCCCACCGAACTGCATGACGGTGCCCTCGGCGTCGAGGATCGCGCGGTTCATCTCCGCCCGGTGCACGTTCAGCTGGCCGGCCCGGGCGCTCGGCGTCGGCGCGCTCGGCGATGGTCGAGTGGCCCGCGGATGTCGGACATGAGCACCGTCACCACGACGGACTCCGTCTGTCCCACCTGCCGCCCCTGGCGCACGAGGAGGTCGGCCACCCCGCCGGGGAGCAGGCGGCTCAGGGTCTCGCCCTGGTCCTTCTGGTTCACGATGGCCTCGTGCAGCATGCGCAGGCGCCGCAGCGAATCTTGCCACCCGAGCTCGCCTGCTGGGCGATCTTCAAGAAAGCTTCTCCACCGCCTCACCGGCGGCCGCCGGGGTCGTGTCCTGCACCGCGGCGATGGCCTTGATGGGCCGCCCCTCGGCCACGAGCCGCAGCAGGTCCTCCTCCGCCGCGGTGAGCTCCCCGCCGACGGTGACGGGATTGACCATGGCCTCGACGATGGTGGGGTCGAGCGCCGACCCACCCGTGGCCACGGCACGCACGGCCCGCATGAGCTGATCGCCCTCGGCCACGTGGTCCTTCAACAGGTAGGCGCACCCCGACGCCCCCTCGTGGAGGAGCGAGATGGCGTACTCGGGGTCGTCGAATTGCGACGGATCACGACGCCGGTGCCGGGGTGGCGCTTGCGGATCTCGTGGGCCGCCTCGATGCCCTCCTGCTTGAAGGTGGGGGGCATGCGGATGTCGGTCACCACCACCTGGGGGGCCAGCTTCTCGGCCCCGGTGACGAGCTCGTCGTAGTCGGCGGCCGTCCCCACCACCTCCACGTCGGGCTGCAGGGCGAGCAGGGCCCGGACACCCTCGCGCACGATGAGGTTGTCGTCGGCCAGGAACACGCTGATGGTCCCCTCCGTCATTGCCCCTATTTGGCCCGGACCAGGGGTGGAGGGTCAAGGGTGCACGCCCCCGCCCCTCGGGGGTGCCAGCCGGTGTGTCGGAGGTGGGGCCCGGGCTCGGGCGCGTCGAGCCACGGAGGAGGCGGCGGTCGGCCAGCACCCGCCGGGCGCAGTTGCGGCCCACCATGCCGTGGACGCCTCCCCCGGGGTGGGCCGAGGCCGAGCACAGATAGAGGCCCTTGACCGGGGTGCGGTACCGGAACCAGCCCGGCACGGGGCGGAACACGAGCTGCTGGTCGAGCCCGGAGGATCCCGCCCCCAGGTCGCCGCCCACCAGGTTGGGGTTCTCGGCCTGGAGGTCGGTGGGGGTGCGCACGGCGCTGCCCACCACCCGGGCGCCCACGCCGGGGGCGTGCGCCTCGAGCAGGGTCATGACCACGTCGAGGAACGCGTGGCGGGAGGCCTCCCACGATCCCGTGGCCCGGGGAAGGTTCGGCACGTGGGTCTCGATCCACAGCGTGGCGCCCCCCTCGGGAGCGCGGCTCGGGTCGGCCACGCTCTTGGCCCACGATGAGCATGGGCCGTTCGGGCACGGTGCCGTGGCGGGCGTCGAAGGCGGCCCGGGCCATGTCGTCGAGGTCACCGGTGAGGTGGACCACGCCGCAGCCCGCCAGGCCGGCGGCCTTCCAGGGCACGGGCCGGTCGAGGGCCAGGTCGACCTTGAAGATCCCCGTCCCCGTAGCGAAAGCCCGCCAGGCCCTCCAGGAACCGCGTGGGGAGGGGGTGGTCCGCCACCAGGCCGCCGAACAGGGCGCCGGGCCCGGTGTCGGCCAACACGGCCCGCCGGGCCCGCACGGGACCGGCGCCGGCCACCTCCACGCCCACGGCCCGGTCGCGCTCGATGACCACCCGCGTGACCTCGCTGCCGGTCCGCACCGTGCCCCCCGCCGACTCCACCACCGCCACGAGCGCCGCCGCCAGCTGCCCCGCACCCCCTACGGGAACGGGCATGCCGACCTGCTGGGCCGCCATGGCCAGGATGAGTGCGGCGGGAACACTGCCCGCGGCGTCGACCGGGACATCGGCATGCGAGGCCCCTGCGGCCGCGAGCTCCTGTCGGCGGGTCCCCGAGGCGCTCGCTCACGAGGGCGTCGAGCGGCCGAGCAGGAGCTGGTGGTGTCGAACGGGCCGTGGCGCAGGGCCCGGAGGCCGAAGGCCACGGCGGGACGCGCCGCGCCCACCGGTCCGGGCATCTGGCGCAGGAAGGCCGTGCCCACCGTGCCCCACCACCGGTACAGGGCGCTCCAGGCGTCGGCGTCGGCGGGCGACACGGCATCGAGCGCCTCGGTGGTGCGGGCCAGGTCGGCGTGGCACACAGCAACGTGGTCGGGCGACGCCGCCACCCCCACCGGCACGTCGAAGTGGGCCCAGGGCACGCCCGTGTCGAGCCCCAGCTCCCTGAGCACGGGGGAGGAGTGCAGCAGCCCGTAGAAGGCGGAGTAGGTGTCATGCACGTACCCGGGCACGGTCAGCTGCCCGCTGTGCACCGCCCCGCCAGGGCGCTCGGACCGTTCGAGCGCCGTGACGCGCCAGCCGTCACGCGCCAGCGGCGCCGCGGCCACGAGGCCGTTGGGCCCCGAGCCGATGACCACCGCATGGACGTCGTCCACCGCACGCCTTCCTAGGCGGATGCGGCGGGGGAGGGCAACCTCAGCGCTGCTCCTCGCGGCGGTGGCCGGAGCTGAGCTCGGCCAGCGCGTCCCGGTCGATGCGGTCGGAGGAGGCCACGGCCAGCTTGCACGGGGTAACGGCGCGGACCGTGGAGGTGCGCCGCCCGCCCTCGAGCACGGCCCGTTCGCCGTGCATGGATCCCGGCCCGTACTCCGCCAGGCGCTCGCCGTCGACCTCGACCCGCACCACCCCGTCGAGCACCAGGAAGATGTCGTCCTCGGCCGCCCCCTGCTCGGTGATGACGGCCCCCGCCTTGAAGGTGCGCACCTTGGGCTTGGCCCCGCCGGTCATCAAGGTGGCCGACAGCTGGCGCTCGAGGGCGGTCTCGACCTCGGTGGTGAGCGCTTCGGAGTCCTGGTCGCCCCAGGGGCTGTGCTTGCCGAAGGCCCGGCGGTACCAGTTGGAGAAGTCGATCATCCCCGACTTGGCGGCGAGCTTGCCGTCGTCGCCGTACACCCAGTGCCGGGGGAAGCTGCTCGCACCGCTCATGGCGAACGAGGACGACCCGTCGGCGCGCAGCGTGAGCGCCAACGTCGTCCACGCCAGGGGAGCGGCGAACTGGACGTACGGGCACGCCGCACCCGCCGGGGGGCGGGCACGCCGGTGCGCCCGCCCGCGGTCTGGAAGAAGGTCACCTCGGTGGCGCCGACGTGGGGATCGGGTTGCAGGTCGGGGAGGGCGACGGCCTCGAAGGTGGCCTCCTTCTTGCCCAGGGTGAGCATGGTCGAGCAGATGAGGCCCCCCCCGGACTGGCCGTGGCCCACGACGGCGCCGTCGACCACCTCGATCCACCCCCGCAGGCGGTTGGCGAAGCGGAACCGTCCGTCGCGCTGGAGCGCCTCGAGGTCCTCGATGACGTCGGGCGGGGGGGCGTCGTAGTGGGCGATGCCCCGCTCGAAGGGCAACTTGGTGGCCATGCCCGCCACGGCCTCGGACGGGATCCACGAAACCGACGTGACGGAGGATTCGATGCGCATGGTGCCTCCCGATCGACTCTCTGCCCACACGGTAACGATCGTGGAGCCCGACCCCAAGGGTGAGAGCCGGTGTCGGGCGGTGGGGCAGGCACCCCCGGTCCCGGGGGCTCAGGCGGGACCGAAGACCAGTTCCGCCCGGCGCAGGCCGCTCACCACCGACGACGGCGTGCGCTCCACCTGGCCCGACGGCTCCACGGCGCCGAACGCGCCAGCAGCTCCTCGACGACGATCCGACCTTCGAGCCGGGCCAGCGGCGCGCCCAGGCAGAAGTGGTTGCCCTGGCCGAAGGCGAGGTGGGGATTGGGGCTGCGGCCCACGTCGAACGTGCCCGCTGTGGGCCCGAAGGGCTCCTCGTCGCGGTTGGCCGAGGCGAAGAGCATGAGCACGGGCTCCCCTTCGGCCACGGCCACGTGCCCCACCGTCGTGTCACGCGTGGCGGTGCGCATGAACGACACCACCGGTGAGGTCCAGCGCAGCATCTCCTCCACCGCGCCGGGCACGAGCGACGGGTCGTGGCGCAGCCGGGGCCACTGGTCGGGGTGCTCGGCGAAGGCCACGAGGCCCGAGGCGAGGAGATCACGGGTCGTCTCGTTGCCCGCCACGAGGAGCTGCACCAGGAACATGGCGAGCTCGTCGTCGCTCAGCTGCTCGCCGTCCACCTCGACCTGGGCCAGCTGGGTGAGCACGTCGGGGCGGGGCCGTGCCCGGCGTTCCTTGGCCGTCCCGACCAGGTAGCCGATCATGTCGCCGAGCAGCTGGTTGCGCCGTTCCTCGGGCCAGTCGGTGGCGCCGGGGATGACGGCCTCGGACCACTCGTAGCAGCGCTCCCACTCGTCGTCGGGAAGACCCAGGATCTCGCTGATGACGAGGAGCGGCAGCGGCACGGCCAGACGGGCCACGACGTCGGTGGGGGTGCCGGGGTCGATGCGCTCCACCAGGGCCGTGGTGCGGGCCCGGATGACGGGTTCGAGACCCCGCACGACCGACGGCTTGAAGGCGGGTTGCACGAGACGCCGGTAGCGGGTGTGGACGGGTGGATCGGAGTGCATCATCGTCGGGGGCGAGGCGTAGGTGGTGCCGATCTCGTCGACGAGGATCCCCCGTCCGGCGCAGAACGTCTCGTGGTCGTTCTCGACGGCCGACACATCGGCGTGGCGCGACAGCGCCCAGAAGCCGCGCTCCTCGTTCCACGCCACGGGCGCCTCGGCCCGCAGCCGGGCGTAGAGGGGATGGGGGTCGGTGGCATACAGCGAGGGGTCGACCAGCCGGGCCGCCAGATGCGTCCCCGGTCTCGTGCCCTCGGACATCGGCGACACCCTAGGCCAGGGGGTCGGGGAACCTCGGGGGGCGCCGCTCGGTGAGCGCGGCCACCCCTTCGGCGAAGTCGGGGCCCGCCATCATGGCCCGCATGCGCCCCTCGGCGTCGCGCCCGGCGCTGCCCACGTCACGATGCAGGTCGGTGTAGAGCTGGTGCTTGGTGGCGGCCAGGGAGGCGGGCGAGACCTCGGTGGCGAGCGTGCGGGCGTAGTCGTAGACGCCGTCCATGAGGGCGTCGGGGGCGAGGACCCGGTTGACGAGGCCGATGTCGGCCGCCTCGCCGGCGAGCAGGACGCGGCTCGACAGGAGGAGATCGGCGGCGCGGGTGAGACCCACCAGGCGCGGCAGCAACCACGACAGCCCGAACTCGGCGGGCAGCCCGAGGCGGCCGTGCGCCGTCGTGAGCTTGGCGCCGTCGGCGGCGAAGCGCAGGTCGCAGTAGCAGGCGAGGGCGAACCCCACGCCGGCAGCGGGCCCGTTGACCGCGGCGATGATGGGCTTGGGGATGCCGAAGTGGTAGGCGAACTCGGCGTCGAACTCGGGCCGGACCCCGTACCCCGGCGTCGCCAGCCCGGGCCCCGTGCCCGGGTCGTAGCCACCCCGCTCGACGTGGCCCTCCAGGGCGCGGCTGTCGGCGCCGGCGCAGAAGCCGCGCCCCGCCCCGGTGACCACCACGACGCGCACCGAGGGTTCCGTGGCGGCCCGCGCCAGCAGGGCCCGGTACTCGGTGTTCATCCGCCCCGTCCAGCTGTTGAGGCGCTCGGGCCGATGGAGGGTGATGGTGGCCACGCCGCCCTCCACGGCGTAGCGGGTCACCTTCAGCCCACCCGGCACCAGCTCGGCCTCGCTCACGTGCCATTCCTATCCCATCGGGTCCGTCCAACGGTCCTTCACGTCACGTCGGCCGTGTCGCATCGGCCCATGCCGCCGAGGGCCGCCGCGTGTTGTGTCGCCGTTGGCTCCGCGGGGCTCAAGTTCCCCGGCCCGGTGTCGATCATCTTGTCGGACACCTTCAGTTCCAACCCCACACTCCAGCATCCCCAACGTCGAGAGCCCCCACCGCAAGGTGGGGGTTTTCGACGTCCGGGGCCGTGACGGCCTGGCCTACCATCTCGGCGACGCCCACCCCGGCGCGCCCGCCGCGGCCCGACCCCATGCCCACCCCGCCACTCGACCCCACCTCCACACCGCAGCCCGACCCCGCGTCGGCGCCGCGGCCGGACCCCGTGTCGACGCGCCGGACCGCTGCGCCGTCCCCGGAGCCGTGGGGGGACCCCGACGGCACGGCGCCGGTGCTGGCCGCGTTCGACCCGGCCCGCCCGTCCCCCTTCGGGCGCCACGGCATGGTGCGCGCCGTCGTGGCGAACCCGGTGACGGCCCTGCTCGTGCAGCGGGCCCTCGTCATGGAGGTTGCCCACCCGGCCGTGGCGGCCGGCGTGGAGCACCACAGCCGGTTCCGCTCCCACCCGCTACGGCGCGCCTGGGTCACGGCTGATGCCGCGCTGCGGCTCACGTTCGGCGACGACGAGGTGGCGCGCGGCGCCGTGCGACAGATCTACCGCGTCCACGACCGCATCAACGGTCCGGTGGAGGCCCTCGGCCCGGTGGCGGACCCGGCGCCTCGGCCCGGCTCCTACACGGCGCACGACGCGGCGCTGCTGCTGTGGGTGTGGGCGACGCTGGTCGACACGGCCGAGACGGCGTACACGCGGTGGGTGCGCCCCTTCGGCCCGGGAGAGGGGGAGGCGTTCTACACCGAGATGCGGTCGATGGGCTCGTTCCTCGGTATCCCCCACGACACGCTGCCTGCCGACCGCGCCGCGTTCGCCCGGTACCTCGAGCGCACGCTCGACGACGAGCGCCTCGGCTCCTCCGAGGTCAGCCGGCGCGTGGCCCGTCAGGTGCTGTGGTTCTCGCACTGGAGCGTTCCGCCCGCGGCGGTGTGGCTCCAGACGCGTGCTGGCGTTCGCCACGCTCGACCCCCGGGTCGTGCACCGACTGGACCTGCGGCCCGGCCGGGCCGACATCGAAGCGGGGCGCCGCCTCGACCACTGGCTGTCCTCCCACTACCGCCGCCTGCCCCGGATCCCGGCCCGGCTGCCGGCGCTCTACGTGCGGCTGCGACGCCCGAGCATCGGGCTCGCCGAGCAGCTGCGGGCGCTGCCCTCCGTCCTCCGGTAGGAAAGGCTGCGGTCGGGCCGCAGGAAGGTGCGGTCCCGCCTCGTGCATAGCGGCGGTGGGCGATTTGCCTTATCGTTCCCCTGGGGGGGTCACGTCGCGACGTGACCAGGCAGCACGAGCGCCGACGCGGGCGGTGCGATGCCCAATGCTGGACCGGACGAGCACAGTCAAGAGACTGTGCCCATGAGTGGTTCTGTTCGGCGGACCGAGCAGGATGCCGCCTCCGATACTCACACCGGGGCCGGCTCTGCCGACAGTGCCTTGCCGTCTCGCAGTCCAGGCGCAGGGATCGGAAGCGCAGCCATCGGCGTGGCCCTGGTCGAGAACCACACCATGGTCCGGGAGGGCCTGCGCGTGCTCATCGACGGCGAGGACGACATGCGGGTCGTGGACGAGTCCGACACCCTGCACAACGCCCTCGACTTCAGGGTGGCACCCCGTGTCATCATCACCAGTCTCGAGCTGCCCGACGCCCACGGGGACGCCATCATCACCACGTTGCGTCAGCGCTACCCCGACGCCTCGGTGTTCGTGCTGTGCGTGGTGGACCGCCCTGCCTTCGTGCAGCAGATGCTGGCGGCGGGGGCCAACGGCTACCTCCTCAAGACTGCGCCGGCCCACGAGCTGTTCGACGGCATCCGGGCCGTGGCCGCCGGGGGCACGTTCCTCCAAGCGTCGCTGGGCGTGAACCTCTCGCGTTGGCGAGACGGCACGGGTGGAGAGGGCCTGGGGGAGGCGGTGCTGTCACCGCGCGAGGTGCGGGTCCTCGGCCTCGTGGCCCTCGGCCACACCAACGCCGAAGTGGCCACGCTCCTCGGTGTCAGCCTGCGCACGGTGGAGACGCACCGGGCCCGCCTCCTCATGAAGCTGGGCCGACCCAGCCGGGCAGAGCTCGTCCGTTACGCCCACGAGCTCGGGCTCATCGGTCCCGGTCCGCACGGGGAGCGGTAGGGAGCCCGCTCACCGACGCCGGCGGGTGCCGCGTCGCTGGCCGCGGGCGAAGGCGAAGCCCGCCAGCCAGCACAAGAAGAACACGGCGGCCAGGATCCACAGGAGATGGACCAGGAATCCGAACCCGACGAATACCAGCGCCACCAGCAAGAACGCGATCAGGAGACAGCCCACTTGTTCCACGGTAGTCCCCCCGTTCGCGCCGGTGCCCGGCGTCTCGGTCAGGGGCTCGCGGGCCCGTCTTCCCCCGTGACGGCGATGGGCGTGATGGCCCGGCACGGGTTCCCGGCGGCGAGAACCCCGGGCGGGATGTCGCGGACGACGACGCTCGCCGCCCCGATCACCGACCCAGTGCCGATGTGCACGCCGGGCCCGATCTGCACGTCGTCCCCGGTCTCGATCCGGGCGCAGTCGAGGATCACGCACCCGGTGTCGGCGGCGCTGTAGGGCTCGCCCGCCAGCATCTTGTCCTCCCGGCGTTCCAAGGCAGGGTCACGGTTGCCCAGCGGCGGCGGAGCCCGACCGTCTTGCCTGCTCAAGACCTATTTTGCCGTCGGATCACGATTTCTTCCCGGAATGGCTCAAGGTCGGGGCCCGACGTGCCGATACCGGCAGGGGAAGATTCCGCCCGACCGCCGGCACGGTCGGCCCGCACAGGCGGCGTCGATGGCGGCCACGCCAGGTACCCCGGCCGGCGAGAACCCGCTGACCTGGACCTCTGCGGGCTAATGGCTAAGGCGTCCTGTGCCGATGGTGTTGCCATGTGGCGGCGCCGAGGCTCGGCAATACCTGATTCGGGTAGTGGGAACCGGCCCGGGTCGCCGACCGATCCCGATGCCATGTTCGTCGGACCGCCGGTTGCGTCGCACCCCGAGCACGTTGCCGACCCCGTGACGACGCCGGTCGACGCGGCACCGGTGCTCGAGCCGTCTGCCGACGAGCAGGCGCCCGCCCTGGTGGTGCCGGCACCGGTGGCCGAGACGGCGTTCCGGACCGACACACCCCGCGTTCCAGCCACGAGCTCCGACGACATGCCCGCCGTGGAGGCACCGATCTTCGTGGAGGGAGGGGGGCCGGCCTCCAGAGACGCATCGGCGCTCAACCCCGTGTCGACGAGCGTCGCCATGTCCGAGCCCGCACGTGGCCGCGCCCTTGAGCCCGCAGCCGGGCTTGTAGCCGAGCCGGGTGCGGCCGCCGACGAGGGCGCGACGGCGGATGACCTCGCCGCCGCGGAAGCGCCCTCCTCCGACGGATGGAGGGCGCGGCGCCGAAGGCATCGAGTCGAAGGCAAGGCGAAAGACACAGAAGCACCCGATCCCGCAGGTGTTCCTGAGGTCGCAGGTCTCGACGGCATCGCGGACCTCGGGGTGGCCGACGGTGTCGCGGCGACAGAGGACGCCGAGGACCCCGACACAGCACGGACCGCGGAGCAGGTCGCGGTGGCGCAGACCACCAGGGTGTGGAGGAAGAAGAGAGCCGCCACGAAGAGCACGACACCGGTGGCCGACGTCTCGGCCCCGTTCGACGCCCCGCCGACGGTGGCGGCCCCGGCGCAGACCGAGTCCCCGGCGAGGGACGACAATGCCGAGCAGCCCAAGGCGACGAAGCAGCCCAAGGCTGGGGAGCAACGCACGACGGTGCGCCGGCCGCGGCGTGCCGGTGCCGTGGTCCTGCTCGTCGTCGTGGCCGTGGCCGGGCTGGGGACGGCCACCGCCGCCGGACGGCAATGGGGGAGCCTGGTCAACCAGCACGATCGCCAGTCCTTCGATCGGCGGGCGCAAACGGTGGCGGCGCACGTGAGCTCCGTCCTCCAGCGCGACGCCGATCTCACCACCACGGCCGCCGCCGTCGTGGCGCAGAACCCCCAGTTGACCAACGCCGGGTTGTCGCAATGGTTCACGACGCTCACGACCGGGCACGTTTCCAACGCCCTCGGGGCCGCCTTCATCGAACCCGTCCTCGGCTACCAGCTGGGCCTGTACCGGGTCCTCGTCGGGAGCGATCCCACCAGCGCGCTCCGGTCGGGCGGGTCGTTCACCATCGTGCCCAGCACGGCCAGCTCGCCCTACTGCCTCACCCGCCTGCTCGCCCTCGACCCTGCGGTGCGCAGTGCCGGTGACGCAGCGCTGCCCCCCGGTCTCGACTGGTGTGCCACACCGGCCGGATCCGCCCTGTCGACGGCGCGTGACACCGGGACGCTCGCGGTGGCGAAGGTCGTGGCCCCCGACGAAGCGACGTTGACCGGGCTCGAGGCACCAGGAGCGGCCCCGGACGCCGCCCAGATCGAGACGCTCAAGTCGATTGAGGCGGCGCTGGGCCAGGCCGTCGTGTTCTTCGTCCCCGTCTACAGCCATGTCGCGCCGGCCACCGAGGCGGCGCGCCCGGGCCTCATTCGAAGGTTGGGTGGGCGGTGTCTTCGACGCCGGCACGGTGCTGGCGGGGGCAGAGGGCGGCCAGCGCGATCTCAACGTCATCCTGGCGGTGCACGACGTCGGTGCGCCGCCCACCACCGTCGCATCGCAGGAGATCGTCACCTCCGCCACCACCCTCGTCGACACCGTGCACACGAAGGCCGGCGGCCGCTGGACGCTCACCGTGGCGGGCCCTGCCGTCACGGGCTGGGCGTCGGGGTCGCGCCAGGGGCTCGTGGTGGGTGGGGCCCTCGTGCTGGCCACGCTGGCCGTGCTGGGCGTGATGGGTGTGCTGCTGCGCCGCCGCCGCCTCGTCGTCCCGCCCGTGGCGGCTGTCGCCGCGCCCACGGCGGACATCGATCGCATGTCGTTGCACGATCTGCTCACGGGCCTGCCCACACGGGCGCTCGTCGTCGACCGGGCCGAGCAGATGCTGGCCCGAAGCCGTCGCAGCAAGCTGCCCATGGCCGCCCTGGTCATGGACCTCGACGGACTGGACGCGTTCAACGATCTTCAGGGCCGTGCCCGGGGCGACGAGCTGCTCAAGGCAGTGGCGGAGCGGCTCGTGGCCGTGCTGCGCGAGGCCGACACCGTGGGTCGCCAGAACGGCGACGAGTTCGTCGTCCTCACCGACGGCGCCTCGCTGACCGCCGGGCCCAGCTCGTCGCCGAACGGATCATCGGCGTCCTGCGTGAGCCCTTCCACCTGGGTGAGGGCGATGAGGAACCGGTCTCGGCATCGGCCTCTGTGGGCATCGCCCTGGGCCCGCGCATCGACGCGGAGACCCTCCTGGAGGATGCGCTCACAGCGTTGACCGAGGCCAAGGCGGCGGGCGGGGGCCGGTACTCGCTGTTCGGCCAGGACATGCCCATGGCGCTCGAAGGACGAAAGGCGTTCGAGACCGAGCTGCGCATCGCCGTCGCCTCCGACCAGTTCTTCCTCCGTTACCAGCCCATCTTCGACATCGACGCGCGCACCACCACCGGCGTCGAGGCGTTGCTGCGCTGGCAGCACCCCACGCGTCGGGTTATCCCGCCCGACCACTTCCTGCCGGTGCTCGAGGAGACGGGGCTGATCCTGCCGCTCGGACGGTGGGTGCTGTTCGAGGCGTGCCAGCAGGGTGCGGCGCTGCACGCCAAGGGGTACCGGATCGCCATGTCGGTGAACGTGTCGGCCAAGCAGCTCGAGTCCGAGACCATCGTCGAGGACGTGCGAGACGCTCTTGTCGAGACGTCGTTCGCCCCGCACGCCCTGGTGATCGAGATCACCGAGACCACGCTGATGCGTGACACGGCGCTCATGGTCGAGCGGCTGATCGCCTTGAAGTCACTCGGCGTCCGCATCGCCATCGACGATTTCGGCACCGGGTACTCGACGCCCGCCTACCTTCGTCAGTTCCCCATCGACATCCTGAAGATCGACCGCTCCTTCATCAGCTCGATGATCACGACCCGCGACTCCTCGATGCTCATCCACACCCTGGTCCAGTTCGGCAAGACCCTCGGGCTCGAGACCGTGGCCGAGGGGATCGAGGAGGAAGGCCAGCTCGATCCCCTCCTGGCCGAACAATGCGACACCGGGCAGGGGTTCCTCTACGGGCGCCCGCTCTCCCCGACGCAGCTCGACATCTTCCTGCGCACCCACCTGACGCAGGAGCCGCCGCTGTGGGTGGTCCCCCCCATGCAAGGGGCCCGGTAGCCACAGCGCCGACCGGTCCTGGCCGGCGCCGGCGCCGGCCCTGTGCGTCGGGTCCGTGCGCACCGGCACCGGTGCCATGATGGGGTTTGGTCCGGGGCCGGGACCGGGGAGGGGACGCAGGGTGGGACGTACCGCACCGGTGCGCACGTGGGCGAGCGACTTCGACGTGCTCGACCCTGCCTACGTGGCCGATCCGTTCACGATCTGGGACGACCTGCGCACGAGCTGCCCCATCGCCCACACCGACCGGCGGGGGAGCACCTGGCTGCCGACCCGGTACGAGGACGTCACCGCCATCGCTCACGACGTGGCACACTTCAGCTCGCTCGAGGTGGCGGTGATCCCCTTCGAGGGGGAGGAGCCAGAAGAGCCGGTCCTGCCCTACGGGCTTCCGCCCATCTCGGCCGATCCTCCGCTGCACACCTGGACGCGCCGACTGCTGCTGCCGTGGTTCTCGCACCGCCGCGTGGCCGGCTACGAGGCCATGACCCGCCGACTGTGCGCCGGGTTGGTCGACGGGTTCCTGACCGAAGGGCGCGCCGATGCGGCGAGCGGCTACGCCCAGCAGATCCCGGTGCGGGTCATCGCCCACATCCTGGGGGTGAGCCCCGACCTGGCCGACACCTTCACGGGGTGGGTGCGTGACGTGCTCGAGTTCGCCGACGACCCCGAACGCCGGACCCGTGGGGTGCGTGGGTTGCTCGAGTACTTCATCAGCGAGCTCGCCACCCGGCGCGCCGATCCGGGCGATGACCTCCTGAGCGAGCTCATCCGCAGCGAGGTGGACGGTGCCCCCATTCCCGACAGCTTGGTGCTCGGCGCCGCCGCCCTCGTTCTCATCGCCGGGGTCGACACCACCTGGAGCGCCATCGGCTCGTCGCTGTGGCACCTCGCCACCCACCCCGAGGACCGCCGCCGCATGGTCGAGGATCCCGGGGTCTGGGACCTGGCCGTGGAGGAGCTGTTGCGGGCCTACTCGCCGGTGACCATGGCGCGTGTGGTCACGAGCGACGTCGAGTACGCGGGCTGCCCCATGAAGGCGGGCGACAAGGTCCTCATGAACTTCCCCGCCGCCAATCGGGACCCCGACGTCTTCGACCGGGCCGACCGCGTCGTCCTCGACCGGGCCCACAACCGCCACGTGGCCTTCGGCTCGGGCATCCACCGTTGTGCGGGCTCCAACCTGGCGCGGATGGAGCTGCGTGTCGCCCTGGAGGAGTGGCTGGCGCGTATCCCCGACTTCGACCTCGACGCCGGTGCCGAGGTGACATGGGCCGGCGGGCAGGTGCGGGGCCCGCGCCAGCTGCCGGTGACCTGGGCATGAGGATCCGCGTCGACCCCGACAAGTGCCAGGGGCACGCCCGCTGCTACGGGCTGGCGCCCGAGCTCTTCGACATCGACGACTACGGGCTGTCGCGCGTCGTGGGCGACGGGACGGTCCCTCCCGAGCTCGAGGAGCGGGCCCGCCTCGCCATCGCCAACTGCCCCGAGTTCGCCATCGAGGAGCTCGCCCCCGGCTCCTGATGGCAGCCGGTGCGGTCACCGGCGCGTGCCGGCCCCGGGCCCGCCCCAGGCGCCGGCGCCGTCACCCGCCGTTGCCCATGGCGGCGTAGGCCCGGCACGGCTCGCCCCGCAGGGCGCCGCACGCCGGAGACGTGGCGGTGGGGGTGACGCCCTGCACGACGTCGACCACCAATGCCGAGGGCTGCGCCGTGCCCAGCTGCACGGTGTCGGTGACCTTCCCGTCGGTCTTCGGTGTGTCGAAGGCCCATGAGGGCCGGTCCCCTCCCGGGGCGGAGATGACGATGCGCAGGCGGGTCCCGGCCCGGAAGGTGTGGGCGATGGGGTCGACGGGGATGCGGACCAGGGTGAAGCGGCCCCCCGGCAGGTTCCGGCGATCGGCGCGGCGATACGTCGGCACGGGGTCGAGGGCGGTCGAGCCGGGGGCGAGCACGCGGTTGCTGGTGCGCAGGAAGCCCGACGTGACGTACTCCTCCTGGCCGGTGTCGGGCCGGACCTCGGTCACGGTGACCTGGAGGTCGGTGACGGCGGCCGTGGACTCGAGCCACAGATCGAGGCTGGCCGGCCCGACGACGGTGAGCGGCGCGGCGAGGGGCGCGGTCTCGAAGCCGATGCCGTTGGCGGCCGGCACGGTGGTCCAGTCGTAGGGGGGTTGTGCCGCCCACGCATTGCCCGACGGCAGGTCCGTGGCGGGACGCACCGACGGGTCGGGCCGAAGCGACGCCGATCCGTGTGCCACGGTCCCGGTCCGAAGCGCGCCGGAGGGTCCGAGGAGATAGCGCGTCACCGTCCCGCGTGGTGGCCAGGCCGAGTAGTCCGCCTCGTACGTCGGCTGGAGGGCACCCGGCCCGAGGTCGCCGCCGCCGTTGTCGAACAGGACGCGGACCCGGGGATCGGCGGCCTCGAAGGCGCTGCGGGCGGCGGCCGCCGAGGGCTCGGCGGTGAAGCGCAGCGCAGGCGGGGTCATGGCGCCGGCCCCTCCGGTGGCCTCGGCGTACACCCGCGGTGCGACCACCGACAGCAGGGGCGCGGGGGTGGGGACGCGGCCGGCCACGAAGATGTCGAGGAACTCGAGCCACCGCGACAAGGTGTCGGGACCGACGGAATCGATGTGCGTGCCGTTGAGCATGGTGGCGAAGACGTCGCTGTCGCCCCGCAGGGCGGAGATGAGCGCCGGCCACTGCGGACCGACCTGCTCGTCCTGCAGCGCCCCGACGAGGAAGACCGGCACGTGGATGTGGGCGGCCCAAGCCACGGGGGAGCGCTGGTCGAACAGGGTGGGGTCGCGCCCGAGGCCGGGCCCGATGATGGACTCGAGCTTCTGGGCCTCGGGGTGCAGGCGCTGGTTCGACCGGCACGTGGCGTCGCCGGCGTCGATCTCCGCCGTCGCCCACGGCTGTCCGCCCCCCGGTGCCGCCTGGGCGTCGGCGGCGCGTTGCGCCACCCAGCTGGCGGCGAAGCCGTCGTTGAAGATGCCACCGGGGAAGCCGGTGGAGTACAGGTCGTCGGTGGGGCTGAGCGGTGTGATGGCGGCCAGGTCGGGAGGGTCGGTTCCCGCCACCTCGAATTGGGAGATGCCCGAGTAGGAGATCCCCACCATCCCGACCTTGTGGTGCAGCACCCACGGTTGGGCCCCCACCGTCTGGATGACGTCGTAGCCGTCGTAGTCCGAGTCCAACCCGAACAGGTCGAAGGCGCCGCCCGAGCACCCCGTGCCGCGCATCTGCACGCTCACCGTGGCGAATCCGAGCAGCGGCGCGAGGACCGAGCCCACCACCGTGGAGGTGTCCGGGAGCAAGGGGTCGTTCGTGGGCGCGCTGCCCTCGAGCGCGTCGATCAGGCTGTGGGGGGCGGCGACGGCGTAGCCCGAGTACTCGATCACGGTGGGGAACGGCCCGTCGGCGAGCGTCGTGCCCGGCGGGAGCCGCACCGTGGCCGCCAAGGTGATGCCGTCGCGCATCCGCACGTAGTTGAGCCCCTGGTGGAGGTGTTGCGAGGCGTAGAACGACGCAGGCGGGGCGGAGTGCGTGGACAGGACGGCGAAGGGGGCCGTGGCGCTGTGACCCGACTCCTCGAATCGGTAGCTGCCGCCGGGCGAGAGGTTGCGTACCAGGAGCCCGCCGAGGCGGTTGACCACGCCGGAGCCCACGGTGGCGCCCGAGCCGTCGACGACGGTGAGGTGGCGGCCGGCCGGGGCCCCGGTGACGTAGGCCTCGTCGATCCCACCCCGGCCGGGGAAGGAGAGCGTCGTCGAGGCCGAGGCGGTGCTCGGCCCGGCGAGCACGACGCCGACGGCCACGACCGCCGCCGCCATGGCGGCTCCGACTCCCCGCCGGGACGACGCCTCGCCCCTGTGGTGGTCCCGCCTCCCGGTGCCCGGGCCCGGGCGCCTCACGCTTTCAGGTGGGCGTCGAAGAAGGCCACGATGCGCTGTCGGGCGTGGCGCGCCGAGGGCTCGTGAAAGCCGTTCGGCATGAGCTTGGCCATGAGGGCGAACACCGCCGGGATGTCGTCGTGGGCGCTCTCGTGGTCGTTCAGGAATCCGTGGCCCGCGCCCGGGTACTCCTTCACGTCGTGGTCGACGCCGACGGCGCCCAGTGCCCCTTCGAGGCGCCGCGCCGCCCCCCGCAGTGTCCGGTCCCTGGCCCCGTAGCTCGCCACCACCGGGCAGGCGGCGGCCAGGAAGGACTCGGCGTAGGCGTTCCTGGGGGCGGCGCCGTAGTTCACGCTCGAGGCCGAAAAGCCGCGTCCGGGGGCGAGGACGAGCGCAAAGCCGCCCCCCAAGCAGAAGCCGATCACACCGATCGTGCCCGTGCACCGCGTGTCGGCGCCGAGGAGGCGCCGAGCGGCCTCGACGTCCTCGAAGGAGCGGCCCTGGTGGGCGCGGACGTCGCGCATGACCGAGCGCAGGCACGCGATCTTGCTGCCACCGCGGTGGAACAGGTCCGGGGCGACGGCCAGGTATCCCTCGCCCGCCAGCCAGTCCGCCTGGTTCCGCAGGTCGTTGCCCATCCCCAGGGCGTCATGGATGACCACCACGCCGGGCCACGGCCCGTCGCTCGAGGGAACGGCCATGTACCCGGGCATGTCGCCCCCGGTGGTGGCGATCGTCACATCGGGCATCTATGCCTCCCGTCCGCAGAATCCGAGGAGCGCGGCCTGAGCGTCGGCCCCGGCCGGAACGTCGACGCGTGGTCCGAACCCCCCGGGCCGGCGGACGGCCTCGTCGAGCGGGGTGAGGAACACGAGTGCCTGTGCCGCCGCGTCGGGATCGAGCCGGTCGTCCTGGCCTGTGGCCCGGGCCAGGTCCCAGGTGTGCACCAGTGTGTCGGTGCACACCAGACGGCCGACGAGCGAGGCGAAGGACTGTTCGCCGAACATCCCGCTCACCGTGCGTGACGCCCGCTCCGGGTCCTCGAGGGCCTCGAGCACGGCGGCGGAGGCGTGGCGCCACTGCGCCACGAGGTCGCCGTCGCCGTCCACGTCGGGTGCCTCGGCGCCGTCGAGGTTGGCGAGCACCCGCACATGCGTGGTGACGACGTGGACGACCACGTCGCGCGCCGTCCAGTCCGCACAGGGTGAGGGGTCGGCCCATTGCGCCGCGGTCACCGCCACCACGCGCTCGGTGAAGCCGTCTGCGACCCGGGTGTAGCGGTCTGCGGTCTCGGACATGGTGGCCCACGGTAGCGGCCCCGTCCCCGCAGGGCGCGTGGTGCCGGTGCGAGCCCGGTCCGCCCGTGTCTAGGGCGTCGGACGGTGGGGTGGCCCGATGGTGGACGCCGGCGGGCCGAAATGCCGCACGTAGGTCCGATGCACCGACGCCCAGCGCTCCCCGGACGTGAACCCCGGCGCCGTCCCCGCCAGGCTCGCTTCCAGGAGGTCGAGGCACGTGTGCCAGCCGGCCGCGTCGCGTGCCGCCTTGCCCAGTTCGTCGATGGTGTCGGTGAGCGTCAACGTGCAGGTCCGGTCGTCACCGGTCAGCTCCAGGCGGATGGTGTCGGTCCCCCATAGGAATTCGAGCAACGTCGGCGGGTCGACGCGCACCACGCGACCGGGGAACGACCCGTGCTGGCTGTCGAAGCGGAGCACCGCGCCGGGGGTGAGCAGGTCTCCGGCGATCGTCTGGGGGAACCAGGCGCGGAGCTGTTCGGGCCGGGTGAGCGCACCCCACACCACCTCCACGGGGTGCGCCAGTCGGCGCGTGAAGCGCAGCTGCCACCGGCCGCCGCCGAGCTCGTGGAGCTCACCGTCCACGTGCGGTCCCTTCGGCCGGCCCGCGTGCCGTGCGGCGCGTCGGCGCCGCCCCCGAGGCGGTGCCGGGCGCGGCGTCGAGGTGGCGCTCGAGCGCATCGAGTCCCGACGACCACATCCGGCGGTACGGCGCCAGCCAGGCGTCGATCTCGCGCAGCGGGCCCGGCCGGGTCCGGTAGAGGCGTCGCTGGGCGTCGACGCGGCACTCGACCAGGCCGGCGTCACGCAGCACCCGCAGGTGCTTGGACACCGCCGGCTGGCTCACGGCCATGGCAGCCACCAGGTCGCCCACGGGCCGCTCGTGCTCGCGCAGCAGGTCCATGATGCGGCGCCGCGTCGGCTCGGCCAGGACCTCGAACGTGGTCACCCCCTGAGCATGCAGGAGCGGTTATATGCCTGTCAACGGATATGTAACCTCGACCGGCGGGCCGACGGCGGTGGAGCCCTCTTCTCCCCACTCACAGTCACAGCTAGGATGCTCCGGCTCACTCCACGTGGGGATGGGAGATGCGCATGGGGGGGCGGCTCTCGGGATCGGGACCGGCCGGGCACCGCTGCGTCACGTGGCGGCGCCCGACGCGGGCGGCGGCGACGGGCGTCACCGCGCTCGTGATGCTGGTCGCCCTGGCCGTGGTGGGGGCCGTGTCGTGGCCGTCGGGGTCACCGGCCGGTGCCGCCACCGCCACCGGCGTCGCCGTCCAGCACGACGACACGCTCGATCCCGGGGCCAACCCCGCCCTCAACCTTCCGTACTCCTACGCCAGCGCGCTCGCCGCCGTCGACGCCGGCCGGGCCCTCGAAGGACTGGGCCCCCTGGACACGAACGGCTTCGCCCGGCTCACGGCCGAGCAGGAGCTGTTCGTCGTCATCGACCTCGAGCGCGTGTCCCGCTCGCTCCCGCCGGTGGAGGAGCTGACGACGTCGCTCGACACCCTGGCCCAGGCGGGCGCGGACAGCTTGGAGGATCCCGCCGCTCCCGCTGCGGTGGGCACCTCGTACTGGAGCGGCGCCATCGAGGCCGGCGTGTCGGACCCGCTGCTGGCGGACTTCGGGTGGATGTACGAGGACGGCTGCGACATGGTGGCCCGGCAGGCCATCGTCAACACCGACTGCGACCACGCACCACCGGTGCCGTGGGGGCACCGCGACACCATCCTGTACGACTTCACGCCGTCGGGCGCCGACTGCTCGTCGCTCATGGGGGCGGCCGAAGGCCATGGCGTGGCGTCGGTTGCCGTGGCCTTCTCCGACTACTGCGGTGCACCCGCCCCGAGCGACGTCGTCTTCACCTGGCCGCAGGCCGAAGCCCTCATGGGGATGCCCGCCACCGCGGCCTGCGTCCCGCTGCAGCGGACGCTCGGCTACCGGTCGGTGGCGTCGGACGGCGGCGTGTTCTCCTTCGGGAACTATCCCTACTGCGGATCCATGGGGGGCGTGTCCGTGACCGCCCCGGTGGTGGGCATGGCCACGACCCCCGACAAGGCGGGGTACTGGCTGGCGGCGTCGGACGGGGAGGTCTTCGCCTTCGGCGACGCCGTGTCGTACGGATCGATGGCCGGGGTGGCGCTGTCCCGACCCGTCGTGGGCATGGCCGCCGCCCCCTTCGGCAACGGCTACTGGCTGGTGGCGTCGGACGGGGGCGTCTTCACCTTCGGGAGCGCCTACTTCTACGGCTCGATGGGCGGCCGGGCGCTGCGCGCCCCATCGTGGGGATCGCCGTGGCCCCCTTCGGGCTCGGGTACTGGCTCGTCGCCGCCGACGGCGGGGTGTTCGCCTTCGGCGCGGCGCGGTTCTACGGCTCGATGGGCGGTGCCCACCTGGACGCGCCCGTCGTGGGCATGGCCGCCAGCCCGTTCGGGAGCGGGTACTGGTTGGTCGGCTCGGACGGGGGTGTCTTCGCCTTCGGCGACGCCCGCTTCTACGGCTCGATGGGCGGCGTGGCCCTCGTCAGGCCCGTCGTGGGCATCGCCGCCGCCCCGCTCGGTCTCGGGTACTGGCTCGTCGCCTCGGACGGTGGGGTGTTCGCCTACGGCGACGGTCGGTTCTTCGGTTCCACGGGCGGTACCGCCCTCGACCGGCCCGTCGTCGGCATGGCGGCCTGAGCGCGTCAGCGCCCCGTCGTCCCGTCCACCAGCTCGCGCAGGATGTCGGCGTGGCCGGCGTGGCGGGCCGTCTCCTCGAGCAGGTGGGTGAGCACCCAGCGCAGGTCGACGGGGGCCTCCTCGCCCACCTCGGCGAGCGGGGCGTCGAGACGGGCGTCCTCCACCACGGCGTCCACGCGGTGCCACATGGCGCGATAGGCCTCTACTGCACCGGCCACGGTGTCGTGCGGACCGGGAGTGTCCCCGGGCAGCTCGCCGTCCTCGCCGGCGAAACGACGCAGGACCCAGGTTGCCTCGGCCCGGGTCATGTGCGTGATCAACCACAGGAGGGTCGTGTCGCTGGCGACGAAGCGGTGGCGCGCCTCCTGCTCGCTCACGCCGGTGACCTTGCGCACCAGGGACTCGCGTTGGTACTGCAGCAGGGCGAGGAGCGTGCGCCGCTCGTCGCCGAGGAGGCGAGGAGGTTTGCGGTCCGGCACGTGGGCATTCTACGAATCGGTGCCAAGCTCGCGACGATGGTGAGACGGGGACACTTCCGACGTGTGGTGCTGGCCTCGGGCTCGGCCGCCCGGCTGCGCGTGCTGCGCGACGCCGGCATCGATCCCGAGGTGGCGGTCAGCGGCGTGGGCGAGGACGTGGACACCGAGGACGCCGCCGAGGCCGTCGCCGTGCTGGCCGAGCGCAAGGCGGCGGCGGTGGCGCAGGGCCGGAGGGGTCCCCTCGTCCTCGGATGCGACTCGCTGCTCGAGATCGGTGGCATGTCCTTGGGAAAGCCCGCCGGCCCGGCGGCTGCGGTGGCGATGTGGGAGATGACGGCGGGGCGCGACGCCACCCTCCACACCGGACAGTGCCTGATCGACACCGAATCGGGGCTGCGGCGCAGCGCCGTGGCGTCGGCGGTGGTGCACTTCGGCTCGCCCTCGGCCGACGACGTCGCCGCCTACGTCGCAAGCGGCGAGCCGCTGGCGCTGGCTGGTGCTTTCAGCATCGAGGGTCTCGGCGCACCTTTCGTTGCAGGCATCGACGGCAATCCGGGCACCGTGCTCGGCCTGTCGATGCCCCTCCTCGCCTCGATGCTGGGGGAGCTGGGCGTCTCGGTCACGGACCTGTGGCGGCGACGGGTCGAGCAGGTCGTGCGCCAGCTGGCCGCGCCCGACAGGCCGTGGCTCGCCGCCGTGCTCGGCGACAGGTGGGGTCTGCCGGTGCTGAGCACGAGCGGGGCGCATGACCCGAGCCAGCTGTCGGGTCTCGTGGCCGAGGAGGAGGGCGAGCGGTCGGGGCTGCTCACCTACCGGCTCGACGGGACCGGCCTCGAGGTGGTGACGCTCGACAGCCTCGTCCCCCGACGCGGGGTGGGCTCGGCCCTGCTCGCCGCCGCCATCGATCTGGCCCGGCGCCACGGTGTGCGCCTGTGGCTCACCACCACCAACGACAACCTGGATGCGCTCGGCTTCTACCAGCGTCGGGGCCTGGACATCGTGGCCCTGCACCGTGGCTTCGCCCACGAGGTGCGGCGCCGCAAGCCCCGTGCCCCCGACGCCGTCGGCGGCATCGGCGTGCGCCACGCCATCGAGCTCGAGTGGCGCCCCGAGGGCGTTGCGGGGCGCGCCGGTTGGTCAGAGGCCGATCTGCCCGGTCAGTGGAACAGCGACTGACCGTAGGTGCTGCACAGACCGAACGCCTCGATGACGAGGAACGAGGCCACCAGGGCGAGGACCACCGCCCGGCCGGCCCGTCCGACGTGGCGAACCCGGGGCGGCGCCATGTACCACGCCGGGAGCGGGGCCACCTCCGTGGCCAGGTACAGGTCCAAGGGGACGGCGTCGGCGTCGAGGGGGGCGTCGGCATCGGCGGCCAGCGCCAGAGCCGTGAGCTCCTCGTCGGTGAACCCCTCGGCCGTCAGCGCGTGGGCTCCTTCGACGGGATCGACCACCACCTTGGACATGTCGTCATTCTATGCGTCCACCCCTCCGCACCGGACCGGGCGCCGGACCGGGCGCCGGACCGGACCTCCGGTATGAGCGCCGGGCGACGGCACGGGGCCCCGAGGAGTGCCGAGGTCCACCGGAATGTCGAAGGGCTCCACCGGCGACATTGGACCACGACGGGGCGGCTGTTCGTAGAGTGACGGGCCACGACACGGCGGCGACAGGAGGAACTCATGGGCACCGTCGAGGATCTCGCCACCGAGGTGGAGGCGCTGCGCACGCGGGTGGCGTTGACCGAGGGCGTGCTCGGCGTGCAGGCGCTCAAGGCGCGCTACGCCGAGCTCGTCGATCTGCGCTTCTCCGCCGGCGGCGTCGTCGACGCCGGCACCATGCGGGCCGTGACGGAGAGTGTCGCCGCCCTCTTCACGCCGGACGGGGTGTGGGACGGCGGTCCGTCACTCGGGCAGGTGGTCGGCCGTCACGCCATCGCCCGACGACTGGCCGATCCCACCCTCGTGTTCTCGCGCCACTTCTTCCTCAATCCCCGTATCACGATGGATGCAGGTGGTGCCTCCGCCACCGGGCGCTGGGACCTGCTCAGCCCGTGCCGCCGGCCCGATGGGTCCTCGTACTGGATGTGCGGCTACGAGGACGACGACTATGTGCTCGTGGACGGCGTCTGGCTGCACCGTTCCATGAAGCTCACGACCGTCTTCATGTCCGCCGTGGGCGAGGGGTGGACGAAGATCCTGGTGTGACGTCGCACCGGCCCGGAGTGTCGTCCACGCCCGACGCGACGCGTCGGTGAGGACGGCGATCGGTCGGGGCCCGGCGGCAGGGGGGAGGCAGCCGATGGCCGTAGGGTGGACGGCCGTGCCACGAGTGCTCGGGCGTCGCCAGTTCCTGCGCAACGCCGGGTCGACGGGGGCGGCCGTCGCCTCGCTCCTCGCCCTCGGTCCGGTGGCGTCGGCGTGCGGGGCGCGGCGCGCCGGTCGGCGTCGTCGACCACGTCGACCACGTCGACCACGTCGCATCCCGGCGCGGCTCCCCCCGGGGCAGCGCCGTGGGCCGCATTGGCCGCATCGCTGTCGGGACGCGTCGTCACGCCGTCGGATCCGGCCTACTTAGCCAGCGCCCAGATCTACAACGAGCGGTTCGACGCCATCCGCCCCCAGGCCATCGCCTACTGCGCCGGTGAGGGGGACGTGCAGCGATCGGTCGAGTTCGCCCGGCGGTACGGGCTGCCGTTGGCGGTGCGCTCCGGAGGCCACAGCTACGGGGGCTACTGCATCGGGAACGGCCTGGTGGTGGACGTCACGCCCTTGGACGGGGTGGCGCCCGTGGCCGGACAGGGCCTCGCTCGCGTGGGGTCCGGCACCCGCCTCGTCGACATGTACGCCGCGCTGGCGGGCGCGGGGGTGACGGTGCCGGGCGGCTCGTGCCCCACCGTGGGCATCGCCGGCCTGGCCCTGGGGGGCGGCATCGGGGTCGTGGGGCGGAACTTCGGGCTCACGTGCGACAACGTGTCGTCGCTGCGCATCGTCACCGCCGACAGCCGCGTGCTCACGTGCGGTCCGGGTGAGAACGACGACCTCTACTGGGCCTGCCGCGGGGGCGGCGGCGGCAACTTCGGCGTCGTGACGTCGTTCGAGTTCACCACCCACCCTCTGCCTGACCTGGCCCTGTTCACGCTGGAGTGGCCGTGGTCGGCGGCGGCCGAGGCGTTGGGGTCGTGGCAGGAGTGGATCGGTGACACACCCGACGAGCTGTGGTCGAACTGCCAGTTGCTGTCGGAGGGGAGCGCGGGGACCAAGCTCCCGCGTGACCGGTGTCTTCTGCGGCGATACCACCGCCTTGGCCGTGCAGCTCCAATCCCTGGAGCGCGCCGTGGGCACCCCGAGCTACCGCTTCACCGGCCCGGAGTCCTTCGTGGCGGGGATGCTCATCGAGGCGGGGTGCGAGGGCCTGTCGGTGGCGCAGTGCCACCTGCCGACGCAGGACCCCGCCGGCATGCTCGACCGCTCGGCGTTCGCCGTGAAGTCGTCGTTCATCGACGCCCCACTCCCCGACGCCGGGGTGTCGGCCGTCGTGGACGCCGTCGGGGGGTTCCAGGACCAGGCGCCGGGGCTCGGGGGCGCGGTGGTGTTCGACTCCTTCGGAGGGGCGGTGGGCCGCGTGGACCCCGGTGCCACCGCCTTCGTCCACCGGCGCGCCCTGGCCGACATCGAGATGAGCGTCACGCTGTCGAGCGCGGTGGCCTCCCCGCAGTCCGATGCCGCCACGGCGTGGCTGGCGGCCACGGCCGGGACGCTCGCCCCCCATGCCAGTGGGTCGTACCAGAACTACATCGATCCCACCCTGGAGGACTGGCAGACGGCGTACTACGGGAAGAACCTCGAGCGGCTCGTCCAGGTCAAGGGAGCGGTCGACCCCGACGCCGTGTTCCGTTTCGCCCAGTCGATCCCCACGGCCACGCCGTCCCCGTCCCGCTGACGCGCCCGACCCCCTGGCAGCGGCGTGAGCGCCGGCCGTACACTTGGCCCACCGTGACCACCATCATCGACTCGGATCAGCACCTCTACGAGTCCCGCGGCCTGTGGGCGGAGCACATCGACCCCGCCCATCGGCACGAGGCGCTGTCCATCGTGGACGACGAGCTCGGGTACCCGTGGCTCACGTGGAGAGACCGCCGGCTCGACATGGCGGACGTGCAGCTGCCCGGCGAGACGGTGACGATGGGCCGGTACCGGGAGCGCTGCCGCCAGCACCTGCCGCCGGAGTACGACTACGACGAGGCACTGCCGCTCGAGTACTGGGATCCCGCCGCCCGTGTCCGGCACCTGTCGGTGCTCGGTCTCGACGAGGCCGTCGTCTTCCCCAACTTCGGACTCCTGTGGGAGCGCCGGCTGTCGGTGTCGCTGCCCACGCTCACGGCCAACATGGCGGCGTGGAACCGTTGGTGCGCAACGGTGGTGCGCGACAGTGGCGGCCGACTGCACCCGGTCGCCCACCTCACCCTGCGCGACCCGGCGTGGCTCGAGGCGCAGCTGGCGGAGCTGTCAGCGGCCGGCGTGCGCCTGGGCATGATCGCCCCGGCGGCGGTCAACGGCAGGCCCCTGTCGCATGCCGACCACGACCGGCTTTGGTCCGCCTTCGTGGACCACGGCGTCACGCCGGTCTTCCACGTGGCCGACCAACCCCGCGTCCTCGACGAGGCGTTCTTCACCGATCCCGACGACAGCTTCGTCCCCGTCCTCGAATCCGTGTTCATCTGGGTGCCGCCCGCCATCGCCGTGACGGACCTCATCGTGAACGGGACCCTGGCGCGGCACCCGGAGCTGCGCATCGGGATCGTGGAGCTGGCCTCCATTTGGGTGCCGCAGTACCTGCTCATGCTCGACGGCGGCTGGGATTTCACCTCGAGGCTCAACGGCCGGCCTCTCGCCTCACTCGACCTGCGGCCGAGCGAGTACTTCCACCGCCAGGTACGCGTGTCGTCGTTCTCCTACGAGCAGCCCGCCCGCCTGGCCGCCAAGAGCGGCGACCTGTTCATGTGCTGCAGCGACTTCCCCCACTCCGAGGGCACGGGCACGCCCATGGGGGACTACGAGCGGTCCGGGTGCGGGCCCGACGGCCACGCCGGCCTGTTCGGCGACAACGTGTCGTTCCTGCTCCGTCAGTAGCCGGCCCACCGCCACCCGGCGGTCGATCCGCACCGCCGGTGCCCCGATCCGGGACCCGGCTGTCCCAACGGGCCAACAACGTCATCTCCGGTTCGGGCCTCCGGGCACGGTTTACCCGCTGAGCAGGACATTCCTCGAGCCTGGCTCCGACATGGGCGGTAAAGCGCAGGTCGGGATCGCGTCGAAACCTTGTCGTGGTGGTCAGCACCGCTCCCTCCCCAGTCGACGCCGCACGCCCGGCAGCCGGGTCACCGGCGCGGTCGGACTCCCGACCCGCCGAGCACGATCACGTCTCGGGCCCGCAGCGGTGGCGGCCCGGGGTCCGCCTCGTCCTCGTGGCCATCGTCCTCGTCCCCCTCCTGGCCACGGCCACGCTGGCGGTGTCATCGGCACGCGGGGCGTGGGCGATCCGCACCCACGCCCAGACCGTGGCCGGCGATGCGCGTCAGCTCGAGACGGTGGCCCTGGCGCGGGCGCAGATGAACCGCCTGGAGCTGCCCCTGACGGCGGTGTCCTACGGCCGGCAGCTGGGTGTGGACGAAACCGTGCTCGACTCCTTGCTGCACCCGGCCACGCCCTTCCGCAAGCAGATCGCCGAGCAGGTCGCCGCACTCAACGACTACCCGACGTTCTCGTCCACGCCGACGCTGCGGGCCGACGTGGCGGCGTTGCCCGACGTCATCGTGGGCATGGCGGAGGGCACGGTGAGCTTCAGCGAGATCCGGACGTTCACCGAGGACATGGCCGCCACCATCGACAGCATCTGGTACCGCGATTTCGACCGCCTCCAGGCCGACGTGGCGACGTGGTCCCCGCCGGGGTCTTTCGAGGTGCACGTGTCGACCCTGCGCCAGGCGTACCAGGCGTTCCTCGCCGGCGGCCAGGAGATCGAGAGCACGATCTACGTCCTCATCGGCGTCGGGCCGGCCAACTCCAAGGAGGAGCTCGTCCAGGCGGCGGGGGAGTTCGAGACGGCGAACCAGGAGCTGTCGGGGCTTCTCGGCCCCGATGCGGCCGCGGTGTGGAGGCACCTGCACACGGACGCGGGCGACGTGCACTTCGCCGCCACGATCCAGCAGGGCCTGTCGGTCGCCATGAACGGCACCAAGTCCCCCTTCGTCGGTGACCTGTCCTTCGCCGGCGCCGCCGCCGCCCACTCCCTCCAGTACCTGGCCGACCTGGACAAGCTGGTCACCGCCGCGTCGCAGGACCTGCGCGCCCACCGCCAGCGCCCAGGCGGCATCGGCCACGCACCGGATGGTGGAGGAGATGGGCTTCCTGCTCGTGCTCCTCGTCGCCTGTTTCGGCGGGGTGGGGCTCACCGGCCGCATCGTGGCCCGTCCCCTGAAGCGCCTGGCGGCGGAGGCGATCCAGATCCACAACGGCGAATTCGACCTCGCCCCACTGCCCGACTCCAGCCACCGCGAGGTGGTCACCGCCACGGAGGCCTTCAACGACATGGCGTCGACGCTCAAGGCGGTGGAGGGCAAGGCCGTGGCACTGGCGGCCGAGGACCTCTCCGATCCCGAGCTGCTGACGCCGCTGCCGGGGCGGACGGGGCGGGCGCTGCAGGCGTCGATCACGGCCCTCGGGACGAGGACCCGTGAGCACGAGGCGCAGCGGCGCCTCCTCCACGACGCCGCCACGCACGACTCGCTCACCGGGCTCTTGAACCGGCCGTCGGTGCTCGAGTTCCTGACCAACGACGTGGCACGCCGCCGCGAGGCCGGCGACACGGTGGCGGTGTTGTTCGTCGACCTCGACGGCCTCAAGCCGCTCAACGACGTCCACGGCCACGAGTCCGGTGATGCCGCCATCGCCGTCACGGCCCTCGCCCTCACCGAGGCCACCGGCCGCTGTGACGTGGTGGGGCGCCTGGGCGGCGACGAGTTCCTGGTGGTGCTCTGCCACTCCCACAGCTGCCAGGGTGACGAGGTCGTCGGCACGCATCCGTCAGGTGGTGGCCGAGTGCCGGATCCCGGTGGACGGCGGCCTCGTCCCCCTGGAGGCGAGCGTGGGCGTCGCCCTGGCCCAGTGCGACCACGACACCGATCCCATGCTCCTCGTCCGCCAGGCCGACGAGGCCATGTACGAAGCGAAGAAGGCGGCGCCACGCCACCCGGGAACGGGTCTCCTCCGGCCCCTGAGGGCGCCGCCCCCCCACGGCGAGCGAGCGGGTGACGGCGAAAGCTGTCATCGTGGGACCGTGCCTTCCTCCTCGATCCTCGTCACCGGTGCATCCACGGGGATCGGCCAAGCCTGCGCCATCGCCTTCGACCGTCTCGGCTGGCACGTCTTCGCCGGTGTCCGGCGCGACGAGGACGCCCGGCGCCTGGCATCGACGGCGAGCGACCGCCTCCGCCCGGTGCTCCTCGAGGTCACCGACATGGATTCGGTGGACGCCGTGGCCAAGGAGATCGACGCCGCCGCGGGCGACGCCGGGTTGACGGCCGTCGTCAACAACGCCGGGATCGCCGTCGGCGGTCCGGTCGAGTACCTCGCCGTCGACGAGTGGCGGCGCCAGTTCGACGTCAACGTGATCGGCCCGGTGGCGGTGACGAGGGCCGTGCTCCCATCGATCCGGCGATCGGGCCGGCGGGGACGCATCGTGTTCATCGGCTCCATCGGCGGGCGCGTGGCCAATCCCTTCGTGGCGCCCTACGCGGCCTCGAAGCACGCCATCGAGGCGATCGCCGAGTCGATGCGCCACGAGCTGGCCTCCACGGGCATCCGCACCGTGGTGATCGAGCCCGGCGCCGTCCGCACCCCCATCTGGGACAAGGGCCAGTCTGCCGCCGACGACATCGAGGCGGCCCTGCCGCCCGAGGGGCTCGAGCGCTACGGGCCCGCCATCGGCGCCTTGCGCAAGGCCATGCAGTTCCAGGCCAAGACCGGCGTCGACCCGTCGGTGGTGGCCCGGGTGGTCGAGCGGGCCGTCACGAGCCCGAAGCCCGCGGCGCGATACGTCGTCGGGCGTGAGGCCAAGGCGACGGCGATCGCCGTTCGCTTTCTGCCCGACGGGGCCAGGGACGCAGTGATGCGCGCCGGCATGAAGCTCGCATCGCGCTGATCCCGGCCCTGCACCGTCTTGCGCCCAGGACCCCGAGGGGTGCGACCGCGTCATAATGGGCGCGTGGCGCACGCCCCCGCTTCCTCGTCTCGATGGTCGCTGTGGTCGGAGAACTCGGTGCTGTCCATCGGCTCCAAGAACTCGTTCTTGTCCGTGGGCTCCATCGGGTCCATGTGCTCGATCGCCTCGATCGGCTCGTTCTTCTCGGTGCTGTCGATCGGCTCGGCAGGATCGATCCTGTCGGTGCTGTCGGCTCGTGCGCGCCGGTCGGTGCTGTCGTACAGGGCCGACAAGGCAGTGACGTCGTCGTCGCTCTGATGGAACGCGTGGACGACCCCGGCGGGCACCCCGTGGCCGACAGGCCCGGCGCATCGGTGGATCCGGCCGTGCTCGACGGCCTGCTCCGCCGTGCCGGTCGCGAGGTCGACGAGGGCCTGCTCCCTGCATGCCAGATGGCGGTGGCCCACCGCGGCCAGCTCCTGGCCACCCGCACCTACGGCGCTCCCCCCACCAGCCGGTTCGTCGTCTACTCGTGCACCAAGGCCATCACCGCCGGTGCCATGTGGCTGCTCCTGGGCGAAGGGCGCCTGGGGCGCGATACGAGGGTCGGCGACGTGGAACCGCGGTTCGCCGAGCACGGCAAGGAGGCGGTGACGGTCGAGCACCTCCTCACGCACACCGCCGGATTCCCCGCGGCGCGCATGCCCGACGAGGAGTGGTCCGACCCGCACCGACGGGTGGAGCGCCTGGCGTCGTGGACACTCGAGTGGGAGCCCGGTACGCGCTTCGTGTACCACGGCGCCTCGGCGTCCTGGGTGCTCGCCCATCTGGCAGAGGTCATCACGGGCACCGACTTTCGCACCTTGGTCCGTGACAGGCTCCTCGGTCCCTTGGACATCCCGTCTCTGTGCCTCGGACCGGGTCCCGAGGACCAGCACGACGTGCTCGAGGTCGTGGCCGTGGGTGACGGCCTGTCGGAGGCCGAGGTGGACCAGCTCGGGGGTTCGATCGGCCTGGACGTATCGGCCATCGGCACGTCCGAGGACGAGCTGGTCCGCCACAACGACCCGGGGGTGCGGTCCGTGGGCCATCCCGGCGGCGGCGCGGTGGGGCGGGCCGCCGATCTGGCCATGTACTACCAAGCGCTGCTCGCCAACCCGGACGGCTTCTGGAACCCCGAGGTGTGGCGGGCGGGGACGGCCGACATCCTCTGCGATCTGGTCGATCCCATGACGGGCGCTCCGGCCAATCGCACGCTCGGGCTCCTCGTGGCGGGGGAGAGCGACACGGCCATGCTGCGGGGCTTCGCCTCCACCAACTCGCCGCGTACGTTCGGGCACATGGGGGCGGGCGGGCAGGTCGCCTGGGCCGACCCCGCCACGGGACTGTCGTTCGCCTACGTGACCAACGGGCTCGACCGGAACCCGCTGCGCATGGGTGGGCGGGGCGTGTCGCTCTCCTACCGGGCCGGAGCGGTGGTGGCCGCCGGGGGGTAGGAGAGCGGAGGCGCCGTACAGACTGAGATCACACAGATTTGTGTTATCTCAGGAATCTATGTAGTATGGAGCGTGCCCAGTGACGGCGAGATCACCTTCGCCGACCACGCCGGCCGCTTCTACGCCCGCCGCTACGGGATGGCCCCGATGGTGGGACGCCTCCTCGGGTACCTGGCGGTCTGCGACCCACGCGAGCAGAGCATCACCGAGTTGGCTGACGCCCTGCTGGCCAGCCGGAGCGCCATCGCCGGCGCCGTCAACACGCTGGAGAACCTCGGGCTCATCCGACGGTCCCGGGCCGCGGGCGAGCGGATGGACCGGGTGTGCATCGACATGTCGTCGCCTCGGGCCATGGGCTTCGACATCTCCGAGTACCAGGAGCAGGGCGAGCTGGCCCGGGAGGGTCTGCGCTGCTGGCCGGCACCCCGCCCGAACGGCGAGCGATGCTTGCTGGAGTGGGCGGCCTTCGCCGACTTCCTGGTGGAGCGGCTTCCCGTGCTGGAGCAGGAGTGGAAGGAGCCGCCGGGAGGCGCTGCGCGCCGCCGGCGAGCTCCCCGACGCCCCGGACCGCGCAACGACAGGGCACGCAGCCGATGACCAGCCGTGCGGACCGCACCGGGGATCGTGGCCAGCGACGTGTGCAAGTCGTTCGGCAGCCATCTGGTGCTCGACAACGTGAACCTGACCGCCGGACGAGGGCACGATCCTCGCGCTGCTGGGGCCGAACGGGGCGGGCAAGACCACGATGGTCCGCATCCTCTCCACCCTGATCCCGGCCGACTCCGGCTCCATGCGCATCGCCGGTCACGACGTGGTCACCGACCCCGACGGGGTGCGGGCCGTCATCGGGGTCACCGGCCAGTTCTCGGCCGTGGACAACCTGCTCACCGGGGCCGAGAACCTGCAGCTGATGGCCGACCTCCGCCACCTCGGCCGCGAGGCCGGCCGACGGCGGGTGACCGAGTTGCTGGAGCAGTTCGACCTCGCCGACGCCGCGGACAAGCTGCTGTCGACCTACTCGGGCGGGATGCGACGGCGACTCGACCTGGCCATGACCCTCGTCGGCGAGCCCCGGGTGATCTTCCTGGACGAGCCCACCACCGGCTTGGACCCACGCAGCCGCCTCACCATGTGGGAGATCGTCCGCGAGCTCGCCTGCGGCCGGCGTCACCATCCTGCTCACCACCCAGTACCTCGACGAGGCGGACCAGCTGGCCGACCGGATCGCGGTGCTCGACCAGGGCCGGATCGTCGCCGAAGGAACCCCGGCCGAGCTGAAGAGCCGGATCCCCGGCGGCCACGTCCGACTCCACTTCGCCGGTCCCGACCTCGCTGCGCTCGGCGGCCGAGCTGCTCCCGGCGGCTGCTACCGACCAGGACCAGCTGGTCCTGCAGGTCCCCGCCGACGGCACGGTGGACTCGCTCCGCGACCTGCTCGACGAGTTGCACGAGGCCCGGTATCGCCGTCGAGCGGCTGTCGATCCACACCCCGGACCTCGACGACGTGTTCCTCGCCGTCACCGGCAGTCACGTCACCGGCCGCAGCCCGACGGCAGACCGCCGATGCCCGACGAGGAGCGCGCAGCGATGACCACGCTCGCCTACACGCTCAGCGACTCGCGGGTCATGCTGCGCCGCAACCTCAAGCACCAGCTGCGCTACCCGTCGATGACGCTGATGCTGGTCGGCATGCCCATCGTGCTGCTGCTGCTGTTCGTCTACGTCTTCGGCGGCCAGCTCGGCGCCGGCCTCGGCGCGCACCAGGGCCGTGCACGCCTACCTCGACTACGTCGTGCCGGGGCTCCTGCTGGTCACGGTGGCCTCGGCCGTCCAGGGCACGTCGATCATGGTCGCCATGGACATGACCGGCGGCATCATCGACCGGTTCCGCACCATGGCCATCGCCCGCGCCTCGGTCCTCACCGGCCACGTGCTCGGCAGCCTGATCCAGACGCTGGCCGCGCTGGGCGTCCTCATCGGGGTCGCCTTCGGCCTCGGGTTCCGCACCCCAGGCCGGGCCGCTCGAGTGGCTCGCCGCCATCGGGCTCCTGGCCCTGTTCGCCTTCGCCCTGATCTGGCTGGCCGTCGCACTCGGGCTGGCCGCCAAGAGCGTCGAGACGGCCAGCAACACCCCGATGATCCTGTTCCTGCTCGCTCTTCCTCAGCAGCGGGTTCGTGCGGACCCAGACGATGCCCGACGGGCTGCGCCAGTTCGCCGAGTACCAGCCCTTCTCCCCGGTGGCCGACACCGTGCGGGGGCTGCTCACCGGCGCCGGCGTCGGCGACCACGCCATCGTCGCCGTCGGCGTGGAGCGTCGGCATCGCCCTGGCCTCCTACCTCTGGGCCATCCGCCTCTACAACCGCCGCCGGGCCGCCGAGCCGAAGTGAGGGGGGCGCTCCCACACGGTCCACGAGCGGAGGCGACACATACGCCAGCGAGCGAATCTCGATCTCTTCCAGGGTCTCGGTGGAGGCGAAGGGACTCGAACCCACGAACCTCTTGACTGCCAGTCAAGCGCTCTACCAGCTGAGCTACGCCCCCGGGGACCGCGGGCAACGTTATCAGCCCGCCACCCGGCCGTGCGGCCGAGGCTCGGTGCCCGCTTACGGTCCCCCGTGGGTCCGACGGCGGTGAGGTGGCGGCCGGGACGGGGTCCCCGCGTCTCCGTAGAATCCGGCGATGGCACGGGCCTATGACCTACAGCAGGTCGAGCAGAAATGGCAGCGGCGCTGGGCCGACGAGGGCTCCTACGAGGTCGACGCCGACGATCCCCGCCCTCCCCAGTACATCCTCTGCATGTATCCCTACCCGAGCGGCGCCGCCCACCAGGGCCATGTCCGGAACTACACCTTCGGCGACCTCTTGGTCCGACACCGGACCATGCAGGGGTATGCCGTGCTTTCCCCCTTCGGGTTCGACTCCTTCGGCCTCCCGGCCGAGACGCAGCCATCCGGACCGGTACCCACCCGCGGGCCTTCACCGAGGAACGCATCGCCGAGCTCAAGGCCAGCGTGACCGCCCTCGGCGCGGTCTACGACTGGCGGCGCGAGATCCGCAGCCATGACCCGGCCTATATGCGCTGGAACCAGGTGATCTTCCTGCGGCTCCTGGAGGCGGGTCTGGCCTACCGGTCCGATGGCCCCGGTGAACTGGTGCCCCGGTTGCCAGACGGTCCTGGCCAACGAGCAGGTCCTGGCCGATGGCACCTGTGAGCGGTCGGGCGACCTGGTCGTCCAGCGCGACCTCGAGCAGCGGTTCTTCCGCATCACCGCCTATGCCGACGAGCTCCTGGCCGACCTCGACGCCCTCGATTGGCCCGAGCGGGTGAAGACGATGCAGCGCAACTGGGTGGGCCGCTCCGAGGGAGTGGAGTTCGAACTGCCGGTGGTCGGGCCGCCGCCGGTGAGACGCTCCGGGTGTTCACGACGCGACCGGACACGAGCTTCGGTATGACCTACGCGGTGGTGGCCCCCGAACATCCCCTGGTCGACGTCATCACCACCGACGCCCAACTACGAGGCGGTGGCGGAGTGTGCGGACCGCCGTCGCCCATGTGACCGAATACGAACGGACCTCGTCCGACGGCGAGGGCCGGACTCTGGCCAAGCGTGGCGCTTTCACCGGTGGCCACGGATCAACCCCTTCACCGGTCGGACATACCCGTCTTCGTCGCCGACTACGTCCTCATCCGCTATGGCACCGGCGCCATCATGGCCGTCCCCGCCGAGGACGAACGGGACTGGGACTTTGCCACGCCTACGGTCTCCCCGTTGTCCGGACCACCCGACCCGCCCGAGGATTCGAGGGCGGGCGCCTGGACGGGAGAGGGGATCAAGGAAAACTCGCGGATTCCTTGACGGTCTCGATATCGCGGCGGCCAAGGAACGGGCCATGGCCTGGCTCGAGGCGCGAAGGGATCGGCGGACGAACCGTCAATTATCGGCTCCGGGACTGGCTGCTCTCGCGCCAGAGATTCTGGGGTTGTCCCATTCCCGTCGTCTATTGCCCAGACCATGGGATCGGTCGGTGTACCCGAGGACCAACTTCCAATCCTGGCTCCCGACGATGTCGAATTCCTCCCCACCGGGGAGTCACCGCTCACCCGGCACCCCACCTTCCTGCCATACCACGTGTCCCATATGCGGCGGGCCCGGCCGAGCGCGAGACCGACACGATGGACACCTTCGTGGACTCCTCCTGGTACTTCCTGAGTTCCTGCGACCCGTGGGCCGAGGACCGGCCCTTCGACCCACACATCGCTTCTCATTTCATGCCTGTCGATCAGTACATCGGCGGTATCGAACATGCCATCCTTCATCTTCTCTACGCCCGCTTCTACACACGGGCCCTCATCGATGTGGGCCTGGCCCCGGGCGTACCCCGTGAACCTTTCAAGAAACTCTTCACCCAAGGGATGATCCGGTTGGACGGACAAGAAGATGTCCAAATCCAAGGGAAACCTGATCGCCCCGACCAAGTACTTCGACACGGTCGGTGCCGACGCCTTGCGCCTCTTTCATCTCTTCGCCGGACCGCCGGGCGAAGACATGGACTGGAGCGCCCAGACGGACGAGATCATCGAAGGATGCGCCAAATTTCTGGACCGGGTCTGGCGGGCGGCCGTCGAGGCCCACGATGACACGGTGGCGCGGGGGCGAACCGAATGCGATCGATAGTGCCTTGACTCGGTCCGTGCACCGTCTGATCGCCAAGGTCAGTGACGACATGGAGAGGTGGTCGTTCAACACCTCGGTGGCGGCCTGTATGGAGTTCACCAACGAACTGACCCGCTACCGACGTCAGGAGGGTGGAGCCCATCGGGCATCGCTACGATCGGCGCGGCCGACACCCTTCTTCTGTTGTTGGCGCCCATGACCCCGCACGTGACGGCGGAAGCGTGGGAACGGCGCCACGGTACCGATGCCCGGCTGCACGCCCAGTCGTGGCCGACGTTCGATCCGGAACTGGCGCGGGCGGAGAGCGTGATCATGGTGGTGCAGGTGAACGGCAAACTGCGGGACCGCATCGAGGTGGCCCCCGACCATTTCGGAATCGGAGGCCCACGGCCGTGGCCCTGGCCTCACCCAAGGTCATCGAGGAACTCGCCGAGGGGAAAAGAGCCGTCCCGGGTCGTGGCCCGACCTCCCCGGCTGGTGAACGTCGTCCGTGCTGAGAGCTCTACTGCGCTACCGGTTTTAGGCCCGCCCCGGAAGGCGGCCAACATCTCCTTGGTTGCGTTCATGGTCCATGCGATAGGGCGCATAGAAACTGACCCGGGTAACGACGTCGCCGTAGCGCCCGAGAAGCTTGGGGGCGATCTCTTCCGGCGTCCCCCACCACGGCGAAGGCGTCGACGGATGTCGTCGGTGACGAGGCCGGCCATCTGTCACCCACTCGCCTCGCTTGGACAAGGTGTTGAGTTCGGTGTGGAGATCGCCCCATCCGTGGAGTGCCAGCACCGGCTTGTAGGCCGGCGTTGATCCGTAGAAGGCTAACTGGGCTTTTACCCCTTGGACGGCCGCGGTCATCTCCGCTTCGTTGGTACCAGTGACGATCATGGCCGGATACGAAACCTCGAAACCGTCGCGGTTCGCGTCCCGACGTGGCCAGGCCTCTTTCGAGGGCGGGCATCGTGACCTCTCGCATGCACGCTCGGTGGTGAACCCGTGGGCCAGGAGCCCGTCGGCCACTGCCGGCCACCTGGGTCATGAGTTCACCGACGGCGGCCAGATACACCGGCGGGGCCCCGTAGGAATTGGGGCCGGCGTTGAAAAACGGCGTCATGAGGGTGTGGGTGTAGATATCCCCCCGGAACGCCAGCTTTGTGCGTCGTGCCAGGCAGACCAAATGGCCCGCATGGCCTCGATGAACTCCCGCATCCGGGCCGCCGGATGGGACGAGGGCATGGAGTACCGCTTGGTGATGTGGGGTTTTATCTGCGAGCCCAGTCCGAGAAGGAAGCGGCCTTCGGAATAGGTCTGCAGATCATTGGCCAAGACGGCGGTGGTCATGGGGTTGCGGGCGAAGGCCACCGCGATGGCCGTACCGAGCTCGATGCGTTCGGTGTGTTCGGCGGCCAGCAGAAAAGGGAAAAACAGGTCATGGGACGTTTCGGCACACCACGCTCCGTCGAAACCCTCCTCCTCGGCCCGCGTGGCCGAGGCGATGGCGTCTCCCGGGGCCAACCCCAATCCTCCGTCGACCAGCATCGGACGACCATAACCGACGCGCCTCGCACGCCGCCCCGGGCGATGGGCGGGCGCGATGGTTGCCATCGGCGCCGGGGTGGCCGACAATTCCCCCATGGCCGAGGAAGCGTCGCCCGAGCAGCGAGGAGTGCCTCCGCCGCGTCCTCGACGCCCTCGAGCGGGGCCGGATCGAGCCCTACGAGTACACGCGCTGCGTGCTCGCCATCAACGCCGCCTCGACGGTGCCGGAGATGGCGGCGGTGGCCGAGCGGGCGTGGAGCGCCGACCCCCTCGGCACCGGAACGGTGGCACCCGCACCGACCCTCGACCCCGTGGACCTGGCCCTCATGCGCAGCCGGGGACGAGCGGCGCCGGCAGGGCCTCGCCCCCGGGCCCGTATGGTCAGCCTGGCGGTGGTCTTCTTCCTGTTCGCCGTGCTCATCGCCGTCGGGCTGTGGCTCGCCGTGCACGTCCACACCGCCAGCTCGGCACCGTCCGGCGTGCTGCTCGGGCGCGCCGGCTCCGGGCGTGCATCTGCGCTGAGGACGCCCTGGTTCCGGCGCCCCGGCGCCGGGGCTCAGCCCGTCGCGCCCCGGGAGGTCGATCCAGGTCCGGTCGAGTGCGCCCACCGAAGGGCATCCGAGCAGCTGCAGCGTGCGCACCGTCTCGCTGCGCAGCACCTCGAGCAGCCGCGCCCCACGCCCCGGCTCGCCCGCCGCGGCCAGGCCGTACAGGTAGGCCCGGCCCACGAGCACGGCCTGGGCCCCGGCGGCCACGGCCTTCACCACGTCGCTGCCACGCCGGACCCCGCCGTCGAGGAGCACCGCCCCCTTGCC
>CAWIWK010000039.1:0-16605 GCA_963839605.1 uncultured Acidimicrobiales bacterium | reverse complement strand
GTGCGGGGTCCGCCCCAACAAGACGTAGCTGCCCACCGTCATGTCCGGGGGGAGCTCGGGCTGCTGGGGCACGTAGGCCACGAGCCGGGCCAGCAGCTTGGGCGACAGCGTGCTGGCGAGGGACTCGCCGATGCGGATGTCCCCGTCGTGGGGGACGAGGCGGGCCACGGCCCGCAGCAGCGTCGTCTTGCCCACGCCGTTGGGCCCGATGAGGCCCACCCACTCCCCCGCGCCGACGTGCTCGTCCAGGCCGTGCAGGGCGACGGCGGGTCCGTAGCGCACGGAGACGGCACTGAGCTCGATCACCGGCGCACGCTCACGACACCGAGCGCCCGGCGCGCCGGGAGCGCAGCACGAACAAGAAGAACGGCGCTCCCACGATGGCGGTCACCACGCCGATGGGGATCTCGGCCGGCGCCTGGACGGTCCGGGCGGCGACGTCGGCCAGCACCAGGAACGCCGCGCCGATCATCGACACCGGAAGCACCACCCGGTAGCTGGACCGGGTGCACAGACGCACGGTGTGGGGGACGATGATGCCGACGAAGCCGATGAGGCCGCTCACCGACACCGCCGCCGCCGTGCCGAGGGTGGCCGCCGCCACCACCGCCAGGCGCACACGTGCGGTGCGCACACCCAGGCTGTCGGCCTCGTCCTCGCCCACGCGCAGCACGTCGAGCAGTCGGCGATGGGCGAGCAGGGCAACCGCGCTCACCCCCACGTAGGGCAGGATGAGCACGACGTCGGACCACGACGTGGTGTTGAGGCTGCCGAGGATCCACCCGTACACGAGCTGCAGGTCCTGGGTGTGCTGCTGCTGGAGATAGGTCTGGACCGCGGTCAACAGCGCCGCCACCGCCACGCCGGCCAGGACGATGGACGCCGTGGCCCCGTGACGGCCCACCGTCGATCCCACGGCGTAGGTGAGCGCCACGGCGGCCACCGCGCCCCCGAAGGCGGCGAGGGGGAGGAGCGACGACAGGTGGGAGCCCGACACGATCACAGCCGTGGCGCCGAGCCCGGCGCCGGCGGCCACCCCGAGGAGGTAGGGGTCGGCCAGGGGGTTGCGGAACACGCCCTGGTAGGCGGCGCCACCGCCCGCCAGCATGGCGCCCACCAGCCCTCCGAGCACCACCCGGGGAAGACGGATCTGCCACAAGATGGCGGCGTCGACACGACCCACGCCGGCGTGGAAGTGCAGCAGCGGCACGTGGGACAGCAGGATCTTGAGCACCGTGGTGACAGAGAGGTCGGCCGGGCCCACCGACACGCCGACGAGGACCGCACCCAACAGCGCGGCGCACGCCACCGCCACCGGTCGCCGCACCGACACGGGCGTCATCGTCGCCCCCGGGGGGACCGTCGGCACCGGGTGCGGCCGGCCGGGGGCAGCGGGCGGGAGCGTGCGGGGCAGGGTGGTGCTCATTGCGATCCGCCCTTCACCAAGGCGTTGGCCACGGTGCGGAGGAGGTCCACGATCCGGGCCCCCAGCGCGAGGCGATGTCGTCGTCGAGCCCGACGACGTGGTGCTCGCTGACCGCCGTCATGGTGGACCAGCCCGGACGCGTGGCGACCGTGGTGGCATCCTGCCCGCAGCACAACGTGTCGGCCAGGAAGACATAGTCGGGGTCGGCGTGCACGATGAACTCCGACGACAGCTGCGGGTAGCCGCCACTCGCCGCCGCCCCCGACGCGCTGTCGGCGATGTCGGTGAGGCCGAGCAGCGACAGGGTGCTGCCGATGAAGGTGGAGGAGGTCACCGAGTAGTACGTGGGGTCGAGCTCGTAGTAGTACGTCACCTGCCGGTGCGGCTTCGGGACGCTTCGGACGATGGCGGCGATCTGCGCCTTCATCGTGGCCACCTCGTGCGCCGCCTGCTGCACGTGGCCGGTCGCCGTGCCGAGCTGCTCGATCTGGTTGTAGGTGTCTTCGAGGGTGTTGGCCGACGGCTCGGACAGCACGGCGATCCCGAGCGCCCCGAGGTGCTGGGTCAGGTCGCCGGTGTCCCCCGCCTCGATGACGAGGTCGGGCTTGTAGGCGGCGATGGCCTCGACATTGGGCTGGAACCCGTCGAGCTTGGTGCGTGGCACCCCTTTGGGGTAGTCGGAGTCCTCGTCCACCGCCTTCACCTGGCTCCCCGCTCCGATGGCGTAGAGCATCTCGGTGGCGGTGGGAGACAACGACACGATGGCGTGCGGTCGCGAGGCGATGTGCACCGTGCCGTTCGAGGCGGCGATGCTGACGGGGAACGATCCCGGCGCCGGCCGGGGTGGGGTCGATCCCGTCGACGTGCTCCCGCACGCCGCGGCGAGGATCGCCGAGAGCCCGAGCACAGCACAGGCGAGACGCAGCGGTTGCTGCGGGCGCATCGACATGTGGTCATCCTCCAACGTGGTGCGGAGGACGAAGTGCGCCCGCTCGGCACCCCCGGGGTGCCCAACGAACCGCCCTTCCTCCGAGGACAGGTTTCGCCGGCACAGGTCAGGCGTCCGGGCTCGTCCCCCCGAATGGAGGCATCACCGTTGCGGGACAGCGCCGGAATCACACCGGACTTCGCTGGACTGCACCACTCCGGCATACGACCGGAGCGACAGCACGTTACCCCCGAGGGCCGAGGAACGCCACCGCAGGTCGTGCGTGATGCGAGGTGTCGCCCCCGTCGACAGGGCGACGCCGGCGGTTCCGGCCCGATGGTTAGATTGGTCCGCCATGACCCGCCGCCGGCCCGGGCGCGATCCCGGCCCCGCCCGCCACGGCCGGCGTCGCACCGTCGCCAACGAGGAAGGACTCCGCTCGCTCGGCGCCCTGGTCGGCGCAGACGACGAGCAGGCAAAGGCGTCGGTCGGCGACGTGCACACCGCAGCCGACGAGCCACAGGGCTCGGCTCCGGGCAGGGTGGCGAACGAGGAGCGCCTGCGCGCCCTGGGCGAGGAGATCGCACGCGCCGAGCGCGAGAAGAGCGGCCGTCGGCCACCGGTGGTGCGGACCCGCCGCCGCCGGCGGCTGCGGCGCGGCCTGCTGATCGGTGCCGCTGTCCTGCTCGTGCTGGTGGTGGGCGGCGGGGGGTACCTCTACTACCTGACCCACGACCTCAACCGCGTCGACGTGCGCGGCCTGCGGGGCGCCTTCACGAGTGGGAAGGAGGCCGGCACCGAGAACATCCTGATGGTGGGGTCCACCTCACGATGCGCGCGCTGGCCGTGCAGAACCCCGCCTACGGCCTGTGCTCGCAGGGTGTGAACGGCGTCAACAGCGACGTCATCATGATCCTGCACACCGACCCCGTCCACCACCACCTTGCGCTGCTCTCGATCCCGCGCGACCTGTTCATCCCGAACGCCCGAAGCACGGGGGCCAACAAGATCGACGCCGGGCTCGACCAGGGCATGAGCCAGGTCGTGGCGGCGATCGAGCAGGACTTCGCCATCCCCATCCAGCACGCCGTGTCGCTCAACTTCGACCAGTTCGCCAACATCGTGAACGCCCTGGGCGGCATCGACATGGCCTTCCCCATGTCGGTGTTCGACGCAGAGTCGGGTCTAAACGTCAAGGCGGCCGCCTGTGTCCACCTGAACGGCACCCAGGCTCTCCAGGTGGTCCGGGCACGCCACCTGCAGTACGACGCATCGGGGACGAGGAGCGCCGATGCCCGCTACTGGCCGCAGGAGAGCCTGAGCGACCTGGCCCGCATCCGCAGGGACCACGAGTTCCTGCGGGTGCTCGCCTCCGCCGTGGCCAAACGGGGCCTGTCCGACCCCATCACCGACGTGGACCTCATCAACTCGGTGAAGGCCGATCTCACCTTCGACCAGTCCTGGCCCGTCACCGACATGGCCAATCTGGTACTCGACTTCCACGCCACCAACATCGTCGGGCGTCCCCCAGCTCACGCTGCCCGTGGCCGTGGTGGACGACCCCGAGGGCGGCGGCGGCAGCCTCGTCTTCCAGGGTGGGAAATACGGTGACGTCGAGTTCACCTCGCAGTCCGAGGACCAGAGCACCATCGACCAGGTCCTCGGCATCGACGCCTCCACCGATTCCATGACGGGGGAGCCCCTTCCCGCCCCGTCGTCGGTGCGCGTGTCGGTGGTAAACGGCACAGGTGCTTACAACCAGGCCACCGACACCGCCACCGCGCTGTCGGCGCTCGGCTTCGACACCGTGGGCGTGGGCGACGCCACCCCCGTGGGCGACGTGTCGGAGACCGTCGTGTACTACGGATCGCACAGCGCCGCCGTCGAGGCGGCGGCGGAGCGGGTGCTGCACTCGATCACCGGCTCCGTCGTCATGGGATACGACCCCGGCCAGGTGACCCACGGAGCCCAGGTGACCGTCGTCACCGGCAGCCAGTTCGCCGTCGCCACTCCGCCCGCACCGACGTCGGGCACCTCGGCCACCACGGCACCCGCCACCACGTCGACGACCTCGGCTGCCGCCGGGGCCATCGCCACCCCGTCCTCGCCGACGATGAACCTCCAGCCCTGGGACCCCCGTTCCTGCCCGGCCGGCGCCACGCCGACCTCCCCGGTGCCCAACGAGACCTGAGCCCCTCAGAGCGGGGCCAGCTCCTCGAACCCGACGGCGCTCTCGAGGGCGGCGGCCGAGCGGATCACCACCAGGTCGGCGTGTTGCGGGCCCACCAGCTGGAGCCCCACGGGGAGTCCCTCCGAGCTGCGACCCGACGCACACCGACGCCGCCGGGGAGCGCGTCATGTTGAACGGGTAGGTGAAGCGCACCCAGTTGGCGTCGAGCTCCCCGTTCACGAGTCCCTGGCCGTTGAGCGAGCGCGGTGGTGGCGGCGCCGCACACGTCGGGGTGATGAGCAGCCGCACGTCGTGGAACAACTCCACCAGCCGCAGGTTGAGACGGTGGCAGGCGTCGTGCGCCCGTACCACCTCCAGCGCGCTCAGGTGCTCGGCCGCCCAGTCCACCTGCGCCGCCAACAGGGGATCGACGCGCTCCCACGCCTCGGTGCCCCGGTACGGCGCCAGCGTCCGCAGGTTGTAGGTGAGCGCCAGGGTGAGCCAGTCCCCCACCGGGTCCTCGTCGAACACCGTGTCGATCTCCACCACCTCGACACCCATCGGCTCGAGCAGGGCCACGGCCCGCTCGCACAGGCCCCGCACCTCGTCGTCGAGCGGGGCGTAGCCGAGCGTGGGCGACCACGCCACCTTGGCCGGGAGCTGGGCCGAGTCGAGGGCTGCGGGCCACGACGCCTCGGGCCGGGGAAGCGAGCGCAGGTCGGTCGGGTCCGGTCCCACCACGACGTCGAGGGCGGCGACGACGTCGGCCACGCGCCGCGCCATGGGCGCCTTGGTGGACAGGTCGTACCAGTTGTCGGTGTGCGGTCCGCCGACCGGCACACGGCCGAGCGACGGCTTGATCCCGCTCAACCCGCAGCACGAGGCGGGGATGCGGATCGATCCGCCGCCGTCGGACCCCGTGGCGAGGGGCACCATGCCCGCCGCGATGGCGGCGGCCGAGCCTCCCGACGAGCCGCCCGGGCTGTGGGCGAGGTTCCACGGGTTGTGGGTGGGCCCGAAGGTGACGTTGTCGGTGTCCCCCTTCCAGCCGAGCTCGGGCGTGTTGGTCTTCCCCACCACCACGCACCCAGCCGCCCGCAGGCGCGCCACCAAGGGGGAGTCGGCGCCGGCCGGCGGCGCCGCCGGCGAAGAGCGCCGATCCGTGCGAGGTCACCAAGCCGGCGGCGTCCTCGAGATCCTTGACGCCGATGGGGACCCCGGCGAGCGGTCCCGGGTCCTCACCGGCCGCCACCGCCTCGTCGATGCGCCGCGCCGCCTCGAGGGCGCCGTCGGCGTCGAGCGAGACGAAGGCGTGCACCTGCCCATCGAGCGCGTCGATGCGCTCCAGGGCGTGTGCCACCACCTCCCGGGCACCGAGGGTGCCGGCCCGCACCTGGCCGGCGAGATCGGACAGCGACATGCGCCGGAAGTTCATGCCACAGGCGTACCACGCCGTGCCCGCGCCCGCCGTATGGACAGCCCGTCGCGGCGCACGGCAACCTGGGCCCGTGTCCCCGACCGTCACCGGCGCCGTGCTCGACCACGTGGCGGTGGCCGTGGAGCGCTGGTCCGACGCTTGGCCCCGCTACGCCACCGAGCTGGGTGGGACGTGGAGCTCGGGTGGCATCAACGTGGGCTTCGCGCCGGCCCAGCTCCGCTACGCCAACGGTGGCCGTGTCGAGGTGCTCCAGCCGTGGGACCCCGAGGACAACCCGTTCCTGCGGCGCTTCCTCGACCGTCACGGCCCCGGGCCGCACCACCTCACCTTCAAGGTGCCCGACCTGTCGGCCGCGGCTCGTGGCGGCGGGAGAGGCCGGCTTCACCCCCGTCGGCGTCGACCTCGACAACGACGAGTGGAAGGAGGCCTTCCTGCACCCCCGCCAAGCCACCGGCATCGTGGTGCAGATGGCCCAGGCCTCGCACGACTGGGAGTCCCCGCCCGCAGAAGGCTTTCCCGCACCGGGGGGCGCCCCCGCCTCGTTCGTGCGCGCCACCCACGCCGTGGCCCGCCTCGACACCGGCCTGGCCCTGTTCGCGTCGCTGCTCGACGGGGAGGTCCTCGCCCGGGGGACCGGTCCCGACGGGACGTGGGAGTTCGCCGAGCTGGGGTGGGCCCACCCGCCCCGCCTGCGCCTGGTGGCACCGACGGCGGCGGCGAGGCGCCGGCGCCACGTCCACCCTGCGGGATGGCCGGCCGACCTTCCGGGCCGGCTGCACCACCTGGCCTTCGCCCTCCCCGACGCCGACGCTGCTCGCGGCCCGGGCTGCCCGAGCCGTCGCCGTCCACGTCGACGGCGTGCTCCCCGCCGACGGTGCCATGGCCGTCATCGCGCCCGGCGACAATCTCGGCACCCGCCTCGTGCTGTCGGGGGGCGTGGCGAACCTTGACGACGCGGTGAACGAGCACAGGTGAGCGAGCACAGGTGAGCAACGACGCCCCCGGCGACGACGGGTCGGCTCCCCCAAGCTGACCATGGGCCAGCGCCTGCTCACGACGCTGCCCAACCTCCAGCGCGCCCGCCCCGCCCCCGACGACGACTCCGCCCACGCCGACGAGGGATCCGGCGACGGTGCCGGCGGGGACGGTGCCGTCGGGGACGGTGCCGGCGGCGTCCGGCGGGGACGGTGCCGGCGGGGACGGTGCCGAGGCGAAGACCGGCGGATCGTCGACCCGGTCCACGGCCCGGTCCCGGCCTTCGTCGGGCGGATCGTCGACCCGCTCCACCGCACGCCAGCGCCAGCTCGACGCCATGGAGTCGCTCAGCCGTGACGACATCGTCCGACTCATCAAGAAGGTGGACGACCGCGAGCGGGTCATGGCTCTGTTCTCGGCGCCGCTCGGGGTGGCCGTCGGCATCGGCGCTCACCGTCATCGCCATCCACACCTACCCGCCCCTGCGCATCGACGGCCATGTCAACAAGCAGCACGTGGCCGAGTCCCTCATCCTCCTCGAGGGAGGTGCCCGGGTCGTTCTGTCGGGCCTCGTGGCCGTGGCGGCCCAGACGCGGCGCCGTTCCGTTCATCGGCTTCGCACTGCTCTTCCTCGGCACCTCGATGGGCTCACCGCCTGTTCGCCCTGCCCTTCTGGGCGCTCGGTGGCTACCTCATCTGGCGCGTCTTCAAGTACAGCGCGCCCTGAACGCCCGCAACGGCACGACCCGGGGCACGACCCGGGGCTCGGCCCGTCCGGCCCCGGCGGGCGGGTCCCGGCCAACCCCAAGGGGGCGGCGCGGCCGCGCGCGGCGAGGGCGCGACCGGGCCGCGCTGTCGCGTGACCGCGGCCGCGGCACGCCAGCGCAACAAGCGGCAACCGGAACCGGCGGGGCCCCCGCCCTCCAAGCGCTACACGCCACCCAAGCCGTCCGGCCACGACCTCCGGCTCCGACCCACCTGAGGCGGGCGGCCACCTGAGTGGCGCTCCTCGGTCAGGGACCGGGTCGACCATGAGAGCCGAGCGCAGCAGACGCAGGATCTCCTGGCGGCGGCGGACCAGGGACGGGCCGTCGGTTCCTCGCCGAGGGCCCGCAGGACCTCGACCTCGGTGATCATGCCGATCACGGTGGAATAGATGGCGAGCAGCAGCAGGCGCGGCTCGTGGCGGCGCATGTGCCCCGGCGTCCATCTCCGCCTCGAGGAAGGCCGAGGCCCGGCCGACCAGGGGCTCGAGGGCCAGCGATGAGGCGGGTGGCCGCCGGGGGCCCAGGCGGCCCACCTCGCGCAGCAGACCGAGCAGCTCGGGCCGGCGGGCGGCCAGACGGAACACCGACCGCACGACCGCCTCCATCCAGCGCCCAGCCCGATCCCGGCCCGGGCCAAAGAGGCCTCGAGGGCGGTCGGCCAGCTCGGCCGCCGACCGGTCGATGAGCGCTTCGAGCAGGACCTCCTTGGAGGGGAACCAGTAGAGGATGGACTGCTTGCGCATGCCCAGGCCCTCGGCCAGGGCGTCGAGCGACGTGGCCTCGTAGCCCCGCGAGCCGAACGAGACGCAGGGCGGCGTCGAGGATGCGGTCGGCCGTGCCCTCGTCAGGACCGCTCACCTACCATATGGTAGACAGGGAGGTGGCCGAGGTGACGCACCCGCCCCGACCCCCTGTGGCGTGGCGCCGTCCGCGCCTGCCGGGATCGCCGACGCCCTGGCGGGGCCCGCATCCTGGTCACGGGGGCCACCGGATTCCTCGGGACCGCCCTCGTGGAGCGGCTGCTGCGCAGCGGTCCCGGGCTGCGAGGTGGCCGTGCTCGTCCGCCCCACGCGCCGGTTGAGCGCCGAGGCCCGCCTGGCCCGCGAGGTGGTGCGCAACGACTGCTTCGACCGCCTGCGGGCCGAGCTGGGCGACGCCTTCGACGAACGAGGTGCGCACCCGCCTGCGGGCCGTGGCGGGCGACGTGGGCCGCGAGGGCCTGGACCTCGACGACGAGGGCCGGCGCCTGCTCGCCTCGTGCGACGTCGTGGTGCACTCGGCCGCCACCGTCGCCTTCGACGCGCCCCTCGACTCCGCCGTCGAGGTGAACCTGCTGGGCCCGTCGCGCGTGGCCGCCGCCATCGCGGCCCAGGCGGCGCGGCGCGCCGCTCGTTCCCGGACCGCCCCCCCACCCACCTCGTCACCGTGTCCACCGCCTATGTGGCCGGCACCCACCAGGGCGATGCCACCGAGACGCTGTTCAGCCAGGCGCTGGCGTCCGGGGCGCGGGCCCGCACCCACACCACCGTCACCACCGAGGTCGACATCGACGCCGAGGTCGACGCGGCCGCGGCGCCTGCGCTCGGACCTCGAAGCCTCGTCGCGCACGCCCGAGCACCTGGCGCGCTTCACCGCGCCGGGCCCGAACCGAGCTGGGCGCGGCCGGCACCCACCTGCTGGCCGAGCGGGCCGAGAAGCTGCGCGACGAGTGGGTGAACGAGCGCCTGGTCGAGGCGGGGCGGGCGCGGGCCCAGGCGCTCGGCTGGCCCGACGCCTACGCCTTCACCAAGGCCCTGGGCGAGCGGGCCCTCGTCGGCGCCGGGCACGGCGTCCCCATCACCATCGTGCGGCCCTCGATCATCGAGTCGGCCATGGCCGAGCCCGCGGCCGGGCTGGATCCGGGGCTTCCGCATGGCCGAGCCCATCATCGTCTCCTACGCCCGGGGCCTGCTGCGGGAGTTCCCCGGGATCCCCGAAGGGGTCGTCGACGTCATCCCCGTCGACATGGTGGTGGCCGCCATCATCGCCGTGGCGGCCGACGGGCCCGACCCCGACGGTCCGACCGTGTACCAGGTGGCCTCGAGCGTCCGGAACCCGCTGCGCTACGGCGAGCTCGTCGATCTGGTCCGGTCGTGGTTCCTCGAGCACCCGCTCTACGACGCCGACGGCCAGCCCATCATGGTCCCGGAGTGGTCCTTCCCGGGCGCGGCCGGGTCCAGCGCCAGCTGCAGCGGGCCACGAAGGCGCTGTCGATGGCCGAGCGGGTCCTCGGCGCCCTGCCCGTGCGGGGCGAGCGCGCCGAGCTGGCGGCACGGGTGGAGGAGCGGCGCGCCCAGGCGAGCGGGCGCTCGGCTACGCCGAGCTGTACGGGGCCTACGCCGAGACCGAGGCCCACTTCCGCGTGGACCGTCTCGCTGGCGCTGTGGGAGCGGCTGCCGGCCGGCCGACCGCGACGCGTTCTGCTTCGACCCGGCGCGTCATCTCGTGGCCGGCGTACGTGCACGACGTCCACCTGCCGTCGGTGGTGGAGCACTCCCGGGTCCGGTCGTCACCCCGGCGCTCCACCGTCGAGAGCCGGCCCGACCGGGCCCGGCGCGCCATCTTGTCCCCCGAGCGCCACCTGGCCGCCTTCGACCTCGAGAACACGCTCGTGGCCTCCAACGTGGTGGAGTCCTACGCCTGGCTGGCGGCGCGCCACCTCCCCGTGGGCGAGCGGGCCCGGCTCACGGCCCGCATCCTGCGCGAGGCACCGTCGCTGCTCGCCCTCGACCGCCGCGACCGCGGCGACTTCCTGCGCACCTTCTACCGGCGCTACGAGGGTGCGCCCGTCGCCCTGCTGCGCCGGGACGCCGGCGGAGATGTTCCACCACCTGCTTTTGGCCAAGTCCTTCCCCGCCGGCTTCGCCCGGGTGCGGGCGCACCGGGCCCTCGGGCACCGCACCGTGCTCATCACCGGCGCCCTCGACTTCGTGGTCGAGCCCCTGCGCCCGCTGTTCGACGAGGTGGTGTGCGCCCGGCTGGGAGAGGACGACGCCGGGCGCTTCACGGGACGCCTCGACCGCCTCCCCCCACCGGCGAGGCGCGGGCCCTCGTGCTGGCCGCCTACGCCGGGCCGGAGGGACTCGACCTCGGTGAGGCGGTGGCCTACGCCGACTCCGCCTCGGACCTGCCCCTGCTCGAGTGCGTCGGGTTCCCGGTGGCCGTCAACCCCGAGGCCCGCCTGGCCGCCATCGCCCGCCGGCGGGGCTGGCACGTCGAGCAGTGGGACAAGGCAGGGGGCGGGGCCCGGCCGCCGCTTCCCTTCGGACCCGTCGACCTGGGCGTGTCACGGTGGTGGGCGCGCCTCGAAGGCATCGGGGGATCGCGGTGAAAGGGCTCGTGTACGAGCGCAACGTGGCGCGCTTCGCCGCCTCGCGCCTGGCCTCGGCCGTGAGCGGATCGGGCCGGGGCGTGGCCCTCGGGCCGCTCCGCCTCCTGGACGTGGACGCGCCCGAGCTCCCCGGGCCGGGCTGGCACCGGGTACGGCCCCTGCTGGCCGGCATCTGCGGCTCGGACCTCTCCACCCTTGACGGCCGCAGCTCGCGTTACTTCGAGGACGTCGTGAGCTTCCCCTTCGTGCCCGGCCACGAGGTGGTGGGCGTCATCGACGACGCCCCGGACGGACCGGACGCGCCCGGCGCCTCGGGTGCGACGGCGGGCGGCGCGGTGACGAACGGTCTGCTCCCCGGTGCGAGGGTCGTGGTCGAACCGGTGCTCGGCTGCGTGGCCCGGGGGATCGACCCGCCCTGCGCGGCGTGCGCCCAGGGTCGCACCGGGGGCTGCGAGCGCGTCGCCTTCGGGCACCTGGCGCCGGGGCTGCAGATCGGGTTCTGCACCGACACCGGCGGCGGCTGGTCGGCGGCGGGGCTGGTGGCGCACCGCTCACAGCTGCACCTCGTCCCCGACGCGCTGTCCGACGACGACGCCGTCATGGTGGAGCCCACCGCCTGCGCCGTGCACGCCGCCCTCGACGCCGGGGTGCGGCCCGGAGACACCGTGGCGGTGCTCGGGGCGGGAACCCTCGGCCTGTGCACCGTCGCCGCCCTGGTCCACCTCACCACGCCGGGCACCGTGCTCGTCGGGGCGCGCTACGCCCATCAGCGCGCCCTGGCCGAGGAGCTCGGGGCCGACGTGGTGGTCGACGCCGGGCACCTGGCCCGGCGTGGTGCGGCGCCGGTCGCGCTCACTGGAGGTCTCGGGCACGCTCACCGGCGGTGCCGACGTGGTGGTCGACTGCGTGGGCAGCGACGAGTCCCTGGCCCAGGCGCTCGCCATGGTGCGGCCCCGCGGCCGGGTGGTGCTCGTGGGCATGCCCGGGCGCGTGAGCGTCGACCTGGCCTCGCTGTGGCACCGCGAGGTCGCCCTCACCGGCGCCTATGCCTACGGCGTGGAGGAGGTGGGTCGGCCTGCACCGGCGCACCTTCGACGTGGCCATGGAGGTGGTGGGGGCCATGGGCCTCGGACGGCTCGTGTCCGCCCGCTACCCCATCGACCGCTACGAGGAGGCCCTGGCCCACGCCGGCGCGGCGGGACGCAGGGGCGCGGTCAAGGTCGTGTTCGACCTGCGCCGCCCGGCACGCACGACGAAAGGACCGCTCCCATGAGCCCCAGGCCCGGCTTCGTTCTCGAGGTCGACCGTTCCACGCCCCCCACCTTGTTCTGGCACGGGGAGGGGTACCGCCTGGAGCGCCTGCCCACCGGCAGCCGCGTCCTGTACGCGCCCGAGCCGGTCGACGCCCTTCAGGACCCGGTGGGCGCCATCCGCCACGCGCTTGCCCACCCCATGGGCGACAGCGCCCCCCTGGCGTCGCTGTTGCGGCCGGGCATGAAGCTCACCATCGCCTTCGACGACATCTCGCTGCCGCTGCCCCCCATGCGCAGCCCCGACACGCGCCAGCTGGTCATCGAGCAGGTGCTCGACCTGGCCGCCGAGGCGGGCGTGGACGACGTGGTCCTCATCGCCGCCCTGGCCCTGCACCGCCGCATGACCGACGCCGAGCTGCGCCACGCCCTCGGGGACCGCGTCTTCGACGCCTTCGCCCCCCACGGCCTGCTGCAGCAGCACGACGCCGAGGACCCCGACGCCCTCGTGCACCTCGGGCTCACCGACCAGGGCGAGGACGTCGAGATCAACAAGCGCGCCGCGACCTCGGACCTCCTCGTGTACGTCAACATCAACCTGGTGGCCATGGACGGCGGTCACAAGTCGGTGGCCACAGGTCTCGCCAGCTACCGCAGTCTGCGCCATCACCACAACGCCCGGACCATGGCCCACAGCCGGTCCTTCATGGACCAGCACCGGTCCGAGCTGCACTCCTCGAACTGGCGCATGGGGCGCCTCATCGCCGCCGCGGGCGTGAAGATCTTCCAGATCGAGACCACCCTCAACACCGACACCTTCCCCGAGCAGTTCCGCTTCCTGCAGCGGCGCGAGTGGGAGTGGACCGGGCGCGACCGGGCTGCCTTCGCCGCCTCGTCCAAGGCCCTGGCAGCCACCCCGGCCCGCCTGGCCCGGCCCATCCTCCACTCCATCCGCGCCCCGCACGCCATGAGCTCGGTGCAGGCAGGCGAGGTGGAGGCGGTGCACGCCCGCACCACCGAGCACGTCTACGCCCAGCAGCGACTCGAGGTGGAGGGCCAGACCGACGTCCTCACCATGGGGCTTCCCTACATCTGCCCGTACAACGTGAACTCGATCATGAACCCGATCCTGGTGGCGTGCCTCGGGCTCGGGTACTTCTTCAACATGTACCGGGGCAAGCCCATCGTGCGCCAGGGCGGCGTGGTCATCATGAGCCACCCCACGCCGTGGGCCTTCCACCCCGGGCACCACCCGAGCTACATCGACTTCTTCGAGCAGGTGCTGGCGGAGACCACCGACCCCGTCGCCATCGGCAAGTACGAGGAGTCCTTCGCCACCGACCCGTGGTACGTGCACCTCTACCGCACGGGCCACGCCTATCACGGGGTGCATCCCTTCTACATGTGGTACTGGTGCGCCCACGCCCTCGAGCACGTGGGCGCCGTCATCATCGTGGGCGGCGACCGGGCCGCGGTGCGGCGCCTGGGCTTCAAGCCGGCGTCGACCATGGCCGACGCCCTGGAGATGGCGGCCGACGTGGTGGGGCCGAACCCGAGCATCACCCACCTGCACTCGCCCCCGCTGCTCATGGCCGACGTGCAATGAGGGCCGTCGCCGCCTCCGTCGCCTCTGGGACCACGCCGTGAGCGCGCTGGAGCGGGCGCTCGGGCGCGCCCGGCGCCTGCGCCCCACGGGCCTGCCCTGGACCGCGCCCGACTGGCCCGTGTCGGTGCCCCGCCCCGCCCCCGAGCGCCACCTGGGGGTGGACTACGACTCGGAGTGGAGCCGGCGCTACGGCGCCCGGCTCGTGCGGGCCATGGTGCTCGACAACCTCACGCGCCCGGTCATCCACGCCGTGGCCTCGCCCGAGGTGCGCGGCGCCGAGGTGCTCGAGCTGGTGGAGGCGCCCGCCATCTACGTGGCCAATCACGCCAGCCACGTCGACACGCCCCTGCTCTTGTCGTTGCTTCCGCCGCCGCGTGCGGCACCACACCGTGGTGGCGGCGGCCGCCGACCACTTCTTCGACCGGCGCTGGAAGGCCCATCTGTGGGCGCTGCTGCTCAACGCCGTCCCCATCGAGCGCCACCGCGTCAACCGGCGCTCGGCGAGAGCGCGGCGGAGCTCGTGCGCCAGGGATGGAACCTCGTCATCTACCCCGAGGGCGGCCGCACCCACGACGGGTGGTTCCAGGCCATGCGCGGCGGCGCCGCCTACCTCGCCACCCGCACCGGGCGCCCGGTGGTGCCGGTGCACATCGACGGCACCTACCGCATCCTCCCCCGCGGCGGCGAGCGCCTGCGCCGCAGCCCCACCCGCGTCACGTTCGGATCGCCGCTCGTGGCCATGGAGGGCGAGAGCGCCCGCCGGCTCGAGGCCACGGATCGACGCCGCCCTGGCGACGCTGGCCGACGAGGCCCGCACCGACTGGTGGTCGGCCCGCCGGCGGGCGGCGAGCGGCGACACCCCCTCGGCCCGGGGTCCGGCGGCGGCGCCGTGGCGCCGGGCCTGGGCTCTCGGCCCTGCCCCCGACGGGGACGGCGACGCCGAGCCGGGACGCTGGGCCCTGGCCGACGACTGAGCACCGCCGCTCGCCACCGGACCAGGCCACCGGATCAGGTCACCGGACCGCACCGGGGCGAAATGGGTCGCATGACCCAATGCGTTTCGGGGCCGCCCTGAGTACGGTGGGAGCATCGCCTGGCGCGGGCACGACGCACCTACGCAGACGACAGGGAGCACCTTTCGCTGGGGCCGAGGCACCCGCTTCTGGGGGGGTTGCCGGGTGCCTCGCTCCAGTGCCCTTGGCCCTCAGGCCCTGGGCCCTCAGGCCCTGCGCACCCGAACCCGGCCCCGCACCCGCCGCCACCGCTCGGTGACAGACGCCGCACCGGCCGACGCCGCCGCGCCACCGCGCACCGCCGCCAGTCGCTCGACGCGCAGCGCCGCCTCCTCCTCGTCGTCGATCGGGCCCGGGGCCTCTCCGAGCACGTAGGCGAGGAGCAGGTCGGCGAGGGCGGGATTGCGGGCCAGCACCGGCCCGTGCAGGTACGTGGCGAGCACCTTCCCCCACCGCGCACCCTCGGTGCCGTCTCCGGCGCCGTTGCCCACCCCCGTCGTGACCCGGGCGAGGGGGCGCACGCCGGGGCCGAGGCTCGTGACCCCGCCGTGGTTCTCGAACCCCGTCAGCACCGGCAGCGTCACCGGGTCGGGGCCGCTCGTCCCGGCGTCGTCGGCCCGTAGGGGCGCGCCCGGGAGCTCGCCCACGGCGCGGGGCCCGGTGCCGCGCACGGTGTCCACGTCGAGCAGGCCCACCCCGGCGTGGGGCCGTCCGTCGGCGCCGGGGAAGCTCCGCCCGATCACCTGGTAGCCGGCGCACACCGCCAGCACCACGGCACCGCGCTCCACGGCGCCGGCCAGCGCGCCGTTGCGCAGCCGCTCCGCCGACTGCACCTGGGGCCCGTCCTCTCCCCCGCCGAGGAGGTAGACGTCGCCACCGGCTGGCAGTGCGGTGTCGGAGGGCGCCTGCACGAGCTCCACCGCCATGTGGCGCCACGCCGCTCTGTGCGCCAGGACCACCCCGTTGCCACCGTCGCCGTAGGTGCCGAGCAGGTCGGGGTGCACCACCACCACGCGCAGGGCGGAGTCGCCTGCCGGGGGCGGCCGCCGACGGGTCCCGGGACCGGGCGGGCTCGGACCGGGCCGGCTCGGACGGTGACGACGCCGTGTCGGACGACGAAGGCGCGATGACGGGCGCACGCGGCCCGTCGTGCGCACCGGCGTGGGCCAGACGGCGGCGCACGTGCTGAAAGGCGGTGTAGTTGCCCACGTACTCCACGGCGTTCGCACCGGCGCTGTGCAAGGCCTCGAGGTCGTCGGCCACGGTGCGGTGCGTCACGCCGGCATGGCGCAGCCGCACGGCGAGGTCGAGGCGCCGCTCCCCCGTCGCCACCACCAGCCGACCGGCCAGGCGCTCGAAGGGCACGTCCCACAGCCACGACGGGTCGTGCCCGTCGGCGGTGCGGGCGTTGATCCCCACCACCACCGGTGCCGTCCCCCCTTGGACCATGTCGAGCAGCTCGGTCCACCCCGCCGGGTTCTTGGCCAGCAGGAGGCGCACCGACACCCCACCGTGCACGAGCGTGGCGAAGCGCCCCTCGACGTCGCCCACCGGCGCCATGGCCCCCAGCGCGCGACCGCTTCGTCCACCCCGAGGACGGCGGCGGCCACCGCCGCCATGGCGGCGTTGGCCCGGTTGCAGCGTCCCGGGAGGGCGATGTCG
>CAWIWK010000038.1:0-7773 GCA_963839605.1 uncultured Acidimicrobiales bacterium | reverse complement strand
TACTTGGTTCCATTCTCGTCTTGCTCGTAGACATGGTGTACGAGGACAACCGCCCCGTCGCCATCGACACCATCCTCATCTCGACGCAGCACGCGCCGGGCGTCGACATCGAGACACTGCTGCTTCCCGACCTGCGCGAGCACGTCATCCACCCCCTGCTGCCGCCCGACCTCGACACCGCGAACCTGCGGGTGCTCGCCAACCCCACGGGTCGCTTCGAGCTCGGAGGCCCGCACGCCGACACCGGCCTCACGGGGCGCAAGATCATCGTCGACACCTACGGGGGCATGGCGCGCCACGGCGGCGGCGCCTTCTCGGGCAAGGACCCGTCCAAGGTGGACCGCTCGGCCGCCTACGCGGCCGCTCGGTGGCCAAGCACGTGGTGGCGTCGGGGGCGGCCCGGCGCTGCGAGGTCCAGGTGGCCTACGCCATCGGCGTGGCCCGGCCCGTGTCGCTCATGGTGGAGACCTTCGGCACCGAGTCCGTGGACCCGGTCCGCATCGAGCAGGCCGTGCGCGACGTCTTCGACCTGCGTCCCGCCGCCATCGTGCGCGACCTCGAGCTCAAGCGCCCCATCTACCGCCGCACCGCCGCCTACGGCCACTTCGGGCGCTCCGAGAAGGAGTTCACCTGGGAGGCCACGTCGCGCGTGGACGACGTCAAGCGGGCGCTCGGGCTGTAGCTGTCCGTGGCGCCGTGCGGCCGCAGGCCGCCGGCACCCGCCTCGCCGTCGCCGGCACAGCAGCGGGGCAGAATGCCACCATGGCGCACGACCCTGGGCCCGGGCGCGTCGTCCGCGTGCTCCCCGACGTCAACGCGCTGCGCAAGACCTTCGACTACGGCGTCCCCGCCGCCATGGCCGACGCCGTGCGGGTGGGGACGCTCGTGCGCGTCGTGCTGCACGGGCGGCGGGTGGGGGGCTGGGTGGTCGCCGACGACGTGGCGCCCGCCCCCGGCGTCGTGCTGCGCCCCCTGGCGTCGGTGCGGGGGTGGGGACCGCCACCCTCGGTCCTCGAGCTGGCGGAGTGGGCGGCGTGGCGCTGGGCCGGTCCCGTGGCGGCGCTCCTGGGCACGGCGTCGCCGGCGCGCGCCGTGCGGGGGATCCCCGCCGTCGGGTCACGTGCCCTCCCCGCAGCGGCCCGGCCCGCGCCCTCCTCGCAGGGCGGCTCGGCGGCGCTGACCGGGAGGGGGGCGGCCGACGAGGTGGTGCAGGCCGCGCTCGGCGGGGCCACGACGGTGGTCCGCCTCGCCCCGGCGGCGGACCCCGCGCCCCTCTACCGCGCCGCCGCGGCCCGACTGGCGGGGGCGCGGCCCGACAGCGGGGTGCTCGTGCTGGCCCCGGGGCGCCAGGCGGCCACGGCCGTGGCCCGTGTCCTTCGCGCCGAGGGGTTCCCGGTGGCGCTGCTGCCCGACGACTGGGCCGCGGCCCGGGCGGGGGGGTGCGTGGTGGTGGGCACACGTGCGGGGGCCTTCGCCCCGCTGCCCCACGTGGCGGCGGCGGTGGTCCTCGACGCCCACGACGAGGCCTACCACGAGGAGCGCGCCCCCACGTGGGCGGCGTGGGCCGTGGTGGCGGAACGGGCCCGACGCGACGGTGCGCCGTGCGTCCTCGTGTCCGCCTGCCCCACCCTCGAGGTGATGGCGGCGGGGACGCTGCTCACCACGTCGCGCGCCGCCGAGCGCCGCGGCTGGCCCACGGTGGAGGTGGTCGACCGGCGTGCCGACGACCCCCGCACGGGCATGTTCTCCGAGCGTCTCGTGCACCTGGTGCGCGCCACGGCTGCGACACCGGGCGGCCGTGTGGTGTGCATCGTCAACCGCACCGGGCGCGTGCGCCTGCTGTCGTGCGCGGCGTGCGGTGAGCTGGCGCGCTGCGAGACGTGCGGCGCCGCGGTCGAGCTCGTGGGCGGGCCGCAGGGCTCGCGCCGCCGCGCCGACGGGGGGGCGGATGCCGACGCCACAGCGCGGCTGCGGTGCCGCCGCTGCGGGACGGAGCGGCCCGTGGTGTGCGGGCACTGCGGCGCCACCCGCACACGGGCGCTGCGCCTCGGGGTCACGGGCCTGGCCGAGGACCTGCGGGCGCTGGCGGGGACGGCGGTGGCGGAGGTGTGGGGCCCGGCCAAGCCGGGGGAGGACGAGGCGGCGCCGGGGCGTGCCCCGGTGGTGGTGGGCACCGAGGCGGCGCTGCACCGCGTCGGGCGGGCCGACGCCGTGGCCTTCCTCGATTTCGACGCCGAGCTCCTGGCGCCGCGCTTTCGCGCCGGCGAGGAGGCGCTCGCCCTGCTGGCCCGCGCCGCCCGTCTGGTGGCGGGGGAGGGTGGGGGGGCGGAGCGGGCACCGGGCCGGGTGCTCGTCCAGACCCGCCAGCCCCGCCACCCCGCGCTCGCCGCCGCCGTGGGCGCCGATCCCGGCCTGCTGGCCCGGGCCGAGGCGGAGGTGCGCGAGGCCCTGGACCTGCCGCCGTGCAGCGCCCTGGCCGTGGTGTCGGGGGCGGCGGCCGAGACCTACGGGCCGGCGCTGGCGGCAGCGGCGGGGGACGGGGTGGTGGTGACGGGTCCCGTGGACGGGGCCTGGTCGGTGCGGGCCCCCGATCACGGCGCCTTGAGCGACCTGCTCGCATCGGTGCCCCGGCCCGGGGGCCGACTGCGGGTCGAGGTCGACCCGGTGCGGGCCTGACCGGGCCGCACGTGGTCCGGCCGGGCCGCCGGAGACCGACCCCGGCCCCGGTACCATGGTCGGCGTGCCGCAGTACTCCATCCGGCTCTACGGCGACCCCGTGCTGCGCCAGCGCGCCCCCGAGGTCGACACCGTGGACGGGCAGCTCAAGCAGCTGGCCGACGACATGGTGCACACCATGTACGACGCCCCCGGGGTGGGGCTCGCCGCGCCCCAGGTGGGCGTGCAGAAGCGGATGTTCGTCTACGACGCCAACGACGGGCAGGGCCCGCGTGCGGTGGTCAACCCGGTGCTGAGCGACAGCCGGGGGGAGTGGGTCTACGACGAGGGCTGCCTGTCGGTGCCCGGGCTGTCGTGGCCCATCGTGCGGCCCAAGGAGGTCCACCTCACCGGCTACGACCTCGACGGCAACGAGGTCTCGATCGAGGCCGACGAGTTCATCGCACGGCTCTTCCAGCACGAGGTCGACCACCTCGACGGCGTCCTGCTGGTGGAGCACCTCGACGACGACCAGCGCAAGGAGGCCATGCGCATCCTGCGGGGCCGGGCCCTCGGCCTGCCCGAGGTCGAGGCGGGCGCGTCCCGGGGCGGCGCCGGTGCGCAGCCCGCGGGGCACGCCGGGCTGTAGCCGCCGACCCCCCGGTGGCCCGGCTGGCCTTCCTGGGTCACCCGCCGGCCGCGGCCGTCTCGCTCCGGGCGCTCGTGGACGGCGGGCACGACGTGGTGACGGTGGTGAGCCGGGCCGACACCCGACGCGGGCGCGGCTCGGAGCCCTCGCCCAGCTCGGTCAAGCAGGCCGCGCTGGAGCTGGGCCTGCCCGTCACCGACCGTCTGGCCGAGGTCACCGAGGCCGGTGCCGAGCTGGGCGTGGTGGTGGCCTACGGCCGGATCATCCCCGCCGCCGTCCTCGCCGCCCTGCCCATGGTCAACGTGCACTTCTCCCTCCTGCCCCGGTGGCGAGGGGCGGCGCCGGTGCAGCGGGCCGTGCTGTGCGGGGACGCCGCCACCGGCGTCAGCCTCATGCGCCTGGACGAGGGGCTCGACACCGGGCCCGTGCTCGGGTCGGTGCCGGTGGAGATCGGGGCCGACGAGCACGTGTCGTCGCTCCTGGCGCGCCTGGCGGAGGTGGGGGCGGCGCTCCTCGTGGACACGCTGCGAGGCGGCGTCGGCGCGCTCGGCCCGGGTGTGGCCCAGGAGGGCGAGCCGACCTACGCCGACAAGATCACCGCGACCGAGCTGCACCTCGACTGGGCCCGTCCCGCCGCGGAGTTGGCTCGTGTGGTGCGTCTGGACCGGGCGTGGACCACCCTGGACGGGGCGCGCCTGCTCGTGCTGGAGGCGCGGCCGCGGGCTGACGCCACCGGGTCGCACGCCGCTCCGGGGACGGTCGAAGGCGACGCCGTCCACACCGGCGACGGCGTCCTCGAGCTGGTGCGAGTGCAGCCCGCGGGCAGGCGCCCCATGCCCGCGGCCGAGTGGCGTCGGGGCCTGCGCCCCTCGGGCGCGCTGCGCCTCGGGGAGCCGGGGCCGCGCCAGGGCGACCGGTAGGCTCGGCCGCCATGCTGCTGATCGCGCCGTCGGTGCTGTCGGCCGACTTCGGGAACCTGGCCGAGGCGGTGGGCGAGGTGGCGGCCGAGGCCGACTGGCTGCACGTCGACGTCATGGACGGGCACTTCGTGCCCAACCTGACCCTCGGGCCGCCGGTGGTGCAGTCGCTGCGACGGCACTCGGGGCTGTTCTTCGACTGCCACCTCATGATGACCAACCCCGGTGACTTCCTGGAGCCGTTCCGCCACGCCGGGGCCGACGGGTGCACGGTGCACGTCGAGGTGGGCGACACCTCCGCCCTGCTGGCCGAGGCGAGGGCGCTGGGCCTCAAGGCGGGGCTGGCCCTCAATCCCGAGACCCCCTACGAGGCCATCGACCCCTACCTCGGGGAGGTGGACCTCGTCCTGTGCATGACGGTGCACCCCGGCTTCGGGGGCCAGTCCTTCATCGAGGACGTGGTGCCCAAGATCGCCCGCACCGCGCCGAGCTCGACCGCCGGGGTCTCGACGTGGCCCTCGAGGTCGACGGGGGCATCGACGAGGACACGGCCGGGACCGTGGTGCGTGCCGGGGCCCGGGTGCTGGTGGCCGGGCTCGGCCGTCTTCGGCGACGAGCGGCCCTGGGAAGCGGCGCGCCGGATCCGGCTCGCCGGGGAGAAAGGCCTGCCGGGGGGCCACGTAGACTTGTGATCCCATGACACCGGCCCCGACGCGCCGCCCGCGGCGGGCGAGCAGGACAACGATCTGGTCGCCATGCGCCGGGCGCTGCGCCCTGGCCGCCTCGGTCCGTACCCGCACCGCCCCCAACCCCTGGGTGGGTGCGGTGGTGGTCGGCGCCGACGGGGCTGTGTTCGACGGGGCCACCGCCCCCCCCGGTGGTCCCCACGCCGAGGTGGTGGCCCTGGCCGCGGCGGGGGACAGGCCGCCGGCGCCACCCTGTACACCACGCTCGAGCCCTGTGCCCACCACGGGCGCACCCCGCCGTGCACCGGCGCCATCTGGCCTCCGGGCGTGGCCCGGGTGGTGGTGGCCGCTCGCTCGACCCCGACCCCCAGGTGTCGGGCCGGGGGGTCGCCGCCCTGCGGGCGGCGGGCATCACGTCGTGTGGGGCGTGGGGCCGACGAGGCCGCCGAGCTGCTCGCCCCCTATCTGAAGCACCGCCGCAGCGGCCGGCCCTGGGTCGTGCTCAAGCTGGCCGCCACCCTGGACGGCCGCATCGCCGCCCCCGACGGCTCGTCGCGCTGGATCACCGGCTCCGAGGCCCGAGCCGACGCCCACCGCCTCCGGGCCACCTCCGACGCCGTGCTCGTGGGGGCGGGCACGGTCCGGGCCGACGACCCCGAGCTCACCGTCCGGACCGGGCCCGTCCCCGAGCACCAGCCCCTGCGGGTGGTGCTCGGCCAGGTCCCCTCCGGCGCCCGCGTGCACCCCGCCCTCGAGATGTCGGGCGACCCCGGCCAGGTCCTCGACGAGCTCGGGGCCCGGGGCGTCCTGCAGCTCCTGGTGGAGGGCGGGGCCCGGGTGGCCCACGCCTTCCACGCGGCGGGGTGGTCGACCGCTACGTGCTCTACCTGGCCCCCGCCCTCTTCGGCGGCGACGACGGCGTGCCCCTGTTCGCGGTGCCGGGGCCGGCCACGATGGACGACCTGTGGCGGGGCAGTCTGGTCTCGGTGGCCCGGCTCGGTCACGACGTCCGGATCGAGCTCGGACCCGGCCCGAGTGCGCCGGTGAGCGGGGAGAGGCGGCCTGATGGCCTTCAGCCGCGTCGACGAGGCCATCGCGCCATCGGTCGCGGCGAGATCGTCGTCGTGGTCGACGACGAGGACCGCGAGAACGAGGGCGATCTCGTCATGGCGGCCGAGGCCGCCACCCCCGAGAAGATCGCCTTCTTCCTGGCCCACACCTCGGGGGTCATCTGCGTCGCCCCTGACCGCCGACCGGGCCGACCAGCTCGAGCTGCCCCTCATGGTGACGGCCAACACCGAGTCCCAGCGCACGGCCTTCACCGTCAGCGTCGACTACCGCCACGGGACCACCACGGGCATCTCGGCCGAGGACCGGGCCGCCACCATCCACGCCCTCATCGATCCCCACACCCGGCCCACCGACCTCAACCGCCCCGGCCACATCTTCCCCCTGCGCTACCGGGCCGGCGGGGTGTTGAAGCGGGCCGGACACACCGAGGCCACCATCGACCTGGTCAAGGCGGCCGGCATGTACCCGGCCGGGGTGCTGTGCGAGATCGTGTCCGAGGACAAGCAGCGGCATGGCCCGGCTCGCCCGAGCTCGAGGCCTTCGCCGAGCACCACGGGCTGCACGCTCATCTCCATCGCCGACCTCGTCCGCTACCGCCGCCGCAAGGACAAGCTGGTGCATCGCATCGCCGGCCCGGCCCGCATCCCCACCGAGTTCGGCGACTTCCCGGGCTACGTCTACGAGTCCGTCCTCGACGGCGAGCACCACCTGGCCATCGTGTACGGCGACGTGGCGGGGTCGCAGCGACGTGCTCGTCCGGGTCCACTCGCGAGTGCCTCACCGGCGACGTCTTCGGCTCGCTGCGCTGCGACTGCGGGCCCCAGCTCCACGAGGCCCTGCGCCTCATCGCCGAGGAGGGCACCGGCGTCATCGTCTACCTGCGCGGCCACGAGGGCCGGGGCATCGGCCTGGCCCACAAGTTGCGGGCCTACCACCTCCAGGAGCAGGGCCACGACACCGTCGACGCCAACCTGGAGCTGGGCCTGCCGGTCGACAACCGCGAGTACGGCATCGGGGCCCAGATCCTCGTCGACCTGGGCGTCACCACCATGCGGCTCATGACCAACAACCCCATCAAGTACGGCGGCCTCGAGGGCTTCGGCCTCGACATCTCGACCGGCGTGCCGCTCGACCGTGCCAACCCCGAGAACATCGAGTATCTGCGGACCAAGCAGAACCGGATGGGCCATCCTGGAAGGACTCGATGACGACTCTGACGTCACCGCCCTCCGCGGCCGACGCCGTGCGCGACGTGGCGCCACCGTGGGCACCTCCTACGCCGGGGCGCCGGCGGCCGGCCCGGGTGGCCCTGGTGTGCGCCAAGTTCAACGGGGCCATCACCGAGCGGCTGCTCCACGGGGCCCTGGCCGGCTCGGGCCAACGGCGTGAAGCCCGACGCGGTGTCCGTGGCCTGGGTGCCCGGCGCCGTCGAGCTTCCGCTTGGCCGCGTCGCCGGCTGAGGCAGGCGACTACGACGCCGTGATCGCCCTGGGCGCGGTGATCTGGGGCGACACCGCCCACTTCGACTTCGTGGCCGGGCAGTGCGCCGCCGGGCTGCAACGGGTCGCCCTCGACACGGGGGTGCCCGTCGTCTTCGGCGTCCTCACCACCGACACCGTGGCCCAGGCCCACGAGCGCTCGGGTGCGGGCCCCGACAACAAGGGCTACGAGGCGGCCGTCACCGCCCTCGAGATGGTCGGCCTGCTCGGCGCCCTGCCGGCGCCGGGTGGCTGAGGACGGCGACGCGTGCTGCGCCTGGTGCTGCCGAAGGGCTCGTTGGAGAAGGCCACGCTGG
>CAWIWK010000037.1:0-8491 GCA_963839605.1 uncultured Acidimicrobiales bacterium | reverse complement strand
TGCTACTGGCTTCCGGTGTGGGTTGATCCTGCGGCGGGTTTTCGACCCGGCTGGCCGATTGAAAATCGGCCGCAGGATGAAATCCTGCCTCACCTCGTGCCGTTGTTAGTGCCCCTACCTCCATATATTCCTTGACACGCATATGCTAGATGAGGTATATCTAGAGCGTGGACTCTGTATTCGAAGTCATTGCGGAGCCGAACCGCCGGGCGATATTGAGCTCCTGGCTGCGTCCGAACAGTCGGTTGGAGAAATCTATCGGCAGTTCATGTTCCGCAGCCGACCGTGTCAAAGCACCTGCGCGTGCTCCGCGATGCCGGTTTCGTCGAATCCACGGGTGGACGCGCAGCGCCGTCTATACCGGCTGAAACCGGAACCGCTTCGGAGATCGCGGCCTCGACCGAGCGCCGCAGCAGGACCTCCTGCAGCTCCATGACCGCCGCCGCCACGCCGAGCATCTCGCGCCGCGTGTACAGCCGGAGGTCGGTGGCGACCTGGTCGTTGCGGCTGCGGCCGGTGTGCAGCTTGGCTCCCACGTCACCGGCCAGCTCGGTCACCCGCCGCTCCACCGCGGTGTGGATGTCCTCGTCACCGGGCTGGAAGGAGAAGATGCCGGCGTCGAGCTCCTCGCCCACCCGGTCGAGGGCGGTAGGAGGATGGCGACCTCCCCGCTCGAGGACCCCGGCGCGCCCGAGCCCCCGCACGTGGGCACGCGATCCGTCCAGGTCGTCCCCGGCCAGGCGCCGGTCGAAGGCGAGGCTGGCGGTGAAGGCCATCACCTCGTCGGCCGTCCCCCCGAGGCGGCCCTCCCACAGGGTCACGACGGGCTGCCCTGGTCGCCTGGCTGCCGCCCACGTGGCCATGCCGAGACCCCACAGGCGCACGAAGCCCTCGGCATCGGCGTGGTCGAAGGTGTCGGTGGCGTCGTAGGTGGCGAGGCCGTGGTCGTAGAGCGACACCGGGCTGCGCCGCCCCGACACGTGCAGGCGCCGGGAGCGAGCGACAGGCGCACCTCCCCGGTCACGTGGCGCTGGGTGGAGGCGAAGAAGGCGTCGAGCGCCTCCTTGAGCGGCGAGAACCACAGCCCGTCGTAGACGAGCTCGGCCCAGCGCCCCTCGAGCCGCGCCTTCTCGTGGGCGACGTCGCGCTCGAGTGTGAGGTCCTCGAGATCGGCGTGCGCCAGCACCAGCGCCAGCGCGGCGGGGCACTCGTAGATCTCGCGGCTCTTGATGCCCACGCGGCGGTTCTCCACCATGTCGATCCGGCCCCAGCCGTAGGAGCCCACCACCGATCCGACCTCGGCCACCAGCTCGGCCAGCGGCAGGGCGCGCCCGTCCACGCCACCGGCACGCCCGCCTCGAAGCCGACGACGAGCTCGCGGCGGCTCGGTCTGCGTCGGGCGGGTGAAGCTGTAGACGTCGTCGGGCGGCGCCACCCACGGATCCTCGAGGACCCCGCACTCGATGGCCCGGCCCCACAGGTTCTGGTCGATGGAGTACACCTTCTCCTTGGTCGCCTCCATCGGGATGCCGTGGCGCGCCGCGTAGGCGACGCAGTCCTCGCGGGTCATGCCCCAGCTGCGGGCCGGGGCGAAGATCTCGAGGTCGGGGGCCAAGGTGCGCGTCCCGACCTCGAAGCGCACCTGGTCGTTCCCCTTGCCCGTGCAGCCGTGGGCCACGGCGTCGGCCCCGTGGCGGCGCGCCTCGGCCACCAGGTGCCGGACGATCACCGGGCGCGACAGCGCCGACACGAGCGGGTACTTGCCCTCGTAGCGGGCGTTGGCGGCGATGGCGGGGCCACGTAGTCGCTCGGCCATCTCGGCGCGGGCGTCGACGACGACGGACTCGACCGCCCCGGCGTCGAGGGCCCGCTCGGCGCACGACGTCGAAGTCGCCGCCCTGGCCGACGTCGACGGCCACCGCCACCACCTCGAGCCCCGAGCTCCTCCTGCAGCCAGCGCACGGCCACCGACGTGTCGAGGCCCCCGCTGTAGGCGAGCACCACCCGCTTTGCCATCACCCTGCTCCGTTCTCGCGTCCGTTTCGTCGACCCCGGTCCGCCGACCGGGGCGTCCTGCCGGCCCCGCTCTCGGCCGGCAGCCGCCCGTACCGGCCAGCCGGCGATGCGCTCGGCCACCCCGGCCCCCCGGCACCTCGGCCGCCACCACGAGGACCGTATCGTCCCCGGCCACCGTGCCGATCACGCCCTCGAACCCGCTGCGGTCCAGGGCCGATCCGACCACGTGGGCCGACCCCGGCGGCGTGCGCAGCACCACCAGGTTGGCCGAGTGGGCCACCTCCACCACCCACTCCCCCAGCACCCGCCGGAGGTGGTCCTCCGGGGCCACCTGGCGGACGGGCAGCTCGGGGAGGGCGTAGACCGTCTCGCCCCCCGGCACGCGCACCTTGAGGGCGCCGATCTCCTCCAGGTCGCGCGACACCGTCGCCTGGGTGGCCTCGATCCCGTCGCTCGGCCAGCAGCGCCACCAGCTGCGCCTGGCTGGTCACGGCGTGCGTCTCGAGCAGCCGGGTGATGCGGTGCTGGCGCTGGGGCTTGCCGATCTTCACCGCGCCGCCTCCCGGCCGGGGCCGAGCAACCACGCCAGCAGGCCGCGCACGGCATTGCGGCGGTTGGCCGCCTGGCGCCACACCACGCTGCGCGGCCCGTCGAGCACCGACGCGGTGATCTCCTCGCCCCGGTGGGCGGGGAGGCAGTGCAGCACCACGGCGTCGGGTGCGGCCCTGGCCAGCAGGGCGTCGTCCACGGTGAACCCGGCGAAGGCGGCCCGGCGAGTGGCCGACTCCAGTTCCTGGCCCATCGACGTCCACACGTCGGTGTAGAGGGCGTCGGCCCCGGCGGCGGCGTCGAGGGGATCGGTGGTCACCTCGACCTCCCCCCCGAGGCGGGCCACGCGGGCCAGGTCGTCGGCGTCGGGCCCGTAGCCCTCGGGCGACGCCGTGCGCAGGCGCACGCCGGTCATGGCGGCGGCCAGCGCCAGCGAGCGCCACACGTTGTTGGCGTCCCCGACGTAGGCGACGGTCAGGCCCTCCACCTCCCCGAAGACGTGGCGGAGGGTCAGGAGATCGGCGAGGGCCTGGCACGGATGGGCCCGTCGGACAGCAGGTTGACGACGGGCACCGACGGGGCGATGTCGAGCGCCTCGCCCGGCGTCACCCTGCGGCTCGCCCTGCGCTGCGTCGAGGGCACCCGCCATGCGCACGAGGACGTCGTGGTCGACCACGCGGGCGCACACCACGGCGTGGTAGCAGGCGAGCGTGCGGGCCACGTCCTCGGCCGGCTCGCGCTCGTCGATACGGACCTCGCTCCCCTGCATGTAGACGGGGTGACCACCGAGGTCCACCACGGCCAGCTCGGTCGAGCTGCGGGTGCGGGCCGACGGCTTCTCGAACACGAGCGCGGCGCCGCGTCCGGCCAGCACCTTGGGCAGCTCGGACGCCGGGGGTGGAGGCGAGGGAGAGCACGGCGTCGAGCTCTTCGCACGACAGGTCGTCGACGTCGAGGAAGTGGCGCGTCACGGTGCCACCGCGGCGTCGGCCATCGCGCCGGCCAGGAGGGCCACGCCCTCGTCGATGTGGGCGTCGCTCACGAGAAGGGGCGGGGCCAGACGGATGGTGTCGGGACGGGGCGCGTTCACCACCAGGCCGCGCCGGAGCGCCGCCGCGGTGACCTCGGTGGCCCGGCTCGAGGGAAGCGAGGCGCCGAGCAGAAGGCCTGCACCGCGCACACCCGACACGCCGGGCAGCGCCTCCACCCTGGCCCGCAGACGCGCCCCGGCCCGGCGGGCCAGGGCCGGGCGTCCTCCTGCTCCATCACGGCCAGCGTGGCGCGTGCCGCCGCGGCGGCGAGGGGCTGGCCCCCGAAGGTGCTCCCGTGGTCGCCGGGCGAGAAGGCGGCGGCCACCTCGGCCCGGGCCCAGCAGGCGCCGATGGGCACGCCGTTTCCGAGGGCCTTGGCCATGGTGACCACGTCGGGCTCGACGCCGGTGTGCTGGAAGGCGAACCACGCGCCCGTGCGGGCCAGGCCGGTCTGGATCTCGTCCAGCATGAAAAGCATGCCACGCTCGGTGCACAGCTCGCGCACGCCTCGCAGGTAGTCCGACGACGGTGCGACCACGCCGGCCTCCCCCTGGATGGGCTCGATCAGCACCGCCGCCACCCGTGCCGGGTCGCACGCCTCGTCGAGGGCGTCGAGGTCGTCGTAGGCGACGTGCTCGAAACCCTCCGGCAGCGGCACGAACGGCGCGTGCTTGGCCGGCTGGCCGGTGGCGTGGAGGGTGGCGAGGGTCCGGCCGTGGAACGCCCCCCACGTGCTGAGCACCACGTGGCGGCCGGGGCCGGCCCACTTGCGGGCCAGCTTGAGGGCGCACTCGTTGGCTTCGGCCCCCGAGTTCCCGAAGAAGACCTGCCCCCCGGCGCGATCGGGACCCTCCCCCGATCAGACGGTCGAGGGTGACGGCCACCTCCGGGCCCACCGTGTTGCCGAACAGGTTCGACACGTGCACGAGGGTGCGGGCCTGCTCCGCCACGGCCTCGGCCACGGCGGGATGGGCATGGCCGAGCGACGTCACCGCCAGCCCCGACAGGAAGTCGAGGTAGCGCCGGCCCTAGGTGTCCCACAGCTCGGTGCCCGACCCGCGGACGAACGTCACGGGAGGGTCGGCGTAGGTGTGCATGAGGGCGCTGCGGTCGGGGACGGGGCCCGTCATGGGGGACCTCCCCCGGGGTGGCGACCGCCGGTGACGGGCCGCCGTCGCTCGGTCCCAGATCATGGTGCCGACTCCTTCGTCGGTGAACACCTCGAGGAGAAGCGCATGGGGGACGCGCCCGTCGAGGATGTGGGCACGGCGCACCCCGGCCCGCACCGCCCGGACGCACGCCTCGACCTTGGGGATCATCCCCGCCGCCGCCGCCCCGCTCGCCACCATGGCGTCGAGCTCGTCGACGGGGACGGTGCGAAGCATGGTGCCGGGGTCGGCGGGATCGGCCCGCAGGCCCTCGACGTCGGTGAGGTACACGAGCTTCTCGGCGTGCAGCGCGGCGGCGATGGCGCCGGCCACGGCGTCGGCGTTGATGTTGTAGGTCTGGCCCCTGGTGTCACCGGCGATCGTGGCCACCACGGGAATGAGCCCCTGGGCGAGGAGCCGTTCCAGGATGGAGGGGTCGACCACCTCGACGTCCCCCACGAACCCGAGCGTGACGTCGCGCGCCGTGGCGGTGATCATGTTGGCGTCCTCGCCCGACAGGCCGACCGCCAGCGCCCCGTGCACGTTCATGGCCGACACGATCTCCCGGTTGACCTTGCCCACGAGCACCATGCTGGCGATCTCGAGGGTCTCGGCGTCGGTGACGCGCATGCCGTCTTTGAACTCGGGGACCTTTCCGAGCCGGGCCATGAGCGCCCCGATCTGGGGGCCGCCCCCGTGCACGACCACGGGGAGCAGGCCCACCGAGCGCATGAGGACCACGTCCTCGGCGAACGACGCCAGCGCCGCGGCCGTGGCGTCGGCTCCCCCGTCGGCGGTGTCGATGCCGGGCACGCGGGCGTTGCCCCCGTACTTCACCACCACGACCTTCCCCCAGAAGCGCAGGATGTAGGGAAGCGCCTCGACCAGGACGGCGGCCGCGCTCGGACGGGCCGAGCGGCGGCGTCGTCACGACGTGGTCCGGTTCTCGTCGATGTAGCCGTGCCCGAGGTCGGTGGTGAGCACGGCGGCCACCCCCGGCCCCATACCCAGGTCGCAGCGCAGCTCGACCACGGGCCGGCCATGTGAGCCCGCACCGCCGCCGTCGTCGTGGGCCACGGCCTCGCCCCGCCGGCACACCACCACCCCGCCGTAGGACACCTCGGCCCGGTCCAGGTCGAAGTCGACGCCGGCCGAGCCGAGCTCGCTCACCACCCGCCCCCAGTAGGGGTCGGCGCCGTTGAGCGAGCACTTCACGAGGTTGGAGTCGGCCACCTTGCGGCGGCGCGGTGGGCCTCGTCGTCGGAGGCGGCCCCCGTCACCACCACGTGGGCGACCTTGGTGGCGCCCTCGGCGTCGCCCGCCATCATCTCCGCCAGCTCGGCGCACGCCCGGTCAGCGCGCGTCGCCAAGCGCCGCCGGTGACGGCATCACCCCGGAGGCCCCGCTCGCCAGCACCAACACGGTGTCGTTGGTGGAGGTGCAGCCGTCCACCGTGAGCCGGTTGAAGCTGCTCGCCACCGCGCCCGCAACGCGTCGGCCAGGGCCTCGGGATCGCTGCGGGCGTCGGTGGTGAGCACGGCCAGCATGGTCGCCATGTTGGGGGCGAGCATCGCCGCCCCCTTGGCCATACCTCCGACGGTGAAGCCCGCCGCGCCCACGGTCACCTCCTTGCACACCGTGTCGGTCGTCATGATGGCCGTGGCGCGCGCTGCTCGCCGCCTCGCGGCCCCGGCGCCCGGCCCGACACCAGCCCCGGGATGGCAGCCACACCGGCTCCTCCGGCAGCGGTATGCCGATCAACCCCGTCTGGCAGACGAGGACCTCGTCGGCCCCGGCACCGATGCCGGCGCCCACCAGCGCGCACATGCGCTCGGCGCGCCGCCACGCCGCGGGCGCCCGTGGCGGCATTGGCGTTCCCGCTCGACAGCACCACGGCCGCGGCCCGGCCCCCGGAGGCGGCCAGATGCGCCCGGCTCACCTGCACCGGTGCCGCCGCGGCCTTGTTGTCGGTGAACACCCCGGCCGCCGGCACCGGCGCCCGACGCCGACGCCACCAGGGCCAGGTCGCTCGCACCCGACGCCTTGATGCCGGCCGCCACGGCGCCGGCCACGAACCCGTCGGGGGCCGTGACGCTCACGGGTACACGCCCACCACGGGGAGCCCGGTTCCCTCGGGCAGGCCGGTGGCGATGTTGGCGCACTGCACGGCCTGGCCCGAGGCGCCCTTCACCAGGTTGTCGAGCGCGCACAGCACCAGGAGCCATCCCGTGCGGGGGTCGACCCGCGCCGTCAGGTGGGCGCAGTTGGACCCGAGCGTCGCCTTGGTCGACGGCGAGGCGTCGCTCACCACCACGAAGGGCTCGGCGCCGTAGGCGTCGTGGAGGATCCCGAGTGCCCGGTCGGTCGTGAGCGCCGACGTGGGGCGGGCGTAGCAGGTGGCCAGGATGCCGCGGTTCATGGGAGCGAGGTGCGGGGTGAAGACGACGCCCGCACCGCTCGCCTGCTCGATCTCGGGCGTGTGCCGGTGCGAGAGCAACCCGTAGGCGGTGAAGTCCTCGTCCACGGTGGTGAAGTGCGTGGCGGCGGTCGGGGCGCGTCCCGCGCCCGACACCCCGCTGGCCGCGTCCACGATCACACCCGCCGGTTGCACGGCACCGGCGCGCACGAACGGCGCCAGGGCCAGCGCCGCTGCCGTGGGATAGCACCCGGGCGCGGCGACCAGGGTCGCCCCCTCAGCTCGGGACGGAACAGCTCGGGCAGGCCGTAGGCGAACTCGCCCAGGAGCCGGGGGCGCGAGATGCTCGTGCCCGTACCACTGGGGGTAGGCGGCCGGATCGCGCAGCCGGAAGTCGGCCGACAGGTCCACCAGGGCGCCGACGCGGCCGACCAGGTCGGGGACGAGGGTCTGGGAGGCGCCGTGGGGCAGGGCCAGGAAGACGAGATCGAGGCCGGCGAGGTCGTCGGGCCCGAGGGCGGCGAGCTCGAGCGCCGGGTAGGCCGCCGCCAGCGAGGGGTAGAGATCGGCGGCCGGCCGGCCGGCCTGGGTGTCGGCCCCGGCCAGGACCACCTCGAACTCGGGGTGGGTGGCGCACAATCGCAGCAGCTCCGCCCCCGTGTAGCCCGAGGCGCCGGCGATACCCACCTTCATCCGCAAGAAAATACATTGATGTGCATCTCTATGCAAATCGCACGGCCGTCGGCCCTGGGCCGGGGCCTCTGTGCAAGACGCGGACGCGGCCCGGCGTGTTCCGTCTATCGGCGCCATCGGCGGAGGGCGACCAAGGACCAGATGGCCTCGACCACACCGAAGGGCCATGCACCCGACAGGAAGCCGTAGACGCTCGACAGCAGGCACCCGGCGGCGAAGGCCAGGACGAAGCCTCTCCCCCGGCGTTCGAGGGCGTACATGGTCATCATGAAGGTCACGGCGCAGACCCCGTAGACCGTGACGCCCAACGACACGATCGTCAGTCAAGTGTCCCGGTCGTCCCCCCACCAATCCGAGGTCGTCTTCGCAACCGCCGTGCCGCTGTAGGGCTATGCGAAGGAGACGAGGCCGTAGGGCATGTCCGGGAAGGCGTCGGCCACCTCGAGGAGGCGGTTGTACTTCGCCACCCGCTCGCCGCGGGCCGGGGCCCCGGTCTTGATCTGGCCGCACCCCGCCCCGAGGGCGAGGTCGGCGATGAAGTGGTCTTCGGTCTCCCCCGAGCGGTGGGAGACGAACTGCGCCCAGCCCGCCGCACGGCAGATGCGCATGGCCTCGAGCGTCTCGGTCACCGTGCCGAT
>CAWIWK010000036.1:0-3253 GCA_963839605.1 uncultured Acidimicrobiales bacterium | reverse complement strand
TGGAGCTCGCCCGGTCTGGGGGTCGGTGATCGGCACCGACTGGGGCGGGGCCACCGCACCCGGGGCGAGGACGGCGACGGCCGCGGCCACGCCCGCGCCCAGCTGGCTCGAGATGGTGGAGGGGAACACTCACGGCTCCTGGCCCCCGGCGGGCCTTGGGCTCGACGCCTGCGCCCTGGTCGGCGGTGGCGAAGCTCGTGCCGGCGGCGATGGCGTCGTGGATGGCCTGGGCCGAGGCCTGGCTGGTGGCCACGATGAGGTTGACGCACTCCTCGGTCACGTCGAGCTGGTGGGTGTCGTAGTACGTGCGCAGCGCGGCGGGGGTGACGTCGATGTGGGCGGCGACCTCTTCCAGCCTCTCGTCGTCGGCCAGCAGCCGCGCCTGGCTGTCGAGAAACGCCTTGGGCAGGCGCTCGACGAGGGCGCTGCCGGTGAGCCCGCACGGCGGGGTGGTCTGCGCCGCCGCCGCCGTGAGCTCGGACTCGAAGTCACTGCGTGCCGCGGCCACGTCGGTGGCGCTCACGGTGGCGTGGTCCAGGGCCAGGCCCCGCTCCTCGACCGCCTGGCGCACCAGGCCGGTCAGGGTGAAGGCGGCGAACCCGGTGGTGACGGTGTCGTCGCCGCTCCCGGCCACGGTGGGCAGCGAGGACCCGTTCTGGCTGGCCAGGACCGACAGCGCGCATTGCGCCACCGAATCGCCGGCCACCACCGAGAGCTGGGCGTCGAGCTGGGCGCGGCTCACGCTGACGCCGTCGGCGCTCACAGCCGGGGGAGAGAGGTCGCAGGCCGAGGCGGCCAGGCTGAGCGCGCCCACGACCAGCAGCAGCGCGAGTCGCTTCACGAAGAGGCACTCTACCGGCGCACCGCCGGCACCACGATTCGGGCGTCGGTCCGAGGCCCGGCGGTGGCGCCGCTCACCCCGACGACCGCGCCTCGGCGGCGGCGTCGGGGTCGGGGACGAGCTCCTCGAGCAGCGCCGTCAGCGTCTCCACCGGGCGCTCGTCGGGACCGAGGGGCACCGTGAGCTGGTGGCCTTCGTCCTTCACCACGGCGTCGGGCCGCAACCGGCGCAGCCGCACCCGGGCCGAGGCGGGCAGCTCGATGGGCGCCACCCTGGCCACGAGGCCGCGTCGGCCCGGCGCACCGCGACCCTGCCCCGGTCGCGCCGGCGCGGCCGACACCTCGCGCACCCCGGTGCGCAGGCACAGGGCCCGCAGGCGCCCGACGGCGAGGAGCCCCTCGGCGGGGGGCGGGGGCGGGCCGAACCGGTCGGTCCACTCCGCCGGATGTCCTGCACCTCGGCCTCGGTGCCGACCGCGGCCAGGCGGCGGTAGGCCTCGAGGCGCAGGTCCTCGCGCGCCACGTAGTCGGCGGGCAGGTGGGCGTCGGAGGGCACGTCGATGGTGACCTCGACCGGCCGGCGCAGGGGCTCCCCCTTGAGCTCGGCCACGGCTTCCGCCACGAGCTGGACGTAGAGGTCGTACCCCACCGCCGCGATGTGCCCGGACTGGTCCCGGCCGAGCAGGTTCCCCGCCCCCCGGATCTCGAGGTCGCGCATGGCGATCTTGAAGCCGGCCCCGAGCTCGGTCTGCTCGCCGATGGTGCGCAGCCGCTCGTAGGCCGCCTCGCTCAGCACCTTGTCCGCCGGGTGCAGCAGGTAGGCATAGGCGCGCTGGCCCGCTCTGCCCACCCGGCCCCGCAGCTGGTGGAGCTGGCCCAGGCCCAGCCGGTCGGCACGGTCGACCACCAACGTGTTGACGGCGGGGATGTCGATGCCGGACTCGATGATGGTGGTGCACACGAGCACGTCGTAGCGCTTCTCCCAGAAGTCGAGCACGACCTGCTCGAGGGTGCCCTCGTCCATCTGCCCGTGGGCCACGGCGACACACGCCTCGGGGACGAGATCTCGCAACCGGGCTGCCACCGCCTCGATGTTGTGCACCCAGTTGTGCACGAAGAAGGCCTGCCCCTCCCTTAGCAGCTCACGGCGCAGCGCCTCCACCACCGCCGCCTCCTCGAACTCGCCCACGTAGGTGAGGATGGGCTGGCGCGCCGCGGGCGGGGTGTTGATGAGCGACAGGTCGCGGATGCCGGTGAGCGCCATCTCGAGCGTGCGGGGGATGGGGTTGGCGGTGAGCGTGAGCACGTCGACGCCGCTCGCCATGTGCTTGATGGCCTCCTTGTGGCTCACGCCGAAGCGCTGCTCCTCGTCCACCACGAGCAGGCCGAGGTCCTTGAAGGTGACGTCTCCCGCCAGCATGCGGTGCGTGCCGATCACCACGTCGACCCGCCCCGAGGCCAGACCCGCCACCACGTCGCGCGCCTGGGACGGGGTGAGAAAGCGCGGACAGCATCTCCACCCGCACCGGGAACCCGCCGTAGCGCTCGGCGAAGGTCTGGGCGTGCTGCTGGGCCAGGAGCGTGGTGGGGACGAGCACGGCCGCCTGCTTGCCGTCCTGGACCGCCTTGAACACGGCCCGCACCGCCACCTCGGTCTTGCCGAAGCCCACGTCCCCGCACACCAGGCGGTCCATGGGGATCTCCGCCTCCATGTCGTGCTTGGTCTCCTCCACGGCACGCAGCTGGTCGAGGGTCTCGGTGAAGGGGAAGGACCCTTCGAGCTCGCGCTGCCACGGGGTGTCGGGGCCGAAGGCGTGCCCCTTCATGTGCAGGCGGCGGCGGTACAGCTCGACCAGCTCGACGGCGATGTCGTGCACGGCGGCGCGCGCCTTGGCCCGCGTGCGCTGCCACTCCGACCCGCCCAGGCGGTTGAGCGTCGGCGACTCGCCGCCGCTGTAGGGCGTGAGCGCCTCGATCTGGTCGGACGGCAGATAGAGCTTGTCGGCGCCGCGGTACTCGAGCAGCAGGTAGTCGCGCGACGCCCCGTTGACGGTGCGTGTCACCATGCCGGCGTAGCGGGCCACGCCGTGCTGGCGGTGCACCACGTAGTCGCCGGGAGCGAGGTCGTCGAAGAAGCCGTCGGTGGGCCGGGCGCGGGCGCGGGCGGGGCGATGGGCCCGGCGCCGGCCCGTCATGTCCGCCTCGGCCAGCACGGCCACCTTGGCCGCGGGGACCACGAAGCCGCGCTCGAGCGGTGCCACCACCACCCGGATGCCGGGCCGGGCGAGGTCGGGGGAGTCGGCGTCGACGACGTGGACCGACACGCCCTCCTCGGTCAGCACCGCAGCCAGGCGGGCGGCCGATCCCGCGCCCTCGGCGCACACCGTGACGGAGTACCCCACCCCCACCAGCT
>CAWIWK010000035.1:0-22697 GCA_963839605.1 uncultured Acidimicrobiales bacterium | reverse complement strand
ATCGTGAACGTCGGGTCCCCCATCGTCCCGGTGTCGTCGGGCAATTCGTTCTCGGGGTCCTTCTGGGGGATGGCCGAGGGAGACGGGCTCCTGGCCGTGCCGGCCGGAGACACCCTGACCGTCTTCGACGACCCCGGCACGGCACCGGCGATCACGGCCGCCCCGGAGGTCACAGACGGAAGCGGCCAGGCCACGGTGACGTGGACGGTCCCCGCTGACAACGGCAGCGTCATCACCGACTTCACCATCACGCCGTGGTCGGGCGGTGCGGCGTCGACGCCGGTGGTCATCCCCGCCGGCGCCGTGGGCTCGGCCACCGCCCCGACTCCGGGATCCTCCGACCACTACACCATCACGGGGTTGAGCGATCCCTCGAGCGACACCTTCACGGTCAGCGCCGACAACGCCGGAGGCGTCGGCGCCGCGCCCTCCGACACCCAGCCGGGTCCGCCGGGGTCCGGAGGCACGGGAGGCACCGGGGGCGTGGGAGGCACCGGGGCGCGGGCGCCGCGCTCACGGCCTCGCCGTCGGCGGTGGGCTTCGGCGCCGTCCGGGTGGGAGACATCGGTGGACCGGTCGACGTGACGATCACCAACACGAGCGCCGTCGACGACGCCGTGTCGGGCCTCGCTCTCGGCGGCGACAGCGACGACTTCGTGGCGCTCACCGATTGCGGCGCACTCGGCCCGGGCCAATCGTGCACGGTGCAGACCTTCTTCCTCCCCGGCGCGTTCGGCGCCAGGGCCGGGGCCCTGACCGTCGAGGACGGCTCGGCGCAGCCACCTGTCATCGAGCTCACGGGCTCGGGCACCGAGGGGTACTACGAAGCGTCCGCCACCGGAGCCGTGTACCCCTTCGGTGACGCCCAGGAGCTGGGCGACGTGTCCCATGCGCACCTGCAGGAGCCCATCGTGGGCATGGCCGCCACGCCCGACGGCGGCGGCTACTGGCTCGTGGCTTCGGACGGCGGGATCTTCTCCTTCGGCGACGCACCCTTCTACGGCTCCACCGGTGCCATGCGCCTCAACAAGCCCATCGTGGGCATGGCCGCCTCGCCCGACGGCGGCGGCTACTGGCTCGTGGCATCGGACGGCGGGATCTTCTCCTTCGGCGACGCCGGCTTCTTCGGCTCCACGGGCGCCATGCATCTCAACAAGCCCATCGTGGGCATGGCCGCCTCGCCCGACGGCGGCGGCTACTGGCTGGTGGCATCGGACGGCGGGATCTTCTCCTTCGGCGACGCACCCTTCTACGGCTCCACCGGTGCCATGCGCCTCAACAAGCCCATCGTGGGCATGGCCGCCTCGCCCGACGGCGGCGGCTACTGGCTGGTGGCATCGGACGGCGGCATCTTCGGTTTCGGCGACGCCGGCTTCTTCGGCTCCACCGGCGCCATGCATCTCGACAAGCCCATCGTGGGCATGGCCCCGACACCCGACGGCGGCGGGTACTGGCTCGTGGCCTCCGACGGCGGGATCTTCTCCTTCGGCGACGCCCCGTATCTCGGGAGCACGGGCGGAGGGTCGGTGTCGGGTGTCATCGGCATCGCCGGCACGGCGCCGCCGACCCTGCAGGCCATCCTCGACCTTCCCGCCACCCAGCAGCCGTCCCCCGCCCGCCCCATCCCCGTCACGGGGTGAGGCGCCGGCGCGCCGGCGCCGGTGCGCCTGCGCCGTGCCGCCGGTGCGCTACGGCGTGGCGTCGACCGTGGGCAGGGAGAGGCCGGGCAGCTGGTCGATCCGGTGGAACAGGCCGTCGTCGGTGCGCGGCACCAGGGCCGTGGCGTCCAGGGCGAAGGACACCCCGCCGCAGCCGTTGGGGTCGTCGTGGACCCTGATCGTCGGCGCCCCCGCCGGGCCGTCGAAGACCAGGTCGAGCTGGGGGGCCGTTCCCGAGTCGGCGGGACACGATCTCGTCCCGGGCACCGCCGCGGGCAGGGCGTCGACCCAGCCGGCGATGTCGCGCACCTGGGCCGGATCGGTCATGGTCTTCATGGCCACGATCTGGGTGGGGGCACCGGGGCTCGCCTCGTACACAGACACCGTGACGGTGTCGTCGGCAGCGGGGACGACCTCGGTGGCGGGAAGGGTGGGGTACCAGATCACCTGGGCGTCGACCCGCACGCCGGTGGCGCCGTGAGCGAGGGGCGCCACGCTCACCACCAGCTGGCGGCTCTTGAACGCGCTCGACGCCGGATAGGAGAACTCGGTGTCCGACTCCTCGACCGTGCCGTCGCCGCCGGCCGTGCCGCTCCCACTGGGCGAGCCACCGGAGGGTGGATGGGCCGACAGCCACGACTCGACCGCCTGCCACGGGTCGGGGGTGGTCCACAGCCGGTAGGCGTCGACCAGGTTCGGGGTGGCGGGCGCGGCCACCGGCCGCGCCAGCATGGCGGTGGGGGGTGACGACACCGCGGTCCACGCCGTCCCCGGGGTGAACGCGCTCGGCGAGCTGCTCGGCGGTGGCCTGGGCAGCCAGATCGTTCGGGTCCGTGCCGGCGTCGCTGGCGGTGACCGGGTGGGCATCGGGCTGGGACCACAGCGCCATGTCCCCCGGGAGGGGAGGGCTGTCGGCGCCCGGGGCGTTCGCCACCGACGCCCCGGCGGCGCCCGCCGTCCCCAGGACGAGGGTGACGAGGGGGAGGAACGACAGTGCCCGGCGGCGCCTGCGCGTGGGGGAGGAGGCCATAGCGGTACTGACGCCGCAGGGGCCGGGGAGGTTCCCGGCCCGACGGGGGTGGAAGCGGGGCGGCCAAATACTTATACTATCTTCACTATGGTGATTTCGAAAGGAGTGGTGGGCAGCCCGACGGCACCCGCGGACCTGAGCCGGCGCCGGCGCGTCGGGGTGCTGCTCATCTGCTCCATGAGCCTGCTCATCGTCGGTCTCGACGTCACCATCGTCAACGTGGCGCTCCCCTCCATCGGCCGGGACTTCGGCGCGTCGGTGTCCGGTCTGCAGTGGACGGTGGACGCCTACACGCTCGTATTGGCCAGCCTGCTCATGCTGTCGGGGTCCACCGCCGACAGGCTGGGGCGCAAACGGACCTTCGTGGTGGGGCTGCTCGTCTTCGCCGCCGGCTCGCTGTTGTGCAGCCTGGCTCCCAACCTGCCCACGCTGGTGGTGTTCCGCATGGTGCAGGCCATCGGGGGGTCGATGCTCAACCCCGTCGCCATGTCCATCATCACCAACACCTTCACCGAGCCGAGGGAGCGGGCCCAGGCGGTGGGGGTGTGGGCGGCTGTCGTGGGGGTGAGCATGGCGCTCGGCCCCGTGGTGGGTGGGCTGCTCGTGACCTCGGTCGGATGGCGCTCGATCTTCTGGATCAACCTGCCGGTGGGACTGGCCGCCGTCGTGCTCACCTTGCGGTTCATCCCCGAGTCGCGGGCGCCCAAGGCGCGCCGGGTCGACGCCGTGGGCCAGGGCCTCGTGGTCGTGCTGCTCGCCTCGCTCACCTACGGCATCATCGAGGCCCCGGGCCGGGGATGGGGATCCCCCGTCATCGTGACGGCGTTCGCCCTGGCCGCAGCGGCGCTCGCCGCCTTCGTTGGTTGGGAGGGCCGGCGCCCCGAGCCGCTCGTCGACCTCCGTTTCTTCCGCTCGGTCCCGTTCTCGGGCGCGGCCGTCATCGCCGTGGCCGCCTTCGCCACCCTGGGCGGCTTCCTCTTCCTGAACACGCTCTATCTCCAAGAGGCACGGGGGTTCTCGCCAATGCGGGCCGGCGTCTACACGCTGCCCATGGCCGTCATGACGATGGTGCTGCCCCCCATATCGGGGCGGATCGTCGGCCGCCGGGGGTCGCGGCTCCCGCTCCTCGTGGCGGGGGGCGCGCTCGCCCTGAGTTGCATCATGCTGAGCCGGGTCGAAGCCACCACGTCGTTCGCCTGGCTCTTCGCCTCGTACGTGGTGTTCGGCATCGGCTTCGGTTTCGTGAACGCACCCATCACCAACGCGGCGGTGTCCGGCATGCCCCGGGCCCAGGCCGGCGTGGCGTCGGCCATCGCGTCCACGTCGCGCCAGGTGGGGTCGACGCTCGGCGTGGCCGTGGTGGGTGCGCTCGTCACCTCCTCCCTGGCCGGCCGTCGGGCCATCGCGGCCGGGACCACGCACGCCGGGTGGTGGGTGTTGGCCGCGTGCGGGCTGGTGGTGTTCGTGCTCGGGCTGGTGGTGACGGGCGGGTGGGCCCGCCGGACGGCGCAGCGCACGGCGCAGGAGCTCAACCCCGAGTTCCTCGAGAGCCACGGCCGGTGACGGCGGTGGGACGGCGACGTGTGCACCCCGACGAGGCCGCCCGCCAGGCCTGGTCGGCCATGTGCGATCTCGTGCTCGACAACGAGCGGCGTCGCGCCGTCAGTGACGCCGTGGGCCTGAGCTTCGGCCGGATCAGGGCGCTGCGCCGGATCGACCGGGCGCCGATGACCATGGGCGAGCTGGCCGCCAAGCTCGGCATCGAGGCGCCCTACGCCACCCTGGTCGTCGACGACCTCGAACGCCAGGGGCTGGTGGAGCGCCGTCCGCATCCCACCGACCGGCGGGCCAAGCTGGTGAGCACCACCGCCCGGGGGGCCGCCGTGGCACGCCGGGCGGAGGAGATCATGAACCGGCCACCGGCGGCGCTCACCGCCCTCGGCCCAGACGAGCTCGAGGCGCTGGCGCGCATCCTCGGCGTCGCCGCCACGCACCGGCCCGGACCGCCGGACGAGCTAGCTCGGTGACTGCACCACCGGCATGCCGTTGCTGAGAGCGATCCGGCGCAGGAAGAGCAGGCGGCTGTGGGGATAGCCGACGGCCGAGGGCAGGTAGGCGTGGAACGCCATCCACAAGCCTCCCTGGGCGTCGGTGAACAGCGACGGGCCCCCCGGGCTCACGAACGTCGGCTGGGAGGCGAGCAGCGGACCGCCGGAGGCCACGGTGCAGGGGCCCGTCGGGCCGGCACAGCGCGCCACGCCGATGGCGTAGTGGGGGCCGTTCCAGTTGTTGGCCGAGAAGAACAGGTCGTATCCGCCCGACGACACGAGCATGTCCGGGCCCTCGACGACGCCGCCCTCCCAGCTCTGGGTGGGCTGGATGAGCGCCACGGGACCCGCCCCCGCCAGCGCCGTGCCGTCGGGAGCGAGTTGCTGCGACCAGATGGTGGCGGGCCGGCCCCCCGCGCCTTGTGATCTCCAGGTGAGATAGGGCGTGCCACCGGCGTCGACGAAGGGGCTCGGGTCGATCGATCCCCCCAGGCCGAGCTGGCACACGAGCGGCGCCGTGGTGCTGTCCACGAACGGCCCTGGGGTGCGCTTGCCACGGCCACCGAGATGCACTCCTTGCCGCTGGCGCGCTCGTTGGCGGCGTAGAAGAGCACGTAGCGCCCCCCGAGCGCGATCACACTGGGCGCCCACGTGGCACCCGGCTGCGCCCAGGAGGCGAGGTGCGACAGGGCGTCGCCCAGGACCTGCCAGTGGGAGAGGTCGGTCGACCCGATCATCTGGATGTTGCCGGTGGCGGAGTTGGTGGCGTAGGCGAAGTAGGAGGTCCCGACCCGGACGACGTCCGGGTCGGGGAAGTCAAAGGGAAGACGGGTCCCCCCGTTCCCCCGCCTTGCACCGATTGGCAGCTCCCGGCGACACCCGACAACGAGGTGACGGCGCCGCTCTGGTTGCCCACCGAGATCTGGTTGAGGGCCCGCTCGACCCCACCGAGACAGGTGTCGAGGGCCGTGATGGCGCCCTGCTGCGCCGACAGGTTGGTGGTGGCGGTGGCCAGGTTGGTCTTGGCTCCCGACAGCTGCCACGTGGCGAGCTCGAGGCCACCTGCAGGGTCCCCCGCTGCGCCGAGGTGGTGGTCAGCCTGGCCTGGACCGTCGCCAGCTCGTGCAGGGTCGCCGACAGCCGCGCCCGGTCGACAGCGAGCGACGCCCGGGCCTGGCGGAGCGCTGAGCGCACGCCAAGATCCGATGCCACCCCCGCGCCGAGAAGGGACAGCACCACGACACCGGCGAGCACCGCTGCCAGGCGCCTGGGCCACCGCCGCCGCCGGCGGGTCCCGGCGAGGGCGGGCGCCGGCGGTTCGGGGACGGGCGGATCAGGGGCGGCGTGCCACATCCCGGCGTCGCCGCCGGACGCGGCTGCGCCGTCCGGGTGCCCGTCATCGTCATCCCCGACGATGATGATCGGGCACTGTCACGGGAGGGCCAAATGCCCGACAACACACGGTCAACTGCTCCCGAAGGCGGCGATCGAGCCCCGTCACCGGATCGGTGATGCGCCCGCCAGACGGCGGTCGGGCACGAACCACATGAGCGCCACGGCTCCGTACAGCGCGTAGGAGGCCGTCACCGACACGGAAGACAGCCCGATGCCGGCCGTGTAGAGGACGAGCGAGGCGTTGCCCTTCCGGTCGCTGCCCACACCCCGGGCCACGGCGGAGTCCTGCCCGTTGGCCCGGATGATGGCCCGCACCAGGATCCAGAAGGCCGTGGCCGCGCCCAGGCCGATGACGCCGTAGGCGCCCGCCGTCACGGCGTGGTCGGGGAAGGCGCCGACCCAGCCCGTGAAGATCGGCAGGAGCGACAGCCAGAACAGCAGATGCAGGTTGGCCCACATCACCGCGCCACTCAGACGCTCGGTGGCGCGCAGGAGGTGATGATGGTTGTTCCAGTAGATGCCGACGATGGCGAAGCTGAGGACGTAGACGAGGAGGTTGGGCGCAGCGGCGCGGAGCGCCCGCAGGGTGGGGGCGTCGGGCCGGTGCACCTCGAACGCCATGATGGTGATGATCACCGCCATGACGCCGTCGCTGAAGGCTTCCAGCCTGTCGGTCTCGCTCAGTGCCATCGTGGCGGACGCACCCTCCCCGGGGAGCCGGGCTACCGACGTCCCGGCACTCGAATCCTACGGAGCGTGGTGATCGGTGGGTGTGATGGGACGTGCCCGGTTCTCGTGAACAGGACGGGTCAAGTTCCGTCGACCGGGGGCCGATGCCAGTGTGGGCGGGGGGCCTGGAGGCGAACGATGGTGACCACGATCACACCCGTCATCCGGCCCGACCGGGTCCGGTTGCACGAGCTGGCAGAGCGCGTGCGCGACGTGCCGTGGTCGATGCCACGCTGGCACGCGACCTCGCCACCAAGGTGGCGTGCTGGGACCAGTACCGCGTGGCGCGTACCGAGGCCGTGGCCATGCTGGCCGCCTCGGGCGTCGAGTTCGGCATCGACTGAGTCCGGCAAACAGGTGCGTGGCCCGACCCGTCAGCCCGGAAGGCAAGGGACCACCGGGCCAGCAGGTTCGTAAGGCCATGGCCTGAAGACGTGAAGCGCCCCATCGCGGTTCTGACCGTCGCGATCGCGGGGCTCAGTGGGTGGTCAACCTCTGGCTGCCGCCCGCTGCAGCGCGGTGCGGGTTCGTGCCTTCTGGTTCGTTCGCCCGGAGCCTGCGTGCCACGCTGGCCGGGTCTTCGCCCGTCACACCATTCTTTGCGGCGGAACGTCCTACCGACTACCTTTCGACCTGCGTTCGATCCGAAGCGCTGTCGTGGCGCATGACCGAAGGAGGTGAGACCGATTCGTTTCGTTCACAGTCGGGTACTCACCCCTTCACGCTGGAGCCTGTAGAGCTTCGTCGTCGTCGGTCCTCGGGTGCCCGCATCTCGGATGCCCGGAAAGGGACCAAGACATGTCGCAGTTTCAAGAACCGCTCCCCTCGACGGGGGGCAATGCCCGATCCTTCACCCCCGAGTCGGCGCACGTACGTCGCACCCACCTGTGGTTCACAACCTGGCTCTGGTTCTCGGTGGAGGTGGGGCTGCGGGAAATGCGTGGGAGATCGGAGTAATCGCCGGCCTGGCCGAAGCGGGGCTCGATATGACCGAGGCCGCCGATTTGGTGATCGGCACGTCGTCCGGTGCAACCGCGGCAGCGCAGATCCGTAGCGGCATACCGCCGGCCGAACTGTTCGCATCGGTGCTGTCCCCGCCTGCTCAACCGGCCGGACAGAGCCGCGAGCGACCGCCGGCCCTGCCCAGGGCCACGGTGTTCGAGCGGATGAGAGCCATCTCTGCCGCCGCTACCTCGGCGGCCGATCTGCAACGTGCGATGGGTGCATTCGGATTGGAGTGCGACTCCATACTCGGACCCACAGCGGGACAGCACCGCGCCGTGGTCGCCGCCCGGTTGCCTCGCCATGCATGGCCGGACAGGCCGATGATGGTCGTGGCCGTCGATGCCCATACCGGCGAGTTGGCTACTTTCGACCGCGATTCGGGCGTCGACTTGGTGGACGCTGTCACCGCCGGTACCGCGCTGCCGGGTTCGTCACCCACTATCAGCATCAACGGCACTCACTACATCAACGGCGGCGTGCGCTCCCCCGACAACGCTGACCTCGCCTCGGGCTATGCACATGTCGTGGTGCTCTCACCGTTTGGCGGACGGAGCGGGCCATTGTCCGAAGGCCAGTTCGAGGGCCTGCGCAGACCGCCGGAATGGGGCATGGACCTGGAGGGCCAGGTTCAGGCTCTGCGCAAGCAGGGCAGCAGCGTCGTGGTGATCACGCCGGACGCCGATTCCCGAACCGCAATGGGCACGAATCAGATGGACCCGGCGACCCGCATCCCCGCCGCCCGTGCCGGTTTCGCCCAAGGCAAGCAGGAAGCGGCGCAGAAGTCCTGGCGTGCGACGGGCGGTCAGCTGTAGTCGACGGGCCCTGCACCAGGTGTGCCGATGGCGAAGGCGAGGCCCCGCAACGGCGCGTGCGGGCTCGCCGGCCAGATGCTGTGCGTGGTGTCAGGGGGCGTGTACACCAGGTCGCCGGCGTGCACTTCGCGCCGCTCGTCGGCGATCTCCATGATGCCGTGGCCGGCGATGATGTAATAGAACTCGTGGGTGGGGTGCGAGTGCGCCTCGACCGCCCCGCCGCCGGCGATCTCCCATTCGCTCACCAGCTCGAGGAAGCCGCCCTCGGTGGCGGCGCGCGCATCTCCTGGGGCGGCACCAGCCACCACACCGGGGTCGTGCCTCCGTGCTCCACCACGGGGGCCATGTCCTCGATCGAACGGACATCCATGATCGGGCTCTCCTGTGTCGGCTCCTGGGGGGCCAACGGTAGCTGAGGCGCCCGAGCACCCGCCCGAGCACGCCGGCCCGGGCAGCGCCCGGCTCGAGAGCCTCAGACGTCCACGGTGCGCCGCACGACGCGTTTCATCTCGTCGACGAGCTCTTCGGAGGACATCCCGGTGAACGCGTCGCCGGCGAAGATGAGGGTGCCCAGCATCCCCGAGAAGGCGAAGGCCATGCGCACGCGTTGCTCGACCGGGATCGAGGGGTTCGTGACGGCGTCGCGCAGGGCCTCGTCGAGGTCGTCGTGCTCGTCGGCGTGGGCCTGGGTGTGCAACGCCTCGAACGCCGCCCGGTTGCGCTCGAACATGGCGATCAGCTTGCGGTTGGCAGGGATCATGTCGATGAACCCGTCCAGGATCTGCACCCAGGACTCCACCGTGACGATCCGGCCGTCCCCCACCTGCGCCATGCCCACGTGGGCCAGCTGGTGCAGGCGCAGGTGCAGCGCCATGAAGATGTCGTCCTTGGACCCGAAGTGGTAATAGAGCGCCGCCTTGGTGAAGCCCAGCTTCTCGGCGATCTCGCGCAGGGAGGTCTTGTCGAAGCCCTTCTCCAGGAACAGGTCGAGGGCGGCGTCGAGGATGCGCTCCCGGGTGCTGCGCTGCTGCTCGCCGTCGGTCCCGACGCCCGGAGCCGTATGGATGCCTGCCATGGGACGTAATTCTACTTGACGACCGGTAAGGATGCACTTACCATGCGGCAAGTAAGGTGAATTTTCTCCGACCCGGTCCGGGTGCCCGTATCCGGCCCGCGGCGCCATGCGAGAGGCGAGCGCCCATGACCGAAGGCGTGATGATCGAAGCCCGTGGCCTGACCAAGCGCTACGGGGACGTGGTGGCGCTGGCCGGCGTGGACCTGTCCGTGCCGTCGGGGTCCATCCTCGGCGTCCTCGGGCCCAACGGGGCGGGGAAGACCACCGCCGTGCGCATCCTCACCACCTTGGCCCTCCCCGACGCCGGGCAGGCCAAGGTGGCCGGCCTGGACGTCGTCACCCAGGCCGCCGCCGTGCGCCGCCACATCGGGGTGACCGCTCAGGACGCCACCCTCGACGAGCTGCTCACGGGGAGGCAGAACCTCGTCATGGTGGGCGAGCTGAGCGGTCTGCGGCGCAGCCGGGCCAAGGCCAGGGCGGCCGAGCTGCTGGAGCGCTTCGACCTGGCCGACGCGGCGGACCGCGTCCTGAAGACGTACTCCGGTGGCATGCGGCGGCGTCTCGACGTGGCCGCCGGCCTCACCACCCGGCCCCCCGTGCTCTTCCTGGACGAGCCCACCACCGGGCTCGACCCCACGAGCCGCCTCAACGTGTGGAACGTCATCCGCGAGCTCGTGGCCGACGGCCTCACGCTCCTCCTCACCACGCAGTACCTCGACGAGGCCGACTACCTGGCCGACCGCATCGTGGTCATCGACCACGGCCGCGTCATCGCCGAAGGCAGCTCCCAGGAGCTCAAGTCGGCCACGGGGGGCGCCACCCTCGAGGTCACCCTGTCCCGGCCCCAGGAGGAGGCCGAGCGCGCCCTCGCCCCCTTCGTGGCGGGACCCGTGCACACGAGCCACGACGGCCGTCGGCTGCGGGCGCCGGTCCGCACCACGTCGGGCCTGGCCACCATGGTGGTGCGGGGGCTCGATCAGGCCGGCGTCGTGGTGGACGACGTCGAGGTGCACCAGCCGTCACTCGACGACGTGTTCTTCGCCTTGACCGGCCGCGGCGCCGAGGAACCCGATGCAGCGGCCGGCGTGCCGGTCGTCGATCTCGAAGGAGCGGCACGATGAGCGTTGCCACGATCCCCGCCTCCGACCTCCCCGGTGTGGTCCCGGCCGCCATGCCCCGGCCCCGCGGCCGGCTGGGTGCGGCCGCCCACGACGTGGCCGTGCTCACCCGCCGCAACCTCGTCCACGTGGCGCGCGAGCCGCTGCAGCTCTCCGACGTCACCGTCCAGCCCGTGCTGTTCACGCTGCTGTTCATCTACGTGTTCGGGTCGGGCGTGCCCATCGCCGGGGGCTACAAGCAGTTCGCCCTGGCGGGGCTGCTGCTGCTGAACCTGACCACGTCGGCGCTGGGCACCGCCGTGGGCCTCAGCACCGATCTCACCACGGGGGTCATCGACCGCTTCCGCACATTGCCCATGTGGCGCGCCGCCGTCCTGGTGGGACGCTCGCTGGCCGACGTGCTCTCGGCGTCGTTGTGCGTCGTCATCGTCGTGCTCACGGGCCTCGCCATCGGATGGCGCCCGCACGCCAGCGTGGGTGGCGTGGTGGGCGCCTTCGCCCTCGCCCTGCTCTTCAGCTACGCGCTGTCGTGGGCGTGCGCCTGTCTGGGCATCGTCTCCAAGGGTCCCGAGAGCGCGCAGTCGATGGGGCTCATCATCTTCTTCCCCCTGGCCATCGTGTCCAACGCCATGGTGCCGACCCAGGGCATGCCGGCCTGGTTGCGCCAGATCGCCGACTGGAACCCGGTGAGCGCCGTCACCGCCGCCGTCCGCCACTTGGTGGGGAACCCGAACCCGTCCTCCGCCATTCACGTGTGGCCCATGGAGCACCCCGTGCTGGCCGCCGTGGCGTGGTCGCTGGCGCTGCTGGTGGTGTTCGCCCCGCTGGCCGCCCACCTCTACCGGCGCCGCACCACGGGGTGAGGAGCCAGCGCTTGGTGGCCACCACCCGGGCGAAGCCCAGGTGGTCTCCGGCGCCGGCGCGCGAGCATGGCCGCCTCGCTCGCCGCCGCTTGGCGGTACCGGCCCTCGAGGCCGGGGTGCGTCACCTCGCACGAGCGCAGCCAGTCGCACCTGCTCACCCCGGCGCCCCCCGACGGCGCCGCTCACGCCGTGGCAGGGTCCTGTTGCAGCTCGATGGTGTTCCCCGCCGGGTCGGCGATCCAGATCTGGACGACGTCGCCCTGCAGGGCCCGCAGATAGGGGATGCCGCGGTCCTCGAGCTCGGCCACAGCGCCGTCGAGGTCGTCCACGCCCACGCAGAAGTGGTGGCCGGTGGGGTCGATCGCCCCACCGGTGGGTGGTGCCCCCACCAGGTGCAGCTCCTGATCGTCCACGGCCTGCCAGTTGCCCGGCACGCCCGGGATCTCGGGGCGCTGCAGATCGCCGAGACCGAGCACGTCCCGGTAGAACGCCACCATCTGGTCGAGGCCCGTGCCGTTGCTGTTGACCGACACGTGGCGGAAGCGTGTGACCTTCATGTCCTCACCCCTGCTCGGGCCGCGTGGGCGGCGGTTGGTCGAGCTCTTCCATGAACTCGAGGCGGAACCCGCCCGGGGCGTCGACGAAGGCGATCCGCCTGCGCCCGAAGGCACCCTCCACCACCGTCGGGCCCCACACCACCGCCTGTCCCTCGAGCTGGGCGTCGAGGTCGTCGGTGAACAGGGCGGGGTGCAGGAAGCCCTCGGCCGGCACGTCCAGGTCGTCCTCGTACACGGCCCGGGTGAAGAGCGTGATCATCACCGGACCGAGGTGCATGTCCGCCCGTTCGCTGCCGCGCCACTCCATGCGGTCGCGGATCTCGGCCCCAACGGCCTCGTAGAAGGCACAGGCGGCGTCGAGGTCCGCCACCTTCACCGCCAGGTTCGCCATGCCGGTGACGGCCACGTCGCCTCCCTTTGCTGACGCTCAGGTCGGCAACACTAGCGAGGCACCGCCAGGTCCATCACCCCCGACGGCCGCGCCTGTCGTCCCTGCGAGACGCCTCGGGGTGACGCCGCGCCGGGGGGACCGGCCGCTACAGCACGCTCAAGGTGTAGGTCTGCACGACGTACTTCTTCGTCTTCCCCGTGCCGAATCTGGCGACGATCTTGAAGGTGTAGCCGGCGGGGGGGTGCTTGACGGCGGGCACGCCCGAGATGAGGGCGGTGCCGTTGCCGTTGTCCACGAAGTGGATGCCCCGGGGCAGCCTGCCCTTCTTCTTGAGGGTGGGCGTCGGCGTGCCCGTCGTCCGCACCGTGAAGGAGAACATGGCGCCGTCAGCGGCGGTGCCGCTGTCAGCGGTGGTGATGGCATCGCCCGGCGGGGTCGGGGGCGGCGCCACCAGGACGCATTCGTCGGAGTCGAGGTTCGACGAGCTCGTGTTGTCCGACGATCCGGCGTAGGTCGGGCTGCCGCCGTAGGTCGCCGAGAAGCACCACGTGCCCGCGGCGGAGGGGGCGAAGGCGCTGGACGTGGCGGCCGAGGTGGCACCCGCCCCGGGCGCCAGGGCGACGTTGGAGTCCTCGGGCGTGCCCGTGGCGGGGCACGGGCCGGTGGTGAGCGTCTGGGTGGTGCCCGTGCGGCAGGCGTAGAAGTCGACGGTGCCCGAGGGTGATCCCCCCACGACGTCACCGGACACGTCCACCGTGTCGGTGACGGTGCCACCCGGGCCCTGCACGATGGTTGCCGCCGAGACATCCGACGCCGTGACCGAAGACGTGGGCATCACGAGGACGCACTCGTTGCTGTCGAGGTTGGACGAGCTCGTGTTGTCCTGCGACCCCGTGTACGGCGCCGTGCCCCCGTACACCGCCGAGAAGCACCACGTCCCGGTGGAGCCGGGTACGAACGAGGCCGAGGTCCTGTTGGACGAGTCGTCGGCGGCTGTTGTCAGGCGCACCGTGTCGAGATGGGCGCCCGAGGAGACGGGGCAGGGCCCGGGGTGAGGGTCTGGACGTGCCGGTCTGGCACACATAGAAGTCGATGTTGCCCGTCGGGCTCCCGTGCGCGGCGGTGCCCTGCACCGTGACGTTGTCGCTCACCGACCCCGACGGTCCCAGGGTGATCGAACTGGCGCTCACCTGCGTGGCGGTGGAGGTGGAGGTCGGGCTGGTCGTGGTGGTCGTGGTCGACGTGGTGGTGGTCGAGGTGGTCGACGTGGTGGAGGTCGACGTGGTGGACGTGGATGTCGTCGAAGAGGTGGACGACGTCGAGGACGTCGACGTCGTGGCCCCCGTCGTCGTCGTGGCCTTGGTCGTCGTCGTGGTGCCGCCCTTCACCGTGGTCGTGGTGGTGGGCAGGGTCTCGGTCCCGAAGAGGATGGTGCCCACGGCGCGGTCACCGGCCTGGTCCCCGATGGCTGCCACGCAGGTGTCACCGGCGGCCTGCTGGGCCGACGTCGGCGGGCACGGGTACTCGGCTGCATCGGTGTCAGCGTTCCCCGACGTCGTGCACCCGGTGATGGTCGACGTCGACGGCTCGGTCTGCGTACAGGTGGGCGTGCCGCTCGTGGGCGGACCGACCGTGCCGGTCTTCAACGTGATCGTTCCCGACAGGTCGCCCTTGGTGGCCTTTTTCGACGAGATGGTGGTGATGGTGATGGGGGAACAGCTCACGGGCACGTCGTTGCCGAGGAAGAGGATCACGGGCTGTGCCGGGTCGTCGTTGCACTGCTCGATGGAGGCCTCAGAGCCGGGCGTGAACCCCGTGCCCGACACGGTCAGGACGTCGGCGTTGGCCAGACCCGTGCAGATGGGGTCACTCGTGTTGCTGTTGTTGCACTTGGCGCCGGCCGCCGTGGTGGAGAAGGCCAAGGTGGTGGTGGCCGCCGCGCTGCTCACCACCGCCAGGTTGGTCGTCACGAGGGCGCCGCCCGCCAGGACCGCCACCACCCCCACAGAGGCCAGCAGAGTGGTCACGCGGAATCGCACTACCCGTCGGGCACCGATCGTCGCCATGGCTGGCTCGCTTTCGCCGCCGTTCCCCGGCACGGCCCATGGCGTGGTCCGGCCGGAACGCCGGCGCGGTCATACCCTTTTCGGCCCCCTCAATCCCCCTTGGCGCCACATTCACGCACCGTGCACGTGCAGACACCATCAGCGTGGACACGACCCCTCCGGGGAAGAGACGCGGACGGAGTAGCCCGGCCACGGAGTAGCCCGGCCACGGAGTAGCCCGGCCACGGAGTAGCCCGGCTACAGGAGGAACTCAGCCATCATGCGGAGCACCTCGGGGCTGCCGGCCACGAGAAGGGTGGTGGCGATGGACTCGCTGCCACGCCTCGAGCTCGTCGCGGATCTTCTCGCGCGGCCCCACCAGGGCGATCTGCTCCACCATGGACGTGGGGACGGCGGCCGCGGCCTCGCCCCTTGCGCCCCTCGAGATACAGGTCCTGGATCTTGGTGGCCTCGGCCTCGAAGCCCATGCGCACGAACACGTCGAAGTGGAAGTTCATGTCCCGCGCCCCCATGCCGCCGATGTAGAGGGCGAGCATGGGCCGGTACAGGTCGGCGGCCTGCTCCATGTCGTCGTCCACCACCGTCGGGCAGAAGGCGATGACCTCGAAGTCCGCAGCGCGAGCGCCGGGCACCGGGCCGGGCGAATCCCTCCTCGAGGAAGGAGGCGAACTCGCCCATGTGGTTGGGGGAGAAGAAGATCGGGAACCAGCCGTCGCCGATCTCGGCCGCCAGCGCCACGTTCTTCGGGCCCTCCGCCCCGAGGACGATCGGGATGTCGTTCGCGCAGCGGGTGGACGATGGGCTTGAGCGCCTTGCCCAGCCCCGTCCCTCCCGGATAGGGCAGGGGTAGTGGGGTCCGGCGTTGGTGACCGGCGCCTCGCGGGCGAGGACCTTGCGGACGATGGAGACGTACTCGCGGGTCCGGGCCAGCGGCTTGGGGAAGGGCTGGCCGTACCAGCCCTCGACGACCTGGGGGCCCGACACGCCGAGCCCGAGGACGAAGCGGCCGCCGCACAGGTGGTCGAGCGTGAGCGCCGCCATGGCCATGGCCGTGGGGGTCCGGGCCGAGAGCTGGCACAGGGCCGTGCCCAGCCGGACCCTGGTGGTTGCCGCCCCCCACCAGGCCAGGGGGGTGAGGGCGTCGGACCCGTAGGCCTCCGCCGTCCACACCGAGTCGAAGCCCAGGCGCTCGGCCTCGGTCACGAGCTCGGCGGCGTCGGGCGGGGGCCCCGCGCCCCAGTACCCCAACTGCAGTCCGAGCTTCAGCTCTCGCCATCGGGCTCCTCCTTACGTCACGGGGTTCGCACCTCGCGCCGTTCGTCCTCACCGCATCTTCTCCATGACCTCTTCGGCGAAGCGGGCCGAGGCGTCGAGCCGGGCCTGGCAGCTGGGCCTCGGGGGAGTCGGACGGGTCGACCTCGGCCACCATGGCCGGGGCGCACAGCATGTCGGTCACGCCGTAGCTCCTCCTCGAAGCTCCGGTACATGTCGAGATCGGGCCGGCCCACAGCGAGAGGTAGATGGCGAAGGGCTCGCTCTCGCGGCCGGCCCGGCGGCGGGCCTCGTGGAGCGCCCCAGGTAGCTGCGGGCCTCGTCGGGCGTGATAGGCCCCGGCCGCCACCCAGCCGTCGCACAGCGTCGGCCGCCCGCCGGAGCGCCGGGGCCGAGTGGCCCCCGCAGATGATGGGGACGGGCGCGGTGGGCGAGGGCTCCATCTGCAGGGCGGGGAGGTCGTAGTGGGGCCCGTGGTACTCCACCCAGCCGCCGGCCCACAGGGCCCGCAGGGCCGGGATCATGTCGTCGAGCCGCTTGCCCCGGGTGTGGAAGTCCTGACCGGTGGCCTCGAACTCCTCCTTGCACCACCCCACCCCGACGCCCAGGGTGACCCGGTTGGAGGAGAGGACCGCCGCCGTGCCCACCTGCTTGGCCACCGTGATCGAGGTCGCGGGCGGGAGCCACGTAGACGCCGGTGGTGAAGCGGACCCGGCGGGTGATGGCCGCCATGGCCGAGATGACGCACCAGACGTCGGGCCACTCGGTGTCGGCCTTCCCGAACCCGGGCGCCCCGTCCTCGCGCGTTGAGTAGGTGTAGCGCGACTGGCGCTCCCGGGGGGAGAACATGTGGTCCGAGATGTAGATCCCGTCGTAACCCTGCTCGTCGGCCGCCTGGGCCAGCGCCACCTGGTGTGCGGGTGGGCAGGAACGTCACCGCCTGGTGAAAGCGCACGCGACGTCTCCGTCGCCCGCAGTCGCCCGTGTGCCGGGCCCGGCTCGTCAGCGCCCGGACCGGTTCGCCCGGGCTGAATGCGATGGGGAGGTGCTTGATCCCGTTGATGAACGGCGACTGCAGCCGCTGGAGGTCACCGTCCTGGTGCATGTCGGGCATGCCGGTCGAGAAGGTGCTGGAACATGACCCGGATCTCCATCCGGGCCAGGTTGGCCCCCAGGCAGAAGTGGGGCCCGCCGCCGCCGAAGGCCATGTGGGGGTTGGGGGACCGGCTGATGTCGAAGACCTGGCGGTTCTCGAAGACGTCCTCGTCGCGGTTGCCCGAGATGTGGAAGAAGACGACCTTCTCGTCGGCCCCGATCTTCTGGCCCCGGAGCTCCGTCGGCCCCGTCGTCTGGCGGCGGAAGTTCATGACCGGGGTGACGTAGCGCAGCATCTCCTCGGTCGCGCTGGGCATGAGCGAGCGGTCGTCGACCGGAGCTTGCCACTGGTCGGGGTTCTAGAAGAAGGTGTGCATGGCCCCCGAGATGAGGTTCCGCGTCGTCTCGTTGCCGGCCACGGTGAGCAGGAGAAAGAAGAGCTCGAGCTCGAGCTCGGAGAGCTGTGTCGCCTTCCACCTCGACCTGGGCGAGCACGCTCATGAGGTCCTGGTGGGGATCGAGCCGCTTCTTGGCGAAGAGCTCGGCGGCGTAGGCGTAGAGCTCCATGGCCGCCTGGGTGGCGTACTCGGCTCGTCGGGCGAGCCCTCCGTCTCGTCCTCGGCGTACTCGGGGTCGACCTGCCCGATCATCCGGTTGGACCAGTCGAACATGTTGTGACGGTCCTCCTGGGGCACACCGAGGAGATCGGCGATGACCTGCAGGGGCAGCTCGGCGGCGATGTCGGTGACGAAGTCGGCTTCGCCCTTCTCGATGACGGCGTCGATGATGTCATCGGCCGTCTCGTGGATCTTCTGCTCCAGGGCCGCGATGGTCCGCGGGGTGAAGCCCTTGTTGACCAGGCGGCGGTAGCGGGTGTGCAGCGGTGGGTCCATGTTGAGCATCATCAGCTTCTGCTGCTCGATGGCCTCCTCGGGGATCTCCCAGATGAAGGTGGCTCTTGGCCGAGGAGAAGTGCTCGTAGTCGCGGTTGACGGTCACGCAGTCGTCGTACTTCGTCACGCACCAGAAGCCGGGACCCTCGGCCTCCTCGTGCCACCAGACGGGGGCGTTCTGGCGAGGTAGGCGAACCACTCGTGGGGGACGCCCTGGACGTAGGTCCTCCGCATCGGTGAGATCGATGTCGCTGAGCTCCATGGGCGTGCCTCCCTCGGTGCGGCGCCTGCGTTCCTGCCCCGGTGCCGGCCCGGCGTGCGGGCTCGTGACGGCCCTCGGGGCGACCGGACCCCTGACGGGCACGTTTTCAGAACGTGTTCCAGTCATGATACGCCGTCCCGGCGCCGGCCGGCCAGCGCCGCCGGACCCGGGCGGGGCCCCGCCGAGGGCGTGCCGGGGATTGTCGGAGGCACCCGGGTGCCTGGTACCGTGGGCCAAACTAGAACGAGTTCTACCAGCGGGTTCCCAACCAGCTCCACCCGCGCCGGGTCGTCCCGGCACGACCAGACCCCACACCCACCGGCAGACGATGGCCGGGACCGGAGAACCCGGCCCGGACCGGCGACACGGACGGCGCCATGTTCCTGAAGGAGACACCCGAGCAGCTGGCCCTGCGCCACGAGCTGCGCGCCTACTACGCCGAGCTGCTCACCGACGAGGTGCGCGCCGGCATCGGCGACGTCGGCGAGGGTGGCGAGCAGTGGCGCCAGGTCGTGCAGCGCATCGGCAAGGACGGCTGGCTGGGCATCGGCTGGCCCACCGAGTTCGGCGGCCAGGGCCGCCCGGCCACCGACCAGTTCATCTTCTTCGACGAGACCCGCCGGGCCGAGCGCCCCGTTCCCCTTCGTCACCGTCAACACGGTCGGCCCCACGATCATGCGCTTCGGCACCGACGACCAGAAGTCCTACTTCCTGCCCGGCATCCTGGCCGGGGAGATCAACTTCGCCATCGGCTACACCGAGCCCGAGGCCGGCACCGATCTGGCCTCGCTGCGCACCCGGGCCGTGCGCGACGGCGACGAGTACGTGGTCAACGGGGCCAAGGTCTTCACCAGCGGCGCCGACATGGCCGACTACGTCTGGCTGGCCGTGCGCACCGACCCCGACGCGCCCAAGCACAAGGGCATCTCCATCCTGTGCGTGCCCACCGACTCGCCCGGCTTCTCCTGGAGCCCCATCGTGACGGTGGCCGGGGCCACCACCACGGCCACCTACTACGCCGACGTCCGCGTGCCCGGTGGCGAACCGGGTCGGCGCGGAGAACGAGGGCTGGCGGATGATCACCACCCAGCTCAACCACGAGCGCGTCGGCCTTGCCGCCTGGAGCGGGTTCGCCTCGGCCCTCTACGAGGAGGTCGTGGCCTGGGCGGCCGCCGACCGCCACGACTGACGGCATCCCGTCCTCGACCTGCCCTGGGTCCAGTCGGACCTGGCCCGGTGCCGGGCCGAGCTCGACGCCATGTACCTCCTGCAACTGGCGCATGGCCACGGCCGTGTCCAACGACACCATGACGGCGGCGGACTCCTCCTCGGTCAAGATCTTCGGCGTCGAGCGCAGCATCGACATCTACCGGCGCCTGCTCGGCGTCGTGAGTGCCGCCGCCGTCGCCTACCTGGTGCCGGGGTCGCCCGGGGCGGTGCTGCAGGGCCAGCTCGAGCGCACGGCCCGCCACGCCCAGATCAACACCTTCGGGGGCGGCGTGAACGAGGTCCAGCGCGAGATCGTGGCCATGGCCGGGCTGGGCATGAAGCGGGCAGCCCGGTGATGGCCGAGGACGCGGCGGCCTTCCTGACCCGGCTGCGTGCCTTCGAGGGCCTGCCGAGCGGACCGCCCACCGAGGCGCACGACCCGGTGAACCAGGCCATGATCCGCCACTGGACCGACGCCATGGGGGACGACAACCCCGTCTACGTGGACGAGGAGGCGGCCACGGCGAACGGGTTCCCGGGCGTGGTCGCGCCTCCCGACCATGCTCCAGGCGTGGATCATGCGCGGCTACCGGTCCCAGCCCGAGGGCAGATGGACCGAGACCGGCGAGGAGGCGTGCGGCGCCCTCGGCCCAGGAGCAGCTGTTCGCCGTGCTCGACTCGGCCGGGTTCACCTCCGTTGTCGCCACCAACTGCGACCAGGACTACATGCGGCCGCTCGTCCTCGGGGACGTGCTCACGGTCTCCTCGGTGATCGACTCGGTGTCGCCTGAGAAGCACACCGGTCTCGGCGACGGACACTTCGTCACCACCCTCCTCGACTTCACCGACCAGCACGGCGACACCGTGGCCGCCATGCGCTTCCGCGTGCTAAGCTTCCGGCCCCGGCCCGCCGCCGCCGGCACCGCCCCCGGCGCCCTCGGCACCGACGCCGAGCCCGCCGCGCTGCGTCCCCGACCGGCCATCACCCACGACAACGCCTTCTTCTTCGAGGGCGCCCGGCACGGGCAGGTTCTCGTGCAGCGCTGCACGGCGTGCGCCACGCTGCGCCACCCGCCCCGCCCCGCCTGCCCGTCGTGCGGCTCGCTCGAGTGGGACACCGTCGACGGCGTCGGGCCGCGGCACGGTCTACAGCTTTGTGGTGGTGCACCATCCCCAGGTGCCCGGTTCGACTACCCGCTGCCCATCGCCGTCGTCGAGCTCGAAGAGGGCACGCGTCTGGTCGCCGACCTGGTGGGCGTGGACCCCGCCGATGTCCGCATCGGCATGCCGGTGGTGGCGGAGCTGGTGGCGGTGGACGGCGAGCTCACGCTGCCCATGTTCCGGCCCGCACCGGCCGCGGCCGGGGCCGCGGCCGGCCCCGGCGGGGGGCGTAATGGACTTCGCCTTCACCGAGGAGCAGCAGGCGGTGTCGGAGGCGGCTGCCGCCGTGGTGGGCGGCATGGCCGAGGTCGGGCGCGTGGCCGAGGTCGAGGCCACCCGGGACCGCTTCGACGGCGCCCTGTGGGCCGAGCTGGCGCGCCCAACCTCCTCGGGCTGGCCGTCCCCGAGGAGCACGGCGGGTCGGGCCTCGGTCTCACCGAGGTCTGCCTGGTCCTCGAGCAGCAAGGCCGGTTCGTGGCCCCCGTGCCGCTGTGGGCGACGGTGGTGCTCGGCGCCATGCCCGTCACCCGTTTCGGCACGCCCGAGCAGTGCCGGCGGTGGCTCCCGGCCGTGGTGGCGGGCGACACCCGCCTGTCGGCGGCGGTGGCCGAGGTGGCGCGGTCGGCTCGGGCCGCCCCGTCGTCACCGCCGAGCGCGACGGGGCCGGATGGCGTCTGTCGGGCACCGTCCACGGCGTGCCCCAGGCGCACCTCGCCGAGCGGATCCTCGTCCCCGCCGCCTCCCGCGGCCCCGACGCCGGCGACGGGGTGATCGTGGCCCTGGTCGATCCCACCGGGCCCGGGGTGCGGCTCGAGCGGGCGCTCACCACCGATCGCCAGGTGCACCCGACCGTCGAGCTCGACGGCGTCCATGTCGACGACGCCGAGGTCCTGGGTGGTCCCGACGACGGTGCCGGCATCGTGGCGTGGATGCTCGACCGGGCCCGCACCGGGCTGTGCGCCCTGCAGCTGGGGGTGACCGAGGAGGCGGTCCGTCGCACCGCCGCCTACCTGAACGAGCGCCAGCAGTTCGGCCGCCCGCTGTCGACGTTCCAGGGCACCATGCTCCGCGCCGCCGACGCCTCATCGACACCGAGGCCATCCGGGTGACCACGTGGCCGGCGGCGTGGCGCATCGACGAGGACCTGCCCCCGTCCGAAGCGGTGGCCGTGGCCCACTGGTGGGCGTCGGAGGCGGGCCAGCGCGTGGTGCACGCCACGCAGCACCTTCACGGTGGGCTGGGGGCGGACATCGAGTACCCGATCCACCGCTACTTCCTGTGGGGGAAGCAGATCGAGCTCATGCTGCAGGGCCCGAGCGCCGAGCTGGCCCGTCTCGGGGCCATGGTGGCGGCGGGCGCCCGGGACGGGGCCGGGCAACGAAGAATTCAGACGAGGCGGGGGTCGAGATGAGCCCGGGATCGAGGTCGAGCGCGGTGCGGACCGACACGTCGGCCTTGAGGAGATCTCCGTGGGAGACACGCTTCCGGAGCTCCCCTCCGCTCACCCGGACCCTGATCGTGGCGACCGCCCTGGCGTCGCGCGACTACCAGGACGTGCACCACGACCCGGGCCTGGCCGTCGAGCGGGGGTCGAACCGACGTGTTCATGAACATCCTCTCCTCCAACGGCTTCGTGGGGCGCTACGTCACCGACTGGGCCGGGCCCGGGGCCGGATCGAGGCCGTGGCCATCCGGCTGGGGGCGCCCAACTATCCGGGTGACACCATGGTGCTGACCGGGAAGGTCACCGCCGCCGACGTGCCCGCCGGCCGCGACGACGGCCGGGGCGTGATGGAGGTGGCGGTGCGGGGGGCCAACGGCCGGGGTGACCACGTCACCGGCACGGTCCGGCTGGCCCTGCCGCGTGCCGGGCAGGCGTGAGGGCGGCGCCATGAGCGCCACCGGTCCCCGTCGCCACAGCTTCGCCGGGACGACGGCTATCAGCGGTATCGGCGCCACGGAGTTCTCGAAGGACTCGGGCCGCAGCGAACTCCGCCTGGCGGTGGAGGCCGTCGGCGCCGCGGTCGGCGGACGCCGGGGATCTCGCCCTCGGAGGTG
>CAWIWK010000034.1:0-11183 GCA_963839605.1 uncultured Acidimicrobiales bacterium | reverse complement strand
TGGCACGCGCCCGTTCGACGTTCGGCAAATTCAGCGAGACCAGGCCAAGAAGGAGCGCGCCAAGGCCAAGATGGACGACCGCCTGTCCGTCGGGAGGACAAGGCGGCCGGCGACCAGGAGCCCAAGGGCCCGTCCGCCGACGACATCGACCAGACCCGCCTGCTCGAGGAGTTCGCCGCCCTGCACGAGGACCTCGCCGAGGGCCGCATCTCGCTCGACGACTTCGAGGTGCGCCAAGAGGAGCTCCGGGCCAAGCTCGTCGTCTGAGCACGCCGGGTCTCGTCGGTCCGTACCGCCGCTCGGGCGAACCCCGAGAGATCCTCGCCAGAACTCAGGTTGCCCGGTGTTCAGGTTGCCCGGTGTTCAGGTTGCCCGGTGTTCAGGCGCCGCCACCGGCGTCACGTCCCTCGAGCCACCGGCGAAATCCCGCCGTGTTCGAGTGCACCCCGTTCATGATGTCGAGCTTCTCCTTGTGGGCGGCATCGATGTCGCCGAGCAGCGGGTCGAATCGGGCCGACAACGCGTCGGCGATGTCGGCCCCCTGGCGATACGCACGCTCAGCCGTCTCGGCCCACTGGCGCAACGTCTCCTCGGCCTCGGCCAGGAGCTCTTGGGGTCGCTCGAGCAGGCCGTAGTGGGCCAGCGCAATCCCTGACGGGCGGCGGGCGGCGAACTTGTCCAAGGAGTTGAGCGCCAAGTCGAGATCGAAGTCGGGCGGCGGTGTCGAGGGGCGCAACACACCCCCGTCGGGCAATTTCACGCCCACGGCGTCCCCGGCGAAGAGCACCCCGCTCAGCGAGTCGTGCAGACCCACGTGGTGCTTGGCGTGCCCGGGCGAGTCCACTGCGGTGAGCGTGCGATCCGGTCCGACCTCGATCTCCTCACCGTCGTCGAGCACGTGGAGCCGCTCGGCCGGGGTGGGCTCGAGGCGGCCGTAGAGCGAGTCGAGCAGGGGGCCGTAGACCCGCGCCGCCGAGTTGATCAGCTTGGTCGGGTCGGCCAGGTGACGCGCACCCTTCTCGTGCACGTACACGGTGGCCGAGGGGAAGGCGCGGGCCACGTCGCCCACCCCGCCGGCGTGGTCGAGGTGGATGTGGGTCACGGCCACCCCGGCCAATTCGGCCGGCCCGACCCCGATCTGCTCGAGCGCGGCCAGGAGGATGGGCACCGAGGTTTGACTGCCCGTCTCGACGAGGACGGGCGCCGATCCCTCAATGAGGTACCCCGCCGTCACCCGCTCCCAGCCCCCGAGCAGCGTGTCGATCTCGAGCACGCCGGTGGCGATGGGGCGCGGGGGTGGCACGGCCGGCACCGCGTCACCGCTCTCGGCGTCGTGCCAGTGGATGCCCACCTCGGCGTGCCGGTGGGCCCGGTTGCCGTGCGAGTGCGATCCGCTCACGGCTGCACCGTAGGGCCGCGGTGGCGGGCCACGGCCACCCGCCCAGCCGGCGCATCCGCCCGACGGTGGGCGAGGTGATGGTGTTGTCGACCAATACGCGGAGCCCCTCGTCGGCCACGGCGAGCGGGTCGGCGCCGCTCAGACGGAAGGCCGAGTTGACGAGCGACACGTGCGAGAAGGCCTGCGGGAAGTTGCCCACCAGCCGACCGGCCAGCGGGTCGTACTCCTCGGAGAGCAGCCCGACGTCGTTGCGCAGGGCGAGCAGGCGCTCGAAGAGCTCCTCGGCCTCCTCCTCACGGCCGATCATGTCCAGGCAGTCGACCAGCCAGAACGAGCAGGCCAAGAAGGCGCCCTCGCGGCCCGAGAGACCGTCGACCGCCCCGTCGTCGGAGGTGCGGTAGCGCAGCACGAACCCGTCGTCGATCGAGCTCACGCTGCACGGCCTCCACCGTGCCCACCACCCGCGGGTCGCTCGGCGGCAGGAAGCCCACGAGGGGGATCATGAGGACGCTGGCGTCGAGCTGGTCGGAGCCGTAGTACTGGGTGAACGCGCCGACGCTCCGCGTCGTAGCCCTTCTCGCAGACCTCCTGGTGGATCTCGTCGCGCATCGCCCGCCAGCTGCTCGAGCGGGCCCGTCAGCCGTCCACTCCTCGAGCGTCGCGCACGGCGCGGTCGACGGCCACCCACGCCATCACCTTCGAGTGCGTGAAGTGCCGGCGTGGCCCGCGCACCTCCCAGATGCCGTCGTCGGGCTGCTTCCAGCCCTTCTCGAGGAAGTCGATCAGCTGCTTCTGGAGGTCCCAGGCGGCCCGGCTGTGCACGCCCTCGCTGCCGGGCCGATCGTAGAGCGCCGACATGACCTCGCCGTAGACGTCGAGCTGGTACTGGTCCGAGGCGGCGTTGCCGATCCGCACGGGCCGGAAGCCTCGTAGCCGGGCAACCAGGCGGCCTCCCACTCGTCGAGCCGGCGCTCACCAGCCGGGCCGTACATGATCTGCAGCTTGGTGGCGTCCCCGGCGACGGCGCGGAGCAGCCAGTTGCGCCAGGCCAACGCCTCGTCGTGGTAGCCGCCGCGCATGAGCGACTCGAGGGTGAGGGTGGCGTCCCGGAGCCAGCAGTAGCGGTAGTCCCAGTTGCGGTTCCCGCCGATCGCCTCAGGCAGCGACGTGGTGGCGGCCGCCACGATGCCGCCCGTGGGCTGGTAGGTGAGCGCCTTGAGCGTGATCAAAGACCGCATCACGGCGTCGCGGTACGGGCCGGCGTACATGCACTGCGAGGCCCACTGGGTCCAGTAGGCCTCGGTGAGGTGCACGGCGTAGTAGCTGTCGAACGGGGGCGGCGGCTCTTCGTGTGAGGGGTGCCACACCAGCGTGAAGGGGTAGCGCTCTTTCGCCGTCACGCTGAAGTCGGCCACCGTGCGCATGTCCTTGCCCTCTGTCTGCACCTGGTGCCACAGCGCCACCGAGTCGGGACCCGCGGTGAGGCGGATCAGTCCCTCGTTCGAGGTCACCCAGGGGATCACGTCGCCGTAGTCGAAGCGCACGACCAGATCCATGTGCATGTCGACGGTGCCGCTGACGCCCTGCACCGTGCGGACCAGGTGTGGGTGCCCCTCGCGCACCGGCATGCAGTCGGTGACGCGCACCGTGCCCGTTGCGGTGTCGAACTCGGTCTCGAGGACCAGTGTGTCGGGCCGGTACCAGCGTCGGGTGGCCAAGATGGCCGATGCGCCGCCGGCGGGAGCCAGCCTCCAGAACCCGTGGTCCTCGGTCCCGAGGAGCCGGGAGAAACACGATGCCGAGTCGAAGTGGGGGAGGCACAGCCAATCGACGGCGCCGTCCAATCCCACCAGGGCGGCGGTATGCAGATCGCCGATCACCGCGTAGTCCTCGATGTGCTGGCTCATGACGTCATTCTTGTCGGCGGGGCCCGGTCAGCCCGAGATGCACGGACCCGTGCTGACGGCGGCGCGGTGCGTCGTCGCCTGAGCCACCCGCGACAGCACCCCGGGCGAGGTCAGGGCGTACCCGACGTTGGGGTAGACGGTGGAGCGGGAGAACACAACCCCGATGACCTGACCACCCGGGCCCATCAGGGGTCCCCCCGAGTTCCCCGGTTCGACCGTGGCGTCGAGGACGTAGACACCGCGGGTCACCGACCCGTTGTTGTAGATGTCCTTGCCGATGGCCGTGACCTCCTCGGTGACGCCGGCCGGGCCGATGCTGAGCGGTCCGTCTTCGGGGTAGCCCAACAACGCCGCCGGCGTGCCCCGGGTCACCAGGTTGGGGCTGATGCTCAGCGCGGGGCCGAGCGGTGCGTCCGTCCGCAGGACGGCCAGATCGAACTTGGGGTCGAACAGCACGACGGTGGCGTTGTAGGGGGTGTCACCGACCAGCACCGTGGTGTCACCCCCGCCCTCACCGGCCACGACGTGCGCGTTGGTCACGACGAGACCCTTGCCCACGACGAAGCCCGAGCCTTCCTGCACGTTGCTGCACGCGTCCCCGAGCACCTTGATGGTCGAGAACGCCGCCGGCGCGCCGAGGGCGCGAGCGGCGGCGTTCGTCGGTGTCGACACCGACGGGCCGGTGGGGGGATCAAGGTGGCGAAGACCTGTGGGAAGCCCTGGTCGCTCAGGAAGTTCTGGAGGTCGTTGAAGATCGAGGGAGCCTGGGGCAGTACCCGATCGATGGAGTGGAGGATGTCCGAACGGGCCACCGCCGTGTCGAGTGAGGTGAAGCGGCTGTTGGGCGACGCGATGGCGGCGGCCACGAGCCACGCCGACATGAGCACGGCGATCACGGCCACACCGACACCGAGCACCGAGTCGACCTGGCCCAGGTGGTGGCGCCGCACGGCGACATTGCTCCAGGTGCCCAGCACCCGCCCGAGCGTGCCGAGGGCGCAGGCCGTGAACAGGATCAGGGACACGAGGACCACCGATCGGGTGACGCTGTGGCGTCCCCCGCCGAACACGGGCACCCAGACCACGGTGCCCAAGAAGAGGCCCAAGAAGAAGCCGCCGAAGGTGAAGAGCTGGACCAAGGCGCCGAGTCGGAGCCCGTGGACGGCCGCCAGGAGCATCAGAGCGATGATCAGTAGGTCGACCCAATCCACTTCGTCGAGGGTACCCAACGATGACCCAGAAGAGTCAGCCCCCACCGCTAAGGTCGGATCGCCGTGGATCGATGCTCCGTGTCCCGACACCGGCGCACCCGGCGGCGGGGTGGGAGCAGGCCTCTCGTCCTCGTCGCGGTGGCCGTCGTCCTCGCGGGATGCGCGCTGTCCGGACACTCGAGGCCGTCCACGCCACACGTCCTCGGCCAGGTCCCGGGCACGCCCCTGGTGGTCGGGAGCCCGGCCCCGGCGGGCACGGGCCAGCTGGGTGCCGTGTCGTGCCCCGGCGCCCGGCGTTGCTGGGCCGTGGGGGTGGCCGGGCCCGGCACCCCGAACACGTCGGGAGGTGGGACCGTGATCGTGGCCACGGCCGACGGCGGCACGTCGTGGCATGCGCAACACGTCGCCGGCGGGAGCACGCCCGAACTCAGCAGCGTCTCGTGCCCCACGGGATCGGAGTGCATGGCGGTGGGCTCGAACGGCTCCTCGCTTCCCGGCGGTGGGGTCGTCGTGACGACGACCGACGCCGGGCGCACCTGGGCGCCCGCAACAGCGCCGAGCAACGTGCTCGCCATCATCAGCGTGACCTGCACCTCGCCGAGCGTGTGCACCGCCATCGTCAGTGGTGGCACATCGGTCTGGGCCGCCCAGAGCACCGATTTCGGGGCGACCTGGCACCAGGAGGGCGCCTTGCCGGCATCGTTCCAATCCGGCGACGACCTGACGTGCCGGCCGTCGGGCACCTGCCTGCTGGCCGGCTACGTGCCGACCAGCAACGGGCACGGACAAGGAGCGGTGGCTGTCAGCTCCGACGGTGGAGCGACCTGGTCCCTGGCGACGGTACCGGCGACCGCCGGCCTGCTGCGCAGCGCCACGTGCCTGTCGGCCACCGAGTGCCTGGCCGCCGGGTCGACCAGCACCACGGTGAGCGACGTCGTCCCCGCCAAGGGCGAGCTCCTCGCCAGCAGCGACGGTGGGCACACCTGGGCCGCCTCGGTGCGGACCGTGCCCGTGGAGGACGCCTACGGCATCGCCTGCCCCTCGGCCGAGCTCTGTGCCATGGTCGGGACGTACTGGGTGGGGTACCCGGCGACCGCCACGGGGGTGGTGGCCCAGAGCGGCAACGGCGGGGCCGTGTTCAAACTGTCGACGGCGGCCTACATCCCGACCACGCTGACCGGGCTCTCGTGCCCCACCACGACCTCGTGCATCGCCGTGGGTGGCCGCACCGTGGCCCGCATCACCCTCATCACGCCGGCACGGCGCGCCACCTCGACATCCACCTCGCACCCGGTGTCCACGACGACGACGGCACCCGCTCCCGCGTCGACACCGACGTCGTCGACCACGTCGTCCGCGCCGCCCTCGACCACCGCGCCGCCTTCGACCACTTCGACCGCACCGCCCTCGACCACCGCGCCGTCTTCGACCACGTCGTCGACGTCGGTGACCCCGTCGGGCACGGGTTGAGGATCCGACGCTCCGCCGGTCAGCTCCGCATGGCGGCCACGAGCAGCCCGGGGATCTTGGCCGGCGAGGGCTCCGCCTCGTAGGCGACGAACCGGCGCATCACGTCGTAGCCGTCACGCGCCGTGGCGAACCACGCCGGCTTCGGCCGGGACCGGAACGGACCGCGCACCACCGACTTCTGCGGGCGGCCGAACATCAACACGTTCCCGACCACGCCGTTGCCCGACTGGATGTCCGTGCGCGGGTGCCCGGGGTAGGCACCCCACGTGGTCGAGCCCATGGCGAAGGAGAGGCCGTGCCAGAGGTTGACCCCGATGGACCCGTAGCGCAGGTCGGCCACGGCCCGTTCGACCGCCGCCGCCAACGCCTGGTCTCGCGTCGACGCCGGGCTCACCAAGATGGTCGCGCCGAGCGTGCCCCACACGACGTCGTTGCAAAAGGCGGTGGCGGCATCGACGAAGGCCGCCGGGCTGGGCGCGCTCAGCGGTGTCTCGGCCATCTCACCGCAAAAGGACTCCACGTTGAAGCAGATGTCGTCGATCCGACCGGATGCCACGTCGCGGATGAAGGCCCAGGGCAGCGCGTCATCGGGACCCGTGCCCAATTCCTCGGCCTCGGGGTGTGCGGCGAGGAAGGCGCTCTGGCGGTCCCGCGCACCGGGGTAGTAGGCGCGTCGGGTCCGGATCTCGGCCAGTGTCTGGGTCAACGCGCCCAGGAAGGCGTCACGCTGGGGCCACTGGGCGTGGGTGATCACGACACGGGCCGAGATGCAGTTGAAGCCGGCGTTGTTGACCAGCATGGTGGCCACGTGCTCGGCCTGGTAGCGCAACTCGCCGATCGACCACTTGCCGGGCACGACGATCACGGGGGACACGTTTCCGAGCTCGGCCGTGACCGGCTTGGTGATCATGGGCGAGTCGGCGGCCTTGCGTTGCGTACCTTCGTCACCCGTGCCGAACACGATGGCGTCGTAGGTCTTGTCCGAGCCGGTGACGTGCACCTCGTCGATCCGCGCGTGCGCGGTCAGGTACTGCCCCACGGGCGCGCCGCCGGTCACGATCCGCAGTACCCCAGCGTCGATCAGAGGAGCCAGGGCCCGGCTCCAGTGAGGGACGAGATAGTCGTTGACCGGGTTGGCCTTCATCACGACGACCTTGCCTTCGACGAAGAGCATCGAGAGGGCGTCGCGTGGCCCGAGGGACGCCACGTTGCCGGCGGCCAGCACGAGCGCCGTGCCGGCGTGGGTGGTCGGGTCGACATAGGCGGCCGCCTGTTCGGCCACGACGGACTCACGGGTGACGCCGGGCTGCATCCAGACCTCGGCAGTGGTCTGGGCGAACGTGACCCGGTCGAAGGCACTGTCGGGGAAGACCTGCACCCGCAGGCGGCCGTCGGGTGCCTGGCGCAACGGCCCGGGGATGGCCGGCTTGCCGTCCTTGGCGATGTCCCCGAGCGAGTCACGCAACAGGCGCGCCATGCGCACGAACGTGCCGATGCCGGCAAAGAGCTCCTCGCCCGCCTCGGTACTGCGGGGCGCCAGTCCTTTGGCCTCGCAGGCCGCAGCCAGCCAGGCGTCCTGGGCTTCCATCGTGGCCGTGATCACCTGCTCGAGGAGCTCGGCGCGTCGTGCGGGATCCGTGCGCGCCCAAATCTGTGCGTGGTCGGCGACGTCGTCGACCAGGGCGTCGAGCCCGCTGGCGTCAGCCGGCGAGAGTCCGACCGGTGCCACCGCCCCACCGGTGTCGCCGTTCGGTGGGACAGCCCCACGGCTCGTCATGGTCATGTCGTCCTCCCCTCGGCGGTTCGGTCCGCCCCAGTCCGGGTCTGACCGCTCCCGGACCGAGTGCCAGCGTACCGACCAGGCGGGCCTTCGGGATCGGCCCGGTGGCCCGGCCGATCCCGAAGGCCTCGGTGCAACAGGCTGAATGGTCGGTGCGGGGTCAGGCGTGGCGTCGGCGAGCTGAACTGATGCAGCTCAGCTGAATTGATGCAGCACAGCTCAACTGATGCCGCTCAGTTGGATTGATGCAGCTCAGCCGTCGACCCGAGAGCCGGACGGCCCCAGAGGACGAGCGAGGGCGGGGCCAACACGCCCAGTGCTTCGGCCAAGGCGGGTGCGTCAGAGGGTCGAGCGACTCGGGCGGGCCCGGCCCCGCCTCTCAGGCGACCCGGGGCAGCACCTGGCGCGCCAGCAGCTCGATGTGCTCGAGGTCGTCGAGGTCGAGCACCTGGAGGTAGATCGTCTCCGCGCCGATCTCGCCGAACGCCTGGAGCTTGGCCACCACCTCGTCGGGAGTACCGGCGACGCCGTTCACGCGCAGCTCGTCAGCCTGGCGTCCGATGTTCGCGGCGCGCCGCCGCACCTCGGCTTCGTCAGCGCCGCAACACACCACCTGGGCGGCGGAGAGCCGCAGCGAGGCCGGGTCGCGGGTCGCGTTCTTCGCACACGGCGCGCACCCGGGCGAACTGGGCCTCGGTGTCGGAGGGCGAACAGAAGGGGAGGTTGAACTCGTCGGCGTAGGTGGCGGCCAGCCGGGGCGTGCGCTTCGGCCCGCCGCCACCGACGATCAGCGGTGGGTGCGGCCGCTGCACGGGCTTGGGCAGCGCCGGGCAATCCACGAGCTGGTAGTGCTTGCCGGCGAAGTCGAACGTCTCTCCCTCGGGCGTCCCCCACAGCCCCGTGATGACCGCGTACTGCTCCTCGAGGCGCTCGAAGCGCTCGCCCAACGGGGGGAAGGGCACGCCGTAGGCGGTGTGCTCGGCGTCGTACCAGCCCGTGCCCAGTCCGAGCTCGACCCGGCCACCGCTCATGGCGTCCACCTGGGCCACTTGCACGGCGAGCATGCCCGGCAAGCGGAACGTGGCCGACGTGACCAGTGTGCCCAGGCGGATCCGCTCGGTCTCGCGGGCGATGGCGCCCAGGGTCACCCACGAGTCGGTGGGGCCGGGCAGTCCGTCGCCACCCATGGCCAAGAAGTGGTCGGACCGGAAGAAGGCGTCGAAGCCGCCCGCCTCCGCCGCTTTGGCCACGGTGACCAGCTGGTCGTAGGTGGCACCCTGCTGGGGCTCGGTGAAGATCCGGAACTTCATCGAGCCAAACGTAGCGGCCCGACCCCTCCGGGTTCAGCGGGAGTGCACTGTCTGTGCCCACCCGGCCCCGGCGGCACGCGCCGCGCCGAGAGCCTCGACGAGGACCACAGGGCAGACTGGGGAGATGCAGATCGGTGTCATATTCCCCCAGACCGAGGTGGGCGGCGACCGCGGTGCCGTTCGAGCCATCGGCCAAGCCGCCGAGGACCTCGGCTACGCGCACCTGGCCGCCTACGACCACGTCCTCGGCGGCGACCCGGCGGTGCTCGGTGACCTGGGCGGCCCGTACACCATCGATGACACCTTTCGCGAGCCCCTGGTGATGTTCGCCTACCTGGCCGGGTGCACCAACCTCTCGTTCGCCACCTCCATCCTCATCGGGCCGCAGCGTCAGACGGCGCTGTTGGCCAAGCAGGCGGCGGAGCTCGACCTCCTGTGCGACGGTCGGTTCCGTCTCGGGATCGGCATCGGGTGGAACAAGCTCGAGTACGACGCGCTCGGTGTGCCCTTCGAGCAGCGGGCGGCGATCCTCGAAGAGCAGATCGCCGTGCTCCGCGCCCTGTGGACCACCCAGAGCGTGACCCTCGAGGGCCGCTACCACCGCATGACGGCGTCGGGCATCGCCCCGCTCCCCGTGCAGCAGCCCATCCCGATCTGGCTCGGGGCGTTCGCCCCCGCCGCCTTGCGCCGGGTCGGGCGGGTGGCCGACGGGTGGTTCCCGATGCACCGTCCGCACGGTGGGCTCGAAGAAGCGCTGGAGCTGGTGCACGAGGGGGCGGCCGAAGCCGGACGCGACCTGACGAACTTCCAATTCGAAGGGCGCCTCGAGTACAGCGTCCGCGACCACGACGCCCTGGCCGAGCACGCACGCCGCTGGAGCGAGGCCGGCGCCACCCACCTGTCACTCAACACCATGCACGCCGGCCTGCCCGACGCCGACGCACACATCGCGGCGCTGGCGGAGATGGCACCCGTTCTCTTGTAACCCGACCGGCGCCGGTAACCCGGCGTGCGTCGGTTGGACATCGGGGCACCGCACACGAACATGGGCCGATGTCGGACACGCCCGTCCCCGACGAGCCGGTTCCCGACGCGCGGCCTGACGTGTCCCTGGCCACCGTGGCCAAGGAGTGGGGACGCATCGGCTCACCGGATTCGGCGGGCCGCCCACCCACATCGCCATGCTGCGCCGGCTCGTGGTGGAGCGCCAAGGCTGGGTCGACGAGACCGAGTTCGAGGACGCCATCGCCGCCACGAACCTGCTGCCCGGTCCGGCGTCCACGCAGCTCGCCATCTTCTGCGCCTGGCGGCTCCGCGGCGTCCGGGCGCGCTCGTGGGGGCGCCTGCTTCATCGTCCCCGGGTTGGTGCTCATCATCGCCCTGTCCGTCCTGTTCCTGGCGCGAACCCACCCACGTGGGTCAAGGGCGCCGCTCCGGTGCGGGGGCCGCCGTGGCCCCGGTCGCCCTCAATGCGGCCCTCGGGCTGCTGCCGGCCAGCTGGCGCCGGAACGGCACCTCGACGCCCCGCCGGGTGCGCTGGATCGTCTACGCCGCCGCCGGGGCGGCGGCTGCGGCCACGGTGGGCCCGTTCCTCGTGCTGGTGCTGGTGGCCTGCGGGCTGGTGGAGATGGCACTCGGTGGTGGGCTCCGGCCACCGGGCACGCTCGCGGCCTGGCCGTCGCCCCGCTCGGCCTGGTGGTCACCGGCGGACTGAGTGCCCTCACCTGGGTGGCGCTCAAGGTCGGTGCGCTGTCCTTCGGTGGTGGCTTCGTGATCATCCCGCTCATGCAGGACGACGCCGTGCACCACTACCACTGGATGACCAACGCCCAGTTCCTCAACGCCGTGGCCCTCGGCCAGATCACCCCGGGCCCGGTGGTCCAGACCGTGGCGGTCGTCGGTTACGCCGCCGCCGGCCTGGGCGGAGCGCTGCTGGCGGCGCTGGTGGCCTTCGCCCCGTCGTTCGTCTTCGTGCTCGTGCTCGGCCGCCATTTCGAGGCCCTCCGCACCAGCCGGGTGGCCCAGTCGTTCATGGGTGGGGCCGGACCGGCCGCCATCGGTGCCATCGCCGGCGCCGCCATCCCGTTGGCACTGGCGCTCACACAC
>CAWIWK010000033.1:0-53590 GCA_963839605.1 uncultured Acidimicrobiales bacterium | reverse complement strand
GGTCATCCGCCGTCGCGCCCTCGTCGGCCTTGCCGCACCCGCTCGGCTACAAGCCCGGCTGCGGGCTCAAGGGCGTGGCCACGTGCGGGCTCGGACATGGCGACGCTCGTCGACACGGGGTTGAGCGCCGATGCGTCTCTGGAGGCCGGCCCCCCTCCTGGACGAAGATCGGTGCCTCCACGGCGGGCATGTCGTCGGAGCTTGTGGCTGGAACGTGGGTGTGTCGGTCCGGAACGCCGTCCCGGCCACCGGTGCCGGCACCACCAGGGCGGGCGCCTGCTCGTCGGCAGACGGCTCGAGCACCGGTGCCGCGTCGACCGGCGTCGTCACGGGGTCGGCAACGTGCTCGGGGTGCGACGCAACCGGCGGTCCGACGAACATGGCATCGGGATCGGTCGGCGACCCGGGCCGGTTCCCACTACCCGAATCAGGTATTGCCGAGCCTCGGCGCCGCCACATGGCAACACCATCGGCACAGGACGCCTTAGCCATTAGCCCGCAGAGGTCCAGGTCAGCGGGTTCTCGCCGGCCGGGGTACCTGGCGTGGCCGCCATCGACGCCGCCTGTGCGGGCCGACCGTGCCGGCGGTCGGGCGGAATCTTCCCCTGCCGGTATCGGCACGTCGGGCCCCGACCTTGAGCCATTCCGGGAAGAAATCGTGATCCGACGGCAAAATAGGTCTTGAGCAGGCAAGACGGTCGGGCTCCGCCGCCGCTGGGCAACCGTGACCCTGCCTTGGAACGCCGGGAGGACAAGATGCTGGCGGGCGAGCCCTACAGCGCCGCCGACACCGGGTGCGTGATCCTCGACTGCGCCCGGATCGAGACCGGGGACGACGTGCAGATCGGGCCCGGCGTGCACATCGGCACTGGGTCGGTGATCGGGGCGGCGAGCGTCGTCGTCCGCGACATCCCGCCCGGGGTTCTCGCCGCCGGGAACCCGTGCCGGGCCATCACGCCCATCGCCGTCACGGGGGAAGATCCCCCGGCGAGCCCCTGACCGAGACGCCGGGCACCGGCGTGAACGGGGCCACTACCGTGGAACAAGTGGGCTGTCTCCTGATTGTGCTCTTGCTGGTGGCGCTGGTATTCGTCGGGTTCGGATTCCTGGTCCATCTCCTGTGGATCCTGGCCGCCGTGTTCTTCTTGTGCTGGCTGGCGGGCTTCGCCTTCGCCCGCGGCCAGCGACGCGGCACCCGCCGGCGTCGGTGAGCGGGCTCCTGACCGCTCCCCGTGCGGACCGGGACCGATGAGCCCACCTCGCGGGCGTAACGGACGAGCTCTGCCCGGCTGGGTCGGCCCAGCTTCATGAGGAGGCGGGCCCGGTGCGTCTCCACCGTGCGCAGGCTGACCAGAGGAGCGTGGCCACTTCGGCGTTGGTGTGGCCGAGGGCCACGAGGCCGAGGACCCGCACCTCGCGGGTGAGCGCACTGCCTCCCCCAGGCCCTCTCCACCCGTGCCGTCTCGCCAACGCGAGAGGTTCACGCCCAGCGACGCTTGGAGGAACGTGCCCCCGGCGGCCACGGCCCGGATGCCGTCGAACAGCTCGTGGGCCGGCGCAGTCTTGAGGAGGTAGCCGTTGGCCCCCGCCGCCAGCATCTGCTGCACGAAGGCAGGGCGGTCCACCACGCACAGCACGAACACCGAGGCGTCGGGCAGGCGCTGACGCAACGTGGTGATGATGGCGTCCCCGGGGGCGTCGGGCAGCTCGAGACTGGTGATGATGACACGGGGTGCCACCCTGAAGTCGAGGGCGTTGTGCAGGGTGTCGGACTCGTCCACGACCCGCATGTCGTCCTCGCCGTCGATGAGCACGTGGTAGGCCCTCCCGGACCATGGTGTGGTTCTCGACCAGGGCCACGCCGATGGCTGCGCTTCCGATCCCTGCGCCTGGACTGCGAGACGGCAAGGCACTGTCGGCAGAGCCGGCCCCGGTGTGAGTATCGCAGGCGGCATCCTGCTCGGTCCGCCGAACAGAACCACTCATGGGCACAGTCTCTTGACTGTGCTCGTCCGGTCCAGCATTGGGCATCGCACCGCCCGCGTCGGTGCTCGTGCTGCCTGGTCACGTCGCGACGCGACCCCCCCAGGGGAACGATAAGGCAAATCGCCCACCGCCGCTATGCACGAGGCGGGACCGCACCTTCCTGCGGCCCGACTGCAGCCTTTCCTACCGGAGGACGGAGGGCAGCGCCCGCAGCTGCTCGGCGAGCCGATGCTCGGGCGTCGCAGCCGCACGTAGAGCGCCGGCAGCCGGGCCGGGATCCGGGGCAGGCGGCGGTAGTGGGAGGACAGCCAGTGGTCGAGGCGGCGCCCCGCTTCGATGTCGGCCCGGCCGGGCCGCAGGTCCAGTCGGCGCACGACCCGGGGGTCGAGCGTGGCGAACGCCAGCACGCGCTGGAGCCACACCGCCGTGGGCGGAACGCTCCAGTGCGAGAACCACAGCACCTGACGGGCCACGTGCCGGCTGACCTCGGAGGAGCCGAGGCGCTCGTCGTCGAGCGTGCGCTCGAGGTACCGGGCGAACGCGGCGCGGTCGGCAGGCAGCGTGCGTGGGGGATACCGAGGAACGAGCCCATCGACCGCATCTCGGTGTAGAACGCCTCCCCCTCTCCCGGGCCGAAGGGCGCACCCACCGCGTGCACGCCGTCTCGGCCGTGTCGACCAGCGTCGCCCACACCCACAGCAGCAGCGCCGCGTCGTGCGCCGTGTAGGAGCCGGGCCGAGGCGCCGGGTCCGCCACCGGGCCGAGGGCCTCCACCGGACCGTTGATGCGGTCGTGGACGCGGTACATCTGTCGCACGGCGCCGTGCTCGACCTCGTCGTCGCCGAACGTGAGCCGCAGCGCGGCATCAGCCGTGACCCAGGCGCGCCGAGCGGGTGGGAGCGGAACCGGCTGTGGTGCTCCACGCGGCCGCCACGGCCGGGTGGGCACCTCCATGACGAGGGCCCGCTGCACGAGCAGGGCCGTCACCGGGTTCGCCACGACGGCGCGCACCATGCCGTGGCGCCGAAGGGGACGGGCGGGCCGGGTCGAACGCGGCCAGCACCGGCGCCGTGCCGTCGGGGTCCCCCCACGGCTCCGGGGACGGCGCAGCGGTCCGGCGCGTCGACACGGGGTCCGGCCGCGGCGCCGACGCGGGGTCGGGCTGCGGTGTGGAGGTGGGGTCGAGTGGCGGGGTGGGCATGGGTCGGGCCGCGGCGGGCGTGCCGGGGTGGGCGTCGCCGAGATGGTAGGCCAGGCCGTCACGGCCCGCACGTCGAAAATCCCCACCTTGCGGTGGGGGCTCTCGACGTTGGGGATGCTGGAGTGTGGGGTTGGAACTGAAGGTGTCCGACAAGATGATCGACACCGGGCCGGGGAACTTGAGCCCCGCGGAGCCAACGGCGACACAACACGCGGCGGCCCTCGGCGGCATGGGCCGATGCGACACGGCCGACGTGACGTGAAGGACCGTTGGACGGACCCGATGGGATAGGAATGGCACGTGAGCGAGGCCGAGCTGGTGCCGGGTGGGCTGAAGGTGACCCGCTACGCCGTGGAGGGCGGCGTGGCCACCATCACCCTCCATCGGCCCGAGCGCCTCAACAGCTGGACGGGGCGGATGAACACCGAGTACCGGGCCCTGCTGGCGCGGGCCGCCACGGAACCCTCGGTGCGCGTCGTGGTGGTCACCGGGGCGGGGCGCGGCTTCTGCGCCGGCGCCGACAGCCGCGCCCTGGAGGGCCACGTCGAGCGGGGGGCTACGACCCGGGCACGGGGCCCGGGCTGGCGACGCCGGGTACGGGGTCCGGCCCGAGTTCGACGCCGAGTTCGCCTACCACTTCGGCATCCCCAAGCCCATCATCGCCGCGGTCAACGGGCCCGCTGCCGGCGTGGGGTTCGCCCTCGCCTGCTACTGCGACCTGCGCTTCGCCGCCGACGGCGCCAAGCTCACGACGGCGCACGGCCGCCTCGGGCTGCCCGCCGAGTTCGGGCTGTCGTGGTTGCTGCCGCGCCTGGTGGGTCTCACCCGGCCGCCGATCTCCTCCTGTCGAGCCGCGTCCTGCTCGCCGGCGAGGCGGCCGACATCGGCCTCGTCAACCGGGTCCGCCCCCGACGCCCTCATGGACGGCGTCTACGACTACGCCCGCACGCTCGCCACCGAGGTCTCGCCCGCCTCCCTGGCCGCCACCAAGCACCAGCTCTACACCGATCTGCATCGTGACGTGGGCAGCGCCGGGCGCGACGCCGAGGGGCGCATGCGGGCCATGATGGCGGGCCCCGACTTCGCCGAAGGGGTGGCCGCGCTCACCGAGCGGCGCCCCCCGAGGTTCCCCGACCCCCTGGCCTAGGGTGTCGCCGATGTCCGAGGGCACGAGACCGGGGACGCATCTGGCGGCCCGGCTGGTCGACCCCTCGCTCTATGCCACCGATCCCCATCCCCTCTACGCCCGGCTGCGGGCCGAGGCGCCCGTGGCGTGGAACGAGGAGCGCGGCTTCTGGGCGCTGTCGCGCACGCCGATGTGTCGGCCGTCGAGAACGACCACGAGACGTTCTGCGCCGGACGGGGGATCCTCGTCGACGAGATCGGCACGACCTACGCCTCGCCCCCGACGATGATGCACTCCGATCCACCCGTCCACACCCGCTACCGGCGTCTCGTGCAACCCGCCTTCAAGCCGTCGGTCGTGCGGGGTCTCGAACCCGTCATCCGGGCCCGCACCACGGCCCTGGTGGAGCGCATCGACCCCGGCACCCCCACCGACGTCGTGGCCCGTCTGGCCGTGCCGCTGCCGCTCCTCGTCATCAGCGAGATCCTGGGTCTTCCCGACGACGAGTGGGAGCGCTGCTACGAGTGGTCCGAGGCCGTCATCCCCGGCGCCACCGACTGGCCCGAGGAACGGCGCAACCAGCTGCTCGGCGACATGATCGGCTACCTGGTCGGGACGGCCAAGGAACGCCGGGCACGGCCCCGCCCCGACGTGCTCACCCAGCTGGCCCAGGTCGAGGTGGACGGCGAGCAGCTGAGCGACGACGAGCTCGCCATGTTCCTGGTGCAGCTCCTCGTGGCGGGCAACGAGACGACCCGTGATCTCCTCGCCTCGGGCCTCGTGGCCTTCGCCGAGCACCCCGACCAGTGGCCCCGGCTGCGCCACGACCCGTCGCTCGTGCCCGGCGCGGTGGAGGAGATGCTGCGCTCGACCTCACCGGTGGTGTCGTTCATGCGCACCGCCACGCGTGACACGACGGTGGGGCACGTGGCCGTGGCCGAAGGGGAGCCCGTGCTCATGCTCTTCGCCTCGGCCAACCGCGACGAGGAGCCCTTCGGGCCCACAGCGGGCACGTTCGACGTGGGCCGCAGCCCCAATCCCCACCTCGCCTTCGGCCAGGGCAACCACTTCTGCCTGGGCGCGCCGCTGGCCCGGCTCGAAGGTCGGATCGTCGTCGAGGAGCTGCTGGCGCGTTTCGGCGCCGTGGAGCCGTCGGGCCAGGTGGAGCGCACGCCGTCGTCGGTGGTGAGCGGCCTGCGCCGGGCGGAACTGGTCTTCGGTCCCGCCTGAGCCCCCGGGACCGGGGGTGCCTGCCCCACCGCCCGACACCGGCTCTCACCCTTGGGGTCGGGCTCCACGATCGTTACCGTGTGCGCAGAGAGTCGATCGGGAGGCACCATGCGCATCGAATCCTCCGTCACGTCGGTTTCGTGGATCCCGTCCGAGGCCGTGGCGGGCGTGGCCACCAAGTTGCCCTTCGAGCGGGGCATCGCCCACTACGACGCCCCCCCGCCCGACGTCATCGAGGACCTCGAGGCGCTCCAGCGCGACGGACGGTTCCGCTTCGCCAACCGCCTGCGGGGGTGGATCGAGGTGGTCGACGGCGCCGTCGTGGGCCACGGCCAGTCCGGGGGGGGCCTCATCTGCTCGACCATGCTCACCCTGGGCAAGAAGGAGGCCACCTTCGAGGCCGTGGCCCTCCCCGACCTGCAACCCGATCCCCACGTCGGCGCCACCGAGGTGACCTTCTTCCAGACCGCGGGCGGGCGCACCGGCGTGCCCGCCCCCCGGCGGGTGCGGCGTGCCCCGTACGTCCAGTTCGCCGCTCCCCTGGCGTGGACGACGTTGGCGCTCACGCTGCGCGCCGACGGGTCGTCCTCGTTCGCCATGAGCGGTGCGAGCAGCTTCCCCCGGCACTGGGTGTACGGCGACGACGGCAAGCTCGCCGCCAAGTCGGGGATGATCGACTTCTCCAACTGGTACCGCCGGGCCTTCGGCAAGCACAGCCCCTGGGGCGACCAGGACTCCGAAGCGCTCACCACCGAGGTCGAGACCGCCCTCGAGCGCCAGCTGTCGGCCACCTTGATGACCGGCGGGGCCAAGCCCAAGGTGCGCACCTTCAAGGCGGGGGCCGTCATCACCGAGCAGGGGGCGGCCGAGGACGACATCTTCCTGGTGCTCGACGGGGTGGTGCGGGTCGAGGTCGACGGCGAGCGCCTGGCGGAGTACGGGCCGGGATCCATGCACGGCGAACGGGCCGTGCTCGAGGGCGGGCGGCGCACCTCCACCGTCCGCGCCGTCACCCCGTGCAAGCTGGCCGTGGCCTCCTCCGACCGCATCGACCGGGACGCGCTGGCCGAGCTCAGCTCCGGCCACCGCCGCGAGGAGCAGCGCTGAGGTTGCCCTCCCCCGCCGCATCCGCCTAGGAAGGCGTGCGGTGGACGACGTCGATGCGGTGGTCATCGGCTCGGGGCCCAACGGCCTCGTGGCCGCGGCGCTGCTGGCGCGCGCCGGCTGGCGCGTCACGGTGCTCGAACGGTCCGAGCGCCCTGGCGGGGCGGTGCACAGCGGGCAGCTGACCGTGCCCGGGTACGTGCATGACACCTACTCCGCCTTCTACGGGCTGCTGCACTCCTCTCCCGTGCTCAGGGAGCTGGGGCTCGACACGGGCGTGCCCTGGGCCCACTTCGACGTGCCGGTGGGGGCGGCGGTGTCGCCCGACCACGTTGCTGTGTGCCACGCCGACCTGGCCCGCACCACCGAGGCGCTCGATGCCGTGTCGCCCGCCGACGCCGACGCCTGGAGCGCCCTGTACCGGTGGTGGGGCACGGTGGGCACGGCCTTCCTGCGCCAGATGCTCGGACCGGTGGGTGCGGCGCGTCCCGCCGTGGCCTTCGGCCTCCGGGCCCTGCGCCACGGCCTGTTCGACACCACCCAGCTCCTGCTGCGTCCCCTCGACGCCCTCGTGAGCGAGCGCTTCGTGGACCCCGCCGCACAGGCGCTCGTGGCCGCAGGGGCCTCGCATGCCGATGTCCCGGTCGACGCCGCGGGCAGCGTTCCCGCCGCACTCATCCTGGCCATGGCGGCCCAGCAGGTCGGCATGCCCGTTCCCGTAGGGGGTGCGGGGCAGCTGGCGGCGGCGCTCGTGGCGGTGGTGGAGTCGGCGGGGGGCACGGTGCGGACCGGCAGCGAGGTCACGCGGGTGGTCATCGAGCGCGACCGGGCCGTGGGCGTGGAGGTGGCCGGCGCCGGTCCCGTGCGGGCCCGGCGGGCCGTGTTGGCCGACACCGGGCCCGGCGCCCTGTTCGGCGGCCTGGTGGCGGACCACCCCCTCCCCACGCGGTTCCTGGAGGGCCTGGCGCGCTTTCGCTACGGGACGGGGATCTTCAAGGTCGACCTGGCCCTCGACGGGCCCGTGCCCTGGAAGGCCGCCGGCCTGGCGGGCTGCGGCGTGGTCCACCTCACCGGTGACCTCGACGACATGGCCCGGGCCGCCTTCGACGCCCGCCACGGCACCGTGCCCGAACGGCCCATGCTCATCGTGGGCCAGCAGAGCGTGGCCGACCCGAGCCGCGCTCCCGAGGGGGGCGCCACGCTGTGGATCGAGACCCACGTGCCGAACCTTCCCCGGGCCACGGGATCGTGGGAGGCCTCCCGCCACGCGTTCCTCGACGTGGTCATGACCCTGCTCGAGGCGCACGCCCCCGGCGTGGGCGCCCGGGTGGTGGGCAGCGCCGTGCGCACCCCCACCGACCTCCAGGCCGAGAACCCCAACCTGGTGGGCGGCGACCTGGGGGCGGGATCCTCCGGGCTCGACCAGCAGCTCGTGTTCCGCCCCGTGCCGGGCTGGTTCCGGTACCGCACCCCGGTCAAGGGCCTCTATCTGTGCTCGGCCTCGGCCCACCCCGGGGGAGGCGTCCACGGCATGGTGGGCCGCAACTGCGCCCGGCGGGTGCTGGCCGACCGCCGCCTCCTCCGTGGCTGACGCGCCCGAGCCCGGGCCCCACCTCCGACACACCGGCTGGCACCCCCGAGGGGCGGGGGCGCGCACCCTTGACCCTCCACCCCTGGTCCGGGCCAAATAGGGGCAATGACGGAGGGGACCATCAGCGTGTTCCTGGCCGACGACAACCTCATCGTGCGCGAGGGTGTCCGGGCCCTGCTCGCCCTGCAGCCCGACGTGGAGGTGGTGGGGACGGCCGCCGACTACGACGAGCTCGTCACCGGGGCCGAGAAGCTGGCCCCCCAGGTGGTGGTGACCGACATCCGCATGCCCCCCACCTTCAAGCAGGAGGGCATCGAGGCGGCCCACGAGATCCGCAAGCGCCACCCCGGCACCGGCGTCGTGATCCTGTCGCAATTCGACGACCCCGAGTACGCCATCTCGCTCCTCCACGAGGGGGCGTCGGGGTGCGCCTACCTGTTGAAGGACCACGTGGCCGAGGGCGATCAGCTCATGCGGGCCGTGCGTGCCGTGGCCACGGGTGGGTCGGTGCTCGACCCCACCATCGTCGAGGCCATGGTCAATCCCGTCACCGTCGGCGGGGAGCTCACCGCGGCGGAGGAGGACCTGCTGCGGCTCGTGGCCGAGGGGCGGCCCATCAAGGCCATCGCCGCGGTGCAGGACACGACCCCGGCGGCCGCCGGTGAGGCGGTGGAGAAGCTCTTCTTGAAGATCGCCCAGCAGGCGAGCTCGGGTGGGCAGAATTCGCTGCGGCGCCTGCGCATGCTGCACGAGGCCATCGTGAACCAGAAGGACCAGGGCGAGACCCTGAGCCGCCTGCTCCCCGGCGGGGTGGCCGACCTCCTCGTGCGCCAGGGGCGGCAGGTGGGACAGACGGAGTCCGTCGTGGTGACGGTGCTCATGTCCGACATCCGCGGCTACTCGACCATCGCCGAGCACGCCGACCCGAGTGCCCTGGCCGGCCAGCTGAACGTGCACCGGGCGGAGATGAACCGCGCCATCCTCGACGCCGAGGGCACCGTCATGCAGTTCGTGGGCGACGCCGTCATGGCCGTGTTCGGCGCGCCGGTGGCCATGGCCGACCACGCCGGGCGGGCCGTGGTGGCGGCCCTGCACATGCACGCCGCCCAGGAGGTGGTCAACCGGCGCTGGGTGGAGGCCGGGCTCCCCCCCTTCGAGCTCGGCATCGGGGTCACGACCGGCCCCGCCGCCGCGGCGCTGCTCGGCTCGGAGGAGCGCCTCGAGTACACGCTGGTGGGCGACACCGTGAACCTGGCGCAGCGGCTCCAGCAGTGGGCCGAGCCGGGGGAGACGGTGCTGAGCGAAGCCACCTACCAGGCCCTCGACGATCCCCCGCCGGCCACGGCCATCCCGGCCGCGCTGGTGAAGGGACGCGAGGCCCCCGTGTCGGGCTGGAAGGTGGCGGCGGGGACGCCGCCGCAGCCGGGGACCGACGGGGCACAGCACAGCGGGACCTAGGAGTCGACAAGCGCGGGACGGCCGGCCGCACCGGGTGTCCCATCGGACAGAGGGAGCAGGGGCATGCACGTAATGGAGGCACACGGCGTCCGCAAGACCTATGAGGCCGAGGGCGCGCCGGTGCGCGCCCTGCGCGGCGTCGACGTCGCCATGGACGACAACGAGTTCGTGGCCGTCATGGGTCCCTCGGGCTGCGGGAAGTCGACGCTGCTCAATCTGGTGGCCGGTCTCGACACCCCCACCGAGGGCGAGATCGTGGTGGCGGGCGAGTCGCTCGCCGACAAGGACGAGAACGCCCTGGCCCGCATGCGCCGGGCCCACATCGGCATCGTCTTCCAGTTCTTCAACCTGCTCGAGGGCATGAGCGTGCTCGAGAACGTGACGCTGCCCGCCGTCATCGCCGGGGCGCGGCGGCGCCAGGCCGAGAGCCGGGCGCGCGACCTGCTCGACATGCTCGGCCTGGCCGACAAGCACGGGTCGGCCCCAGGCGTGCTCTCCGGGGGCCAGCGCCAGCGCCTGGCCATCGCCCGGGCCCTCGCCAACAAGCCCACCCTCCTGCTCGCCGACGAGCCCACCGGGGCGCTCGACTCCGAGGGCGGCCTCGAGGTGCTCGAGCTCTTCCGCCGGCTGCACGCCGGCGGTCAGGCCATCCTCCTCGTGACCCACGACGACACCGTGGCCGAGGCGGCCACCCGCATCGTGCGCATGCGCGACGGGCGCATCGAGGACGACGGTCTCGGTGGGCGCACCACCGTGGAGGCCGCCGCCAAGTCCCCCTCGGGCACCGTGTGAGCGTCCAGGTCGCCGCGCAGAAGCCGCTCGTCGTCCCCGACCTCGAGCCCGTCCGCCGGCCCCGGGCGGCGTGGGTGGGTGCCGCCGCTCGCCCTGGGCGCCGTGGCCTTCGCCGTCTACGCCCCCATCCTCGGGCGCCACGGCAATGAGACGACGGAGATCTTCCGCTCCGCCCTCATCGGGGCCTTCGCCCTGGCCGGCTCGTTCGCCGTGGTGCGCCGGCCCTACGAGCGCCAGGGGGTCCTGGCCCTCATGGGCACGGCGCTGGCCGCCGTGGCGGCGCTCACCGCGGCGGTGGTGCAGGCCCACGCGCACGGCACCGCCGTGGCGGGCAGCGCCCTGGCCGTGGCCCGCGTGGCCGAGCCGCTGGCGGTGGCGCTGTTGCCCGTGGCCGGCATGCACCTGCTCCTGGGGCTGCCCGACGGGAGCTGCCGCCTCAGTCGTGCCGCCATCGTCGGGGGCTACGTCGTGGGCGCGGCGGTGGGCATCGTGCTGTGGACCCGGCGCCCGGCGCTGCCGCTGTGGCCGGTGGCGGTGGAGGCGGCGGTGGCGGGCGTCATCGGTGTGGTCGGGTCGCAGCGCCGCTACGTGCGGTCGCGCGGCGTCGAGCGCCAGCGCATGCAGTGGTTCGGCTGGGCCGTGGCGGTGGGGGCGGAGATGCTCGTCGTCGCCCTTGCCCTCAACGTGCTGTGGGGCTGGCCGCACCACCCCTGGCTCGTGGTCATGGTGTGCAGCACCCCGCTGGCGGTGGCCCTCGCCATGGGGAGCTCGCGCCGTCTGGCCGGGCGCATCGACCGCCTCCTGGCCCACACCGTCTCGCTGGCCGGGCTCACCGGCATCGTGGTCATCGTGTACCTCGTCATCGTGGTGGGGCTGGGGCACAGCCCCACCCACAGCGAGCGGTCCCTGTTGGCCAAGTCCATGGTGGCCGCGGCGATCGCGGCGCTGTTCTACGGGCCGGCCCGGCAACGGCTCACGCAGTACGCCAACCGCATCGTCTACGGCGAGCGCGAGGCGCCCGACGCCGTGCTGCGCACCTTCGGCAGCCGCCTGTCGCGCGCCATCCCCATGGACGAGCTGCTGCTGCAGGTGGCCGAGTCGCTGCGCAAGACCCTCGGGCTGGCCTCGGCCGAGGTGTGGACGGGATCGGGTGGGCACCTCGAGAAGACGGTGTCGGTGCCAGACACCAAGGTCGAGCGTCTGGTGCTCAGCCCCGACGAGGAGACGGTGGTGGCCCGGGCCGGCGTGACGGGGACGGCCTGGGTCGAGATCTGGCTGCCCGCCCTGCTCCAGGGCCGGGCCGACTCGGTGGTGCGGGTGGCCCCCACCACCCACTCGGGCAAGGTGCTCGGCCTCATCGTGGCCGTGCGCCCCCGGCAGCGAGACCTTCACCGCCGACGACGACACCATGCTCACCGAGCTGGCCCGGCAGGTGGGGTTGGCGCTGCACAACGTGGAGCTCGACTCCGCCCTGCAGGAGTCGCTCGACGAGGTCCGGCGCCAGGCCGACGAGCTGCAGCGTTCCCGGGCCCGCATCGTGGCCGCGTCGGACGCGGCCCGGCGCCAGATCGAGCGCAACCTCCACGACGGTGCCCAGCAGCACCTGGTGGCGCTGGCGGTCAACGTGCGCCTGGCCCGCCAGCTGGCCGAGACCGACCCCGAGGCCTCGGGCAAGATCCTCGAGCAGCTGGGAGAGGGGTTGCAGGAGGCCGTGCAGGAGCTGCGGGCCCTGGCCCACGGCATTTACCCCCCGCTGCTCGTCGACCGGGGCATCGCCGAGGCCCTGCGCTCGGCGGCGGGCCGCGCCGCGCTTCCCACCGAGGTCGAGGCCGAGGGCCTCGGGCGCTACTCGCCCGAGGCGGAGGCGGCCGTGTACTTCTGCTGCATGGAGGCGCTCCAGAACGCGGGCAAGCACGCCGGCGACGGGGCCCGGGCCCAGGTGCGGGTGTGGCAGGACGACGGCACCCTCTCCTTCGAGGTCCACGACACCGGGGCGGGCTTCGACACCAAGGGCCAGCTCTCGAGCGGGGCCGGGTTCGTCAACATGAGCGACCGGGTGGGGGCCATCGGCGGCACCGTCACCGTGACCTCGGCGCCGGGCGAGGGAACCACCATCGCCGGCCGCATCCCCGTCGAAGCGGCCTGAGCCCGATCGCCCGCTCGAGGCGAGGCGGCGGTGCGCTTCGCTCAGGCGGCGCCGTCGGGCGATGGGCTCCCGTCGATGGGCCAGGGCCGCTTGAGGACGTCGGGCCCGAATTGCTCCTTGTGGACGTAGCCCACCGCCCCGCACGTGCGGGCGTCGGCGGGGAGGTCCTCGGCGTCGTAGGTCGACAGCAGGATCACGCGCACCCCGGGATGCGCGGTGGTGATGCGGCGGGTGGCCTCGATGCCCCCGATGCCCGGCATGTTGATGTCCATGAGGACGAGCGCGGGCTCGAGGGCGTCGGCCTGCTCGACGGCGTCCTCGCCGGAGCCCGCCTCGCCCACCACGGTGAACCCCGACGTCACCCCCACCACCGACCGGGCCGCCATCCGGAAGGGCATCTGGTCGTCGACGATCAACACCGAGATCCCCTCGTCGGTCACGTCCCTATCCTGGCAGCCTGCCGGGCGGTCGTCCCACACTGACAGCACGAAGGGGCAGGTGGTGGCAGCACCCCCACCGCGCCCGAAGGCTCAGCTCTCCTGCGACGACAGGAAGAGCAGCACCGCCTTCACCCGGCGGTGGACGTCGGGTTCCTCCGACAGCGCCAGCTTGGAGAAGATCGAATTGATGTGCTTCTCCACGGCGCGCTCCGACAGCACCAAGGACGCGGCCACCGCCGCGTTGTTCTTGCCCTGGGCCATCTCCGACAGGATCTCCTTCTCACGGGCGGTGAGGCGCCGCAACGGGGAGTCGTCGGGCTGGGCCCGGGCCGCCACCAGCGCGTCCACCACCACGGGGTCGATCACCGACCCGCCCCCGGCCACCTCGCGGATGGCGCCCGCCAGCTGGCCGATGTCGGACACCCGCTCCTTCAGCAGGTAGGCGCGGCCCTTGGACCCACCGTCGAGGAACGACAGGGCGTAGGCGGGCTCGGAGTACTGGCTCAGGACGACCACGCCCATGTCGGGGTGGCGCTCGCGCAGCACGGCCGCGGCCCGGATGCCCTCGTCGGTGCCGGTGGGCGGCATGCGGATGTCGGTGACGACCACGTCGGGTCGCTCGTCCTCGGCCGTGCGCAGCAGGTCGTCGTAGTCGGCGCACACCCCCACCACGTCGAGATCGGCCTCGGTCTCCACCAGCTTGCGCACGCCTTCGCGGACGAGGTAGTTGTCCTCGGCCAGCACCACCCGGACGACCATGGCCGAGAAGACTAGGCGAGGGCGCTCCCCCGTCGAATTCGGCCGCCCTCAGGGGGCGAGGGTGGCGGGGAGGTCGACCACCATGCCCTCCACGGCCCCGTCCACCGGGACCGGTGCCGCCGGCGAAGGAGGCCACCACCTCGTCGAGGTCGTCGTCGGTGCGGGGCGGGTCGTGGTGGAACAGAAGGAGCCGCCGGGCGCACGCCCGCTCGGCCAGCCGTGCCGCGTAGCCCACCGAGGCGTGGCCGAACGAAGCCCGGGCGGCCAGCTCCTCGTCCAGGTACTGGGCGTCGTGGAGGAGCAGGTCGCAGTGCCGGGCCAGGGCCATGGCGGTCTCGTGGTACTCCCCCAGGCCGTCGGGGCCGGGACCGAGGGCCGTGGGGCAGTGGTCCGACAGGTACGCCACCGAGGACCGGCCGTCCGAGACGCGATAGCCGTAGGTGCGGCCGCCTTTGTGGGGGATCTCCAGGGCGGTGACGCCGAACCCGGCGATGTCGTGGGTACCGGGCTCGAGGGCGTGGAACCGCCACGTCCCCCGCAGCTGGTCGGGGGTGATGGGGAAGAACGGCGGCGACATGTTGCGCCGGAGCACCTCTTCGGGATCGCCCTGGGCCGGCATGTACACGTCGGTGCTGGCCTCGGGGCGATCGGCGGCGGCGAAGAACGGAAGTCCCTGGGTGTGGTCCCAATGCAGGTGGCCGAAGAGGATGGCCCCCCGGAAGGGCCGTCCCTCGAGCAACGGCGTCAGGCGCCGGATGCCGGTGCCGGCGTCGAGGACGAGGCTCGGGGGCTCGCCGTCGTGCGCCAGGGCCACGCACGACGTGTGGCCCCCCGTAGCGCACGTGGTCGGGCCCCGGCGCCGGCGTGGAGCCGCGCGCCCCGCACACGATCACGCGCACGGCGACACCCTCCCGCGCCGGGCGCGCCCGACCCCCGCCGCGCTGGTCATGGCGTGATTTGGCCATGCCCGGCCCCCGGGGTCAAGGGTGGACCCCTGCGCGGCGCCGGTGGTACCAGCCTCCCCCTCAGTCGTTGGCGCTCACCTCGGCCAGCAGGTCGGCGAAGCGGCTGCGGGCCGCCGCGCGGCGCGTGGGCACGTGCTCGGAGGGCACCGCCGGCGGGGCGTAGCCCTTCAGCACCTGGCGGGCCACGGTCACCTTGTGCACCTCGTCGGGGCCGTCGTAGATGCGCGCCGCCCGGGCGGCGCGGTACATGTGCTCGAGCGGCATGTCGGTGGAGAAGCCCGAGCGCCCCGTGAACCTGGATGGCGCGGTCGATCACGTCGTACAGCACGCCGGCGCCGTAGTACTTGATCATGGCGATCTCCACCCGCGCCGCGGCGGCCCCGTCGCGGTCCATCTTCCACGCCGCGTGCAGCGTCATGAGCCGGGCGGCCGACATCTCCGCCATGGAGTCGGCCACCCACTGCTGCACCATCTGCTTGTCGGCCAGCACCGAGCCGTGCAGGTGACGCGGACACGGCGCGCTCGCACAGCATGTCGAAGGCCCGCTGGGACTGGCCCAGCCAGCGCATGCAGTGGTGGATGCGCCCCGGGCCCAGGCGCATCTGCGCCAGGCGGAAGCCGTCCCCTCGTTGCCCACCAGGTTCTCCACCGGCACGCGCACGTCGCGGTAGACGATCTCGGAGTGGGCGCCGAAGCGCCCGACATGGGGGAAGGGGTGCTCCATGGTGGGGACGTCGCGCACGATATCGACGCCGGGCGTGCCCGCCGGCACCAGGATCATGGAGCAGCCGGCGTAGGGGTGCACGTCGGGATTGGTGACGCACATCACGATGAGGAAGTCCGCCACCGAGCCGTTGGTGGTGAACCACTTGTGCCCGTTCACCACCCACTCCTCGCCGTCGCGCACCGCCGTGGTGGCGATGAGGGTGGGGTCGGCACCCGCACCGGGCTCGGTCATGGAGAAGGCGCTGCGCAGCGTGCCCTCGAGCAGCGGCTCGAGCCACCGGGCCCGCTGGTCCTCGCGCCCCGAGGCCTCGATGCCCAACGCCAGCAGCTCGGCGTTGCCCGAGTCGGGGGCGTTGTTGCCGAAGACGAACGGGGCCAGGACGAGCGCCCCAGGACCTCGTGGAGCAGGCCCAGGCGCACCTGGCCGAAGCCCATGCCGCCGAGCTCGGGGGGCAGATGGGCGGCCCACAGGCCCTGGCGCTTCACCTCCTCCTGGAGGGGGCGCACGCCGTGGCGACGGCGTCGCCCTCGAGGTCGAGCGTCTCCAGGGGGAGGATCTCGTCGTCCACCAACCCGCGCGCCATGTCAGCTTGGCCTGGTAGTCAGGCTCGGTCTCGAAGTCCCACGCCACGCCGCTGCCCTCCGTGCTTTCGGATCCGGCGGGGCCGGCCGCTACCGTGTGCCGGTGCGCACCCCACCCCCGTCCCCCCACGCGTAGCACCGTCACCCTGTCGGCGCCCGTCGAGCCGTGCCCGGTCCGGTTGCCCGCCGCCCGCCGACGACCCAGCCGGGGCCCGCGGCCCGTGCTGCGCGGCGGCCGGGCCCTGCTCGACGAGCGCCGCCTGCTCGACGCCGGGGAGCTGGCCGCGCCTGGCGGTGGTGCCCGACCCGTCGGTGGTGGGCTGGCCGCGCTGGCCCACGAGGTCCGCCTGGCCTGGTGCGGCCCCACCGTCGAGGTGGAGGGCATCCTGTCGGCGAAGACGGGGGGTTGCCCCGAGGACTGCCACTTCTGCGCGCAGTCGTCGCGCTTCGACACCCCGGTCAAGGCCACGCCCTTCCTCGACACCGACGAGGTCCTGCCGCCGCCACCGAGACCGCCGCGCTCGGGGCCTCGGAGTTCTGCATCGTGCTGGCGGTGCGCGGTCCCGACGAGCGCACCCTGGCCCGATCCTCGAGCTCGTGCCCCTGGTGCGCGAGCGCACCGGGCTCCAGGTGGCGGTGTCGGCCGGCATCCTCACCGACGACCAGGCCCGGCGGCTGGCCGAGGGGGGCGTGCACCGCTACAACCACAACCTCGAGACGGCCCGGTCCCACTTCCCCCGGGTCGTGACCACCCACGGGCTGGGAGGAGCGGGCCGAGACGTGCCGGCTGGTGCGCGCCCACGGCATGGAGCTGTGCTGCGGCGCCCTGGTGGGCATGGGCGAGTCCGACGCCCAACGGGTGGAGCTGCTCCTCCAGCTGCGCGAGCTCGACCCCACCGAGGTGCCCGTCAACTTCCTCAACCCCCGGCCCGGGCACGCCGCTCGGCGACCGGCGCCGGTGGGCGCGTGGGAGGCGGTGCGGTGGATCGCCCTGTTCCGCCTGGCGCTGCCCGGCGTCATCCTCCGCTACGCCGGCGGACGCGAGGTGACGCTGCGCGACCTGCAGGCCATGGGCATGACGGCGGGCATCAACGCCCTGATCGTGGGCAACTACCTCACCACCCTGGGCCGCTCGCCCGACGAGGACCTGCGCATGCTCGAGGACCTGCGCATGCCGGTGGGCGCCCTGTCGGCCGCGCTGTAGCGACGCGGTCGTGGCCCGCCATGTCGAGCGGGCACGATGGCCGGGAGATCCGCACGGAGCGCCTTGTGCTGCGACCGTGGCGGGCGCAGCGACCTCGACGCCTTGCAGCGCCATCTTCGCCAAGCACGAGGTGTGGCGGTTCCCACTCGGCCGGGGGATGACATGCAGGAGACCGAGGCCTTTCTCCTCGTGCGGCTGCACGAGCAGGAGAGCCGGGGCTTTGCGGAGTGGGCGGCCGAGGACGCCGGGAACGGCCGGCTCATCGGTTCCATCGGGTTGTCGGAACCGACGTCCCTCCCCGAGGTCATGCCCGCCGTGAGGTGGGCCGCGCCTCGATCCAGGCGTCTGGCGACTCGGGACTGCGCCACCGAGGGCGCGGTGGCCGCGCTCGACCCCTACGGGTTCTCCACGCTCGGATCGACGAGGTCGTCAGTATCTGCGAACCCGCCAACGTCGCCTCGGAGCGGGTCATGCTGCGCCTCGGGATGACCTTCGACCGCAGACCGAGCACCCCTCCCGGCGATCGCCCCTGCGGGTCTACCGCCTGCCCCGGACGCGCTGGACACCTCCCCGGGGAGGGCCGCGGGCGCCGTGACGCAACGCCGGGGCACGGCTCAGCCGAGGCGCCATCCCGTCCTTGCCGCCCACGACTCGGCCCGCCCCATGATCCCGCCGATCACCGGCCCCTCGGCCTCGGCATCGTCGTCGGTGTCGCGCCACCGGCGCTGCGCCGGGGCGCGCGTGGCCGCCTCACGGCGGGCCCGGTCGGCGTCACCCGGGTCGGGGTCCGGCCGGCACCACCGGGCGCGCCTCGCGCCCGCCCACCAGCACCGCGTCCAGGTAGGCGCCGACATGCGTGTCGGCGTCGTCCGTGGCCACGGGGACATCTTCGCCCTCACCCCGTATCGTCGGGGCGGCGGGGAGGGGCCCCGACGTGGGAGGTGGACATGGCTCGGGCGCTCATCACGGGATGCTCCAGCGGCTTCGGGCGGGCGACCGCCGTCGAGCTGAAAAGCGCGGCCACGAGGTGGTGGCCACGGCCCGGCACCCCGAGACCCTGGCCGATCTCGACGTGGACGCCCGCCTCGCCCTCGACGTCACCGACGACGCCTCGGTGGCGGCCGCGGTGGCCGCCGCCGGCCACGTCGACGTGCTCGTCAACAACGCCGGCATCGGCATCGGCGGCCCCGTCGAGCTCGTGCCCCTCGACGAGGTGCGCCGGATGTTCGAGACCAACGTCTTCGGTGCCGTGCGCATGATGCAGGCCGTGCTCCCCGGGATGCGGGCCCGGCGATCGGGGACGGTGGTGAACCTCTCCTCGGTGTCGGGCAAGGTGGCGGCGCCCCTGTCGGGCTTCTACGCCGCGTCGAAGTTCGCCCTCGAAGCGGTGTCCGAGGCCCTGCACGTCGAGGCCGCCCACTTCGGCATCCACGTGGTGGTCATCGAGCCCGGCTACTTCACCACCAACCTCGCCCATGCCCACATCGACTACGGCGTCGACGGCCCCCCCTACGACGAGCTCGAGCGCGCCACCATCGAGATCGAACAGCGCCTGGGGCGCGGTCAGGCGCCGGGGCCCGAGATCGTGGCCCTCGCCATCGCCGACGCCGTGGCGTCCCCGCCCGAGGCGTTCCGGGTCCCGGTGGGCACCGACGCCGAGATGGTCCTCGGGGCGCGGGCCTCCATGGACGACGTGACCTTCGAGCGCACCATGCGCGAGGTGCTCGGCCTCGACTGGTGAGCGCCGCTACCGGGCCGGGAGCGCAACCACGCCCTCCCACGGGCCGAGCACCAGCGTGTCCGACGCCCCGGACCCGGCGCGGGCCGGATCCGTTCCGAGCGCCACGGTGTGGGGAGCACCCGGCGTCGAGAGCTCCGCCGGGGCGTCGCCGAGGTTGAGGGCCACCACCGCCTCGCCGCGGCGCCACGCCCACACCCCGTCGGGGGCGGGGAGCCGGCGGTAGTCGCCGCTTCTGAGCGCGGGCGTGGCCCGGCGCAGGGCGAGAGCGTCGTGGACCAGACAGAGCACCGACGCCGGATCGGCGCGCTGCGCCTCTACGTTGCACGTCGCCGGGTCGGCCATGGGGAGCCACGGGGTGGCGTCGGGCGTCGTGAACGAGCCGTGCGGCGCACCGTCCCACGGCATGGGCGTCCGGGCCGGGTCACGGCCCATGTAGTACGGGCGTAGCGCAGCCCCACCGGGTCGAGAAGGTCCTCCTGCGACAGCTCGCCGTCCACGAGCCCGATCTCGTCGCCGTAGTAGAGCACCGGCGTGCCCCGCAGCGTGAGGAGCATGAGCAGCGCCAGGCGGATCTTCCTCGGATCACCCGCGGCCCAGCGCGTGGCGAGGCGCGACACGTCGTGGTTCGACCCCGTCCACACCGGCCACGCCCCGGGCGGCAGGAGGGCCTCGGTGCCCTCCACCACCGCCGCCAGCGCCTCGGCGTCGAAGGGCGCCTCGATGAAGGGGAAGTTGAAGGCCAGGTGCAGCTCGTCGGACCCGGTGCCGTAGTACGACGCCAGGATGTCGAGCTCCTCGACGTTGGTCTCGCCCAGCAGCAGACGGGGCTCGGGCCCGCATCGGCCGCGGCCCGCCAGCGGCGCAGCACATCGTGCACCCCGGGCTGGTTGGCGTTGTACAGGGTCCGCTGCCCGAACATCTGCTGGATGAAGGGGTCGTCCTCGGTGGCGGGCGGGTTGTCGCGCAGCTCGGCGTCCTTGACGATCATGTTGCACACGTCGATGCGGAACCCGGCCACGCCCCGGTCCCACCAGAAGCGCAGGATGTCGTCGAACGCGTCGCGCACCCCGTCGCACCACCAATTGAGGTCGGGCTGCTGAGCCAGGAAGTTGTGCAGGTAGTACTGGCCCGTGGTGTCGTCGAACGTCCACGCCTCGCCCCCGAAGGCGCTCACCCAGTTGTTGGGGGGCGCGCCGTCCGCCTGGCGTCACGCCACACGTACCAGTCACGCCGGGCCGACGTGCTCGACGAGCGCGACTCGGCGAACCACGCATGCCGGTCGCTCGTGTGGTTGGGGACGAGGTCGAGCACGACCCGCATGCCGAGCGCGCCGGCCTCGGCCACGACGCGGTCGAGATCCGCCAGCGTCCCGAGCGCAGGGTCGACGTCGCAGTAGTCGGCCACGTCGTAGCCCCAGTCGGCGTTGGGCGACGGGCCCACCGGCGACAGCCACAGGGCGTCGACCCCCAACCAGGCGAGGTGCGGCAGCCGCCGCCGCAGCCCCTCGAGGTCACCGACGCCGTCCCCGTCGCTGTCGGCGAAGGACCGCACGTACACCTGGTAGAGCACCCCGTGGCGCCACCACGGATCCGCCTCGTCGCCCACCGGGACCTCCCTCGTGGATCGGGCCTCGTCGATCGGGCCTGGCTGGACGGGCCCGATGGACGGAGCCCGGCCGAAGGATCGCCTGTCTACCGCGTGAGCGGGCTGGACGCCTGGCCCGGCAGCTCGCACGCCCGCCAGCAGTACCAGGCGACCACCGACCGGTACGGGCGGAAGGGGTCCCCGAGCGGCTCGAGCTCCTTCGCCGACGGCATGGGGACGTCCCAGGCGAGGCCGTAGCCGCGGCGCACGCCCAGATCGCCGACGGGCCACACGTCGAGGCGGCGCAGCTGGAAGAGGAGGAACATCTCCGCCGTCCACCGCCCGATGCCCCGCACCGTCGTCAGGCGGGCGATCACCTCCTCGTCGTCCTCGCGCGCCAGGCCCGGTGGGTCGAGCACGACGGTGCCGTCGAGCACCTTGCGGGCGAGATCGGTCACCGACGCCGCCTTGTTGCCCGACAGGCCCGCACCGCGCAGGTCCTCGGGCGCCAGGGCCAGCAGCGCCTCGGGCGAGACGTCGCCGTCCAGGGCGGTCACCAGGCGGCCGTGGATGGTCGCCGCCGCCTTGCCCGCAAGCTGCTGGTAAACGACGGAGCGCACCAGGGCGGCGAAGTGCGAGTCGAAGCGCGCCCCGAGCTTGGGCGGACCCACCGCCTCCACGAGGCGTGCCAGCGCCGCGTCGCGCTGGGCCAGGGCCCGGGCGGCGGCGGGGAAGCTGCGGATGCGGGGGGTGCCGGATGTGCTCACGGTCCGATAGGTTGCCACCATCGCGACCGGCTTCTGCACGTCGTGCGGCCGGCCCGTGGGCGACTGCCACGGGTGTGGCCGCGAGCTCGACCCACCCCGCTTCTGCGCGCACTGCGGGCGCCGCATGGCCGTCACCGTCACCCCCGCCGGGTACCGGGCCCGGTGCCGGGACCACGGGGCGACGTCGGTCTGAACCCTTCGCCCACCCGACGTCGCCCCCAACCGGGCGTGGGAGAATGGCCGGCATGGACCGCATCGGGGTGGCCGACACCATGTTCGCCCGCTACGACATGGGCGCCGAGGCCGTGGACGAGCTCGACACTGTCCCGGCCACGGGGAGCGCTTCGAGATCGTGCGCCGCACCGTGCCGGGGTTCAAGGACCTGGGCGTGGCGTGCAAGAAGCTCGTCCAGGAGGAGGGGTGCGCCATCGTGGTGGCGCTGGGCATGCCGGGCAAGGCCGCAATCGACCAGGTCTGCGCGCACGAGGCCTCGCAGGGGATCATGCTGGCCCAGCTGCTCACCAATACCCACGTCCTCGAGGTGTTCGTGCACGAGAACGAGGAGGAGGACCCCGAGGCGCTGGCGGCGGTGTGCGTGGACCGGGCCCGGAAGCACGCCCGCAACGCCTACTGGTTGCTCTACGAGCCCGACCAGCTCACCCGGCGCGCCGGCCGAGGGCGTGCGCCAGGGCTACGGCGACGCCGGGCCCATCCGCACGGCGCGCTCCTGAGCCTCCGGCGCGGCGCCGCTGTGGCGCCTCACCCGAGGCCCATGCCCCCGTCCATTTCCACGGCGCGCACCGCGCCACGCCCCGGGGCCCTCGCCACGCGCATGCGCCCGGCGCGCCAGGAGCTCCGCCAGGTCCTCACCGTCGCGGCCCTCGGCGCGTCCGGCACGTCCCCGGTCCAGCCCGGGGTCCTCGAGGCGGCGACCCTCGAGCGCGTAGCGCCGCTCCCCCACCCCCGGTCCTTCGCTGCGCCTGGCGTGCGATCGGGCCGGCGCCATCGACGCCACGGTCCGCTCCGCGGCCGCCTCCACCGCCGCCGCCGGCGCCCCCGACGGGAGCGTGGTGCACCAGGCCCGCACCACGTCGCGCCGGTAGGCGGTCGGGGCGCGCTGCCCGATCTGCTCCACCACCGCCTCACGGCGGGCCTCGTCAGGACCGGGGCCGGCCCGGCGGGCCACGCGGTCGAGCGTCGCCTCGAGCCTCCCCGGGTCCGAGCCCCACCTCCCTGGCCCGGCGCTCCCACCCCGGACGCAGGCCCTCGACCGACACGCGCAGGTCCCGGTCCGGTCGGGTGGCGTGGCCGGCGATGGCCTGGGCCCGGGGCCCGCCCAGGCGGCGCGAGGCGAGGTGCTCGGCGATGGCGATGGCCCGCTGCGAGAAGGCGAGCCGCGCCTCGGCCCCGATCCCGGCCACGTCGGCCCGGCCGGCGCGCATGGGCTCCCATGCCACCCCGAGCCGGCTGGTGAGCTCGTGGCGCAGATGGGCGTGGTACAGCGCGTCGACGGCGCCGGCGTGGGCGTAGAGGCCCCGGCCGTCGACGGCGGAGAAGCGGCCGGCGTCGTCACGGCCGAGGTTGGCCATGACCACATGGGTGTGCAGGTGGGGGTCGAGGGCGCGGCTGACCCGGTGGACGAATCCCGCTGCCGGCACGGCGTGGACGGGCACGGGGACCGGCGTCCCCTGCACCGGTCGGCGCACGGCCAGGGCGCGGCGCTCGACGTAGTCGAGGGCGGCGGCCACGGCCTGGCCGTGGGCCTCGTGCACCTCGGCCGCCACGTCGGGCGGGGACAGGGCGTGCAACAGGCTCACCGACTTCGGTGCGCAGAAGCTCAGGTCGAAGGCCGCCACCGTGACCCGGTCGTGCCACGGCCCCAACCTGCGGCCGGTGACCGGGTCGTCACCGCCCAGCACTGCCCCGAGCGCCGAGGCCTCGACCACGCCGTGCAGCCCCAGGGCGCCGGACCCCGTTCCGAGCCACCGTCCCGGCGCCTCCATCCCACGGACCGCGCCCACCCCCGCCGCCTCCAGGTAGTAGGCGTGTCCACCGGCGCGGACCTTGGCCATGCGCAGCACCGCCGACCTCCGGGGCGCCGCCTCGGCCCCGTGCCGGGCGGCCCCGGCCCCACCGTGGACGGGGCACCTCGTCGGCGACCTCGCCCGGGACCGGGCCGGAACCGTGTCGGGGTGCTTCCGGGGCTGCGCCTGGCTTCGCCTCGCGTTCTCTACCGCGACACAACAATGACGTTGTGGAGCCCTTGGGCACTCCCCGCCCCTTCAGCAATCCGCCCACCTTGTCGAGCACAGTGAGTGGTCATTTTCGACACTCGAAGTGACGAAGACCCAGGGGGGACTCGACCATGACGAAGAAGGTCGTTGCTGCGCTGGCGCTGGCCGGTTCGATGGCGGTGGGTTCCGCCGGTGTGGCTGCGGCCGCACCCGGTCCGCACTGCACGAACGCGCCGGCCCGCATCACCCGGTTGCAGACCGAGGAGGCCCAGGTCGCCTCGGAGGTGGCGTCGCTGCAGGCGCTGCACCCCCACGGGCGCCCGCCTCGGCATGTCTGGACCGCCAGATGGCCGTGCTTACCCGCGTGGAGCACTCGCTGTCGGCACGGCTCGCCGCGCTCCAGGCTGCCTGCCCGGCGGGCGGCCCGAACACCACCGTCGGGTCGACCTCGGCGTCCTGACCGACCCGCCACGCCGGGGGGCCCGCACCTGCCGCCGGGGCAAGCGCCGGGCGGTTCAGGACGCCGGCGGCGCCCCCCGGCGGTAGCGGCGCAGCAGTTGCAGGGCGGCCTGGCGCCCGACCTCGGACAATTCCGAAGGATCGAGGACCTCGGCGTGGGGACCGAGACGCAGGAGCAGGCGGCCGAACCACACCGTGCTGGCGACGGCCAGGGTCACGCCGGTACGCCCGTCGGGCAGGACCTCGGACGAGAGCACGGGCAGCGCCTCGAGGACCCACGCCGCCCCGGCGTCCACGGCCAGGCGCACCTCGGTGGCCTCAGGCCCGGGGACGAACGCCGCCGGTCCCGCGTCGGCCGGCGCGTCGGCCTCGCCTCCCGCACCGGCACGGTCGGTGCCGTCCGCCGCACCGTGGCAGGCGGCCGCACCGGTGACGCGTGCGGCAGAGACCCGGTCGACGCGGAAACGGCGCATGCCCCCGGCGTTGTGGCAGTAGGCGTCGAGGTACCAGCGCCCCTCGATGGCGACGACGGCCACCGGGTCGACGATGCGCGTCGACTCCTGGTCGCTCGACGCCGAGTAGTAGTGGATCTCGAGCTGCCGGCCGTCCTCGGCGGCCTGGCGGATCACGGCCAGATGGGCCGGCTCACGCAGGTCGATGCGCAGCGCGTCCCCGGTCGCCGAGCACGGCGTCGAGCTTGGCCAGCGCTCTGGCCAGCGCACCGTCGGGGTCCGCCCCCGGCACCGCGGCGATGGCGCGCGCCGAGGCCGCCAGGGCGAACCCCTCCGCCGCCGTGAGGCGGCGGGGCCGCGCCAGCTCGGCGCCGAGGTTGGCCACCACCTCCCGGTCGTCGACCACGATCTCCATGAGCTGATCGGGGGTGTACGGCGGCAGCCCGCAACATGCGGCCAGCTCCAGATCGGCCACGAGCTCCTCGGGCGTCAGCCCGAAGCGCTCGGACAGCTCGGCCACCGGTGCACGGCCCGACGCGCCAGCCAGGTCAGCACGGCCAGCAGCCGCAGCAGACGCGAGCCGGCGTCGTGACGGGGGGCCGTCACGGGTCCCTGTCCCCGCCAGCGGAAGGTGCACCCACTGCTTCGAGCCACGCCATCATGTCGTGGCGCACGGCATCGGGTCCGAGCACCTCGGCGTGATCCCCGAGCTCGAGCACCCACGACCGCAGGGCGTCGGCGTTCGTGACCTCGAGATGCAGGTCGGCGGACCCGTCGCCGTGGCGGCGCGCCACGGCGCTCTCGCCCACCTCGTCCACCACGAGGTCGGCCAGCGTGGCGTCCACGCGCACCTCGACGGTCACGGGCGCGCCCTCGCCGATGCGCCACGGCACGTCGGAGATGGCCGTGTCGGGATCGAAGCCCTCGGGGAGGACGGCCGTGCCCGCGTCACCCGACGACAGCGCGCCTTCCATGCGGTCGACGCGGAATGTCCGGGGGGCGTCGCGGTCGCGGTCATGTCCCACCAGGTACCACCATCCCCCCACGAAGTGGAGCAACGAGGGGTCGACGTGACGCTGCTCACCGCGGTACCCGAAGGTGACGGTGGCCCGGGCGCGCGAACGCCGCGTGCAGCTCCGGGAGCGCGGGCAAGGCGGGCAGATCGGCCACGGGACGGACCCCGGCGGAGGCCGGAAGTCCCAGGCGCCACAGCGCGTCCCGACCACTAGGATCGCCGAGGTGGACACCGGCGACGGCCAGGTTCAGCGCGGTCTGCTCGTCCGGCGCCAGGTCGAGGTCGGGCAGGTAGTAGTCCTCGGGCCGGATGAGGTACCCCATCTGCTCCGGGCCGTCGATGGGGACCGTGGTCACCTCGATGCCGCCGTCGCGCAACGTCCGCTTGTCGCGCTCGAAGGCCTGGCGCCGCGCTTCGCCCTCGCGCTCGGGTAGCCCGGCACCTCGGACGCGATCTCGCGCAGGGACTTGGGACGGCCGTCGCGCAGCAGCACGAGCACCAGGTCGGTCAGCCGTTCGAGCCTGTCAACCACGGCCCAGAGCGTAGGCGGCCCTGTTCCCACCGCCGGCGGGCGGCGTGCGGAGGGCGGTCGGGGTGAGCGTCGACCCTCTGGCCTTCCACCCCCACTGGCCGGCGTGGGCGGGAGCGGGGGTGCTGGCCCTCGGCTACACCCTCGGCGTCCGGCGCGTGGCGCGCACCGGGGGCGCCCGGGGCCGGCCCTCGCGCCGCCACGTCGTCTACCTGGTGACCGCGCTCGTGGCCCTGCTCGCCGCGCTCACGTGGCCGCTCGCCGACCTGGCCGCCCACTGGTCGCTCACCGCCCTCGTGGTCCAGCGCCTCCTGCTCACCTTGCTCGTGGCCCCCCTACTGCTCATGGCCGCACCGGCGCCCTTGCTGGCCATGCTGCACCCGGCCCGCGCCCGTGGACGCGTGCGTCTCGCACCCTCACCCGCCCCCCGGTCGCCGTGGGCGTCTTCACCGTGGTGGCCGTGGGCACCCTGGTCGACGCCGGCGGTGGCGGCGCAGGCCGCGTCGGGGTGGTGGCGGGGGGCGACCGACGTGGCCCTCCTTCTGGCGGGGTTCGTGCTGTGGGCCCCGACCATGCGGCACCTCCCCGGCGCGCACCGCACCGTCCCGGTGGGCCTGGCCGCCTATCTCTTCGTGCAGTCGGTGGTGCCCACGTTCCCGGCCGTGATCTACGTCTTCGCCCGCCATCCCCTGTACCCCGCCTTCGCCGGGGTGCACCAGGCCCTCGGGCTGTCGCGCATCGTCGACCAGCAGCTGGCCGGGATCGTGGCCAAGGTGGCGACGCTTCCCGTGCTGTGGAGCGTGGCGTGGACGGCGCTGTCGCCGCGCCGCAGCGGCTCGAGGCCGCCGATGCACGAGGCGCCGCTCACCTGGGCCGAGGTGGAGCGCCAGCTCGAACGGGCGGCGCGCGCCGAGCGCCACACCCATCCCCGCCTCCTGGAGCGTCTGCGCGCCGGCCCCGGCCGCGTGGCCCCGCCCGACGGGACCGACGCCGGCCACACCCCTCCCCGCAGCCCCGCCGACGGAGCGGGGTCAGGCGGTCCCTGAACTGCGGGGTCCGCCCGGGCCCGAGGTGCGGCGCGCCACCCCGAGGGCCAGGTGGCGGAAGCGCACCGGCTCGCGCTGGAGCACCACCGTGGCCAGCAGTTTGTTCTGCGGGTTGGACACCACGACCACGGCGAAGTGCCCCTCGCCGTCGGCCGGCACCGGGCCCGCCGGCCGTGACACCTGATCGGGGCGGAAGCTGCCGCTGTAGCCCACCACGCACACGTTGTGCACCGGTGTGCACGACCGGTGCGTCGATGACCCCCCGCAGCCGGCGCAGCTTGGCCATCTCCGACGCCGACACCAGGCGCACCCCGACGAAGGACCCCCGCCCGTGCACGGCCTGCTTGGCCACGGGCAGCGCCCGGAAGCAGGGGCTCGACGTCGTCCCCAGGCCGTTGCGGGCGCACCCGGGAAGGGCCAGGGCGGCGAAGCACAGCGCCAGGCCTGCCGTCACCACGCCGCCGCGCAGCGTCACGACGCCACCTCCTCCGCCACGCGCCCGGGCACGGCCGAGGCGCTCCGGGCGGGGCGGACGCGCCCACGCATAGGCCCCCCACGTCGCCCACCCGATGGGCAGCTCCAGCCAGAAGCTCAGGATCCGGTACACGCAGGACCACCACCACGGTCGAGGCCGACGCCCCGCCGAACTGGGTGAGGGCGATGGTGAGGCTTCCCTCCACCACACCGAGGCCGCCGGGGGTGATGGGGAGGTTGGCGGCCAGCTGCCCGGCGCCGTAGGCGAGCAGCAGGCCCCGCCACGGGATGCCGGCGCCCACCGCCGTGAACGACAGCGCCAGGCATCCGCAGTCGAGGATCCAGTTGGCGAGCGCCCATCCCATGGTGACGAGCACCTGGCGGAACGACAAGGTCACCACCGTCAGCCTGCCGATGATGCGCTCGGCGTTGTGCGCCGCCTCCCCCTTGGGCCAGTGCACGAGCCGGGTCGAGGCGCGCACGGTGGCCGACACCAACCACACGAGCACCCGGCGTTGGAGGAAGACCGCACCCATGGCGAGCGCCCCGAGCAGCACGGCCACGGTGACACCCACGAGGTCGAGGCCGGCCCCCTCGGCGCCGGCGATGGCCACACCCACCCCGGCCACGAGGGCCAGGCTCACCGATGCCGCCACGAACACCGCCGCCAGCGTCCAGCCCGCCAGGGCCTCGTCCGCCCCCTTGGCCCGATACTGGCGGAAGGTGAAGACGGCGGACACCACCGGGCCGGCCGGCATCGAGTTGGCGATGGCCGTGGCCGCGGCGGTGATGCCCGTCACGCGCCGGACCGACACCTCGACGCCACCCGCCGCGAGCAGGCACCGCTGGATGAGGCCGAAGGCCACGAGGGAGCCGGCCTCGGCCGTCGCCGCCAGCACCACCCACCACCACCGGATGTGGATCGATGTAGCCCGAGGCGCCCGACAACTCGCCGCGCCGCCCGGCCAGGGCCCACAGCGCCAGGGCGGCCAGGCCCAGCCCCACCACGTACTTCAGCCAGGGCCAGGCCCGCCGCCAGGCGGAGCGCTCGGCGTCGTCGGTCACGACGGCGCCGGTTCCACCAGGATCTTCACCTGCTCGTCGGGATGGGCGAGGGCGTCGAAGGCGCCGGGCACGCCGTCGATGTCCACGGTCGAGGTGATCATGGCCGACACGTCGACGTCGCCCTCGGCGATGGCCCGCAGCGCCTGGGCGAACTCGTCGGGGCGGTAGGCGAACACGAATCGAAGCGTCAGCTCCTTGGCCACGGCGAAGAACGGCTGGATGCGGTCGGGCTCCATGCACACCCCCACCACCGTCACCGCCGTGGCCGGTGGCACGTCGCGCAGCAGCTGCTCGAGCATGCCCGGCACCCCCACCGCCTCGAAGGCCACGAGGGGCCGGCGCCCGTCGACACGGCGCCAGGCGTCGAGCGCCCCCTCCTCGCCGGGGTCGACCGACACGGTCGCCCCCATGGTGAGGGCCATGGCCCGGCGCACCGGCGACGGATCGGCGGCCACCACCACCTCGACCCCGACGGCCCGCAGCGCCGCCACCACGGCCAGGCCCACGGGGCCGCACCCGAGCACCACGGCCCCGTGGCGAGGGGTGGCGCCGGAGCCGGCCACGGCGTGGATGCCCACCGCCAACGGCTCGGTGCAGCGCCGCCCGGCGGGCGTCGAGCCCGTTCGGAACCGCCAGCGCCAGCGGCGCCGAGAGGAGCATGTACTGGGCGTAGCCGCCGGGGTAGGCGTTGTTGTAGGCCAGCTGGTGGAGCCCCGTCGAGGACAGCAGCACCGGCACCGACACCACCCGCGTGCCCGGCGCGGGGCCGCTCGTGTCCGGCCCGAGCTCGAGCACCTCGGCGCAGAACTCGTGGCCCATGACGATGTCGCGCGACAGGTCGACGGCCTCCATGCCCATGGAGAGACCGCCCATGGACGGCGCCATGTCCGCCGTCATCTGCACCATGGCCTCGCCGTGGCGCAGGAAGTGGAGGTCGGACCCGCAGATCCCACAGGCCAGGGTGCGCACCAGCATCTGGCCGCTCTGGGCGACGGATCGTCGACGTCGTCGACCACGAGCCGTGCCCTGTCGCATGACGCATGCACGCATCGACGTCCCTCCCGCCCTCCGGCATGACACAGGCGGGCGCCCTCCGTAGCATGGCCCACGGTGGCGACTGCGTCCGCGCCGCTCCCGTGTCGCACCTCACGCTACCGGTCCCCGGCGCCCGGATCGTCCCGGGGACCGTGCGCGCCGGGATCGACGTGGTGGGCGGCGGGCGCACCGTGGTGGTGGCCCGCTCGGTGTCGGGGCGCCACCGGGGCGCGCTCAGCCGGGCCGACGGCATGACCATCGCCGAGGCCGCGCACAAGGCCAGGGAGGAGCGCCTCCCGCTGGTGGTGGTGGTGTCGTCGTCGGGGGCAGAGGTCACCGAGGGTCTCGACGCCCTCGACGGGTGGGGGCGCGCCGCGGCGGCCATCGCCGCCTGCTCGGGCACGGTCCCGGTGCTGGCGGCTGTCACCGGTCCCGCCCTGTCGGGTCCGGCCCTCCTGCTCGGCCTGGCCGACCTCACCGTGATGACGCCCGGGGCCTTCGCCTTCGTGTCGGGGCCCGACGTGGTGGAGGGGTTCACGGGCCAGCGTGTCAGCCCCGCCGAGCTGGGTGGGGCCACCATGCACGCCACCCGCAGCGGCCTGTGCGCCCTGCTCGCCCCCGACGACGAGGCCGTGCCCGATCTCCTCGGGGCGGTCCTCGCCTACCTGCCCGACCACGCCGACGCATCGCCCCCCGAGCTCACCACCGACGATCCCGACGACCGGGCCACGCCCGAGCTCGGCGCCGTCATCCCCGCCGCCGCCTCGGCTTCCTACGACGTCCGCGACGTGGTCGCGCCTTCGCCGACGACGGCGACCTGCTCGAGCTGCGCGCCGCCTGGGCCCCGCACATGGTGACGGCGCTGGCCGCCCTGGGCGGGTGCCCGGTCGGCGTGGTGGCCAACCAACCCCGCTCCCTGGCCGGGACGCTCGACATCGCCGCCTCGCAGAAGGCGGCTCGCTTCGTCCGCTTCTGCGACACCTTCAACCTCCCCATCGTCACCCTGGTCGACACCCCGGGATTCCTCCCCGGCAAGGACCTCGAATGGCGGGGCATGATCCGCCACGGGGCCGAGCTCGCCTTCGCCTACGCCGAGGCCACCGTGCCCCGCCTGTGCCTGGTACTGCGCAAGGCCTACGGCGGGGCCTACATCGTCATGGACTCCAAGGGCATGGGCAACGACCTCTGCCTGGCCTGGCCGTCGGCGGAGATCGCCGTCATGGGCGCCCGGGGGGCGGCCCAGATCCTGCCCGGGGAGCAGGCGACGACGAGCGCCGCCTGCTCGAGGAGCGCTACGAGGCCGAGCTCCTCACCCCCTGGGTGGCGGCCGAACGGGGGTTCGTGGACGAGGTCGTCGACCCCGGACGGACCCGGCAGGTGCTGGTGCGGGCCCTGCGCACCATCGCCTCGCGCCGCGAGCAGCTGTCGGCCCGCAAGCACGACGCCGGCCCCATGTGACGCCCGGCCCGGTCAGGCCTCGCCCCCGACCGGGAACCCCGAGCCGACCCGGGCCCCCCTCCCAGGTCCCGGCCCCGCGGGCACAGGTCCCGGCCCCCGGCCGAGTTGGGGTCGAGTTGATCCGAGGTTGGGCACGGCGTTAGAACCGACGCGGAGAGTGGTGGCCACGGGGGGCGGAACCCTGTGAGCACCCGTCAGCGGCGCAGCGCATCCGCCGCACCGGCCGTCCGCAGCGGGCCGGTGGCAGCCAGGGGAACAGGGGTGGCGATGAACGAGGACCGGGTCCACGGCAACCCACGAGGGGCGGGGCCCGGCCGTGCCGGAGCGCTGCGAACCGAGGCGGTCCCCACCGACGCCGTCCACCCCCTCCAGGTCGATCCCCCCGCCCGGTGCGCCCATGGCGCTGCGCTCGCTCGGACAGACCGGCGTGGTGAAGGTCGCCACCGCCGATGTGGGGCGCGACGCGGTAGAAGGGCCGCCAGCGGCGGATCCGCCGCCTCGCCATCGTCCTCACCCCCGTGGCCGCCTGGCTCGTCGTGCGGGCCCTGGTGCTGCACCGCGGCGCCTTCGGTCTGCCCCACGTCCCCTCGGGCATGGCGCCCTACATCCCGGGGATGATCCTCATCGCCCTGCTGGCGTGCATGATCATCCTCCCCATGCTGGGGGCGGGGCGCTCGCCCCACATCCTCTACCGCCCGTCGGAGATCGACGTGTCGCTCGACGACGTCCGCGGCGCCCCCGTCCTCGTGGACGAGGTGGTGAAGACCCTCAACCTGTTCCTCGCCCACCGCACCTTCGCCGAGCACATGGGGGGATCGGCCCGACGGGCCATCCTGTTCGAGGGCCCACCGGGGACGGGCAAGACCTACATGGCCAAAGCCATGGCCCGCGAAGCGGGCGTGCCCTTCCTCTTCGTGTCGTCCTCTGCCTTCCAGTCGATGTTCTACGGGCAGACCAACCGCAAGATCCGCTCCTACTTCAAGGAGCTGCGCACCTACGCCCGGCGCGAGGGCGGCGCCATCGGCTTCATCGAGGAGATCGACGCCATCGGCGGTGCCCGGGGCGGATGGGGACGGGACGCCATCACGACGGCGTGGCCGGCGTGGTCAACGAACTGCTCATCCAGCTGCAGTCCTTCGACCAGCCGCCGCCCGGCGTGCGTTTCAAGGGTGCGCTGGTCGACATCGTGAACACCTGGCTCCCGTCCGGGCGCCACCTGCGCAAGCCCGTGGCGCCGGCCGCCAACATCCTCGTCATCGGGGCCACCAACCGCGCCGCCGACCTCGACCCGGCGCTCGTGCGGCCGGGACGCTTCGACCGCTCCATCTACTTCGACCTGCCGTCCAAGGCGGGACGGCGCGAGATCCTCGACTACTACCTGGACAAGAAGGCCCACGAGGCCGATCTCGACGACCCGGCCCGGCGCGACACCCTGGCCGCCATGACCTTCGGCTACTCGCCGGTCATGCTCGAGCACCTTCTCGACGAGGCGCTCGTGTGGGCGCTGCGCCGTGGCGCGGCCGCCCTTTCGTGGGCCGACATCCAACAGGCCAAGATGACCGAGGAGATCGGTCTGGCCCAGCCGGTGGAGTACGCCGAGGCGGAGCGCCGCACCATCGCCACGCACGAGTCCGGGCATGCCACGGTGGCGTGGTTGGTGGGCAAGGGCCGCAAGATGGAGGTCCTCTCCGTCGTGAAGCGCAAGGACGCCCTCGGCCTGCTGTCGCACTCGGAGGAGGAGGAGCGCTTCACCAAGACGCGCTCGGAGATCGTGGCGCTCATCCAGATCGCCTTCGGGGGGATGGTGGCCGAGGAGCTGTTCTTCGGCGAGACGAGCTCGGGTGTGGCCTCGGACCTCCAGGCCGCCACCACCGCCGCCTGCCAGATGGTGGGGAGCCTGGGCATGGGCAGCACCCTCATCTCCGCCGCCGCCCTCGACATGCCGGGAAACATCGTGGCCAAGGTCACCGCCAACGACGCCGGACGCGACGAGGTCGACCGCATGCTGCACGAGGCCAAGGACGACGTGCGCGCCATGCTGGAGGACAACCGCCACGTCGTGGAGGCCCTGCGCGACGCGCTGCTCGACCGCGACGAGCTCGTGGGGACCGAGATCATCGACGTGATCAAGGCTGCCGCCGCCCCGGCACCGCTCACCATCGACCTGCCGAACTGAGCAGCCGGGCCGCCCGACGGCGGTCGCCACCGCCGTCGGGACGCGACTGTGGCCCCCGCCGAAGCGGGGGCCACAGTGCAGACTTCCGTGCACACCGGGACGGTGCCCGGCGTTCGCTTGTCAGCCTTGCGGAGCGTTGGAGTACGAGGTACCCCAGTTCCATTGCCCCGTGACCACCATCGGGTTCGAGGCGTTGCACGTGTTCGGCAGGCCAGCCGGCAGGCCGGACGAGGCGTGGTTCGAGGCGTTGGCGACCTGCGCGTAGTACACGCCGGCCTGGGTGAACGCTGCACCGCCGTTCTCCTGGGCGTCCGCGCCCGACGTGGCGCCGTAGAAGACCGCCGTCCCACCGGTGTCCGGTGTGAACTTGGTCGAAGTCGGAGCCGTCTCGAGGTCAACCACGTACCAGCACGTTCCGGTCTTGGAGTAGGTGGCCAAGATGACCCCCTGGCCGTCGCCGGCCGAGGAGACGTCCACCGGGTACTCGCTCACCAGGCTGGTGCCCTCGGTGGCGATGGCGGCGTTCTGGCTCCAGGTGAACTCAGGAGCAGAAGCAGCCAGCGTTGCCGACGGCAGAGAGCCGGTGTTGTAGGACTGGGTGTTCTGGTACAGCGCCTTCACCTCGGTCAGGGCGTTGGTCAGGTTCGACTGCGACGCACGGTCGTTGGCCGAGCCGGACACACCCAGGAAGGTGGGAATGGCGATGGCGAGCAGGATGGCGATGATGAGCAGAACCACCATCAGTTCGATCAAGGTGAAGCCGGCTTCCGCCGCTCCCTCTCCACCGGACTCCTGCAGACGGGTCTCGCGCAGGTCCGCGAGCGTGGACTTGAGCATGGACTTCCTCCTTGATGCGCAATGGCTATCGAAACAACTATCGGCACCGTGAAACGGCACCTTTAGACCTGGACCGCAACTTCTCGCTACGACCGGACAACAGGTCGCGGGAGGGGGTCCGAGGCGTCAGTGGGCCGCCGTCTGGGTGGCGTCGTTGCTGCACACGTTGGCCTGCCCGCTGGTGTAGTAGATGTCGCCGCTCAGCTGCAGCGTGTAGCCGGCCGTTGCAGGGCTGACCGACTGGCCCGCCACCGGGCCGCCCGCCACGTTGATGCTGCCCACCGTGAACAGGCGGGGGAAGCTGGTGAGACCCTGCAGGAACGAGGTCATCTGGCCGTAGGTGCCGCTCAGGGTCAGCGTCACGGCCACCATCTTGGTCGTCCCCGCCCCTCCCGGAGCCTCGGTCACGCTGATGCTCGGCGTGTTGGGGTCGCCCGCCGCCACCGCCAGGGCGGTGATCTGGTGGAAGAAGTCGTCCACCGTGGGGGTGCCCGGGACCTCGGTCAGATCGGTGGTGAGCTCCTGGCAGTTGGCGGCCAGGTGGGCCTTCTCGCCCTTGAGCGTGGTGAGCTCGGTCTGGAGGTGCAGCTGCTGGGACTGCAGCTGCGTCTCCTGGGCCTTGAGGCTCGACACCTTGCCGGCCTCGGGCGAGATCCACGCCATGTACACGATGAGGGCGAGGATGAGCGCGCCCACGCCGGTGAAGAGCGGGATGCGGTAGCGGGTGAGCTGTTCCATCACGATCCTGCGTTCTTGGTCAGGTTGGCGTCGGTGGTGAGCCACAGGTTGGACTCGAACGAGATTGCGGTGCTGCCCCCGGCGGCGGTGTTGGTGACCGATGCCACGCCGGGCGGGCTGAACATGGACGAGGACGTGAGCCCGTCGATCCACTGCGCCACGGGGTCGAAGTGCGCCGAAATGGGGAACGTCCCGGCCACGCCCACCTGGAGCGAGCCGATGGAACCCGTGGGCGCGCTGCCCGCGTCGGTGGCGTTCGACGAGGCGGCGCTGGCCGAGGACGACGACGACGACGTCGTTCCCGATGTGCTCGAGCTCGCGCCCGAGAAGGTGGTCACATCCAGACCGGCGGGGATGTGGCTCTGGAGCTGGTTCAGCACCGCCGCCCAGTCAACGGCGGTGGACGACACCGTCGTCACCTCGCTCTTGGCCACCCGGAGCTCGTTGGCGATCGCCACCACCTTGTCGTAGGTGGGGATCTGGGCGTTGAGGGCAGCCACGCTCGAGTTGAGGGTGGCGACGTCGTTCTGGGCGCTGCGCACCTCGAGGAAGCGCCACACGCTCACCCCCACGAGCACGAGCACCACCACTGCGGCAGCGGCGAAGGCCCGGCACGTCACCATGCGCTCGTAGGCGCGCTGGGTGACCTCGGGCGGCACGAGGTTGAACTTCCGCACCGCCGGGTTCGGCTCGGGCAGCGCCAGCCCGATGGGCGCGGCAAGCACGGGGTCGATGTTGGCCGCCTGTTCGGGCTGGAGATCGATCCTGGTGAGGTCGAGGCGGGCCAGGGGCGACACGTGCTCGACGGGGATGCGCACCTGCGAGCGCAGCTCCTTCACGAGCCCCCGCAGCCGGGCACCCCCGCCGGTGAGCAGCACCCGGGCGATGGGGACGCGACCGGGAAGGGTGGCGAAGTACTGCACCGAGTTGCGGATCTCGCCCACCAGCTCGGCGATGGCCGGCTGCACCGCCGTCTCGGCCGAGCGCACCTGGGGCGACTCCTCACCGAGACGCCGCTTGAGCGCCTCGGCGTCCACCAGCGGCAGGTCGAGCGAGGACGACACCGCGGCGGTGGCGGCGTTGCCCCCGATGCCGATGGTGCGGACGAACTGGGGCCGGCCGGCCTGGTGCACCACGACGACGGTGAGGCCGGCACCGATGGAGACGATGGCCTCGGGCCGCTCCGCCGCCACGGAGGGGTCGCCGAGCGCACGGACGAGGGCGGACGACACGAGGTCGACGCCTTCGACGATGAGACCCGCCTTTTCGGCCACCCCCACCACGCCGTCGACGAGGTCGCGATGCGCGGCGGCCACGAGGACCCGGCGGGTTCTCGACCCGTCGGGGGCGGTGGTGTCCGCCAGGACCTGGGTGGACAGGATGGTCTTGTCGGGCGGGAAGGGGATGACCTCTTCGGACTGGAAGCGCACCGCGCTGTCGAGGTCCTCGTCGGGCACCCACGGCAGGTCGACCTCACGCGTGATGGCACGCAGGCCGGCGATGCCCACCACCACCGACTTCGACTGGAACTTGCCGTTCTGCCACAGGCGCATGATGGCGTCGGACACAGCCGACGGGTCCTGCACCTCGCCGTCCACGATGGCGCCGGGCGGCAGGCCCACCTGCCCGAAGGCCATGAGCACGGGGGCGCCCGACCCGAACTCGAGCTCGGCGGCCCGCACTGCGCTCGTGCCGATGTCGAGTCCGACTACCTGTGCCATGACGTCGTTCTCCTGATCACCGAGTAGCTCCCGCCAGGACGGGGGAGGGCTCGTAGGAAGGGCCCTCGCCTGTCGCGTTGACAGGTATCGGCAGCTGCACGCGGACTCTTGACGCCCTCGACGGAACGGCGATCCAAAGAAGCATCACCAGCCCCGCCGTCACCGCCGTCCACCACACCCACCACTGTGCGAAGTGGCGTTCGGCCACGATTGTCACGGAGAGTGCCACACACACGCCGAGGATCCGCCGCCACGCCGGGACGCCCATCACCGCCACCAGCGCCACGGCGATGGGCGGGCAGAGGTAGAAGGGGTCCATGACCGACTCGGTGAAGCAGCGCAGCGCCATGGCGAGGGCGAGCGCCCACACCAGGAGCTCGGGCCGGGCCCGCCACCGCCGCGCCCACCACCCGAGCACGCACGCGCCCAGCACGGCGGCGATACGTCCGGGCCCGCCCGCCACGGCGACGTTCTTGCCCGAGCCGCCCAGGTGCGGGGCCAGGCTCGTCCACGGGGTGGGATGGTCGATGCCGGGGTAGTTGGGTTGGTCCACCAGCGCATGGAACGTGGCGTGGAACTGGTAGCCGAGCGGCACCGCCAGCAAGAGGGCGGAGGGGAGCAGGCAGCGCACGAGCAACCCGGCCAGCGTCTCCTTCCCCCCGAGCGCCAACAGGACGGGGAGCAGGAGCAACGTGAGGGGCTGGGTGGCCACCGCCGCCCCGAAGAGCCAGCCCGCGCCGGTGAAGCGACCGTCGAAGGCGAAGACCACGGCGTAGAGCGCCAGGGCCAGGGCCAGCGCGTCCTCGGGGTGCCCCCAGAACACGAGCAGCGGCCAGATCGCCACGCCCTCGGCCAGGCACAGCACGATGCGGCGCCGGGCCGGCACGCCGAGGCGCTCGGCCAGGGCGTCTGTGGCGAACAGGGCCGAGCAGCCGATGATCATCTCGTACGGACCGAGCAGGAGCCACGCGGTGGGATGGGGGACGAAGTAGGGGAAGCTCTCCGTCATCCCGAAGTGCCCCGTCAGGGCGGCCAACGGCGCCAGGAGCAGCAGGATGCCGGGAAACGTGACGAGGCCGGTGTTGGCCGAGTACACGCTGCCGATCGAGCCCCAGGCGATGTAGTGCGCAGACCGGTAGGAGGCGAAGATGTCACCGGAGAAGATCCACGACGGGTGGTGCCGCACGAGCGGGGCCCACAGCAGGCTGTAGGCCATACCCGTCGACACCACGAGCAACGTGACGATGACCGGCCACTTCCGGTTCCGGACGCGGTCGATGAACGTCCTGGGGGCTGCGTCGGTCGCCATGCGGTGTTCCGGCGTCCTGCCGCTCAGCTCTGCGGGATGTGCTTGATGTAGTCGAACATGGGCAGGTACATGCAGATGACCATGGTCCCCACCCCGGCGCCCATGGCCACGGTGAGCATGGGCTCGAGCATCGACGTCAGGTTGTTCACCGTCGTCTCCACCTCGCCGTCGTAGAACTGGCCCACCTTGTGGAGCATGGCGTCGAGGGCACCGGTCTGCTCTCCCACCTCGACCATCTGGGTGACGAGCATGGGGATGACCTCTTCGTGCTCGCGGAGCACGTCGGCCAGGGCACGCCCTTCGCGCACCCCCGCCTTGGCGTCGAGCAGGGCGTTGGCCACGATGCGGTTGCCGGCCGTCTCCGACACGATGTCGAGCGACTCCAGGATGGGGACACCCGCCTGGATGAGCGAGGCCAGCGTGTGGGAGAAGCGGGCCAGGGCCACCTTGTGGATGAGGGGTCCGAAGATGGGGGGCTTCAGCTTGAAGCCGTCCCACTTCTCGCGCCCGTTCTCGGTCTGGATCCACTTGTACAGGGCGAAGGTCCCGCCCCGAGGGCCAGCACGATCACGACCGACCACGGGCTGAGCACGATCTTCGAGATGCCGATGACGATCAGCGTGGGGGTGGGGAGCTTGGCGTTGAGCGACGTGAAGAGCTTGGAGAAGATGGGCACGATGAAGATGAGCAGCGCCAGGAAGATGACGATCATCACCGACAGCACGACGGCCGGGTAGGTCATGGCCGAGCGGATCGTGCGGCGCAGCACGGCCTGCTTCTCCATGGTGGACGCCAGGTCCAAGAGCACGGCGTCTAGGTGCCCGCCCGCCTCGCCCGCCTGCACCATGGTGATGAACAGGGGCTTGAAGACCTTGGGGAACTTGCCGCACGCCGCCGACAGCGACGAGCCGCGTTCCACGTCGAGGCGCACTTCGCCCAGGATCCGGCCGAGCTCCTTGTTCTCCACCTGGGTCGACAGGATCGACAGGGACCGCACCACCGACAGGCCGGAGTCGATCATGGTGGCCAGCTGGCGGGTGGCGACGGCGAGCTCGGTCAGCTTGATGCGGTTGCTCAACCCGGGGATGGTGATGTCGGGGTTGACCTTCGTGTGCGACTTGGGGCTGACAGAGATGGGCAGATACCCCATCTCCCGCAGCTTTCCCCACCACGAGGGGCAGGCTGTCCCCCTCGAGCTGGCCCTCGACCAGATTGCCGGTCTTGTCCCGCACCTTGTAATCGAATGTCAACGCCATCGCAGACTCCTAGCTGCTCAGGTGGTTCCGGAGATCTTCCTCGTTCCGGCACCGGTCGAACGCCACCGCCTCGGTGATCTGGCCGACCTGACCGATCTTGGCCAGACCCTGGTCCATGGTCTGCATGCCGTACTGACCACCGGTCTGCATCAGCGAGTAGATCTGGTGCGTCTTGGCGCTGCGGACCAGGTTCCGGATCGCAGACGTGCACACCATGACCTCGCAGCACGCCAGGCGCCCCGTGCCGTCCGCGTTGAGCACCAGCTGCTGGGTGACGACCCCCTCGAGGGAGCCGGCGAGCATTGTGCGCACCTGCTCCTGCTGGTTGGTGGGGAACACGTCGATGATGCGGTCGATGGTCTGCGGGCGATCCTGGGTGTGCAGGGTGCCGAAGACGAGGTGCCCGGTCTCCGCCGCCGTCAGGGCCATGGAGATCGTCTCCAGGTCGCGCATTTCACCCACGAGGATGACGTTGGGGTCTTCGCGCAGCACCCGGCGCAGCGCCTCGGAGAACGAGTACGTGTCCTGGCCGACCTCGCGCTGGTTCACCATCGCCTTCTTGTGGTTCGTGGAGGAACTCGATGGGGTCCTCCACCGTGATGATGTGCAGCGGCTTGGTCCTGTTGATGATGTCGACGAGCGAGGCCAGGGTGGTGGACTTTCCGACCCGTCGGTCCCGTCACGAGAACGAGGCCGCGGCGCATCTCGGTGAACGAGCGCACCGCCTCGGGGATGCCCAGGACCTCGAAGGCCGGGATCTCGTGGGGGATCGAGCGCAGGGCGGCAGCCACGGTCCCCCGCTGCTGGAAGACGTTGAGCCGGAACCGTCCCACATCGGCGATGGAGTGCGACGTGTCGAGCTCCTTCTCGGCCTCGAAGCGTTCCCGCAGGGTCTGGGGCAGGATGCCGAAGACCATGTCGCGGATGGTCTCGTGGTCGAGCACCGGGCACCCCTCGATGGGGCGCACCGCCCCGTGCAACCGGATGCAGGCCGGCAGGCCGGTCGTGAGGTGGAGGTCCGATGCCCCCACGCTCACGGCGTAGCGCAGGAGATCGTCGAGATGCAGCGGCATCTCCTCGCCGTCATCGGCCACGGGCGGCAGCGCCGCGCCCACCGGGACGTGGGCGCCGTTGCCGTTGGCCGGCACGGCGGCGGCGGCGGCGAACGAACCGGCCGCGCCGTTGCTCGAGCCGGCGGCGGGCGGGGGCGGAGGGGGCAGGCGCAGCCGCCTCGCCGACGCCAGGAGCCGATCGATGGCGATGGGGTCGCCCAGGACGGGGACGACGGGGTGGCCCACGAGCACCGACAGCGACCGCACGTCGTCCTCGTCGGGCGGGTCGCCGAAGGCCATGGTGAGCTGGTCGCCGTCGAGGCGGTACCCCACGGCGCCGTACTGGCGCGCGACACGGACACCGGCGTCTGGGACAGGGCCACGTCGCTCGGGCGGTCGCGGTTGAGGTCCACCACGGGCAGCCGGGCCATCTGCGACAGCAGGCCCAGCACCACCTCCTGCGAGGCGACGTTGCGCGAGATGAGAAGGGCCGGGAACGACGTCCCGCTGGGCTGGCAGGCCTCGTCGAGCACGGGCGCAACCGCGCCCTTCCTCTGCGTAGCCGTCGGTGACGATGCTCTGGGCCAGCCGGTCGCGCCCACTCCATGCGGGGGTGCCGGCGCTCATGCCACGACCCGGAATGACTTCCTCGAGGGTCGTCTCGCCCTCGAGGGCCTTGCGCAGACCGCTTTGGCGCAAGGTCACCATGCCCTGTTCGACTGCGAGCTTGTGGATGTCATCAGCCGTGCCTCCCTCGATGATCATTCGCTCCACGTCCTCTGTGACGGAAAGGAGCTCGAGAAGCGCCTTGCGCCCCCTGTAACCGGTCTTCGAACACGCCGAGCAGCCCACGGCCCGGTAGAGCGTGGCCTTGTCGCTGTCGTCGAAGACCTCGGCGGGCGACCAGCCTGCTGCCACGATGTCGGCCTCGGTCGCATCGAAGGGCTCACGGCAGTGCACGCACAGCCGCCGGGTGAGCCGCTGGGCCAGGGCACCGCTGATGGCCGAGGTCACGAGGTAGGGCTCCACGCCCATCTCGACGAGACGCATGGGGGTGCTGGCCGAGTCGTTGGTGTGCAACGTGGCCAGGACGAGGTGGCCGGTGAGGGCGGCCTCCACCGAGATCATGGCGGTCTCACGGTCGCGGATCTCACCCACGAGGACGATGTCTGGGTCCGAGCGCAGGATCGACCGCAGCGCCGACGCGAAGTTCAGCCCCGCCTTCAGGTTCAGCTGGACCTGGTTGATCCCCTTGATACGCAGCTCGACGGGGTCCTCGACCGTGATGATGTTCTTCTCGGGGTGGTTCAGGGCGGCGAGGGTGGCGTAGAGGGTCGTGGTCTTCCCACACCCCGTGGGGCCCGTCACCAGGATCGTCCCGTACGGCTTGGTGAAGATGCGCTGGTAGCGGTCGAGCAGATCGGCGTCGAAGCCGAGGTCCTCGAAACCGAGGACCACGTTCGACTTGTCGAGCACCCGCATCACGACCTTCTCGCCGTAGATGGTGGGCAGCGTGGCCATGCGGAGGTCGATGGGTCGATTGCCCACCGTCAGCGAGATCCGGCCGTCCTGGGGCAGCCGGTGCTCGGCGATGTTCATGTCGGCCATGACCTTGAGGCGGGTGGTCACGGCGCCGGCGATGGCGCGCGGCGCGGTCGAGATGTCGTGCAGCACGCCGTCGATGCGGTACCGGATGCGCAGGTTCTCCCCCGTCGGCTCGACGTGGATGTCCGAGGCCCGCTCGTTGAGGGCCTGCAGGATGAGGAGGTTGACGTAGCGGACGATGGGCGGCGTCGTTGACGACCTGGATGTTGCCGAGCTCCTCGTCGGCCAGGTCCTCGAAGTCCGAGGCCGCCGTGTTGGCCACCTCCGAGGCGTCCCCGCCCTGGTGGTACGCCTTGTCGATGAAGGTGTTGATCTGGGAACGGGTGGCGACGACGGTGACGAAGTTGCGACCGATGATGGTGCGCAGGTCGTCCATGGCGAACACGTCGGTGGGGTTCGACGCCGCCACCGCCAGGGACGCCTTCGCGCTGGCCGATGACGAGGACGTTGTGGTGCCGGGCCGTGGCCTCGGGGAGGCTGTAGGAGGCGGCGAAGTCCATGCTCTCGAGCTCGAGGTCGACGAACTCGAGGCCCATCTCCTGGGCCATGCCCCACATGAGGTCCGCCTCGGTGACGAGGCCCCGCAGGGTGAGGATCCGGGCGATGGGCTGCGCGCTCTGTCCCGCTCGGCCAGGACGTCCTCCATGTCGCCGAGCGACACGCGCGTCCCCCTCCACCAGCACCCGGGCCAGGGGCGGGAATCCCGCCATGGGCGACAGGTCGTCGTCGTCGGGCTCGGGCGCGGTCCGGCACTGTGCTCGAACTCGGCGACGACCTCCTCCACAAGATCGGCGGCGTGCACGGTGTCGGCCACCAGCTGCTCGGCGGTGGGCCCGGTGGCCGGCTCCTTCACGTCGTTGCCGTCGGTTGCCGGACGCGTCGGGTCGACGATGTCGAGACCGATGTCCCCGCCCGGTGCATCGCCGGTCGCACCGTCGAGGACGCCGTCCATCATCTCGAGCGGGCCGCCAAGGGTCACCGACCTCGCGACGCGCCCTTCGTGGCCGTCGGCACTGCGTCCGGCGCGGCAGTGGGGGCCGGCGTCGACGGCGCACCGGATCCCGTCGGCGCCACCTCGGGCGCCGACGCCGGCGCGCCGGCCGGCGTGGACCCGTTGGAGGGGGCGACGGCCGGCGGCGCCACGGGCGGTGCAACGACCGGCGCCGCGGCGGCGGGGGTCGGGGCGGGCGGTACCGGGCCTGGGGCCTGCTCGGCGGGAGCGGGGCGCGGCGGTGCGGGGGCGACGGCGCGGACCGGAGCCGGTGGCTCGGCCGCCGGTGCGGCAGGAGGGGCGCTCGCCGCACCCTGCCGTGGGCTCGGGGTCGAGGGCGCGTCGGGCTGTGCCGGTGGGTTCTTGTGCCGAGTGCCTCCACCCGGCGCGCCGTACACGTGGCCCAGGCAGGTCTCGATCTGGTCGTCGGTGGCCACCACGGCCACGAACTCGCGCCCGATGACGGCGTGCAGCACGTCCATCGCCATGACGTCGGAGGGGTTCGACATGGCCACCACGGGCGCGCCGAACTTGCGCCCGATCGGGACGACGTGGTGCCGGCGTGCCACGGCCAGCGGGATCACCGAGCAGACGCTGGCATCCACGTTGAAGCGGTCGAGGTCGACGAATTCGAGATGATGCTCGTCCGCGAGCGTCCGGACGTCGTCCGTGTTCCTCATGAGATGAAGCATCGGCACGTCACCAGGCGGGATTGAACGCTCTCGGTGAGCTGGAGGTGTTTCTGCCCCGGTTTTGCCCGAAATCGGCCGTGGTAGCGTCTCCGGCCTGTGAAAGCGCCGCTGCTGGCAGGCCTTTCCCCTGGTCAGAGGCATCGTTGCTGACCCCGGCGACGGGGATGGCGCTGGTCGTGGCCCGCGGCTGGACGACGGGGGCGGCGGCCGTCGCCGGCCTCGCCATCGGCTCGTTCCTGAACGTGGTCGTCTACCGCGTGCCCGGGGGCTGTCCGTGGTGGCGCCCGGTTCCTTCTGCCCCGGCTGCCCACCCCCATCCGGTCCTTCGACAACGTCCCCCTGCTGTCGTGGCTCGTCCTGCGGGGCCGGTGCCGGTCGTGCGGCGAGCCCATCTCGGCCCGTTATCCCCTGGTGGAGCTGGCCACGGGGGTGGTCTTCGCCGGCCCTGGCATGGGCCCTCGGGGCGCACTGGGCCGTGCCCGGCATGTGCGTCCTGGCCGCAACGGCGCTCGCCCTGGCGGCCGTCGAGCTCGACGGCATGCACCCCCCCGCCGCCGTGGCCCTCGTGGGCGGGGGGCTCGGTCTCGCCCTGCTGGTCGCCGCGGCGGTGGCGGACCGGCGCTGGTGGCATCTGGGAGGGGCGCTCATCGGCACGGCCGTGGCCGTGATCATCGTCGCCGTGTGGGCGAGGGTGCGACCGGCGGCACGCGCGCCACCGCCGGCCACGGTGGGGGTGAGGGTGGCGTCGCCGGCGGGGGCGGTTCGCTCTGGGCCCTGCTGCCCGCCGGCGCCGTGATCGGCTGGGTGGGGCTCGTCGGCCCGGCGGTCGGCATCCCCGTGGCCGCGGTGGTGATCGGCGCGGGCCGGTGGGTGGCCCGTCGCCGGCGCTCGGCCGTGCAGGGCGGGGGCGTGGCGGTGGCCGCAGCCGTTGCCGCGCGGCGGCGATCATCGCCGTGTTGGTGGCCGGCAACCCGATCGGGCGGTGACGGCGGGGGCGCTCAGGATGCGGCGGCGGACACGACCCCGTCCGGTGGGGACGATGCCGAGCCGCTCCAGGCGCACCTTGAGGTCGTGGGGGTTGGAAGCGGCGTTCATCGCCTCGCGCAACTCGATGGTGCCGTCGCGAGCAGTTCGGGCAGGGACTGGTCGAAGGTGCGCATGCCGTAGTACCCGCCCTCGACCATGATCTTGTCGATGTCGGACGTCTGAACCGGTCGAGGATCGCCTGCTGGATGCGACCGTTCACCACCATGATCTCGAGAGCCGGCACCCGGCCCTTGCCGTGCACGCGGGATGAGCCGCTGGCGATCGTTCCCGTCAGGCCCCCGACAGGCTCACCGCACCTGGCCCTGCTGGTGCGGGGGGAAGAAGTCCACGATGCGGTTGATGGTCTCGGTGGCGGTCGTGGTGTGGAGGGTCGAGAACACGAGGTGACCGGTCTCCGCCGCCGTGAGCGCGGTGTACACCGTCTCCAGGTTGCGCATCTCCCGATGAGGATGACGTCGGGGTCCTGGCGGAGGATGGTGCGCATGGCGGAGGTGAAGCTCTCGGTGTCGAACCCGACCTCGCGCTGGTCGATCGGGCCATGTCGTCCTTGTGCAGGTACTCCACCGGGTCCTCGATGGTGATGATGTGACAGGAACGCAGGTGGTTGATGTGATCCACCATGGCCGCCAGGTGGTCGTCTTGCCCGAGCCGGTCGGACCCGTCACCAGGACCAGCCCACGGTGGTGCTCGCTCAGGCGACGCACCACGTCGGGGAGCCCGAGATCGGAGAACGTCGAGGCGTTGGTGCGGACCCGGCGCATGGCGAGAGCCACCGAGGAACGCTGGAAGAAGGCGTTGGTGCGGAAGCGACCCAAGCCCGGGACGCTGTAGGCGAAGTCCGCCTCGTGCTTCTCCTCGAACACGTCTCGGATCCGCGGCGGTATCATCTCGTTGGCCGACGCCAGCGTCTCGTCGGCGGTGAACGGGGGCTCGTCCTCGAGCATGCGCAGCATGCCGTCGACCCTGATGCGAGGCGACCTGCCGGCCTTGATGTGGAGGTCGGAGCCGTCGACGTCGGCCAGGATCCGGAGGAGGCGGTCGAGGTCACTGCGGTCCATAACGGCCTCAGTCTACGCGAGGACCCCCGATTATCAACTGCTTTCGTGGTCGTACGAGCGCGCTGCGTGGTAGGAGCCGAGGTCAGCCGAGGCCCACAGGGCAAAGATAGGACTTTCGACCCCCGGACCCCGGCCACGGAGGCGAGGGTCGTTGACCTCGACCGTCTGCGCGTCAAGGTCATGAGGACCAGCACGGAGCCGGGGGCACGGGGGGACGACATGCGAGACGGGTGTCGCACATGACGGGGGGACCCGCACAGGCCCTGGCCCCCTTGGCGCGACGCCCTGATCCTGGGCGACGCCTTCCTGCTCACCGAGGACATGAACGGCCAGTTGGCCGTGCCCAGGCTGAGCGTCGTGCTTCGACGGCACGGGACTGACGGTCCTCAAGCCGGACGGGACGGCCGGGGCCGTCGTGGCCTGGAGCGACCTTTCCGAGGTGCGGGCCACAGGGCGGATGCGGACCCCGACCGGTGATCCGGGCGTGGTCATCGAGGCGGTCACCGTGGGCTCGCACCGCTTCATGATCCCCACCTCCGACCCCGACGGGCTGGAGCGCCGAGGTCGGTCGCATGGTCGACACCCGAGGTGGCCGAGCCCGGCGCAAAGGTGGAGGGTCTCGCTTCCTGGTCGCCGCCGTCGGCGTACTGCTCGTGGCGGTAGTGGCACTCATCGTGCTCGTCGTTGTGGGGACGTTGAAGTTCTGAGCATCTGCCGCGGACGCTGACGAAGCGTGGCGCGGCGGGCCACGCCATTGGTGATCGTCACGCAATCGCAATACAGTTGCGCCTAGTTCGTCGCGTTTGCGGGCAATGATCCACGCATGGAACCGCTCGTCCTGGAGTCCTGTCACAGCACTTGGCTGTTCGACACCGAGAGGATGCGATTCCGCACGTCCTGAAAGGCCTCGACTTGGACAGCCACCCCGCCTCCACCGGATGGCGGCCCTACTTCGGGCTCGACATCGACCCGGTATCCGAGTCCTTCGTGGTGCTGCTCAATCCCGAGGGCACCCGACTGCTCCGGTCGTCGGCGGCACGTGGAGCGCTGCATGCAGTGCGGCGGCGAGGCGACCGGCGAGCTGTCACTGGACGAGCTGCGCAGCGCGGCGAGGGCGTAGGGGGCCCGACCCGTATTCTGCGCCCACACCCGACAGGGGATTTTCAGTCGGGTGGTCGGCTAGACTACGCTTTCAGCGTCAGGGTTCGGGGACACGCAGAAAGGCTGCACCGTGGCTGAGGGCGCGGGCGAGTTCGGAGTCGAAGGGCGGGCGGCATCGGGCCCCGGGTGCGGAGCCGAGGCTGCCGTGACCCTCGAACCCGGCGGCGCCGCCGATCGGGGATCGGCTGACACCGACCTGATCCGGTCGATGGCGCTGTCCTCGGCCGAGCTCTGGCACGAGATCCTCGAACGCCTGCGCGAGGTCCAGGAGAGCCAGGTCCGCCTGGCCGGCGCCATTGAGACGCTGGGGACGATGGTGCGCGACGCCCTCACCCCGGAGTCGCAACCCGTCCTCGGCGCCCACAGCAAGGGGGCGAGCCTGGGCCTGCGCACCGAGATCGGCGCCGCCGCCCGCCCCCGTCTCCGATCCGCTGACCGCCCCCGGCCCCCCGCCCGCCGCCACGCCACCACCACCGGACATGCCCGTCACCGCCGCGCCCGACGCCGCCTGGACGGCCTCGCCCCACCCTGTGGCGACGGCCGCTCCGACCTCGGGGCCGACGGCGACCCGGGCGCCACGGGGGCCTCGCCCCCGCCTCCCAGGCACCGAGACGCCCTCGCCACGCCGCCCCGACTGGGCCCGAACCGATCGATGCGTTTCTCGGGTTCAAGACTCTGCCCCCACCTGCCGAAAGTTTCACCACGGGTGTTGACGTCGGCACCGGGTGCGACGAGGGACCGGAGAGGTGTCGGAGCCACTGTTCGCAACAGAAGTACCTGAACCCCTGTACTACGCTCCGTCGAACGACGAGGAGATCCTGCCGGCCACGGCCGTGGCGGATCTGGCGTCGGAAGCGCTGGACCAGCTCCTGGCCGCCGAATTCGGCGTGCACCTCGTAAAGCGAACGGGGAGGCGCCGGCACCGACGCTGCGCCTCGCCGACGAGGACCCCGAGGTCGCCGTGGCGCTCTCGGCCATGCTGCCCGAGGCTCCTTCACCGGTGTTCGCGGCGCCCGAAGCGGCGGTGGCGCCGGGCCCGGTCGAGGCCGTGCCGGTCGTCGAGGCCGTGCCGGTCGTCGAGGCCGTGCCGGTCGTCGAGGCCATGCCGGTCGTCGAGGCCGTGCCGGTCGTCGAGGCCGTGCCGGACGTCGAGGCCGTGCCGGTCGTCGAGGCCATGCCGGTCGTCGAGGCCGTGCAGGACGCACCCACCGTGCCCGACCCCGAGGCGGCGACGCCGGCTCCGACGGCACGGGCCCACCTGAAGGACCCGAACGTCGTCCTCGACATCCTGCTGGAGCGCGGCCGCGCCCGAGCACTGGCAGACGGACACCTCCGCTCAGGCGACGACCACGGTGCTCGAGGCACCCGCGCCTATAGCTGCCCAGGCATTGGTCTTCACCGACGTGACGCCACCGAGCACGCCGACCTTCATCGCGTCGCCGCCCGAGGCGCACGAGACACCGCTGCTCCCGCCTGTGCCGCCGGCCCGCGACCCGGAGCCGGCCTTCGGTCACGGCGACCTCCCGCCCACGTCGGACGGCGATGGCGCCGTCCTCCGCCCCCGGTACTCAGCGCCGAGACTCCGCCGCCGCCGCCCGTCATCGCTCCGAGGCACCCGCTCCCCCCCCACCTTCACGTACGAGGCACCGGCTCCCTCGAGGCACCGCCGCCGCCGCCCGTGTTCGCTCCCGAGGCACCGGCTCCGCCCCCCACCTTCACGTACGGGCACCGGCTCCCTACGAGGCTCCGGCGCCGCCACGGCATTCCCCCATCCCGGCACCGGCCCCGCCCCCCGCACCGCCGATGCCACCCATGCCCCCGGCCAGCACCACGCCGCCACCGTTCGTGATCCCAGTTCCCCCGGCACCGCATCTGGCCGCGCCGCCGCCCCCTCCGGCCATGTCGGCCGAGCCCGACTGGGCAGCGACCTTCGTCGACCGCGCCCATCACGCCCTTCGTGCACTCGGCCGATGAAGGTGCCACGGAGGTGGCCGGAACGGGGCACTTCTCGTCGGTCGCCTCCATGGCCACAGAGATCCTGTCGGCGACACCGGAGATCCCGACCGTGGCCGTGCCGAGGCGCCGGCGTCGGAGCTCATCAGCCAGGACCTCACGCTGATCGCCCGCGGTCGGAAGAAACGCTTCCGCCTGCGCTGAGCACGGCGCGCGCCGGGGGGCGAAGGCTTGCTTGGGGCTGAGGGCCGCCCGCCGCCAGGTACCCACGCTGCCGCCCATCTTTCTCACAGCGCCAGCTCGCCCACGCTCATCGACGGTCGGACGACTTGCACATGTCGTAGATCGTGAGGGCCGCCACCGTGCAGGCCGTCAGGGCCTCCATCTCTACGCCGGTGCGATCCACGTCTCCACCTGCGCCTCCACCTCGACGCAGTTGTCGCCGATGGTGAAGTTGACGTAGATGCCCCCCACCAGCAACGGGTGGCACAACGGGATGAGGTCCGGGCCTCTTCGCCGCCTGGATGCCGGCGATGCGAGCGGCGCCGAGGACGTCGCCCTTCGATATCGCATTGCTCGCCACCTTGGCCGTGGTCTCCGGGCACCATCGTTACCTTGCAGCGCGCGGCGGCCCGGCGGTGGGTCGGCTCTTCGGGTGCGGAATCAGCCATGCGGGCGCCGCCCAGCGGGTCAAGGTGAATCAGGTTGCGGTCGGCCACGGCCGGCATTAGCCACACGAACTTCCCCGGTCTGAGTGAGCCGACGGCCGAGGACGCGCGCCGAACTCTAGCGTTGTCCCCGAGGCGACGATGCCAGGCGGGTATAATTGGCACCCGGACTCCGGAAAGTGCCAACGGGAGCACGCATGCCAACCTACGAGTACAGCTGCGAGTCTGCGGCGAGCGCCACGACGTGATGCAGTCGTTCACCGACGACGCCGCTCACCGAATGCCCCATGTGTGGGGCAGCCTGCGCAAGGTGTTCGGAGCTGTGGGCATCGTCTTCAAAGGCAGCGGCTTCTACAAGACCGACAACGCTCGTCGGAATCGGAGAAGGCCCCCGGGCGACGAGCGGCGAGCTCCTCCTTCCATCGACCGAGAGACGCCTTCAGAGAGCCCCCAAGGAGTCCGCGGGTCGAGCGCGCCGGCCCGGAGACGAGCCGCTCGTAGAGCTCCAAGCCTGCGTCCGCCGGCAGCCGAGGTCGAACGCAGCCGCTCCGAGCCGGCGCGGCCGGGCCGGTGGCGTCAGGCGCCGCTCAGCGCCATCCCGTCAACGGCCAGGGTCTTGCCCGAGGCCAACCCGGCAGCCGCTCCACGTCGGCGCCGACGTGGACCACGTTGCAGCATGCGTGGATCGTCGACGCGATCGTGACCTCTCGCACCGGCTCGGCCAGCACGCCGCCGCGCACCAGAGACCTCGGCCCCGACGGAGAAGTCACCGCTCACCGGGTTGACCCCCGAGTGCACGCCGGTGATCGACTGCACGTACAGGCCGTCGCCCACCTGGGCCAGGATCTCGTCGGCACCCAGGGTCCCCGGCGCGAGCAGCAGGGCCCGGCACCCGGCCGCCGGCGTGGTGGCGTAGCCGCCCCGCACCGCCGACGCCGTCGACGCCACCCCCGCCCGGCGAGCCGCGGTGGTGTCGAACACGAAGCCGCGCAGCACCCCTGCGTCGATCAGCACGTTGGACGGCACGCCAGCCCCTCGGCGTCGTGCGTCGACGCCCCGAACGCCCGGGGGTCGGTGGGGTCGTCCACCAGGACGAGCGACGGGACCGCCACCTCCTCGCCCACGCGCCCGGCGAACAACGACCGGCCCTTCGTGACGGCCTCCCCCGACAGCGCCGATGACACGATGGCGAGGACCGTCGAGGTGACGCGGGGATCGAGCACCACGACGCAGCGACCCGACCGCGCCTTGGTGGCGCCCAGCATGCGGGTGGCGCGTTCCACCGCGTCGGCGGCCGCCCGGCCCGGATCGAGAGCACCCGGTCCCCGCCCCGCCGTGAACCCCACGCCGGTCTGGCTGTCACCGTCGTCTCCGGCGATCGCCTCCACCGACAGGCTGCACACCGTGCGTCGGGCCGTCGCCGTGATCCCCGTCGACGTGGCGATGGCGGCCTCGGCCGCGTAGTCCCCGTAGTCGGCGAAGGCGACCTGGCGGACACGGCGGTCTGCACCACGGACGCGCCGCTCGAGCTCGAGCGCCATCTCCACCTTGTCCGTGCTCGGAGTGGACACGACGGCCTCGTCCCACAGGTCGAGACTGCTCGGCGCCACCCCGTCGGGCTCCGCCAGACCGACGTTGTCGTCTGCCGTGGCGAACGTGGCGTTGTCGCGGGCATCGGCCAGCGTCTTGGTGATCGCCGAGTCGTCGAGCGTGCCGGCGTAGGCGAAGCCCTGGCGGCCGCCGGTCACCACCCGGATGCCGACACCGGCCGACGCCGCCGACGACAGCGACTCCACCTCTCCTTCGTAGGCACGCACGTCGGTCTCGACGCCCCGGGACACGTACACCTCGAGCTGCTCACCCTTGCGGGCCGTGGCCGCAAGCCGCACGGCCAGGTCGAGCAGCTCGCCCTCGGAGGACGCGGGGACGGGGCCGCGCCGGGATCACTCACCGGCGGTCCCCCCTATCGTGACCCCGGTGATGCGCAGCGTGGGCTGGCCGCATCCGACCGGCACGCTCTGCCCGTCCTTTCCGCACGTGCCCGGGCCCATGGCGAAGTCGTCGGCCACGGCGTCGATGCGGCGGAGCACCTCGGGTCCGTTGCCGATGAGGTTGGCGTCTCGCAGCGGCTCGGTGATGCGCCCGTCCTCGATGAGGTACGCCTCGACCGTTCCGAACACGAAGTCACCCGTGGTCGTGTTGACCTGGCCGCCGCCGAGCTTGGCCACGTACACGCCGGTGGGTGTCTGGGCGATCAGCTCGGCGGGATCGGCGCTCCCGTTCAGGAGGAAGGTGTTGGTCATCCGCACCATGGGGAGGTGGCGGTAGCTCTGGCGCCGGCCGTTGCCCGACGACCCCCGCCCTTCCTTGCGGGCACGGAGGAAGTCCCACATGTAGTCGGTGAGGACGCCGTCCTCGATGAGGACGTTGCGCTGGGCCGGATTGCCCTCGTCGTCCACACCGAAGCTCCCCCACTCCGGTCCCACCGTCCCGTCGTCGACCAGCGTCACGAGGGGGCTCGCCACCTGCTCGCCCACCTGCCCGGTGTAGACCGAGGCGTCCTTGGCGATGTGGTCCGCCTCGAGCCCGTGCCCGCACGCCTCGTGGAAGAGGATCCCGCCGCTGCCCGATGCCAGCACGAGCGGGACCTCACCGCTCGGGGCGGGACGGGCGCCGAGCTTGACGAGGGCACGTCGGGCGGCGGTGGCCGCCACTTCGCGCACGTCGACGGTGTCGAAGAGCTCGAACCCCATGGTGAAGGCGGTGGACTCGTACCCCGTCTGCATGCCGGTGTCGCCCACGGCCACGCACGACACGGCGAAGCGCGTGCGCACCTGATCGTCGGCCACGAGGATGCCGCCACTGTTGGCCACCTGGATGCGCCGGCGCCCGTCGCCGTAGGAGGCCGACACCTGGGTCACGGCCCCGCCCGCGGCCCGCGCCGCCTCGTCCGCCTGGAGCAGCAGCTCGATCTTGCGGGCCTTCGGGACGTCCTCGGGGAACGACGCCACCTCGTTGCGCCGCGCCACGCGGCCGTTGCTCGAGGGCCACCACCTGTCCACCGCCACCCTGGCGGGCGACCGCCGCCGCCGCCTCGGCCGCAGCCAGGAGCCCGGCCTCGGACAGGTCGGCGGTGTGGGCGTAGCCCGTGGTCTCCCCCACCACCACCCGCACCCCGGCGCCGCGGTCGCGCCCCGACGACAGCTCCTCCACCCTGCCGTCGTCGAGGACGGCGGAGGTGGACTGGCGGTCCTCGGCGAAGACCTCGGCGAAGTCCCCGCCCCGGCGCAGCGCCGCACCCAGGACGCGCTCGACCACAGGGGCCTCGACCAGCAGTGCCGTGCTCGAAGCGGTGTCGGTCACAGGCTCTCTCCTTCGTCGTCGTGCGGCGCTGTCCCCGCCCCCGCGCCCGGGAGGGCTCGGTCCCGGTGGCCGCCGGAGCGGCTTCGGACCCCGCCCCCGGCCGCCCGGCCTGCCCGGGAAGCACCCCGCCACACTGCCCACGGTCGCCCTCAGGGGCGTGCCCGGCGAGGCGATCCCCCCGCTGCGGTCGCGCCTGCCGCCGGCCGTGTGGCCGGCGGCGCCCGTGTTTCGTATCGTACCGCCGTGCTCGTCCGGCCCGGCCACAGCGCCCGCGCTTCCATGGTGGTGGCCGAGGCGGACACCGCCCTGGCCATGCGCTCCGGTGACGTGCCGGTGCTCGGCACCCCGCGGCTGGTCGCTCTGTGCGAGGAGGCGGCGTGCCGGGCGGTGGCGGGGAAGCTGGGCGAGCACAAGACGAGCGTGGGCGTACAGGTCCAGTTCGACCACCTGGCCCCGGTGCAGGTGGGCTCCGAGGTGACGGCCGAGGCGACCCTCGAGAAGGTCGAAGGGCGGCGCCTCGTGTTCACGGTCACCGCCGCCGACCACGCCGGCCTGGTGGGGGCGGGACGCATGGTCCGCGTCGTGGTGGACGAGCAGAGCTTCCTGGCCAAGGCGCGCTGAGCGCCCCCCGGCGGTCAGACCTGCCGGCCCAGGACGTTGCCCAGCACGCCACCCACCACGCCACCGGTGGCGGCATCACGGCCCGGACCCCGGTCCCCCATGTACTCCGACAGGGTCTGGGCGAGCACGGGCAGGGGCATCGACTGGAGCCACACGCTGCCCGGGCCCGTGAG
>CAWIWK010000032.1:0-106160 GCA_963839605.1 uncultured Acidimicrobiales bacterium | reverse complement strand
AGACCAGCGCTGCTGTCGCCCGCTTGATCCGCGTGCAGGCGTCGTGCAGTTGGTCTCGGTCGATCGCATAGGAAATGCGGAAATAGGGCGCTAGGCCGAATGCGGGCCCTGGACCGCGGCAACACCTTCGGCCTCGAGCAGGTACGTGACGAATCGCTGTCTCGGCGTAGGTTTTCCCTGGGGCGTTTTCTTACCGATACCCGGCACAGGAGGGTAGACATAGAATGCGCCGCTCAGGCACGGCCAGGTCGAGACCCGGCACCTGGTTCAACATTCGCACCACGATTCGCGCCGTTCACGAAGACCTTGTTGTGCTCGGCGATGAAATCCTGCGGCCCGTTCAGCGCCTCGACGGCGGCGGCCTGGCTGATCGAGCTGGGATTGGTCGACTCTGAGAATGGAGCTTCGCCATCGCCTTGATCAGCGGCGAGGGCCCGGCGGCATAGCCGATGCGCCAGCCGGTCATGCAATAGGCCTTGCTGACGCCGTTCCCGTGAGGGTGCGCTCGTAGAGCCGCGGCTGACCTGGGCGATGGTGGCGAACTCGCGGTCGTCATAGAGCACATGCTCGTACATGTCGTCGGTCAGCACCCAGACATGGGGGTGCTTGAGCAGCACCCCGCCAAGCGCCTTCAGCTCGGCGGCGCTGTAGACCGCGCCCGTCGGGTTGCTGGGGCTATTGAGGATCAGCCATTTGGTCTTCGGCGTGATCGCCGCGTCGAGGTCCTCGCCGCGAGCCGGAACCGGTTTTATCGGAGCACGGCACGATGACCGGCTCCCCGCCGCAGAGCGCGACAATATCCGGATAGCTGACCCAATAGGGCGCCGGCACGATCACCTCGTCGCCCGCATCGAGCGTCGCAAGAAAGGCGTTATAGATGACCTGCTTGCCGCCTGAGGCGACCGTAATCTGGTCCACAGCGTAATCGAGGCCGTTTTCGCGCTTGAACTTCGCCGCAATCGCCTTCTTCAGCGCGGGCGTTCCATCCACATTGGTGTACCGTGTCTCGCCACGGTGCATCGCCGCGATTGCCGCCTCCTGAATGTTCAGCGGCGTATCGAAATCGGGCTCACCCGCCGCCAGCCCGATGACATCCCGACCGGCGGCCTGAAGTTCCTTGGCAAGCGAGGTGATCGCCAGCGTGGGCGACGGCTTGACGCGGTTGAGACGGCGGGCGAGGAAGGACATGGTGATGATTTCGGGGTCGGTCACGAAGGAGGGGCAACCTACCCTCGGACGCGCTGCGGCGCAACAGGATCGGCCGCATTGCTTAGTTTAGAATAATTCTAAAAAGACTTGACGCGGGGAGGTGGGAGAGCGATATGGAGGGAAGTCGCGTGCATGATGCTGCGACTGATGATTTACCCCAGGGGTCCAAGATGAGCAACTCTGAAGGGTTCAAAGACCGCAGGAATTTGAAGGACGCTTTTGCGGGCGAAAGCCAGGCCAACCGCCGCTATCTTTATTTCGCGCAGAAGGCGGATGTCGAAGGCTTCAACGACGTCGCGGCCGTTTTCCGTTCCACGGCGGAAGGCGAGACCGGCCATGCCCATGGCCATCTGGAATTCCTGGAGGCGGTCGGCGATCCCGCGACGGGCCTGCCGATTGGCGCGCACCGATCAGAATCTCAAGGCCGCATCGCCGGCGAAACACACGAATACACGGACATGTATCCGGGCATGGCCGAACGCCGCGCGAAGAGGGTTCGACGAAATCGCCGACTGGTTCGAGACGCTTGCCAAGGCCGACGCTCGCATGCCGGACGCTTCCAGAAAGCGTCGTTGCTGAGCTAAAACGACACTGACAACCGGATGGGGGGCAGCAGTCGCCGCCCCCTATTCGTCCACATCGTCCGAAACATCTCACAGCCACCAGACCGGGGAGCAATATTCATGGCCGAAGGCAGCCTGTCGGCGCCGATCCGTCACAAAATAGACTGGGAAAATCCAGACTTTTACGATGGCGAAAAAATCGACGCCGAAATGCATCGGGTCTTCGATATCTGCCATGGCTGCCGCCGCTGTTTCAATCTCTGCGAACTCCTTCCCGCGTTTGTTCGATTTGGTGGACAATTCGCCTTCCGGCGAACTCGATACGGTCGACGCAAGGCGAAGCGCCGGATCGGGAACATGCAGAGGAAGCGTGCCGAGCCGCCACCACCGCCACCACCAGGTAGGCCCCGAGGGGGGGCACGAGGTCAGCCGCCTCCGCTCGTCCGGGCCGGCGTTGCTCCGCCGAGCTGCGGATAGCGGCGGGAAGTCGGCGCACAGGTCGAAGACCTCATGGCGCACCTGGCGCGACGCCCGTCGTCGGTGCGGGCGCGCAGGCGCCCGGCCGATCAGGCCCGCGATGCGGGCCATCTCCCCCGGACCCATCCCGGTCGTCGTCTGGGCCGCGGTCCCCAACCGCAGTCCCGAGGTTACGAAGGCGGACCGGGGTCGTTGGGGATGGTGTTGCGGTTCAAGGTGATGCCGGCGGGTCGAGCACCTCCTGGGCCACCTTGCCGGTCGAGCTCGGCGTCGAAGGAGCGCAGGTCGAGCAGCACGAGGTGGTTGTCGGTCCCCCCCGACACGAGGCGGAAGCCCTCGGCGGCAAGCGACGCGCCAGCGCCGGCGTTGTCGCACGACGCGCCGCGGCGTAGTCGGCGGAAGGCCGGCTGGGCCGCCTCGTGGAAGGCCACCGCTTTGGCCGCCACCACGTGCTCGAGGGGCCCGCCCTGCAACCCGGGGAACACCGCCGAGTCGACGGCCTTGGCCAGCTCGGCCCCGCACAGGATGGCCCCGCCGCGCGGTCCGCGCAGCGTCTTGTGGGTCGTGAGCGTGACCACGTCGGCCACCGCCACCGGATTGGGGTGCACACCTCCGCCACGAGGCCGGCGGGGTGGGCGATGTCGAACATGAGCCGGGCCCCGACGGCGTCGGCGATCTCCCGGAAGGGCTCGGGGTCGATCACACGGGGTAGGCGGTGGCCCCGGCCACGATGAGCTTGGGCCTGCTCGCGCTTGGCCACGTCGCGCCACCTCGTCGAGGTCGATGATCTCGCCCGGCTCGGTCGGGGTCCGGCGATGCCGGCGTCACCCCGTAGGCCACGAAGCGCCAGATCTTGCTCGTGATGCTGGCCGGCGATCCGTGCGTGAGGTGCCCGCCCTGGTCGAGGCGCATGGCCAGGACCGTGTCGCCGGGCTCGAGCAGCGCCTGGTAGACGGCCAGGTTGGCCACCGCACCGGCGTGGGGCTGCACGTTGGCGTGCTCGGCGCCGAACAGCGCCGTGGCGCGCCGCCGCGCCAGGTCCTCCACCTCGTCCACCACCTGGTTGCCGCCGTAGTAGCGGCGCCCCGGATACCCCTCGGCGTACTTGTTGGTGAGCACCGAGCCCGATGCCGCCAGCACCGCCGGGGAGGTGAAGTTCTCCGACGCGATCAGCTGCAGGGTCGTCGACTGGCGCTGCGCCTCGGCCCGCAGCAGCGCCGCCACCTCGGGGTCCTCGGCCAGCCACGGGTCGAAGGGCGACGACGCCCACCCCGCACCGCTGTATGGCTCGGTCATGTCCGTCCTCTCCGATCGACCCGCGCTCGGCTCAGCGAAGCTCGAGGGCGGCGACCTGGGCGATGCGTCGGTCGTGCCGGCCCCCGGCGGGCTCGGTGGCCAGGAACGCCTCGATGCTGTCCTTGGCCACCTCCGTCCCCACCATGCGGCCCCCCATGCACACCACGTTGGCGTGGTTGTGGGCGCGCGCCAGGCGGGCGGTGGTGGCGTCGTGGACCACGGCGGCTCGACACCCACGATCTTGTTGGCGGCGATGGCGATGCCGATGCCCGTGCCGCACGTGCACACGCCGAGCTGGGCCCGCCCCTCGGACACCGCCTGTCCCACGGCGGCTCCGTACACGGGGTAGTCGACCGGCTCCTCGGAGTCCGTGCCCAGGTCGTCCACGTCGTGACCCAACTGGGCCAGATGGGTGGCGAGAAGCTCCTTGAGGGGGTAGCCGGCGTGGTCGGAACCGACCGCGATGCGCATGCGCGAAGCATACCGACGCCCCTGGCGGGCCCCGGGGGCTCCCCCCGCCCCGACGGTACGCTCCGGCCCGTGCCCCTGGACCCCCGCACCCCCGTGCTGGTGGGCGCCGGCCAGGTCACCGAGCGTCGCGACCCGGCCGTCGCCCTCGGCGACCGGCCCGAGCCGGTCGAGCTCATGGCCCGGGCCCTGCGGGCCGCGGCAGACGACAGCGGCGCGCCCTCGGTCGGGCGCCGCCTGCTCGAGCGGGCGCAGACGCTCCGGGTCATGGTCCCCCTGAGCTGGCCCTACGTGAATCCGGGCCTGCTCGTCGCCGAGCGGCTCGGCATCGCCCCGGCCGAGCTGGCACTGACCGTCATCGGGGGGAACAACCCCCAGACGGTCGTGAGCCGCACCGCCACGGAGATCCTCGACGGGCGGCTCGACGTGGCCCTGCTGACGGGCGCCGAGTGCACAGCCACCGTGGTGGCGGCCCGGCGCCAGGACGTCGCGCCTCGGCTGGTCCGTCCAGGATCCGGAGACGCCGGGCCCCGTCCGGATGGGTGACGACCGGACACCGGTGACCGAGGACGAGAAGGCGCACGGCCTGGACCGGCCCCTGCGGGTCTTCCCCCTCTTCGAGAACGCCTTGCGGGCCGAGGCGGGCGAGAGCGTCGACGCCCATCAGCGCTCGGTTTCGGAGCTGTGGGCCCGCCTGTCGGCATGCGCCGCCTCCAACCCCTACGCCTGGTCGCGCCGGGAACGTTCCGCCGAGGAGATCCGGACCGTCGGCCCCGCCAACCGCATGGTGTCGTTTCCCTATCCGATGCTCATGAACGCCAACGACCGCGTCGACCAGGGGGCGGCGCTCATCGTGTGCTCGGTGGCGGCGGCCAGGGACGCGGGCGTGCCCGACGACCGCTGGGTATTCCCGCTGTCGGGTGCCGACGCGCATGACCACTGGTACGTGTCCGAGCGCGCCGATCTGCGGTCCTCTCCCGCCGTCGGCATCGCCGGGGGACGCGCCCTCGAGCTCGCCGGGGCGGGCATCGACGACGTGGCCCACATCGACCTGTATTCGTGCTTCCCCTGTGCCGTGCAGATGGCGGCGGGTGCGCTCGGCCTCCCTGTCGACGGCTCGAGGGAGCTGACGGTCACCGGGGGGCTGACCTTCGCCGGGGGTCCGGGCAACAACTACGTCACCCACTCCATCGCCACCATGGCGGGGCGCCTGCGTTCCGATCCCGGCGCCGTCGGCCTCGTGACCGGCCTCGGGTGGTACGCCACGAAGCACGCCGTGGGCCTGTGGTCGACCGAGCCCCCGGCGGCGGGCTTCCGCCACGACCGGCCCCAGGAGGCGGTGGACGCGCTGGCGCGTCGCACGCCGGCACCGGGCTACGAGGGCGCGGCCACGGTGGAGACCTACACCGTGCTCCATGACCGAGAGGGCCGCGCCGTGCGCGGCATCCTGGCGCTGGTGACCCCGGACGGCCGACGCGTGTGGGCCAACGTCACCGACGAGGACGACCTCCTGGGCCTGATGCAGGACGAGGGATGCGGGCGCCCGGCACGGCTGGCCGCCGGAGGGCGGGTCACGCTGGGGTCGTGAGGAGCGTGGCGGCGTCGTGTCGTGCGCGGCGCGGCGGCGCGCGGTGTTCAGCCCGCGTCGGCGGCGGCCGTGACGTCGGCCCACGCCAGCGCACCCTGACGGAGACACGTCGGCTCGCCCGAGGTGACGTCCACCACCGTCGAGGGTGCGCCGTCGCACCGGCCGCCGTCGAGCACAGCGGCGATCTGCCCCTCGAACAGGCCGGCAACCGCCGCCGCCTCCGTGCAGGGCGGTTCCCCGTGCAGGTTGGCGCTGGTGGTGGCGAGCGGGCCCACATCGGCACACAGGTGGCGGACCACGTCGTGGGCCGGGCACCGCACCCCGATGGTCTGCACCCCGGCGCCGAGGGCCCAATCGAGACCGGGGCGTCGCGTCACCACGATCGTGCACGCCCCCGGCCACAGCGCCCGGGCGAGCCGGCGGGCCAACGTCGACCCCGGTCCCGGGCCGAGCAACGCCTCGAACTGCTCCATGGTGGCGACGAGCACGGGGAGGTCGAGGCCCTCGGGGCGCCGCTTCACCACGAACAGGGCGTCGGTCGACCCGGGCACGGACGGGTCGACGGCGAGGCCGTACACGGTGTCGGTGGGGACCCCCACCACGGCCCCGCGGCGCAGCGCCGCCACGACGTCCGCCACGCCGTCGAGCGGTGCTGCGTCGCCTCCGGCCTGCCGCCGCGGTCCGGGTGCCGGTGTCACCGGGTCGCCACGCCCGGCCATCGGGCCACCAGCACCCGTGGGCGTCCGGCCAGGTCGGACCGGACCACGGCGTCGCCGTAGCCCATCGTCCCGGCCGTGGCGGTGACGGCGTCGGCCTGCGAGGGTGCGATCTCGAGCACCACGCCGCCCGCGGGGACGAGCCACGTTCGGGCCGCGTCCAGGATCGCCTCGATCGCCTCGCGGCCCGTGGGCCCGGCCACGAGCGCACGGCGCGGGCTCGTGGTCGCGCACCTCGGCGTCGAGCGCCTCCCACTCGGACTCCGAGACGTAGGGCGGGTTCGACGCCACCAGGTGGAGCCGGCCGGCGAGCTCGTGCGGCAGGGCATCGAACCACGATCCTCGGCCCCGGTGGACGCGACGCGCGCCGTGTCGGGACGCACGGCGTGCAGCGACGCCAGGTTGCGGTCGAACACCTCGAGGGCGTCGGCCGACACGTCGGTGGCCCACACCTCGAGGTCCGCCTGCGTGGCGTGACGTGCCGTCCACTCCACCGCCAGTGACAGGGCGATCGCCCCCGTGCCGGTGCCGAGATCGACCGCCGCCAGGCGGGCCGGGGCGGTGGCAGCCTGACGCGACAGCTCCCCCAGGGCGACGTCGACAAGGGCCTCGGTCTCCGGCCGGGGAATGAGCACCCGACGGTCGACCGACAGCTCGAGCGTGCGGAAGGACCAGGTGCCGAGGACGTACTGCAGCGGCTCCCCCGCTCGGTAGCGATCGGCGGCGGCGTGCACCTCGGCCACGACAGGGGCCGGCGCGCCGTCGTCCAACCGGGCGGCGAGCTCGGTGCCGGGGACGCCGAGCGTGTGCGCCACGATCCAGCGCGCCTCGGCGGGCGACCCCAAGCTGCGCGACAGCGAGGTGACGAGGTCACGCACCGTCGGCGGCGCCACGGCGGGGCCCGACGTCACGGGGCGGGTGCCGGGTGCGGTACGGCGCCCCGATGCACTCAGCCCTCGCGGTCCGCGGCCAGCAGGGCCTCGACGACCTCGTCGAGGTCCCCGTCGAGGACTCGGTCGAGCTTGTGCAAGGTGAGTCGCACGCGATGATCGGTCACGCGGTTCTCCTTGAAGTTGTACGTCCGGATCTTCTCGGACCGCCCACCGCCTCCCACCTGGCTGCGGCGCTGCTCGGACTGCTCGGCCGCGACACGGTCCTGCTCCAGCTTGAGCAGCCTGGCCCGGAGCACCTGCAGGGCACGGGCCCGGTTCTGGATCTGGCTCTTCTCGTCCTGCATCGACACCACGATCCCGGTGGGGATGTGGGTGAGGCGCACCGCCGAGTCGGTGGTGTTCACGGACTGGCCCCCCGGCCCGGTGGAGCGGAACACGTCGGTGCGAAGGTCGGCGGGGTCGATGGCGACCTCGATGTCCTCGGCCTCGGGGAGGACCATGACCGTCGCCGCCGACGTGTGGATACGGCCCTGCGACTCGGTCACCGGCACCCGTTGCACCCGGTGCGTGCCCCCCTCGTGCTGCAACCGGGTCCAGGCGTCGGCGCCCTTCACGAGGAACGTGATCTCGTTGAGACCGTCACGCTCGGAGGGATCCGACGACAGCACCTCGAGCCGCCAGCCCCGCCGCTCGGCGTAGCGGCGGTACATCTCGAACAGGTCGCGGGCGAAGAGGTTGGCCTCCTCGCCGCCCTCGGCGCCCCGGATCTCCATGATGACGTTCCTGCCCTCGTTGGGGTCCTTGGGCGCGAGGAGCAGCCGCAGCTCCTCGCGGAACGTCTCGATGTCGGCCTCGGCCCGCTCCAGCTCGGCGGTCACCATGGCGCGCTCGTCGGCCGAGGCGTCGGCCAGCATGTCGCGGGCCGTGCCGAGGTCCTCCTCCGCCCGGCGCAGCCGCCGGCCGGCGCCCACGAGCACCTCGAGCTCCTTGAGGCGTCTCGACGCGTCGCGTAGCCGGGCCTGGTCGGCGAGCACGGAAGGGTCGGCGAGATCGTCGAGGACGGCCTGGTGCTCGCGCTCCCAGGCTTCCAGGCGTTGCTCGTCCACCGCACCAGGGTACCGACGTGCCCGGGCCCGGCCGCCGGGGTCGCACCGGCGTGTCCCTCCCGCCCCGGGACCGGTGCTCAGGTGACGACGAAGCCGTCCAACGACACCGAGCCGTAGCGGGTCACGACGGAGATCGGTCCACTGGTGGCGCCGGCGGGCACGACGACCTCGATGCGGTCGGGGCCATGGCGCAGCACCGTGGCGGGGATGCCGTCGACCGAGACCGCCACCAGTTGTCCGAAGCGCCGCCCGGTGAGCGTCACCACAGCACCCACCGGGTCCGACGGTGGCGAGAAGTGCCCGAAGAACGGGCCGCGGTGACCCGCCTGCCCCGGGACCGGCGTCGAGGGGACACCCGCCGGCGTCGTGGTGGCGTCCCCGGTCCCGCGTGGAGCCGGTGGCGCCGGGCCGTGGTTCGGTGGGCGCCGTGGTGCTCGTCGCTCCCGCCTTGGCGCCAGCGCCGGGGCCGCCGGAACACGAGGCCAAGGCGGCGGCGAGCAGGAGGGGCACCGTCACCCACCACCGTCCCCGGGCACCGGCGCGGATCTCGCCCACCGTCCCCCCCACGTCGGAGCCCACACGGATCCGACCGAACGATTGTCCCACCGCGGGCGCTGCCCACGCTCGATCGGTCAGAGGTGGTGCGGTGCGCGTCGGTGGTGCGGTCGCGCGTCCGCCCGGCGACGCGTCGCACGTTGCCGGGCGGCGGCAGAGGGCTCCGGGAGCTGCGTCTGCGTCGCCGGGACCCCGGGGAGTGAGACCCCGGAGGCGTGCTCAGGGGCGCTTGGTGCGCGCCCGGGTGCCGCGCTGGCCGTAGCGGCGCTGGAACCGCTCGACCCGGCCACCGGAGTCCACCAGCTTCTGCTTGCCGGTGAAGAAGGGGTGGCACTCGTTGCACAGCTCCACGTGGAGCTCCGGCTTGGTCGACCGGGTGGTGAACGTGTTGCCACACGAGCAGCGCACGCTCGCCTCGATGTACGTGGGGTGGATGTCGGACTTCATGGTGCCTCCAGTGTAGCGGGGGGACCGCCCCGCCCCTCCGGGCTCAGACGGGGGGCGCCGGCCCCTTGGCGATCTCGGCCAGGAACTCGTCGTTGCTCTTGGTGGTGCGGATCTTGTCCATGAGCAGCTCGAGGCCGGCCGCCGCGCTGCCGTCGGCGGCGAGGGCGTTGAGCACCCGCCGGAGCTTCCACACCTGCTGGAGCTGACCACGCTCGAAGAGGAGCTCCTCGTGGCGGGTCGAGCTGGCGTTGACGTCGATGGAGGGGTAGAGGCGGCGTTCCGCCAGGCGCCGGTCGAGGCGGAGCTCCATGTTGCCGGTGCCCTTGAACTCCTCGAAGATGACCTCGTCCATCTTCGACCCCGTCTCCACCAGGGCCGTGGCCAGGATGGTGAGCGACCCACCCTCCTCGATGTTGCGGGCCGCACCGAAGAACCGCTTGGGCGGGTACAGCGCGCCCGAGTCGACACCGCCGGACATGATGCGGCCGCTGGCCGGCTGGGCCAGGTTGTAGGCACGGGCCAGGCGCGTGATGCCGTCGAGCACGATCACCACGTCGCGGCCCAGTTCCACCAGGCGCTTGGCCCGGTCGATGGTGAGCTCGGCGATGGAGGTGTGCTCGTCGGAGGGCCGGTCGAACGTCGATGCGACGACCTCGCCCTTCACCGAGCGCCGCATGTCGGTGACCTCTTCGGGCCGCTCGTCGACGAGCAGCACGATCAGGTGCACCTCCGGGTTGTTGGCCTCGATCGAGTGGGCGATCTGCTTCAGGATCGTCGTCTTGCCGGCCTTCGGGGGCGACACGATCATGCCGCGCTGACCCTTGCCGATCGGCGACAGCAGATCGATGATCCGGGTGGTGAGCTCCGCCGCCCCGGGCATCTCCAGACGCAGCTTCTCGTCGGGGAAGAGCGGGGTGAGGTCCTCGAAACGAGGCCGGTTGCGTGCCTCCTCGGGCGCGAGCCCGCACACCGAGTCGATGCGGATCAGGGCCGGGAACTTCTCGTTCGACGCCGCTGGGCGGCACGCCCCCTCGATGTGGTCGCCACGCCGCAGCGCGAAGCGCCGAGCCTGGCTTATTGACACGTAGACGTCCTTCGAGCTCGGAAGGTAGCCGTCGGCTCGCAGGAACCCGTACCCCTCGTCGCGCAGGTCGAGCAGGCCCCGGACGGGGATCAGCTCTCCGCTGTACTGCGACTCCTGGCCCCCGCCCTGCAGTTCGCGCTCACCGCCGCCACCGCCGCCGCCGCCACCGCCACCGCCACCGGTGGTGCGCTCACGACCGCGGCGACGCCGGCCGCGTCGGTTGCCGGGCTCGCCCCCGCCGCCGGCGTTCTGCTGCTGGGCGTGCTGGCGATTCTGCCCCGCGGGCTGGCGCTGACCGTTGGTGTTGCGGTCGCCGCCCCGGTCCCCGGAGTCGGCCGACGGCGCGTCGTCCGATGCACGGGAATCGGGCGTGCCACCGCCGGACCCGGTGTCACCGGGTCCGTCACCGCCGTCGTGATCCGAGGGGGACTGCGCCGTGGCACTGCCGTTGGCGGCCTCGGGGTGCGAGGCATCGTCGTCCTCGTCGGCGCCGTTGCCGGCGCCGTTGCCGGCCGCCCGCCGGGCGCCGGCACGGGCGCGGGTCGGGGCCTCGGCCCCGTTGGTGCTCGCCGCCCCCACCTCGACCCCGGCGGCGCGCAGGATCTGGTCGATGATGTCGGCCTTCTTGCTTCGGGAGTTGGTGTCGAGCGCCATCGCCTGGGCGATCGCCCGGAGCTCCTCCCGCTCCTTACGTTCGAGTACGGACCGCTCGAGCTGTTGCTCTGCAGCCATCAGCCACCTCGCTAGGTTGCGTCCACGTTCCGGCTTTTCGAGGCCAAGGCGTCAGGGGACACGGAACAGAGGGTACGACGATCGGCGCGAATTGCGACGATCGGCCGCTGCCTCCACCAGGTCGCCGTCGGAGAACCGCTTGAGAAGGGACCGACTGCGAGAGTCTGTCGCCCGCGGGCTCCATCGGGAACTGGGGGGCGGCGGTGTCCTCATCGTACCGGACACCCGGCCTCTTAGGCAACAACACCCGCCCCCACCGGATTGTTCCCGCCGTGTGACGGGGCGTCCGACCGGTACGGGCCCTGCTCCGACCGGGCAGGGCCGGGGCACCTTCCGCCCAGGGCGCCCCCTACAACCCGAGCGCACGGAGGACGGCGGCGTAGTCGGCCTCCACCGTGGTCGGCACCGCGATCTGCCCGAGCGCGAAGTCGGGGTCCTTGAGCCCGTGGCCCGTGAGGACGCACACCACCGTCGCCCCCTCCGGAGCACCCACCTTGAGCAGGCCGGCGACCGACGCCGCCGAGGCCGCCTCGCAGAACACCGACTCCTCCGAGGCGAGGAAGCGGTAGGCGGCGGTGATCTCGTCGTCGGTGACCGCTTCGATGGCACCGCCCGACTCGCTCGCCGCCGCGGTGGCGCCATACCACGACGCGGGGTTGCCGATGCGGATGGCGGTCGCCACCGTTTCGGGGTGCTCGATGGGGTGGCCCTCGACGATGGGGGCCGCCCCGGCGGCCTGGAACCCGAACATCCGCGGGAGCTTGGTGGCCAGCCCCGCCGCCTTGTACTCGAGATAGCCCTTCCAGTAGGCGGTGATGTTCCCCGCATTTCCGACGGGGATGCAGTGCAGGTCCGGCGCGTCGCCGAGGACGTCCACCACTTCGAAGGCGCCCGTCTTCTGGCCCTCGAGGCGGTAGGGGTTCACCGAGTTGACCACTGTGACAGGCTCTTTCTCCCCCATGCGCCGGACGATGGACAGGGCCTCGTCGAAGTTGCCCCGCACCTGGAGGACCTTGGCCCCGTGCACGAGCGCCTGTGCCAGCTTGCCGAGGGCGATGTGACCCTGGGGGATGAGCACGGCACAGGTCAGGCCGGCGCGCGCCGCGTAGGCGGCCGCCGATGCCGAGGTGTTGCCCGTCGACGCGCACACCACCGCCTTGGCCCCCTCTTCGAGCGCCTTGGAGATGGCCATGGTCATGCCGCGGTCCTTGAAGGATCCGGTCGGATTCTGGCCCTCGAGCTTGAGCAGCACGCGCGCCCGAGGCGGGCCGACAGGCGCGGCGCCTCGAGCAGCGGCGTGCCGCCTTCGAGCAGCGTCACCACGGGCGTGCCCTCGGTCACCGGCAGGAACGACCGGTAGGCGTTCACGACGCCCGGCCAACCCGGGCCCGTCACGCCCGGTCCTCGTCCCCGATGACGCGCAGCACGCCGCCGACGTGATCCACGACGTCGAGCCCACGCAGGGCAGCCAGGGTGCGGTGCACGTCGCCCTGGCGGGCCACGTGCGTCAAGAAGATGAGGCGGGCCTCGGCCCCGAGACCCACCTGCTCCATCGAGCGGATCGACACGCCGTTGTCACCGAAGACGTGGGCCACGGCGGCAAGCACCCGGGCCGGTCCACCACGTCGATGTTGAGGTACCAGGCGCAGCGCAGCTCGTCGGCGGGCCGCAGCTTGGGCCGCACCCGCCGTACGGGCCGGGCCGGTGACCCGGTGCGCAGATGGTACGCGGCGTCGATGAGGTCCCCGAGGACGGCCGAGGCGGTGGGCTTGCCCCCTGCACCTCGTCCGTAGAGCATGAGCTCGCCGACGTTGTCCCCCTCCACGAACACGGCGTTGTAGGCGCCGCGCACCGAGGCCAGGGGATGGGTGCGGGGCAGCATGGCCGGGTGGACGCGCACCGAGATCTCGGGCACACCCGCCGGCTCGTCGTCCACCCGCTCCACCACGGCCAGGAGCTTGACCACGTACCCGAGGCGCGTGGCGAAGGCGATGTCGACGGGATCCACCGTGGCGATCCCCTCGCGCGGCACGTCGTCGGCCACCACGTCGCAGCGGAAGGCCAGGGCGGCGAGGATGGCGGCCTTGGCCGCCGCGTCGTGCCCGTCGACATCCACGCTGGGGTCGCGTTCGGCGAAACCGAGGCGCTGGGCCTCGGCCAGGGCCTGGGTGTAGGAGAGCCCGTCCTCCGACATGGTGCTCAGGATGAAGTTGGTCGTGCCGTTGACGATGCCGACGACACGGCGCAGCCGCTCGCCTGCGAGTGACTCGCGCAGCGGTCGGATGAGAGGGATGGCACCGGCCACCGCCGCCTCGTAGTGCAGGTCGACACCGGCGGCGGCGGCGGCCTCGGCCAGCGCCGCACCGTGGGCCGCCACCAGCGCCTTGTTGCCTGTGACGACGGGCTTGCCGGCGGCGAGGGCCTCCTCCACCAGCGCCCGGGCGGGGTCGATGCCCCCGATGAGCTCGACCACGACGTCCACGCCGGGATCGGCCACGAGGCCCTTGGCATCCCCCGTCACGAGCTCGGCCGGGACGCCGGGACGCGGGCGCGACGGGTCGGCCACGGCCACACCGGCCAGCTCGAGCCGGACCCCCGAGCGCTCGGCGATGGCGTCGGCCTCACCGAGCAGCAGCGCCACCAGGGCGCCGCCCACGTTGCCGCACCCGAGGACGGCCACCCGCACCGGGACCTCGTCCGACCACCGCCGGGGCCGGCCGGGGCCCGTTGGCCGTCGGTGCGCGGTCATGCGCTCACGCTACCGCCGCCGACGTGCGTTCCCCGACGAAGCGGCCCCGTCCGGGCGCCGTCAGGCGTCCAGCCGAACCATGTCGTCGTCGGTCTCGCGGCGCACGACCACCCGGGCCCGGCCGCCGGCCACGAAGACCACGGCCGGACGGGGCACCTTGTTGTAGTTGGAGGCCATCGAGTAGCCGTAGGCACCGGTGACGGGCGTCGCCAGCACGTCCCCCACGGCGAGGTCGCCGGGGAGGCGGGCGTCGGACACCACCACGTCGCCCGACTCGCAGTGCTTGCCCACCACCCGCACCCGCCGGGGACGCGGCGCCGGCGTGGCGCGGGCAGGAACGCCTTGTAGCCGCTTCCGTACAGCACGGGCCGTGGGTTGTCGCTCATGCCCCCGTCCACGGCCACGAGGTCGCACGCCGGGGATCTCCTTGACCGTGCCCACGGGTACAGCGTCACGGCCGCGGCCGCCACGATGGCCCGCCGGGCTCGGCCGTGATGCGCGTGCCGGCGGGGATCCCCGCCCGCCCGCAGGCGTCGTGCACCGTGTCGGCCCATTCCTGCAGCGTCGGGGCCTGCTCGGCGGCCACATAGGGCACCCCCAGTCCGCCCCCGACGCACAACTCGGGCAGTCGGAGCGGGGTGAAGAACCCGGACAGCGCCTCGACCTCCTGGGCGAAGGACGCCACCCGGAAGACCTGGCTCCCGATGTGGGCGTGGACGCCCACGAGCTCGACGCCCGACAGGGCCCGCAGGCGCGCCACCCCCTCGGCCGCCGCCCCCGACGAAAGGCCGAACCCGAACTTGGAGTCGTCCTGCCCGGTGCGGACGAACTCGTGGGTGTGAGCCTCCACCCCCGGTGTGACGCGGATGAGCACGGGTTGCGGGCCACGCCCGGCGGCGGGGTGGCCGTGAGACGCGCCAGACGGTCGATCTCGTCGAACGAGTCGACGACGATGCGCCCCACCCCGGCGTGGAGGGCACGACGTAGCTCCCCCTCCGACTTGTTGTTGCCGTGCAGGACGACCCGTTCCGGCGGCACGCCACCCGCCAGCGCCACGTGGAGCTCCCCACCCGTCGACACGTCGAGGCACATGCCCTCGTCGTGGGCCAGGCGGGCCATGGCCCGACACAGAAAGGCCTTGGTGGCGCAGGCCACACCCTCGCCCCAGGCGGCGACGGCGTCGCCACGGCGCGCGCCCGCAGGTGCTCCTCGTCGTAGACGAACAGGGGCGTGCCGAACGTGCCGGCCAGCTCGACGAGGTCGACACCGCCCACCGACAGGCTGCCCTGCGGCCGACCTGGGCGGTGAGGGGGGAGGAGATCGAGCCGCACCGGACCCTCGTCGGGGCCCCCGGAGCCGGCTGTCGCCGGCGGTGCCGCCGCTGTCGTGCCCGGGCTCCCGACCGACGCCTCCATCGGACAGAGGCTACTCAGGCCAGGGCGCGTCCCCTCCCGGAAACGGCGACGGAGCCGTCGTCACATCGACTCGGCGCGCTCACCCCGAGCAGGTCCAAGCCCACGGCGAACCCCACGCGTGCCGCTTCGACCAGCCACAGCCGGGCCTGGACGAGCTCCACCCCCACCGCGTCGGCCAGCACCGGGCAGTCGTGGTAGAAGCCGTGAACGCCCCCGCCAACTCGCGCACCCACGCCGTGACCTTGTGCGGGGCCCGGTCACGGCCGGCGTCGGCCACGACGTCGGGAAGCTCCTCCAACAGGCGCAGCACCTCGAGCTCGCGCTCGTGCACCAGCAGGGACAGGTCGGTGTCCTCGATGGGCCGGCGCTCGATGCCCCGCTCGGCACCGACGCGCCCGATGGAGGCGATGCGGGCGTAGGCGTACTGCACGTAGTACACGGGGTTCTCCATCGACTGGCTGCGCACCAGGTCGAGATCGAGGACCGTGGCCTGGTCGAGGGAGGACATGAGCGACAACAGGCGCGTGGCGTCGGCGCCGATGTCGGCCACCAGCTCGTCGAGGGCCACGAAGTTGCCCGCCCGCTTGGACATGCGCCCCGACTCGCCGCCCTGCACCAACGACACCATCTGCCCGATCTTCACCTCGAGGCGGCCCGGCTCCACGCCCATGGCCTCGACGCCGAGCATGAGGCTCTTCACCTGGCCGGCGTGGTCGGCGCCGAAGATGTCGATGACGCGGTCGAATCCCCGGACGATGAGCTTGTCGCGGTGGTAGGCGAGATCCCCGGCCAGGTAGGTGGCGTCGCCGTTGGACTTCACGAGTACGCGGTCACGGTTGTCGCCCAAGCGCTCGGAGCGGAACCACAGCGCCCCGTCCTCGTCCTCCACCAGTCCCTTGGCCCGCAGCAGCTCCAAGGTCTCGGCCAGCGCGCCGGCTCTCCTCCACCGACGCCTGGCTGTGCCACTCGTCGAAGGTGATGCCGATGCGGGCCAGGGTGACGCGGATGTTGTCGAGGATCTGCTCCGCCGCCCAGCGTCCCGCCGCCATGACGTCCTCGGGGCCGTCGTAGCGGCTGGCCAGCTCGGCTACGTACTCGCCCTGGTACCCCTGGTCGGGGACGTCCTCCCCCGACGCCGGGCGAGCAGGCTGTCGCCCAGCACCCTGATCTGGCCCCCGGTGTCGTTGACGTAGTACTCGCGGTGCACGTGCCAGCCGCAACGTTCCATGACGCGTCCCATGGCGTCGCCGTAGGCGCCCCACCACCCGTTGCCGACGTGGAGCGGACCCGTGGGATTGGCCGAGACGAACTCGATCTGCACGCGCTCGCCCGCGCCCAGGTCGCTGCGGGCGTAGCCGGCCTCGCCCTCCGTCACCACCTCGGTCAAGGCGTCGTGGAGCCAGCCCGGGTCGAGATGGAGGTTCACGAAGCCCGGCCCCGCCACCTCCACGGCGCGCACGTGCGGCGGTGGAGCGTGGCGCAAGGCGGCGGCGAGTTCCTCGGCGATCTGGCGCGGCGGCCGTCCGAGCGCCTTGGCGTTCACCAGTGCGACGTTGGTCGACCAGTCACCGTGCTCGGTCGGGCCGACGCTCGAGGTGGACGGCGGCCGCGTCGACCGCCACCCCGAGAGAGGACAGCGCCGCGCTCGACAGCGGCGGCGATGTCGGGGCGGGCGGGCATGGTCCCGCCGAGGATGGCGCGCCGGAGCCGGGGGCGCGAATTGCCGGCCGTGGCGCCGGGCGGGGCCGAGCGACGGCCCGGCAGGCGGCGGCGTCGCGCCCGGAGGTGGCTCGCGGGCCCGACGACTACAGTCGGGGGGGCCGGCACGGCGCCCGCCCCGGTGCGGGGCGGAGCCGCACCACCAGCCCTTGTAGCTCAGCGGATAGAGCACCGGCCTCCGGAGCCGGTGGCGCAGGTCCGAGTCCTGCCGAGGGCGGTCGGCCACAGTGCCGAGCTGCCCGCCCCTGGCCCGTGGGCGCAGAGAGCTGGTGCCCCGTGGGCACGGAGGGCCTGGTGCGGCGGGTTGCGGCGGGTGCGGCGGGCCCGCCGGCACGAGCGCCGGAGCCCGCCCCCGGGAGTCGCAGGAAGAAAGCGCTCCGGGTGGCGACGGTACGGACGGCAGCGAGCGGCGTGCTCAAGCTGTCCCCGCGCGTGCCGAGTTCTCCCGTGACCGTCTCCCACCAGAATCGAGGCCCTGGTTGCCCGCCGCCGTCTTCTCCCCGGCGATCCCGCTCGTGCTCTGGGTCGTGCCGTGCACGGCCCTGTGCTGGTGGGCGCGCCCGGACCTTCGAGGCCGAGACGGATACGCGGCCTGGGGGGCGCCCGTATGGCTGTGGACGGCGCTCGGCGCCCTCCTCGGACCGCTCGCCCTGCTCGCCATGTATCTGGCCACCACGCCCACCAATGCCCGGCACGGCACCACCGGCCGGCGCACCGTGGTGGTGCCGCCCGGGCCGGTCTCGGCCGCCGGGCCCGACGGGCGCTTCGCCCCCGGAGACGCCGAGCCATGGCTGTCGCGACCTGGGAACCGTCGCCTTCGGCCCGGCGTCACCGCCCGAGGTGCCCGCGCCGTCCACCCCTCTCGCCACGCTCGACGCCCCGAAGAGGCCGGGCTGGTACCCCGGGTCCGACGACGGCGCCGACCAGGCCTACCTGGGACGGCTCGGCCTGGGGGTCGCGGGTGCGGTGGAACGGCTACACCTGGCTCGACGCCTCCCACCTGGACTGAGCAGGAGCCGCCGGGTGTCGGCGAAGACGCGCCGGCGGGACCCTCGGGCATGGTGATGATCCAGGGCTCGCACGGCGTCGTCGACGTGCCGTCCGCCGCCGACGGTGCGCCGGAGTGAGACCTGGGCAGTTAAATGGATTGACTCCAATAACAGACTAGTCCTAGAGTTCGGGCATGGCTGTCACGGGTTCGACAGATGCACGGCAGGCGATGGTCGACGCCCTGCGCGCCTGCGCCTGCGCGTCACCTCCCCGCGCCTCGGCGTCATGGCCGCGCTCGAGCGGCATCCCCACGCCGACGCCGAGACCGTCATCGCCGCCGTTCGCCACGATCTGGGCGCCGTCTCGGCTCAGGCCGTCTACAACGTGCTCGCCACCCTGGTGGCAGTGGGTCTGGTCCGCCGCATCGAGCCGGCGGGGAGCCCGGCGCGCTACGAGCGGCGCGTGGGCGACAACCACCACCACATCGTGTGCCGCCGATGCGGCACCGCCACCGACGTCGACTCCGCGGTGGGGCGGCGACCGTGTCTCACGCCGTCGGAGACCCACGGATTCCTCCTCGACGAGGCCGAGGTCACGTTCTGGGGCCTGTGCCCGGCGTGCCGGCCCCCGACCGACACCATTCGCGACCCGAGCAACGAACGGAGAGACCGTCATGCATGACGACCATCCCTACACCACGACCGACGCCGGCATCCCGGCCACGAGCGACGAGCACTCGCTCACGGTGGGAGCGGACGGGCCCATCCTCCTGCACGACACCTACCTGGTGCAGAAGATGCAGCACTTCAACCGCAGCGCGTGCCCGAGCGCGTCGTCCACGCCAAGGGCGGCGGAGCGCACGGGTTCTTCGAGGTCACCGACGACGTGTCGGCGCTCACCAAGGCGGCGGTGTTCCGCCCGGCACCCGCACCGACCCTGGTGGCACGCTTCTCCACCGTGGCCGGGGAGATGGGCTCTGCCGACACGGCGCGCGACCCGCGGGGGTTCGCGCTGAAGTTCTACACCTCCGAGGGCAACTACGACATGGTGGGGAACAACCGCCGGTCTTCTTCATCCGCGACCCCCCAGAAGTTCCAGGACTTCATCCACTCCCAGAAGCGGCGGGCCGACAACCACCTGCGGGACAACAACATGCAGTGGGACTTCTGGACGCTCTCGCCGGAGTCGGCCCACCAGGTGACGTGGCTCCTCGGTGATCGGGGCATCCCCCGGAGCTGGCGGCACATGCAGGGTCACTCCAGCCATACCTACATGTGGATCAACGGTGGCGGGAGCGCGTCTGGGTGAAGTACCACTTCACCACGGAGCAGGGTGTCGAGTTCCTCACCAACGACGAGGCGGCGGCCGTGGCCGCGGCCGACCCCGATGCCCACATCCGCGACCTCTACGACGCCATCACCCGTGGCGAGCACCCGGCATGGACGCTCTATGTGCAGGTCATGCCCTTCGAGGACACGGCGGACTACCGCTTCAATCCCTTCGACCTGACGAAGGTGTGGCCACATGGCGACTACCCGCTCGTCCGGGTGGGACGCATGGTGCTCGACCGGAACCCGGAGAACTACTTCGCCGAGATCGAGCAAGCCACCTTCGAGCCGTCGAACATGGTGCCGGGCGTCGGCCCCTCCCCGACAAGATGCTGCTCGGCCGGCTCTTCAGCTACCACGACACCCACCTGCACCGTGTCGGGCCCAACGCCCAGGAGCTGCCGGTCAACCGTCCCCGCTCGCCCGTGCACTCCTACAACCGCGACGGGCACATGCGCCTGCACAACCCGTCCGATCCCGTGTACGCCCCGAACTCGTTCGGAGGGCCTGCAGCCGACCCGGTGCGCTTCGGGGCCGACCCGTCCTGGGCCGTGGCCGGCGACATCGTCCGGGCCGCGTCGGTGCTCCACAAGGAGGATGACGACTTCGGGCAGGCGGGGACGCTCGTGCGCACCGTCCTCGACGACGCCGCCCGGGACCGCCTGGTGGCCAACGTCGTCTCCCACGTGCGGGCGGGCGTGGTCGAGCCGGTCCTGTCGCGGGTCAAGCAGTACTGGCGCAACGTGGACCCAACCTTCGGAGCGCGGATCGCCGAGGGGATCGACGCCTGAGAGGTGCCGGGTTCACCGGCACGCCACGCCGACACGGCGCGACGTCAGGACGAGCTGCTCTGGGCGGCGGCCGCCGTCGCCTGGAGGAGCTGCTCGAAGCTCGCCGTCTGGGCAGCCGGTGGCGGCGTGGCGGTGAAGGGCGTCCCGTAGTCGGAGAAGTCGAGCGACTCGTCGACGGTGAAGGTCCCGGTCGAGGCGATGGACTCGTCCACCTCGATGCTCAGGCGGCGCAGCTTCCCCGTGCTGTCGACGTAGACACGCTCCGTGCCATGGTGGAAGCTCGCCTGGGCGAGGGCTGAGCGCATCCATGCTGGCACGTTCGCCTTCGACAGTTCCGCCTTCACGGCCGCGGGGCTGACGGTCACGGCGTAGCCCTGGACGGCCACGCCGTCCACCGTGGACGGCCCCAGCGCCACCACGGTGTTGCCCTGCTGGGCCAGGACCTTCAGCATGGCGCTGGGGTTGCCCTGCGAGCCGAGGGCGGTCGACCCCGAGCCCGAGGCCTGCTGCAACGACGACAGGTCGATCGACACCCACGACTTGCCCGGGATGATCTGATCGAGGCCGGGCAGGCCCTCGTAGACGGTGCCGCCGATGTAGAGGAGCTGCATCTGGACCTGCTGGCCCGCAACAGAGACGCTGACGTTCGCCTGCATCGCCCCCTGGCCGAAGTCGATGGAACCGGTGCCGTTGCCCTGGACGGTCTGCGAGGGGGTCCCGACCTTGATGGTCAGGCGCAGGTCGGCCGTCCGGTCCGACATGGTGCTCGTCACGGCGTCGATGACGCTCGCCTGTGCGCTCTTGCCCCCCGTCGCCACCACGGCGACGGCGGTGACGGCCCCCACGACCACGACCGCGGCCAGTGCCGCCCCGAGTCGCCGACGGGTCCGGCGGGCCGGCCCCCCCGACGGGGACGAGGAGAACGTCTGGGCGTCCGCACCGAACGGCGCGCCCGGGTCCCCACCCGGGTACGTCCCCCAGGACGTCGACGGCGTCGACGGCGTCGACGGCGTCGACGGCATCGGGGGCGTCGACGGCATCGGGGGCGTCGACGCCGACGAGGCGTATGGAGGTGGAGGCAGTGGCGGTGTCGCGCCGATCGGCGGCCGGCCACGGGGGGGCGGGGGTAGGGCCGGGGGTGGCGGCGCGGCATCGGGCCCGGCAGCACCACGCGGCACCCAGTACGAGCCCGCCGGGGGCGACGGTGTCGCGTCCGAAGACGTCGGGGGTGGCGGGGGAAGCGACGGCCGGGCCATGGGCGGGGGCGGCGGGGGCCGCGGCGCGAAGAACTCCGGGCTCGGAGGCGACCGGGGGCGGGGAGGCGGGTATCTCGTCGCCCATGTCGGGCATCACGTCGAACGAATCGTCCGAGCCGTCGCGGACGAGAGGCGTCGGCCGACCGTCGATGAAGTAGCGCGCCTCGTGCGTCCCTGTGGGGTCCGCCGCCCAGCCCTCGCTCGTCGCCATGGAGCCTCCGATCGGCTCGACGCTCCCAACGCGATCGGCGGGATCGCCGGGACCCTTTAGCCTCGCCCCCAGGGCCCATATTCTCACAGGTGGCTCACAGCGGGCGCCCAGTGGCCGTCGAACAGAGGGGCCGATGCTGGTCAGCGGAGGTGCACCGTGGAGATGACCGGAGAGAAGGGGGGCCGCCACCGCGTCCTCGTCGTCGACGACGAACCGTCGATCGTGGACGCCGTGGCCACGTCCCTGCGGTACGAGGGCTACGACGTCGAGGAGGCGACCTCGGGGCGGGCCGCCCTCGTGGCCGCCCAGGAGCGCCCTCCGGACATGATCGTGCTGGATGTCATGCTCCCCGACCTCGACGGTCTCGAGGTCACCCGCCGGCTTCGCTCCGACGGCATCCGCGCCCCGGTGCTCTTCCTCACCGCCCGCGACTCACTGGAGGACAAGATCGCCGGCCTCACCGTCGGGGGGGACGACTACGTCACGAAGCCCTTCGCCCTGGCCGAGATCATCGCCCGCACGCGGGCGCTGTTGCGGCGCGCCGGCGTCGAGCGCGGCGACGACGGGACGCTTCGCTTCGCCGACCTCGAGATGGACGAAGGCGCGCACGAGGTGCGCCGGAACGGGAACCGCATCCAGCTCACCGCCACGGAGTTCAACCTGCTCCGCTTCTTCCTCCGCAACCCCCGTCAGGTCCTCTCCAAGGCCCAGATCCTCGACAACGTGTGGCACTACGACTTCGGCGGCGAAGCCAACGTGGTGGAGACGTACGTGAGCTATCTGCGCAAGAAGCTGGAGCGCCACGGTCCGCCCCTGATCCACACCATCAGGCTGGTCGGCTACACGCTCCGCGACCCCGAGGCCTCATAGGTGTCGCTCCGGATACGGCTGCTGCTGGCCGTGGCGGCCGTCGCCCTCATCGCCCTGGTCATCGCCGACGCCGTCACCTACCAGGAGCTGCGCTCGTTCCTCTACAGCAAGATCGACCAGTCCCTCGAGCAGTCCCACATGCCGATCGAGGTTGCCCTCGGCAGCGCCCCCCACCCGCAACCGCCCGGGCCGGGCGGGGGTGCGACGGCGCCTCCGCCCTCGACCACCACGACCATGGCGGACGACCCGGCGCAGGCGGCAGCCGGCGCTCGGGGGACAGACGACACGCAGACGACGCAGACGACGCAGACGACGCACCAAGCGGCGAGCACCGTGGCCGCGTCCTCGTGCTTCGGCTTCCATGGCCTTTCCCCCGAGCTGCTCCAGGAGCTCCCGCCGGACTCGTTCGTCGAGGTCCGCAGCGCAGCGGGCCAGATCCTGTGCAGGCGAACGCTCCCCGGCTTCGGGAGCACCGACACGGGCAGCCCCGAGCTTCCCGCCCGCATCACCGGCTTCAGCGCCAACGCCGCCGACTACGACGAGCCGACCGTCTACTTCACCGCCGCCGACACCGACAGCGACGATCCGCAGTACCGGATCCGGGCGTCGGTGCTGGAGCAGGGCCCCCTGGCCGGCGGGCAGCTGATCGTGGGCGTGACCCTGCAGTCGACGGTGGGGACCCTGGGCCGCCTGGTGGGCGTCGAGCTGGCCGTGACGGGGGCGGCCCTGGCGGCCTCCCTCCTCCTCGGGTGGTGGCTGGTGCGGATGGGACTCCGACCGCTGCGTGCCGTCGAAGGCACGGCCGAGGCCATCGCACGCGGCGAGCTGGCCCAGCGCGTTCCCGGTGACGAGGCGAGAACGGAGGTGGGCCGGCTGGCCCGGGCGCTCAACGTCATGCTGGGTCGGATCGAGAGCGCTTTCGCCCAGCGTGACGCCACCGAGGAGGAGCTCCGCCACTCCGAAGCCCGCATGCGGCGCTTCGTGGGCGACGCCTCCCACGAGCTGCGGACCCCGCTCACCGCCGTGTCGGCCTACGCCGAGCTGTTCGAACAGGGAGCGGTCGCACCGGCCCGAGGATCTCGAGCGTGTGATGCAGGGCATCCGCAGCGAAACGGCCCGCATGGGCCATCTGGTCGAGGACCTGCTGCTCCTGGCCCGGCTGGACGAGGGCCGGCCGCTCGCCCGGGACGAGGTCGAGCTCGTGGGGGTGGCGGCCGAGGCGGTGCAGACGGCGACCACGGTTGGACCGTCATGGCCCGTGCACCTCGTCGCCCGCCACCCGGTGGAGGTGATCGGCGATCGCCTCCGCCTGCGGCAGGTGCTCGACAACCTGCTGGCCAACGTCCGGACCCATTGTCCGCCAGGCACGGCGGCCGTGGTGTCGGTGTCGGCGGAGGGCGACGAGGCCGTGATCAATGTGAGCGACGACGGCCCCGGGCTCGACCCCGAGGCCGCCGCCCGCGTCTTCGAGCGTTTCTACCGGGCCGACCCCTCACGCTCGCGCCTGCACGGGGGGAGCGGTCTCGGCCTCTCGATCGTGGCCTCGATCGTGAAGGCCCAGGGCGGGACGGTGTCGGTGGCGCCGGGCGAGGGCGTCGGCACGACGTTCGTGATCCGCCTGCCCCGCACCGGGCGGGAGGAGGACGGCCTCGACGAGGGGTGACGCACCCGGCGATTCACAGGTGGCTCGCAGCTGACTGTGCGAGAACCGCGAGATTGCCGTGGTGAGGTACGACGCATGAGCTCCCACCGACCGGACGGCGCCGCCACCCGTCGCCGTGCACCTCGTCACGCCGGCCCCGCCCGGGTCCGTGCATCGGGCGAGCGCCGCAATCGAGCCACGACGGCGGTGCGGCGCGCCTCGAGATCGGTGGCGATCCTGGCGGCCGGGGCCGCCGCAGTGATCGGCGTCACGGTGTCACGTGAGATCCCGGGGACGACGGCTGCCGCCGGCACCGACCTCGGCCGCGGTCGTCCACCGCCACCACCCAGGCAGGCGCCGGCACGACCACCACCACATCGGGTTCGAGCCCGACATCGGGCTCGACCACCTCGTCGGCCTCCCCGAGCACCTCGTCGGGCTCCTCGACCTCGTCGGGCGCCTCGGGGTCGTCGGGCTCATCGGGGTCGTCGGGCTCATCGGGGTCGAGCACGAGCACCCCCACCGCCTCGTCGTCGTCGCCCACCGTGGTCTCCGGCGGGACGGGGCGCTGACATGAGGTCCAACGACCCCGTCGTGCGCTCCATGCGGGCCATCGGGACCACCGCCTCGGTGGCCGTGACCGAACCGGTGGCGGCCGAGCGCGCCGAGCGGATCCTCCGCGACGAGCTCGTCGCCATCGACCGGACGTGCAGCCGGTTCCGCCCGACTCCGAGCTGTCGGCGTTGCACGGCGCGGGCGGGGCCCCGGTGCGGGTGAGCTCGCTCCTGCTCGAGGCGATCGAGGTGGCGTGCGACGTCGCCAGCCGCACGGAGGGAGCCGTCGATCCCACCGTGGGCGTGGCCATCGAGGAGCTCGGGTACGACCGTGACTTCGACGAGGTGGGAGCGAACAGCGACGGTGGCGGTGGCGCTCCTCGCCCGGCCCCCGGATGGTGGCGCATCGAGCTCGACCACCGTCGCCGCACCGTGCGCGTTCCGGCCGGCGTGCACATCGATCTGGGCGCGTCGGCCAAGGCCCTCGTGGCGGACCGCTCCGCCCACCGCATCGCCGAGACGGTGCGAAGCGGCGTCCTGGTCAGCATCGGGGGGGACGTGGCCGCCGCCGGCCCTCCTCCCGCCGACGGGTGGGCCGTGGGCATCGCCCGCGACTCCTCCGTCGCCCTCGACGCCGTCGACCAGGTGGTGGCCCTGCGAAGCGGCGGCATCGCCAGCTCGAGCACGGCGGTGCGCACGTGGCGCCGCCACGGGCGTCGGGTCCACCACATCGTGGATCCCGCCACCGGCGACAGCGCCTCGACCCACTGGTCCCTCGTGTCGTGCTCGGCCGACTCCTGCGTCGACGCCAACGCGGCGAGCACGGCCGCCATCGTGTGGGGTGCCTGGGCGGTGCCCAACCTGGTGGCCCTGGAGCGACCCTCCCGCCTCGTGCGCCACGACGGTGAGGTGCTCACCCTCAACGGGTGGCCGGCGGACGCCTCCGGCCACCGGCAGGTGGCGTCATGAGCTCTCCCGTGCTCTGGTACGCCACCGCGCGCCACCGGCATCGTGGCCCTGGTGCTGCTCACGGCCACGACGGTCCTCGGCATCATCACCGCCAACCGCGTCTCCACCCGGTCGTGGCCGGGGTTCGCCCTCCAGGACCTGCACCGCCGCGTGTCGTTGACGGCCATGGCCTTCCTCGGCGCGCACATCCTCACGAGCGTCATGGACACCTTCGTGCACATCGGCTGGACAGCGGTGGTCGTCCCCTTCGCCTCGTCGTTCAAGCGGCTGTGGGTGGGGCTCGGGGCCGTCGGCTTCGACCTGCTCCTCGCCGTGGCCGTCACGAGCATCCTGCGCCACCGCCTTCCCGCCCGTCTCTGGCGCGCCGTGCACTGGCTCGCCTACGGCAGCTGGCCCTTCGCCCTCGCCCACGCCTTCGGCATGGGATCCGACATGGCGACCCCTTGGGTGGTGGGCCTGGCCGTCGTGTGCATCGTGGCGGTCACGGGGTCCGCGATCTGGCGGTTCGCCCTCGCCACGTTCGCGCACACAGCGGGTGCTCGTCTATCCCTCGGTCCGGTCCCGCCCCGAGGGCGTCCCCGTGAAGCACCTTTCCGCCTGAGACACGAGTCCGCCCGACACACGAGGTCCCCGATGCCACCCACCTCCACCCTGCCCATCTCCACCCTGCCCATCTCCACCCTGCCCGCGTCCACCCTGCCCACCTCGGGCCCGGGCGCCACCAAGAACCAGCGCACCCGGGCCGATGCGGCCGGGACCCGTCTTCTCGCCGCCCACCGTGCCGGGCACGGCCCCGATCTCGCCGGCCACCTCGCTCAGCACGGTGCGCCGCCCCTCCCCCGTGACGGCGACCCCGGCTCGGCGGCCCGGCTCGCCGCCGCCCTCGATGCGTCGGGGCTGACGGGCCGGGGCGGGGCGGGCTTCCCGTCGTCGGCCAAGCTGCGGCTCGCCGCAGGCGCCGGTGCCGGTGCCGGCACGACGCTGGTCGTGAACGCCATGGAGGGCGAACCGGCGAGCGCCAAGGACTTCGTCCTCCTGTCGTGCGTGCCCCACCTGGTCCTCGACGGGGCCGAGCTGGCCGCCAACGCCCTCGGCACGTGGCGCGTCGTGGTCTGCGTCGCCGACGACCGCCACGACACGGCGCGCGCCGTGGCCCGTGCCGTGGCCGAGCGGGCGGGCACGCCCCCTGTCCCCCGTGCCGATCGAGCTGGCGCGTCCCCCGGCGGGCTACGTGTCAGGTGAGGAGTCGGCCCTCGTGTCGTGGTTGGACGGTGGCCCCGGCGCGCCGACGTTCCGACCCGTGAAGGGGGTGGCGCTCTGCATCGGCCGGCGCCGTGCCCTGGTGCACAACGCCGAGACGCTCGCCCACGTGGCGCTCATCGCCCGCCACGGGCCCGCCTGGTTCCGGGCCACCGGTCCCGCCGACGCCCCCGGGACCGCCCTCGTCACCGTGGGCGGGGCGGTGGAGCGGCCCGGTGTGTACGAGGTCGCCATGGGCTCCCCGCTCGGGGTCATCGTCGACGGCGCCGTGCCGACCGAGACCGTGGCCGCCGTCCTCACCGGCGGGTACGGGGGGAGCTGGGTCCCGGCCGCGGCCCTGTCGACGCCGTACGCCCCGCGACACATGGCGGCGGTGGGCGGGGTGGTCGGAGCGGGGGTGCTCGCGGTCCTCCCCCATCTCGCCTGTGGGCTGGCCGAGACCGCACGCGTGGCGCACTACATGGCGGGCGAGAGCGCCGGTCAGTGCGGACCGTGCGTGTTCGGTCTGCCCGCGGTGGCCGCCGACCTCGCCGAGCTGGTGCACGGTTCCGGAGGCGCGACGACGCTGCGTCGCCTGGAGGGACGGCTGGAGGCGGTGGAGGGGCGGGGGGCGTGCCGGCACCCCGACGGCGTGGTGCGCCTCGTGCGCAGCGCGCTCAGCGTGTTCCGCCACGACGTGGCCGCCCACGCCGCCGGCAGGCCGTGCGCCCACCGATCCCGGCCGTCGTTGCTGGCGCCGCCCAGAGCGCGCTGACACCGAGGAGGCCACCCGTGACCACGATCGCCGTCGACCCCATCGCCTGCACCGCCTACGGGTACTGCGCCGAGCTGCTCCCCGAGCTCGTCACCCTGGACGAGTGGGGCTATCCCGTTGTCGACGGGCGGCGCGTGCCGCTGCATCTGGTGGAGCTGGCCCGCCGTGCGGCACGCCAGTGCCCCCGACGGGCATTCGTGGTCCGGTCCGACGACGGCTGAGCGGGGCCGATCTCGCCACCGCGTCCCGGCCGAGGCCCACACGACCGTCGGCGGACCGCTCAGGTGCGGGGGTCGGACGAGGCCAGGGTGAAGCTCCCGCCACCGGTCAGCGTGGACGTCCCGATCGCCGTCGGACTGTGCACCACGGTGCGCCACGTCCCGTGCACCGGGAGCCCGTTGACGGTGGAGAACCACGTGTCGGCCACGTTGGTCCCCTGTTGACCGCCGCGGAACCTCGACACCTCCCGGAAGTGGAGGGTCGACACCTCGGCTCCCGCCACGCGCACCATCTGGGCACCCATGTAGCGGTTGGTGCCCGTCATGGTCACCGGTGCAGTGTGGATGGGGTGGTTGGTGCCCCGGCAGGTGAAGGGGAACTGCTGGCCCACCTGGAGCACGGCGGGGAGGGCGACCTCCGGCGTGCAGGTGAAGGTGGCGGTGTCGGCGATGACGAGTGCAACGAAGTTCCAGCGGTACCAGCCCGCCCGTCCCACCTCGACGAGGTTGCCCCCACGGGGGCAGAACGTGGAGCTCTCCCAGTGGCTGTTGCTGTCGTCGAGACGCCACACCCAGCACCCGTCGGACCCGTACGACACGGTGCCCGGCATACCGGGACCCTCGACCTGGGTCTTGGGTGGGAGCGACACGTGCTCGCGTGCCGAGCCGGTGTAGCGGTACACGCCCTCGTGGGGGCGAAGCGTGCCGGGGTCCACGACCCGTCCGGTCAGCCCCGAGCGGAAGCGCTGGACGGCGGTGCCCGACGACAGCTGGGCGGGATTGGAGTGGTTCCACGCATAGAGGAAGGCGCCGCTCCCGCACCCCGCCACGAGGACCACCGCCGCCGTCACGGCGAGCGCCATCCGGTGGCGCCGGGCGAACGGTGGCGCCGACGGCGTCGCACCCGCACCACGTCGCCGACCACCTGGGGCCGGACGGTCGCCGTATCCGAGCATTGGTCGGTCACCCGGCCCGTCGACACCGGTGGCCCGATCGTCACCGGCGGGCACGTCCACGAACAGCGGCTCGAAGGGTGCCGTGGGGGGCATGGGCGTCCGGGCGGTGTCGGTCACGGCTGGTCGGTCCCCGTGCCCTTGGCATGGCGCAGCAGACCGGCGGCCCCGCGCAGCACGGGGTGCGGACGGGCGGCGCGCAGCCCGTCGAGTGCCCCCTGCATCGACGGTCGTCGTCTCCTCGTAGCACCGGTCCACCATCTCGGGATCCTCCGCCGCCTCCGGTCCGAGGTGGCTCCAGTCGATGGGCGCCAGGAACTCGACGGTGACGGCGGCGGGCATGGGCAGTGGCGGCGTCAGGATGGTGGTGAGGCCGAACGGTCCGAGGAGGATGGGAAAGACGTTGATCCGCAGCCGGTGCAGTCCGAGCACCGCGCCAGGCGGGTGCCGCGTGCCACCACCACCACGGCGTGGTGCGAGCCGTGGGTGACGACGGGGACCACCGGGACCCCGGTGCGCAGGGCCAGGCGCACGAAGCCCTTGTGGCCGGCGAGGTCGACGCGGTCGCGCTCGCTCCACGGACGGCACGCCTCCCAGTCGCCCCCCGGGTACACGACGACCGCCGCGCCTTGGTGCAGCGCCTCCTCGGCCTCGGGCCCGCCGGCGGGCACGGCCCCGATGCGGCGGAGGAAGGGCCCCACGCCCGGCACGCCGAACAGCAGGTCGTAGGCGAGGGCGTAGGCGGGCTGCTCGGTGCCCCGGCGGCGGATGATCGACAGCGCCACCACCCACGCGTCGGGCATGTAGAACAGGCACGAGTGGTTGCCCACCACGAGGACGGGTCCGGTGGCGGGGAGGTTCTCGAGGCCGAGCACCTCAGGTGAGAAGTAGCGGGTCAGGCGGCTGACCGTCCCCAGCTGCCGTTCGATGAAGGCCGGGTCCCGCCGGAACGACGGCTCGGACCGCTCGTGCTCGATGCGCTGGGAGATGACGTCGACGAGGGGGGCGAGGATCCCCGGCTGCTCGTGGGGTTCTCCGGTCCTGTCCTGCAGGGGCACGACCATGGCGACCTCCCTTCCCTGCCCGTTGTCGCGCCTCGGCCGGGTCGTTCGGAAGGGCAGTTCGTCCCGGATGTGGGAGGAAAGGACCCCGGGCGCTACCGGGGCGGGATGGAGTAGGTGACCTGGGCCTTGGCCACGAGATCGCCCCCTGCCCCCGAGCGCAGCTCGACGTCGACCACCCCGAGGCGTTTGCCCAGCTTGAGCAGGCGCCCTTCCGCCACCACGTCCACCAGCGCCGGTCTGCGCAGGAAGTCGATGTGGAGGCTCGTGGTCACCGCCAGCGCCACCGGGCCGATCTGGGCCAGCACGGCGAGCCACGCCGCGCTGTCGGCGATGGCCATGAGCGCCGGACCCGCCACCGTCCCTCCGGGACGCCGGTGCAGATCGGTGACGGGCAGCCGCAGCCGCACCCCCCAGTCAGCCGCCTCCTCCACCACGTAGGACGGGGGGTTGTCGGGGAACGCCTCCACCAGGAAGCGCTGCAGGTCGGCGGCATCCATGACGGTCACCGCCGCACAGTACCGGTGGCTGCAAGCATGGTCGGCCACAGCGGGAGGAACCATGCACGACACCGACAGCGCCACGGCGGACGCCTCAGACGACATACGGGCACGCGTCCGGGCCATCGACTGGTACCACTCCATCGACCTCGGTGGCGGGATCGTCACCCCCGGAAACCCCGTCGACCGGGCCATGGTCGAGCAGGGACTGCCCGACCTGCGAGGTCGCACGGTGCTCGACATCGGCGCGTGGGACGGCTTCTACTCGTTCCTGGCCGAGCACCGCGGGGCATCGCGCGTGGTGGCCATGGACCATTACGCCTGGTGCGTCGACTTCCACGCCCGGCTGGACTACTGGCATGCGTGCGAAGCGGCGGGCGAGCTTCCCGACCACAGGCGTGACCTCACCGACTTCTTCCATCCCGACACGATGCCGGGCCGACGCGGGTTCGATCTGGCCCGGGAGGTCCTGCTCAGCCGGGTGGAGCCGGTGATGGGTGACTTCATGGCGGTCGACCCGTCCACGGTGGGGACCTTCGACGTGGTGCTGTTCCTCGGCGTGCTCTACCACCTGCGCGAGCCGCTCACCGCCCTGGAGCGCATCCGCGCCCTCACCGGCGGCGTCGCCGTGATCGAGACCGAGGCGGTGTCGCTCCTTGGCCTGCCGCACGCCCGGGTGCTCGAGTTCCACCCCGGGGGGGAGCTGCGCGCCGACCACAGCAACTGGTTCGTCCCCACCGAGGCCGCCCTCCACGCCCTGTGCCGGGCGGCGGGATTCGGCAGGGTGGAGACGCGCATCGGACCGCCGTCGACCGGACGGCACCTGGCATCGATCGCCCGGGGGTTGGCGCAACGGGCGGGGGGCGGTGACGGGGGCCGGACCCCGGCGCAGGGGCGGGCCCCGGCGAGCACCTCCTCGCCGGCGTTCGAGCGCTACCGCATCGCCGTCCACGCCTATCCCTGACGGCTCTCCCTGACGGCGCAGGGCGGCCCGTCCCGGTGGCCGGACTCCGGTACCCGGGGCGACCCGGCGCTGTCGGTTCAGATCTCGGCGTCGCCTCCCGCCGGTGCCGTCCCCGGCGAGCGCGCGGCGCGCAGTCGCCGCACACCGTCGTTGATGGCGGTGGTGATCAACCGGTCGTTGTCCTTGGAGATGTAGCGGTGCACGCGTCGCTCGAGCAGGGCCCGCAGGACGGGGTTGAAGGCGTGGTAGGTCTCGGTGAAATGGATCCGCGTCCTGCCCTGGCCCAGATCCTCGAGCTCGGTGCGGCCCTCGGCACGTGACCACAGCGGCTTTCCCACCGCGTCGTACTTCCACGACGTGGTGGGGACGACCTCGGTGAGCCATTCCCACGAGTGCCCCACGCCACCCGTCATGAGGTAGCGCGGCACGCGGAAGGTGCAGTGCCGGATGAGGCCCTCCCCGACCTCGTCCCCGGGGTGCAGGATCTCGATGGAGACCCCCGACGAGGTGGGACGGCGCGGCCCGCGGTACCAGAACAGCGACCACACCTCGGCCGGCGTGCCCTCGACCTCCACGGCGTAGCGGTGCACCTGCATCTGTCGGTCGCCTCCCCGGACGCTAGGGCGTCGTGCCCCATGGCGCGCCGAACGTCTCGCGGTGCGCCTTGGCCGTGACGGGCTGGCGCCGGGGCGGGGCCAGGGGACGGGCGGGCCACCCGAGAGGGACCACGGCCACGGGGCGCACCTCGAAAGGAAGGCCGGCGAGCTGCGCCAGCTCGTCGCCGAACACGAGCGGCAACGTGGTGAGCGACGAGCCCAGGCCGAGGGCGGTGGCCGCCAGCAGAAGGTTCTGGACAGCGGGGAACACCGACGCCTCGAGGACCCGGGGGTTCCCCAGCCGGGTGTCACCGCCCACGATCACGAGCACCGGTGCGCCCGCCACCCCGCCCCGTGCGCCGGCGTCGACGTCGGCCAGCAACCCGGGGGCCAGGCGGCTCTCGGAATGCGCTCGGCCGCCCCCCTCCCACGCCCGCCTGGACAGCTCGCCCAATGCGGCACGGCGTGCGGGGTCGCGCACCACCACGAACACCCAGGGTTGGCGGTTCTCGGCGCTGGGGGCGAAGGTGGCGGCCTCGAGCACGCGCTCGATGGTGGCGTCGTCGACCGGCGCCTCGCTGAAGGCGCGGCACGCACGCTGCCGGTGCACGACGTCGAAGAAGTCCTCCATCGCCGCCCACCCTAACGGGGCGGTCCGGTTACGACGTGATCGTCGCCGCCGTGCCCATGACGATCCTCGGATCCGACTCCGGTTGCAACCACCGCAGGACCGACAGCAGCTCGGGCGCCGGAAGCGACACGCACCCCGACGTCGCAGCACCCGTGGTGACGTGCAGGAAGATGGCGCTCCCCGCGCCCGGAACCACCGGGGCCGTGTTGTAGGCGATCACGGCGCCGTAGTCGTACGCCGGGCTCTGGTCCATGGGCTCGGGCGTCGCTCCGGCGCTCCCGTCGTCGGTGTCGACCCACTGGTTGTAGAGGGGACTCGAAGGGTCGTCGTCCCACACGATCTGCGGCCCGGTGACGGGGCGATAGGGGAACGACACCCCGGGGTCGCCGAGCACGCCGAAGAAGAAGTCGAATCCGAACGATCCCGACGGCGTACGGCCGTCACCCTCGCGCTTCTGGCCGGGCGGGGCGAAGCCGTTGTACCCGACACGCGCCTGCCACGGGCCGAAGACCTGCTCCCATCCCGCGCTCGTCTCCTGGTAGGCGGTGAAGGTGGCGGTCGTGACCCCGTAGCCGGACGCACTGACGGCGATCACCTGTGTGGCGGAACCCACCCCGGCGAGGCGAGTGACGAGCAGTGGCGCCGGCGCCGGCGGGCGCGTGGTGGGCGCCGGAGCGGGGGTGGGTTCGGACCGGGCGGCCGGGACCGGCGCAGTCGACGGCGGGACGGCGCGGGGCGCGGTGGTGGTCGGGGGCGGTGGGACCGCAGCGGCCGTGGTGGGCACGATGGGCCTCGGCGACCAGGGGGACCGCAGCGCGCCGGGGAGCCCGGCGGCGAGGGCCGCCCCGGGGGCTGCGGTGGCGGCCGCGCCCGACGCGGCGGAGCGGGCGCCGGTGGCCGAACGCCCACCACATGCCGTCAGTCCCACGGCCAGCGCCGTGGCGAGCGCCACGACGAGGGCAGCAGCGGGCGACGGTCGCAGCGGATGCGTCGGCGGGCCCGGGGGCCTCGTCCTGGCGCGGCGGGATCCCACCCCGGTACCGGTACCCCGACCGCTGCCATCGGGCACCACGGGGATCCGGCCGGATCCCTCAGACGCTCACTCGGGCACGAGCGTCGTCAGACACAGCGGGGGCCCGGCGGAGTCGGGCAGGCGGGCGGAGGGGGCAGCGAGGACCCGGGGGTCGGGACCGTCGAGCGACACCGAGGCGCACCGGATGCTCGAGGACATCGACCGCTCCTTCTCCGCACCCACCGCTGGCACGCACGGACACCGCCACGGTAGCGTCCGCAGGCTCCACCCGTGCAGCCCGATCGGACCATGAGCGACCTCTTCTCCCTCGCCGGCAAGACCGCCCTCGTCACCGGGGGCTCGCGCGGCATCGGCAAGATGATCGCCACCGGCCTCGTCGACGCCGGCGCCCGGGTCTACGTGTCGTCGAGGAAGGCCGAGGCGTGCGAGGCGACGGCGGCGGAGCTGGGCGGCGCCGGACGATGCGCCGCGCTCCCCGCCGACCTCTCGACCGAACCGGGATGCCGCGCTCTCGCCGCCGCCCTGGCGCAGCACGAGGACGCGCTGCACATCCTGGTCAACAACGCCGGCAACACGTGGGGGGCTCCCTACGAGGAGTTCGACGACGCGGCATGGGACCGCGTGCTGTCGCTCAACGTCAAGGGCGTCTTCCACACCACGAAATTCCTGACCCCTCTGCTGCAGGCGGGTTCGGTGCCCGATGATCCGGCGCGGGTGATCAACGTCGGCTCGATCGACGGCATCCACGTCCCGATGCTCGAGACCTACGCCTACTCGAGCTCGAAGGCCGCCGTGCACCACTTGACGCGCCATCTGGCTCGTCGCCTGGCGCCCGACATCACCGTCAACGCCATCGCACCCGGGCCGTTCGAATCCAAGATGATGGCGGCGACGCTGGAGGCGTTCGGCGAGCAGATCGCCAAGAGCGCTCCGCTCAAGCGCCTCGGCCGGCCCGACGACATGGCCGGCACCGCCGTCTTCCTGTCGTCGCGGGCGGGCGCCTACCTCACCGGTGCCGTGATACCGGTCGACGGCGGGATGTCCACCGTGGGGACGCGGTGACATCGGTCGGGGCGCACCGCACCATGCGTGGGGCCACGCATCGGACACACCACACCACGAGGGAGGACACGTGCGGCTGAGCACCATGCTCGACTACTCGAGAGGGGTCAAGCAGTCGGCGGACCACGTCGCCGACCTCGAGCGCGCCGGCCTGGACATCGTGTGGGTCGCCGAGGCCTACGGCCTCGACGGCCCGAGCCAGATGGGCTACATCGCCGCCCGCACCGAGCGCGTCGAGATCGGCTCGGCCATCCTGCCCATCTACTCGCGCACCCCCGTCCTGCTGGCCCAGACGGCGGCGGGCATCGACGCGCTGAGCGAGGGGCGCTTCATCCTGGGGCTCGGAGCGTCGGGCCCCCAGGTGATCGAGGGCTGGCACGGCGTCCCCTACACCCAACCGCTGGAGCGGACGCGCGAGATCATCGACATCTGCCGGAAGGTGTGGCGCCGGGAGGTGGTGACCAACGAGGGTCTGTACCCCATCCCGCTGCCGGCCGGCACCGGGACCGGACTCGGCAAGCCGCTCAAGCTCATCAACCACCCGGTGCGCGCCGAGATCCCCATCTGGCTGGCGTCGATGGGGCCCAAGAACGTAGAGATGACAGCCGAGCTGGCCGAGGGCTGGTTCCCGTTCCTCTTCATCCCCGAGCGGGCCGGGGCCGTATGGGGCGATGCGATCGCCGCCGGGACCGCCAAACGCGCCCCGAGCCTCCCCCCGCTCGAGGTGGCGGCCGGGGGCCTGGCGGCGGTGGGCGAGGGCCTCGAGCACCTGCGCGAGTTCGCCCGGCCGATGATGGCGCTGTACGTGGGGGGCATGGGGGCGAGAGGGAAGAACTTCTACAACGCCCTGGCCCGGCGCTACGGGTTCGAGGCCGAGGCCGAGACCATCCAGGACCTGTACCTGAGCGGGAAGAAGCAGGAGGCGGCGGCGGTGGTGCCCGACGAGCTTCTCGAGCTGACGTCGCTCATCGGTCCCGCCGGGTACGTCCGCGAGCGCATCGAGGCCTATCGCCAGGCAGGCGTCACCGTGCTCAACGTCACGGCCGTCGGACCCGACCCGCTGGCCACGATCGAGCAGCTGAAGGGGTGGTGCAGTTGACGAGCAGACGGATGGTCCTGGCCCGGCGTCCGACGGGCATGGTGGATGCCGACACGGTCCGCCTCGAGGAGGTCGCCGTCCCCACACCCGCAGCCGGTGAGGCGCTCGTGCGCGTCCGGTACCTGTCGATCGACCCCACCATCCGGACGTGGATGGACGACGCTCCGGGGTACCTGCCCCCCATCGCCGTGGACGAGGTGGTGCGCAGCGGCGGCATCGGCGAGGTCGTCGAATCGGCGAGCGACCGCTACGCCGTGGGCGACGTCGTCTTCGGCATGACCGGGTGGCAGGATCACGCCCTGGCCGACGAGGGTGAGCGGTCCATGCAGGTGGTCCCGCCCGGCGTCGATCCGCTGCTGGCACTGAGCGTGTTCGGCGTGACGGGGATGACGGCCTACTTCGGCATGATCGACGTAGGCGGCGTCCGCCCCGGCGACACCGTGGTGGTGTCCGGCGCGGCCGGCGCCACCGGATCGGTGGCGGGCCAGATCGCCAAGATCAAGGGCGCCACCACGGTGGTGGGGATCGCGGGCACGCCCGAGAAGTGTGCGTGGATCGTGGACGAGCTGGGGTTCGACGCCGCCGTCCACTACCGGACCGACGACGTGGCGGCCCGTCTGCGCTCGCTGTGCCCGCAGGGCATCGACCTCTACTACGACAATGTGGGCGGGGAGATCCTCGACATCTGCCTGGGCCAGCTGGCGCTACACGGGCCGCGTCGTGCTGTGCGGCGCCATCTCCGCCTACAACCAGGGCCGTCGCGCCCCGGGCCCGGCGAACATCTTCAACCTGATCGTGAAGCGGGCCCGCATGGAGGGTTTCCTCGTGCTGGACTACGTCGACCGCTTCCCCGAGGCGCAGGTGGACATGTTCACGTGGCTGGCGGAGGGACGGATCACCCACGCCGAGCACGTGGTGGAGGGCCTCGAGCACGCCCCCGACGCCCTCAACCTGCTCTTCACGGGGGGCAACACCGGCAAGGTCATCGTCCGGCTCTGACGCACGGCCCTCAGTGCGGCGCGTCCGCCTCCTGGTCGAACCACCCCCACTCCCACGGCGTGATCGTCTCCAGCGGACCGGCGAAGGCGACGGGGGCGTCGGCCGAGTCGGTGCCGCGCACGAGCGTGCCCAGCGCGGGCGCCACGTCGAGCGGCGCCAAGTCGAGGTAGCACACCGTGATGGCACGGCGACCCGCCTTCCAACCGAGGTCGGTGAACCGGTCGGCGGCGTTGAAATTCCACACGCCCGCCACGCCGTCGGCGGCGAGTAACTGCGCCGTCGCCGCCTGGCGCCGATCGCCGGGCTCCTCCCCGTCGCGCACCACGACGTAGACACCACGGTTGGGGCGGAAGGCGACGGCCTCGCCCGACACGAGCACGCGGGGCGCGGCGGCCATGCCCGTCACGTCGAACGGGCCCGACAACCGGGCGCGCCGGTGTGCGTGGAAGCGCCCCACCGTCCGGAGGTGCGCACCGAGGGCTCGAAACTCCCGCAGGGTGACGTCGAGGGGCTCGGCCATGAGGTACAGGGTCATGTAGTGGACAGCGCTCAGCTGGGGGCCGTCCACGGCGCGCGCGCCGCCCGGCAGGCGGGTGTCGACACCCACCGCTGCCCCGCCACCACGCCGGCCAGGGGGTACTGCTCGGGCATGTGGTCGAGCTGGTGCCAGGCGTTGTACGACCGGTGCTCGCCGGGATCGGTGATCTCGGTGAACGAGAAGAAGCCGAGCGTGACCTTGGGCATGCCCGCAGTCCACCACGCCCGGGGCGCCACGCGCCCACACCCGGGGGGCCGACGGGCGGGACTCGGGCCATGCGCCGTTCCCGGCGTCCGGCCGTCCTCGCCGCGGTGGTGTTGACGATTGCGGTCGTCGCCGGCGGCCTGGTGGTGGTGGCGGGCTCGAAGGCGGTGGAGGCCTTCCGCTCGTCCGGGCGCGGCCGGAGTACCGGGCCCCGGCGGGCGCGAGCAGAATGGGGCCATGGCCGTCCCCTCCCCCTCCATCGACAGTTTCTCGACCAGGTCCAGCCTCGCCGTCGGCGACCGCACGTTCACCGTCCACCGCCTGGAGCCCCTGGCGGGCCGGTTCGACGTCGCCCGGCTCCCCTACGCCATGAAGGTCGCTGCTCGAGAACCTGCTGCGTCACGAGGACGGTCGCCACGTCCACGCCTCGGACATCGAGGCCGTGGCCAGCTGGGCCGGACGCCAGCAGGCGGGGTCGGTGTCGGCCACCGAGATCGCCTTCACCCCCGAGCGGGTGCTCATGCAGGACTTCACCGGCGTTCCCGCCGTCGTGGACCTGGCCGCCATGCGCGACGCCATCGTCACCATGGGGGGGGACCCCGCCTCCATCGACCCGCTCGTCCCGGTCGAGCTCGTCATCGACCACTCGGTCATCGCCGAGTCGTCGGGACTGCCGTCGTCCTTCGCCACCAACGTGGACATCGAGTACCGGCGCAACGTCGAGCGCTACCAGCTCCTGCGGTGGGCGCAACAGGCGTTTCGAGGGCTTCCGGGTGGTGCCTCCCGGGACCGGGATCTGCCACCAGGTGAATCTGGAGTACCTGGCCCGGGTGGTGTTCGCCACCCCCGACGGCCGGGCCTTCCCCGACACCGTGGTCGGTACCGACTCCCACACCACCATGGTGAACGGGCTCGGTGTCCTCGGATGGGGCGTGGGCGGCATCGAGGCCGAGGCGGCCATGCTCGGCCAGCCCCTGACCATGCTCGTGCCGCCCGTGGTGGGCCTGCGGCTCACCGGGGAGCTGCCCGAGGGCACGACGGCCACTGACCTCGTGCTCACCATCGCCGAGCTGCTGCGCCGGCACGGCGTGGTCGGCAAGTTCGTGGAGGTGCACGGTCCGGGCCTGGCCCAGCTGCCCCTCGAGAACCGGGCCACGATCGGCAACATGTCGCCCGAGTACGGATCGACCTGCGTCATCTTCCCCGTCGACGACGTCACGCTTCGCTATCTGCGCTTCACCGGGCGCGACGACGATCAGGTGGCCCTGGTGGAGGCGTACACCAAGGAGCAGGGGATGTTCCACCTCCCCGACCAGCCCGAGCCCGTGTACTCCGAGTCCGTCGAGCTCGACCTGTCGACGGTGGAGCCGAGCCTGGCCGGGCCCGCCCGTCCGCATGACCGGGTGGCGCTGTCGGGTGCGAAGGCCGGCTTCCGCGCCGCGCTGTCAGGGTCGGCGGAGGGCGGCAGTCCGGCGCCGACGCTGCGGGTGGCGTCGGGCGCCGACGGCGGGGAGAGCGTGGAGGTGGCCGACGGCCACGTGGTGATCGCCGCCATCACGAGCTGCACCAACACATCCAACCCCCAGGTCATGCTGGCCGCCGGCCTGCTCGCCGAGAAGGCCCTGGCCCTGGGCCTGCGGTCCAAGCCGTGGGTGAAGACGTCGCTCGCCCCTGGGTCCCGGGTGGTCATGGACTATTTCGAGCGGGCCGGCCTGCGCCAGCCGCTGGAGGAGCTCGGCTTCTCCCTGGTGGGCTTCGGCTGCACGACCTGCATCGGCAACTCCGGGCCCCTGCTCCCCGGTGTGTCGGAAGCGGTGCGCAACGGTGACCTGTCGGTGGCCGCCGTGCTGTCGGGCAACCGCAACTTCGAAGGGCGCATCCACCCCGACGTCAGGCTCAACTACCTGGCCTCCCCCCCGTTGGTCGTCGCCTACGCCCTCGCCGGCACCATGGACCTCGACCTCACCACCGAGCCGCTCGGCACCGCCACGGACGGGCGCGAGGTGTACCTGCGCGACATCTGGCCGTCGTCGCAGGAGGTGACCGAGGCCGTGGCGCGCTCGGTGACGTCCGACATGTTCCGGGAGCGCTACGCGTCGGTCTTCGAGGGGGACGACCGCTGGAAGGACATCGGCGGCACCGAGGGCGGGACCTTCGGATGGGACGCCGCCTCGACCTACGTCCTGCGGCCGCCGTTCTTCGAGGGCATCACCAACGAGGCGACACCGGTCCGCGACGTCACCGGAGCCCGTGTCCTCGCCGTGGTGGGTGACAGCGTCACCACCGACCACATCTCGCCGGCAGGCTCGATCCGCCTCGACGCACCCGCCGGCCGGTACCTCCTCGAGCACGGGGTGGAACAGTCCGAGTTCAACTCCTACGGCGCACGCCGCGGCAACCACGAGGTCATGATGCGCGGGACGTTCGCCAACGTCCGCCTCCGGAACCTGATGGCTCCGGGGACAGAAGGCGGCGTCACCCGGATGATGCCCGGGGGCGAGGAGACGAGCATCTACGAAGCCGCCATGCGCTACCGGGACCAGGGCGTGCCGTTGGTGGTGCTGGCGGGCAAGGAGTACGGATCGGGATCGTCGCGCGACTGGGCCGCCAAGGGCCCCTCCCTCCTCGGCGTGCGCGCCGTCGATCGCCCAGAGCTTCGAGCGGATCCACCGGTCCAACCTGGTCGGCATGGGGATCCTGCCCCTGCAGTTCACCGACGGCGACTCGGTGGCGAGCCTCGGGCTGACCGGCGAGGAGGTGGTGGACGTGGCCAGCCTCGACGCGCTGCGGGCCGGTGACCTGCCCAAGGATCTGACCGTCCGCGCCGGTGCCGTCGAGTTCACCACCCGGGTGCGCATCGACACCCCCATGGAGCTCGATTACTTCCGCCACGGGGGCATCCTGCAGTACGTGCTGCGCCAGCTGGCCGGCTGATCCGACGACGCCCGCCGTGGGGCCGCTGTCCGGGCACGGAAGCCGCTCACTACACTCACGGCGATGTGCCCGCGGAGCCCCGGCCGCCGGCTGCGCGGCACCGCACCCGTCCTGCTCGTCACGGGGGCCATCGTGACGGGGGCGATGGTCCTCGGAACGTCCGCCTCGGCCGTGGCCGGACCGGCGCCCTCCCCGTCCCGAACGACGTCCGCATCGTCGCGACTGCTGCTTGCATCGTCGCGACCGCGTACGCCGACCGGGCGGGCGGTCGGAACGGGGGACGCAGCGGTCTACGACGCCGACGCACCGGACCCCGACGTCATCCGCGTCGGTGCGACGTACTACGCGTACACAACCGGGAGCGACCTGCGGAACATCCCGGTGCTCGAGTCGAGCGACCTGCAGACGTGGCAGCTCGTCGGCGACGCGCTGCCCGTCCTGCCGTCATGGTCGGAGTGGGGCGAGACGTGGGCACCCGGTGTCGTCGACCTTCAGGGCCTCTACACCATGTACTACGCCACGGAGGTCGCCGCCACCGGTGACGAGTGCATCTCCATTGCCACGTCGGCCTCGCCTGTCGGTCCGTTCGTGGACACGTCCTCCGGACCGCTCATCTGCCAGACGGGTCTCGGGGGATCCATCGACCCACAGCCGTTCGTGGACGGCGACGGCACCGTGTACCTGTACTGGAAGTCCAACGACGGCCGGGTCGACGTGCCCGCGTCCATCTGGGCCGCCCAGCTCACACCCGACGGGACCGGCATGGTGGGATCCCCCACGCCCGTGCTGGCCCAGGACCAGGGGTGGGAGGCGACGGTGGAAGCGCCCTCCATGGTGGAGACGTCGGGCGCCTACGTGCTGTTCTACTCGGGCGGCCTGTGGAACAGCGCCGGCTACGGCGTCTCCTACGCCGACTGCGCCGGGCCGCTCGGTCCCTGCTTCAAGCCCGGTGGCGCGCCGGTGCTGCATTCCGACCAGTACCGGCTCGGGCCCGGAGGCGAGTCCCTCGTGCAGGATGCGTCGGGCAACTGGTGGATGGCGTACCACGCATGGGACGGCCCGACGAGCGACTACTCCTACGCCGCGGGCGACGTCCGCAGCCTGTGGGTGGCCCCGGTGACGTTCTCGGGTGGAACGCCCACCATCGACGCCGGTGAGGCACCCGAGGGGTACCGGCTGCTCGGCGCCGACGGTGGCGTCTTCGCCTTCGGCGCGGCCGGCTTCGACGGCTCCATGGGCGGGCACCGCCTGGCGGCACCCGTCATGGCGGGAGCGGCCGACCCGGCCGAAGCCGACGACGGCGGGGACGCCGACGGCGGGTACCTGGAGGTGGCCTCCGACGGCGGGGTGTTCGCCTTCGACGCACCCTTCGCGGCTCGATGGGCGGCCACCGTCTCGTCGCCCCCGTGGTGGGCGCGGCCACGACCCCTGACGGCGGCGGCTACTGGCTCGTGGCGTCGGACGGCGGGGTGTTCGCCTTCGGCGACGCCGGCTTCTACGGATCGATGGGCGGACGGCACCTGGACGCGCCGGTGGTGGGCATGGCGAGCACCCCTGACGGCGGCGGCTACTGGCTGGTGGCGTCGGACGGCGGCATCTTCGCCTTCGGGGACGCCGCGTACTTCGGCTCGACCGGTGGCCGGCACATCGACGCACCCGTGGTGGGCATGGCGGCCATGCCCCAGGGGGGCGGCTACTGGCTGGTGGCGTCGGACGGCGGGGTGTTCGCCTTCGGCAATGCCGAATACTTCGGTTCGATGGGAGGGCGCCGGCTCGGCGCGCCGGTGGTGGCCATGGAAGCGGGCCCGGGGAGCGGCGGCTACTGGCTCGTGGGAGCGGACGGCGGGGTGTTCACCTACGGCGACGCCCAGTTCCTCGGCTCGATGGGCGGCACCCGGCTCGCCGCCCCGGTGGTGGCCGACACCACGTCGTGAAACCAGCACGCCGGTCGCCAGGCACGGGCTCCACGAAGCAAGGGTGGCCAGGAGCGCGCTCGGATGGTCAGGCGCTCGGCTCGCCGGCGAAGACCACCACCGGCTCCTCGGTGAGGACGAAGGTGAGGCGATCGACGTCGAGGAACTTGGGAAGGTCCGCCCACACCTCGGCGAAGTCCTTCTCGGCGATGTGCGCCCGGTACTCGTCCATCGAGTCGAACCACTGCTCGGTGACCCCGTCGAAGCCCCCGTCGTCCTCGGGCCCGTACTCGGCCAGAGGTCGGTGATGCTGTTCGTAGCGCCGGACGTGGCCGCCGCTGCGCGTCGACATGACCAGGGGCCCGTGGTTGTCGCGCCAGTAGGCGTGGAACTCCTCGGGCGACATGCCCGCCTTGCGCCGCACGAGGCATGTGAGCTTGACCATGGCTGTCGCCCCTCCACTGTCGATCGTCGGCCCGAAACGGCACTCCCCGCCTCGGGGCCAGCAGGTTGCCACGTCCGCACCGGCATGGGCGAGCCGGACCACTGACGCGCCCCGCCGGCGGCCGGACCGGATGAACAGGGCCGATCCGGCTCCTCCTGGCGCCGGAGGCTGAGGGGTCGAGGCGAGGGCGGCCTCGCGGCGCCCATGCCAAGATGGAGGGGGCCCCGACACGGGACGCGGCACGCGGGGCCTCCGACGGCGTCGGTGCCGAGTCCGACGCGAACGGAGTGCCGGTCGCTCGGTCGAGCCGGCGCCGGTGATGCCGCCCCCCTCATCACATGACCCCCGCCGACGAACTCCTGTGCGGCCGATACCGGATCGAGCGCATGATCGGTCAGGGCGCCATGGCCGACGTGTTCCACGCCGTCGACGTCGAACGCATGGAGGCGGTGGCCGTCAAGCTCGTTCGCTCGTCGGACCCCGACCTGGCGCTGCCGGTTCGCCCAGGAGGCGAAGGCCCTCGCCCGCCTCGAGCACCCGGGACTGGTCAGGCTCCTCGACGCCGGGCTCCACGACGGGCAGGCCTTTCTCGTCATGGAGCTGGTGGAGGGGCCCAACCTGGCGGCGCGCCTGCGGCGCGGCCCTCTCTCCCCCCTGCGCACGGCGACGCTCGGCCGCACGCTCGCCGGGGCGCTCACCTACGTGCACGCCCAGGGAATCGTGCACCGCGACGTCAAACCCGCCAACGTCCTGCTCGGTCCCGGACGGCGCGTCCGTCTGGCCGACTTCGGGATCGCCCGGCTCTCGGGCACCTCGACGCTGACCGTCACGGGGACCACATTGGGCACCGCCGGCTACATGGCCCCGGAGCAGCTCGAGGACCACCACGTCGGGCCGGCCGCCGACGTGTGGTCGTTGGGCGTGATCCTGCTCGAGTGCCTCACCGGGCGCCGGGTCTTCGAGGGTCCGGCCACCGAGGTGGTGGCCCGGCGCCTCGCCGGTGCGGTGCCGATCCCGGGGGGCCTGCCTGTGCCGTGGCATCTGCTTTTCACGGGGATGCTGGCGCACGATCCCGGGGGGCGGCTCAGCGCCGCCGAGGTGGCGGGACTGCTGGGCGCCGATCCCTTCTCCGACCCGTGGGACCCGGCTCACCGGACCGCACTCGATCCCCCGACGAGGGCGGCCGACGCGGTGCTGTCGGCCGGGACGGCGCCGCTGTCGCCCCTGAACCGACGAGGCGCCGGGACCGCGTCCCAGCCCGTGTCGGGAGCACCCACCGGGGCACCCGGCACACTCGTGACGCCCGAGGCGGGCCCCCACCCCCGCGACGCCACCGGACATCGTCGCGGCAAGAAGGCGCTGTGGGCCGCCCTCGGCGTCGTGATCCTGGCCGGTGCGGGCTCGGCTGCGTGGGCGTTGAGCAGCGCCGGGACCGCGCCCCGGCACGGCCCGCACCGGCCCTCGGTGGCGTCCACCACGGCGGCCCCGACGACCACGCGTCCACCGCCGACGACGACATCGTCCTCCACGACGTCGCCCCCCACCGTCAGCAGTGCCGCCTCGGCACTCGTGGGCGACGCCGAGGCGGCCGTCAGCGCCGGCAGCCTCTCCCCCACGGCGAGCAAGACATTGCTCGACGAGCTCAACCAGACGCTCTCCGCCGCGTCGGCCGGCCATCAGGGACAGGTGTCGGCGGCCATCGGATCGATGGACAGCACCATCGCCGGCGACGTACAGGCCGGAACGGTCACACCGGCGGAAGCCTCGACGCTCGTGGCGGACGTGGCCGAGCTGGCCGGTGTCCTGGGCTCACCTGGTGCCGCGGCGAGCACGCCCACCACCGCACCCGGGTTCGGCGGTGGCTCCACCGGGAGCACGGGAACGGGGACGACCGGGAACGGCAACGCCTTCAACAACGGGGGCGGCAACGGGCGCTGACGATGTGAGACCCACGACCGGCACGACGGATGGTGCCGGGGACTGCGGGCTCGATCCCTGCGCTACGAGGAGCCGGGAAGGACGTCGAGATCGAATTCGTTACCCTCCGGATCCGCCATGCAACGCCAGCGGAACCCTTCAAGCTCGCGGGTCGTTCCCGGTTCGAGCCATCTTCCCCCGAGCCCCTCGACCTCTGCCGTCGCAGTGTCCAGGTCGTCGACCACGAGATCGAGATGCACCCGGTTCTTCCCGGCCTTGGCTTCCGGCACACGCTGGAACCCGACGGTGAGGCCGTCTTCGGCGGGCGACAGGATCAGGAAGTCACCGTCTCCGATCGTCGCATCCACGTGCACACCGAGGATCCCGCACCAGAACGGGGCAAGGCGATCGGGGTCGACGGCGTCGATAACGATGTATCCCACCTTCGCAGGCATCGCCACCTCCCCGTCGCCATCCGGCCGCTCTCGGCACGGGTGCGCCGACCCGGGCACTGTATCCAAGAGCGGCGGGACGTGACCCTGCAAACGGACCCGGGCTTCGAACTGCGGGTGCGGTGGGCGTCGAGAACTGGGAGAATGAAGGCAGAAAGGTGGGAGAGACGATGAACCCCGTTTCCCTGGCGGAAGTCTTCGGCCCTGGCCTGCCGTTCGCCCTCCTGTACGGAGTGATCGGGATCGCGCTCCCGATGTGGGCCATCTTCGACGCACTGAGCAGGCCTGCCGCCGTGTTCTACGTGGCCGGCACGCACCGGACGGCATGGGTCGTCGTCCTGGTCGTGTCCATCTTCCTCGGGCTCGGGTTCTTCTTCGGCGCCTATTACCTGATCGGCGTGCGGGGCAAGGTGCGCGCCCACACGCCTGCTCCCAAGACCTGAGTCACGAGAGGGTCCTCGGTGGCGGACCCCCGCTAGTGTCTCGCCATGTGCGGGCACGGGCCATCGCATGGGCGCTGTCGGCTCTGGCCGCCGCCTGGCTGTCGGGGTGTTCCGATTCCCAGGGGAGCCTCGCCCTGCAACCGGTCCACACCTACGGGTCACAGGGACAGCGGTTCGCCATGTCCTTTCCCGCCCCGCCGGCCACCACGGGTCCGGCTGTCCCCTCCGATCCCCGCACCCGGTACGGCGTGGCGGTGGCGCGCGACCAGTCGTGGTGTGCCCACGGTGTCTGCGTCAGGGTCGTGTCGCTCGAGGGTCGGGTCCCCCCGGGGCGGGTCGGCCCGTTCCTGCGCAGCTACCTGAGCTTCAGCACCGGGGGTCGGCTCGTCACGACGCGGGGCCTGCCCGCCGCCACGGGCATCTTCGCCTGCTCCACGCCGGCGGGCCCGTGTCCGGGTGTGGCGGGCGATCTGGACGTGCTCGACGGGCACACGCTGTACGCCGTGCACACCTTCGCCGTCAGCCGGGCGACGACCGAGGCGGTGTTCGCCTCGTTCCGCATCGCCGGGCGTCGAGCCGCTGCTCAGCCCGGCAGCTCGCCGTAGACGACGGCGCGGTCGTGCAGCTGCCCGTCACGCACGATGCCGAGGGTCCCCTCGGTGGCGATGCGCGCCTCGGTGAGGAGGCCCTGCAGGTCGCCGACGTCCTCCACGGGGACGGCGTCGAGGGTGACGATGACGTCGCCGGTACGGACACCGGCGCGCTGGGCGGGGCTGGCGTCCATGACCGACAGCACCTCCACCCCCCTGCGGTATCCCACCGCCGCGGCCGCACCGGAGGCGAGGCGACGGGTGCCGCCCCCCACTCCGAGATAGGCGCGACGCACCCGGCGCCCCGATGCGAGCGCCCCGATCACCGCCCGCGTGGTGGCGTCCACGGGAACGGCCATGCCCAGGCCCTGCCCGATCCCCGGGCCGACCACGGCGGTGTTGATGCCCACCACCCGGCCGTCGCTCACGGCCAGGGCTCCGCCCGAGTTGCCCGGATGCAGCGCGGCGTCGGTCTGGATGACGTTGTCCACCAGGCGGCTCGTCCCCGCCCCCACCGCCAGCGAGCGGCCCAGGGCGCTCACGACCCCGGCGCTCACCGAGCCGGCGAAGCCGAAGGGGTTGCCGATGGCCACCACCAGCTGGCCCACGCGCAGGGCCGAGGCGTCGCCGAGCTCGGCCGGTGCGTATCCGTCACCCGAGGCCCGCACCACGGCGAGATCGGAGGGCCGGTCGGTGCCGATCACCTCGAAGGGCGCCTCGTCCCCCGACGAGAACACCGCCGTTCCCCCCGTGCCGCCTTCCACCACGTGGGCCGACGTGAGCAGCAGCCCGTCGCCGGAGATGACCACCGCCGATCCTGCGCCGACAGCCCGTCCCGGCCGGAGCCCGGTACCCGCAGCCCCGCCACCGAGGGCAGCAGCCGGTCGGCGACGGCTGTGACGGGGCGCGTAGGCGTCCAGCGGATCGAGCGGGCGGCGGACGCGTCCGCGCTGTCGACCGACGCCAGGGCCGACGTCACGCCGAGCCCTGGTGCACGGTGCCGGAGCCCGACACGTCCACGGCCAGGGTGATGTCGTCGGTGCCCCGCACCACGACGAGCTCCACCGTCTGATCCGGGTCGGCCGACTCGAGCGCGGCAGCGGATCGTCGACCGACGCCACCGCCGCGCCGTCCGCCTGCACGATGAGATCACCCTGGCGCACACCGGCGCTGCCGCCGGACCTCGTCCTCCACGGCCCGCACGAGCAGGCCCTCGCGTTCGGGCAGCCCCACCGACCGGCGCAGGCGTCGCGCCACGTGGGACGGCGCCAGGGCGATGCCCAGCCGGGGGCGGCGCGGCACCTCGCCGCGTCCGAGCGCCTCCACGCGGGCCGGAGCGCGCTCGTCGGCGGGCAGCGCCAGGTAGAACCCGTCCCCCACGCGGTGCGTGTCGATCCCGACGAGGCGGCCGGCCACGTCCACCACCGGGCCACCCGAGGAGCCGCGGGCCAACGGCGCGGTGTGCTCGAGGGCACCCTCCACCCGCCGGCCACCGGGCCCCCGGAAGGCGACGTCGAGCGCCGAGACGAACCCGACGCTCGCCCGCACGCCTCCGCCACCCGGGTTGGCGAGCGCGAGCACGGCCTCGCCCATCCGGGTCGCCGGGCCGCGCCAGCCCAGGGCCGGGGTCCCGGCCGTATCCACCGCCACCACGGCCAGATCCCCGTCGATATCGACCCCGGTGGCCGGCCCGCAGCCCGCCGCCCGTCGGCGAAGGTCACCACGGTCTCCTCACCCCCGCGGATGTTGTGGGCGTTCGTGACCACCAGCCCGGTGCCCACCACGACCCCGCTTCCCCCCGCTCCCACGCCCGACCACGGCGAGGGCGACCCGGCGCTCACCACGTCCGCCACCGACCTCGACAGCTCCTCCAGCACATGATCGCCACGTGACCTCGACCTCCGACCATAGTCACTTGCAACTTGCAAGTTACTATAGACCAAGGAGGAGAGCACCCGTGCCGCGGGCCGGGCATGGGCCAGGATGGACCGCCGTGACCTCGGGTCTCGACGCGGCCGTGGCCGCGGTCGGCGACCGCTGGACCCTCCTGGTGGTCGACGCCCTCCTCGACGGGCCACGCGGTTCTCCGACCTCCAGGCGGCCATCCCCCGGGTGGCCCCCAACGTGCTGACCTGCCCGGCTGCGCCGCCTGGAGGACGCAGGGGCTCGTCCGCGGCGTCCGCGGTGACCTCGGACCGCCCCCCCCGGGTGGAGTACCAGGTCACCGAGGCGGGCCGGACCTCGCCGGCGCCCTGCGCCTCCTGGGCCGGTGGGGGTGCGCGGGACAGCGGGCGGGGAGGTCGAGGGCCGCACCACCGCTCGTGCGGGACCGCCGCTCGAGGCCCGCTGGTACTGCCCACCTGCGACCGGGTCACCGACAGCGCCGACGACGACCTGCGCTGGGTCTGAAGCCTGTGGAGGACGGCCCCTCAGGACCCGGCGACCCGGCCCGGGCCAGCGAGACGAGCGCCCGGCACGAGGCGCCCGGCCGCCTCCACCGGGCGGCGCTCACGGCTTCCAGGGAGATGCCGGCCGGGAGATCGGGCGCCCACGCCCGGGCCATGGCGTCGTCCACCTCCAGGTGGAATTGCAGGCCGTAGACGCGGTGCCGTAGCGGAATGCCTGGTTCGGGTAGCGGTCGCTCGGGCGAGCCGGGTGGCACCGTCCGGGATGGCGAAGGTGTCGCCGTGCCAGTGGACGACCGGGAGACCGTCGCCCTCGGGCCCGAGGACGGGGTCGGCCCGGCCCTCGGCGTTGAGGGCCACCTCGCCGATACCGATCTCCGGGGCGTCGCCGGTGGTGACCGCGGCCCCGAGGCGGCGGCCAGCAGCTGCGCGCCCAGGCAGACCCCGAGGACGGGGACGCGGCCGCCACGGCGTCGGCCAACCAGCGCCGCTCGACGGTCAGCCAGGGGTGGTCGTCGGTGTCGTGGACGCCCATGGGGCCGCCCATGACCACGATGCCGCCCAGGGTGCGGGGGGCGGGCAGCACCTGCCCGGCTCGAGCCGGACCACCTGCGCCGTCTCGCCGGCGTGGCCGATGACCCGGGCCAAGAACGCCGGCCCCTCGGTGGGAGTGTGCTGGACGACGATCCAGGGACGTCCGGCCGTCACCGGCGCGCGGAGCGGGACAGGCCCACCGAGGACACCGGCGCCGTCAGGGGATGACGACGACCTGGAACGACTCGGCCAGGGCCGGCGGCCAGGCCGGCCGCCGGCCTCCGGCCGGCCCATCCCGCAGGCGGTCGTCGAGGCCCTCACCGTCACCCACCTGGCTGCGGTGGCGGAGCAGAGCGGCGATCTTGCGGTCGAAGGTGTCGGTGACGTCGACGACCCGGTTGGGCCCGGGCGCGGCCATCATCCAGATCTCGGCCACGGCGTGGGGCTCGAGACCCTCCTCCAGCAGCTCGGGGTGGGCGAAGGGGTTGCGGGCGTCGGGGTAGGCGGCACAGACCGCGGCCTCCCCGGCGGCCAGATGGTCGGGGTGGCTGGCCCCGATCCGGTCCCACATCCGGTCGGGGGACTGGCACACGAGACGCTCGGGCCGGTGGATCCGGACCTGGCGGGAGATGTCGCGGCGCAATTCGATGGACGGCACCAGCCGGCCGTCGGGATAGCCGAGGAAGGTGACGTCGGTCACCCCCACCTCGGCCGCCGCGGCCCGCTGCTCCTGGCGGCGGATGGCGGCCATCTCGGCGCCGGGTCGATGGTCCGGTCCGAACCCCCGGCGTCGCCGTCGGTGACGATGCAGTAGGACACCTCGATCCCCGGCCTTGACCCAAGTGGCCACCGAGCCGGCCACCCCGAAGTCGACGTCGTCGGGATGGGCCGTCACCACCAGGATCCGCTCGACCCCCGACGGGTCGTCGAGCGGGATCGGGGCCGTATCGGTCGTGGTCGTCACGCCCGGCCGGATCCACCGGCGACCGGCCGCCGACAGCGGCCCGGCCGATCCCCGCGGCGGCCAGCCGGTCGAGGGCGCCGCCACCGTCGGCCCGGCCCGCGCCCCGAAGCCCGCCAGGCCGCGCCACGTCGGCCCCGAGCGTGTCGGCCTCGTCCCACAGGTGCCGCCTCGACCTGACCGAGCACGGCCGGGCACGGTCGCCGGGACGTCGCCCCCCGACTCCACGGCGCGGACTCGACCGCCGCCAATCGCCAGGGTCACCGCCGGCCGGGCCGGCACGTCGGGCACGACGCGCCGGCGTCCCCGGTCCCCGGCGGCGGGCAGGGACGGGACGTAGACCGACACGCACGGGTTGCCGAGCGCCACCCAGGCCCGGCCGGAGTCCCGGTCGGCGCGGGACGCAGGGCGACCATCGACGCCGTGGTGGCACTCGAAGTCGCCGACGTGCATGCACACGGTCACGCCGGTGCCGTCGGGCAGGACGTCGTCGGGCGGGGCACGCACCGGGTCCTCCGGGCGCCCGGGGCACCCCACGGACCGGTGCCGTGGTCGCGCAGGGCCCCGACGGCGGCACGCGGCTCACACGGCGTGGCCGTCGCCGATGGCCGGCCACGAAGGCCCGGCCGGCGGCCAGGCGCCCGTCGGCGAACCCGGTGGCGGTCCGGGGTGGCGCCAGCGGTCGATGTCGGTGCCCGGCGCCACGCCGGCCGGGCCCGGGTCCAGTCCCGTCGCAGCGTCAGGCGGTTGGAGATGGCGGCACCGCCCGTCACGGGCCGCGCCGCCCATCGCCGGCCCGAGGTCTCGAGGACCCATGCGGCGGCGGGATCGGCCACGAGGAACGACGACCAGTAGGCGATGCCGTTGTCGGCGTCACCCACGCCGCCCTGCCCGTGGCGCTCCAGCAAGCCGGTCATGACGTCCACCGCCTCCTCGGCGTGACGTGCCCGTTCGAGGCCGAGGCGGACCAGGTCCATGCCGATGAGCGCAGGGGGGAAGGCACCGGGGTCGTCGACGGTGTTCACCATCTCGTTGCCCACCGCCACACCGTGTTCGTTCACGCCGTGCTCGGCCCCCCAGAACCACTCGGGCCGTGCGAGCACGGTCGCCGCCGCGCCCTTGTCGGCGAGCTCGAGGTACTGGGTGCGCAGGGTCCCACCACCGTGCCGGCGGGCGTGGGCCTCGACCACCTGCGCTCGCGCACGGGGCGGTCGGAGTTCTTGGCGAAGAGCGTGACCCCGTCACCGAGCACGCACACCGTGTCGCACAGCGGCGGCTCCTGGGGCGATCGGGTCGGGGGGATCGTGCCCGGTGGACCGGGCCCGACGGGTGGGCCTCAGGCCGCACCCTCGTCGGGACGCCAGCCCGACAGATCGGCGAGGCGGGGATCGTTGGAGAAGATCTCGACGATGGGGGCACGCAGCCCCAGGCGCTTCTGGATGCGCTCGATGTCGAGGATCTCGTTCCACAGGGTCAAGGTGGCGACCACACCCGTCCCCCCGGCGCGCGCCGTGCGGCCCGAGCGGTGGAGGTAGGCCTTGTGATCCTCGGGCGGGTCGTAGTGGACGACCACGTCGACGTCCTCGATGTCGAGCCCCCGGGCGGCCACGTCGGTCGCCACCAGCACGTGCAGCGGCCGGCGGTGAAGTCCTCGAGCGCCTTCTCGCGGCTCGACTGGCGGAGGTCGCCGTGGATCGCCGCGGCGCGCACCCCCTCGCGTCCAGCTGCTCCACCAGGCGGTCGGCACCGCGCTTGGTCCGCACGAACACGAGGGCCTTGGTCGCGCCGCGGCAGATCGAGGCGGCCACCTTCACCTTGTCCATCTGGTGCACCTGCAGGAAACGGTGTTCCATCGACTCGACGGTGGGCCGGGCCGAGGCGACCTCGTGGACGCACGGGGTCGTGGAGATGGCGCTTCACCACCGGTCGACGTCGCCGTCGAGCGTGGCCGAGAACAGCATGTCTGGTGACGGCCCTCGATCCGACGCAGCACCCACTCGACCTGGGGGAGGAATCCCATGTCTGCCATGCGGTCGGCCTCGTCCAGGACGACGATCTCGATGTGGGCCACCGACACGGCCCTGCGCTCCACCAGGTCGATGAGCCGGCCCGGGGTGGCGATCACCACGTCCACGCCCCGGTTGAGCTTCTTGATCTGCCGCTCGATGTCGGCGCCGCCGTAGACGACGGCGACCCGGCGGTCCGAGGCGACGCCGAGGGGCTCGAGCACCTCGGCCACCTGTACGGCGAGCTCCCGGGTGGGAACGAGGACGAGGGCCCGCGGGTGCTTGCCGTCGCCCCGGCCCACCCGCATGAGCAGCGGGATCCCGAAGGCGAGCGTCTTGCCCGACCCCGTCTTGGCCTTGCCGCACACGTCACGCCCGGCGATGCCGTCGGGGATGGTGAGCGCCTGCACGGGGAAGGGGGCGGTGATGCCCTGCGGACGCCGAGCACGGCCACCAGGTCGGGGGCCACCCCAGCTCCTCGAAGGTGCTGGCCAGGATGGGAGGCGCGTCGCTGTCGGTGGCAGGGTCGTCCCCCGCCAGGCGTTCGGAGACTTGGGTCATGTGTTCCTTCTGCTCACTCGGTCTTCGCACGGCCGCCTGTCGGCCGCTGTCAGGGTGGGCCCGCCTCGGTGACTCCGCCCTGGCCGCTCGAGGCGACCCTCGAAGAACTGGTGAGGAAGACCCCACGCTCACGGCATATGCCGTGGCACGCACCGTCATCTTACCTGTTCATCGCCGCGAACAGGGACTTCGTGACACCGGCCCAGCTCAGGGGGTCGCCGGCGCGCTGTAGATCTCCGCTCCCCGGGCGCGGAACTCCACCGCCTTGGCCTGCATGCCGAGCTCGACGGCCTCGTCGGGGGAGACGCCCTGCTCGGCGGCCAGGGCCCGCACGTCGTGGCTGATGCGCATGGAGCAGAACTTCGGTCCGCACATGGAGCAGAAGTGGGCCGCCTTGGCCGGAGCGGCGGGCAGGGTGGCGTCGTGGTACGAGCGGGCCGTGGCCGGATCGAGCGACAGGTTGAACTGGTCCTCCCAGCGGAAGTCGAACCGGGCGGCCGACAGCGCGTCGTCCCAGTCCCGGGCGCCGGGGTGACCCTTGGCCACATCGGCGGCGTGGGCGGCGATCTTGTAGGCGATCATCCCCGCCTTGACGTCGTCGCGATCGGGCAGCCCCAGGTGCTCCTTGGGCGTGACGTAGCAGAGCATGGCCGTGCCGTGCATGCCGATCACCGCCGCGCCGATGGCCGAGGTGATGTGGTCGTAGCCAGGCGCCACGTCCGTGGTGAGCGGACCCAGCGTGTAGAAGGGGGCGTCGTGGCACAGCTCCTGCTGGAGCGTCACGTTCTCGGCGATGCGGTGCAGCGGCACGTGCCCCGGCCCCTCGATCATCACCTGCACGTCGTGGCGCCAGGCGACCTCGGTCAGCTCGCCCAGGGTGCGGAGCTCGGCGAACTGGGCCTCGTCGTTGGCGTCGGCCACCGACCCGGGACGCAGCCCGTCACCGAGGGAGAATGACACGTCGTAGGCGGCCAGGATCTCGCACAGCTCCTCGAAGTGGGTGTAGAGGAAGTTCTCCTGGTGGTGCGCCAGGCACCACGCCGCCATGATCGACCCGCCCCGGCTGACGATCCCCGTCACGCGCCGGGCGGTCATGGGCACGTAGCGCAAGAGCACCCCGGCGTGGACGGTGACGTAGTCGACACCCTGCTCGGCCTGCTCCACGATCGTGTCGCGGTAGACCTCCCAGGTGAGCTCTTCGGGCCGGCCGTCGACCTTCTCGAGCGCCTGGTAGATGGGGACGGTGCCGATGGGCACCGGGGCGTTGCGGACGATCCACTCGCGGGTCGTGTGGATGTCGGGACCGGTGGACAGGTCCATCACCGTGTCTGCGCCCCAGCGCGTGGCCCACGTCAGCTTGTCGACCTCCTCGGCCACCGACGAGGACACGGCCGAGTTGCCGATGTTGGCGTTCACCTTGACCAGGAACCGGCGTCCGATGGCCATGGGCTCGGACTCGGGGTGGTTGACGTTGGCGGGGATGATGGCGCGACCGGCGGCCACCTCGTCACGCACCGCGACGGGGTCCATCTGCTCGCGTCCCGCCACGAATTCCATCTCGGGGGTGATCTCGCCGCGCCGGGCGTAGTGCAGCTGGGTGACCGGCGCCGGGCCGCGGGCCACGAGCGGGAGCCTGCGGGTGCCGGGGAAGGCCGCCGCCGATCCACCCCGGCGTATGGCGGCACGGCCGTCGTCGCGCAGTTGCGGAGCGCGGCCCTCGTGCTCGACCACGTCACCGCGCCCGGTGATCCAGCCCAGGCGCAGGGGTGCCAGCCCGGCCTCGGGCACCGACCCCGGTCCCGACGTGTCGTAGAGCAGCACCCGCGACGGGGGACCCGACAGCGTCACCTCCGTGAACGGCACCCGCACACCGGCGCTGCCCGCGTCGACGTAGACCTTGCTGCGGTTGAACGGGCCCAGCCCGTCCCCGGCACCGTCTCCCGCCGCGCCGCTCCCCGTCTCGGACATTCCTGGCATCGTCACGTGCACGTGACCCTCCCTCCGCCGGCATTACCCGGATCAGGTCGACGGTCGGCGCCGGCGAGACGCCCTCTCAGCCCGGTACCTCCGAGCTCCCGTGGCCCGAGTCTCGCGCGCCCCGTCCCCCGCCGCGGGGGCGGGACCCGATGGGGGAGAACCGGCTGACACAGGGGCCGGATCCGGCGCGCCGGGCCCGTGCCGGGACGCCGACGCTGTGCCATGGTGTGCCCGGTCCGACCAGGAAGGAGACACCCCGTGGCACCGCAGGCACCCAGGGCACCGCGCCAGGGAACGTCGAAGCAGGTCGCGGCCGAGCCCGTCCGGCTCGGACCCGGCGACAGGGCACCGGCCTTCACCCTCCCCGACCAGGACGGCACCAAGGTGGCGCTGCGCGACCTGGCCGGGTCTCCGGTGGTCGTGTACTTCTATCCGGCCGACGACACCCCCGGTTGTACCAAGGAGGCGTGCCAGTTCAACGACAACCTGCGCGCCTTCTCCAGGGCGGGGGTGGCGGTGGTGGGCATCTCGCCCGACGGGGCCGAGGCCCACGCCCGCTTCCGGGCCAAGCACGGACTGCGCTTCCCCCTGCTGACCGACGCCGATCACCGCGTCATGGAGCGCTACGGCGCGTGGGGCGAGAAGACGCTGTACGGCAAGAAGTCGGTGGGGGTGATCCGCTCCACCTTCCTGGTGGGGGCCGACGGCAAGGTGCAGCGGGCCTGGTACCACGTCAGGGCGGACGGCCACGCCGAGAAGGTCCTGGCCGAGCTGGAGGCCTGACCACCTGAGCGGGGGCCGCGTGCGCCCGCCGGGGCCGCGTGCCCCCGGCGGGGCCGCGTGCCCGAGGGACGCGGCCGCGCCGGGCTCAGCGCTGGTGCAGGGGGCACCACCAGCTCGTGCGGCCGCCGATGGTTGAGCGCACGAGCTCGGCCCCGTCGCGCGGGCAGCGGCCACCGGGGACGCGCTCGGGCATGAGGTCGCCGGTGTGGGACCCGCCGCGCGCCGTCAGCTCGTCGAGCGTGGCGCGCAGATGCCGGTGCAGCCGCCGGTGCTCGGCGGCCGTGAGCGAGCCGGCCCGCCGGCCCGGGGCCAGCGACGCCCGCCACAGCAGCTCGTCGGCGATGAGATTGCCCACGCCGGCCAGGCGGTGCTGGTCCATGAGCCGGGCCTTGAGGGCCACCTCGCTCGTGCCGAGCGCCCCGCGCAACGCCGCCGGGGTGACCGAGAGTGCGTCGGGCCCGAGACGTGACTCGTCGGGGTCGAGCTCGACCCCACCGAGCAGCCGGGGGTCGCGCACCGTCATCCGCCCACCGTCCTCGAAGACCACGACGAAGCGGTCCCACCTCGGCTCGTCGCGGGTGCTGCTGTAGACGAGCTCCTCCACCGCTGCCCGCCCGTCGAGCAGGAGCTGTCCCGTCATACCGAAGCGCACGCCCAGCCGATGGCCCTCGCCGTGCCCGCCGAGGTCCAGGACGAGCAACTTGCCGTGGCGCCGGGCCCTGGTGAACCACGCGCCCCGCATGGCGGCCGTCACGGCCCCGGGGGACGACCCGCCCCTGACGAAGCGCCGGTCACCGATCTCGACGCGCTCGACGGCCCGGTCGAGCGCACCCTCGGCCATCTGGCGGTAGGCCTCGACCTCGGTCAGCTCCGGCACGACGGCCGACGCTACTGTGGGCGCCGTGCCACCCGAGAAGCCGCACTGGGCCGACCTCTACCAGGAGGTCGTGACCTCCGGACTGTGCACGGGATGCGCGGGCTGCATCATCGCCTGCCCCCACGACGTGCTGCACTACGACGACCAGAACGGCGTCTACCGGCCGTGGAAGGTGGACGAGGACGGCGGTCCCACCGACTGCACCCACGGCGCCAAGGGCTGCACCATGTGCACGCGCGCCTGTCCCCGCTTTCGCACGTGGGAGAGCGAGATCGACACCTTCATGTTCGGCCGCGAGCGCGCCGTCGACGAGGTGGCGGGGATCAGCGGCGACATCGTCCTGGCCCGCGCCACCGATCCCGAGGTCCTGCATGCGGCGCAGGACGGCGGGCTCGTGTCGTCCATCTTGATCTGGGCGCTCGAGCACGACGTCATCGACGCCGCCCTGGTCTCGGCGGTCGAGGGCGAGGGGACGTGGAAGGCCGTCCCCGCCGTGGCCCGCACCCGCGCCGACGTCCTGGCCACGGCCGGGTCGCGCTACACCTACTCGGCCAACACCCTCGCCTACCCGCGTGCCATCGAGGCGGGGGCCGAGCGCATCGCCCTGGTGGGGATGAGCTGCCAGGCGTCGGTGCCGGCGGTCATGTCGACCCGCAAGGCGGGCAAGGTGGCCCGGCGCCTGGCGCTGTCCATCGGGCTGCTGTGCTCCAAGACCTTCGACGACGCCATCTTCCCCGACCTCTTCGAGGCCAAGTACGGACTGGCCCGGGCCGACATCGCCAAGATCAACATCAAGGGCGTGTTCCAGATCTGGACCCACGACGGCGGGTACACCGAGGTGCCGCTCAAGGAGGGGCACGCCTGGACGCGCGAAGGGTGCAAGGCGTGCCCCGACTTCGCCGCCGAGCACGCCGACATCTCGACGGGCGGGATCGGTGCCTACGGAGACTGGACGCTCACCATCGTGCGGACGGACCAGGGGCGCGACATCCTGGCCGGCATGGCGGCCGACGGCGTGGTGGAGACGCGTCCTGGCGACGACGACCCCGGCGCCCTCGAGCTCCTGCGCCGACTGGCCCGGGTGAGCAGGCGCCGGTGGCCGGAGGCGGCCACGTCCGGCCCCGGGCGCATCCCGGCGCCGGCCGCCCCGGCCTGAGGCGGACGGCGCTCAGCCCGGCGGCGCTTCGCCGCCACGGGCGGGACGGCCCGGCCGCTGCGCCAGGAGGCGCGCCCGTGAGACGACGGCGTCGATCATGGGCTCGGTGAGCCGGCCGGTGAAGGTGTTCTGCTGGCTCGGGTGGTACGAGCACAGCAGGGTGCGCCCGCCCCCCACCTCGACCTCGAGCCCGTGGGCGAAGCGTGGACGGGGACGCACGCCGAGCTCGTCGGCGACCACCTGGTAGGCGAACTGCCCGAGGGCGACCACCACGGCCAGGCGCGGCAGCAGGGCGAGCTCCCGGCGCAGATAGGGAAGGCACGTGTCGCGCTCGACCGGGGTGGGCTTGTTGGCGGGCGGGGCGCAGCGCACGGCGGCCAGGACGTACGCGTCCGACAGCTCGAGCCCGTCGTCGATCGACACGCTGGTGGGCTGGTTGGCGAACCCGCCGCGCCACAGCGCCGCGAACAGCCAGTCGCCCGAGCGGTCCCCGGTGAACACGCGACCGGTGCGGTTCCCCCCGTGGGCGGCCGGGGCGAGGCCCACCACCACCACCCGCGCCCCGGGGTCCCCGAAGCCGGGAACGGGCCGGCCCCAGTACTCCTCGCCGGCGAAGGCCGCCCTGCGCTCGTGCGCCACCTGCTCGCGCCAGGCCACCAGACGCGGACACAGGCGGCAGCCGACGATCTCGTCGGTCAACGCCTCGAGCGGCGAGCGCGTCACGGCCGACAGCGTACGATGGCGCCCCGTGCCCGCCCGCCGTACCCCAGGTCCTGCCCTCGCGCTCCTCGTCCGGCACGGCCGCACGCCCACCACGGGGACCGTCCTCCCCGGACGCGCCCCGGGCCTGCACCTGTCCCAGGAGGGCCGAGCACAGGCCGAGCGGACCGCCGAGCGCATCGGCGACATGGCCCGCGCCCCGGTGGCGGTCTACGCATCGCCCCTGGAGCGGGCGGTGGAGACGGCCCGCCCCATCGCCCGCCGCCTGGGCCTGCGGGTCCGGATCGACAAAGGGCTCCTCGAGTGCGACTTCGGTGCCTGGACCGGAGCCAAGCTGAGCACGCTCCGGCGCCGCCGCGAATGGAGCAGCGTGGTCGCCCTGCCGAGCTCGTTCCGGTTCCCCGACGGGGAGTCGTTCATGGAGATGCAGGCCCGGATCCTCGCCACCATCGACCGTCTCGTCGACCGCCACCGGGGGGAGACGTTCGTGGCCGTGTCGCACGCCGATCCCATCAAGGCGGCCGTGGCGGCCACCGCCGGGGTGCCCCTCGACCTCTTCCAGCGCCTGGTGGTGGCGCCGTGCTCGGTGTCGGCCCTGGTACGGGGGGGTACGGCCTCCCACGTGCTGTGCCTCAACGCCACCTCGTCGCTGGCCGAGCTGGCCGTGTCATGAGCCCGGCGCTCGATCTCGGCGACCTCGACCGGTTCACGGTGGGGGCCGAGGGGCCCGTCGGTCAGCGTGTCTTCGTCGTGCAGTGCCGCAGCGGCGGCACCCTCGTCACGCTCAAGGCGGAGAAGCAGCAGGTGTCGGTGCTGGCCGAGTACCTCGGGCGCCTGCTCGCCGACCTCGACCGCCCCGAGGACCTCCCCGTCGACCTCGAGCTCGAGGAGCCGACCGAGCCGCACTGGGTCATCGGCACCCTGGGCGTGAGCTACGACGACGCCCTCGACCGCGTCGTGCTCGTGGCCGAGGAAGCGGTGGCCGAGGACGAGGACGGGGACATGGCGCGCTTCACCATCACGCGCGCCCAGGCCGCCGCCTTCGCCATCCGCGCCACCAGCCTGGTCGAGGCCGGCCGCCCCCCCTGCCCGCTGTGCGGCGGCCCGCTCGACCCGTCCGGACACCAGTGCCCGAGAACGAACGGCCACCGGCCGCCGGTGTCCTGAGGCTGCTGGCCCACGGCGACCTCGAGGTCGTCGGCCGCATGCCCTGGAGCTCGAATCGCACCTTCCTCGCCACCTGCACCCTCGACGGCGAGGAGACCGGCGCGGTGTACAAGCCCGGGCGCGGCGAGCGCCGGCTGTGGGACTTCCCCGAGGGGATCTACCGCCGGGAGGTGGCGGCCTACGAGCTGTCGTGCGCCCTCGGGTGGGACATCGTCCCCGAGACCGTCGAGCGCGAGGAGGCTCCGCTCGGTGCGGGGTCGGTGCAGCGCTTCGTCCCCGCCGACTTCTCCCAGCACCATTTCACGCTGGTCGAGGACGAGCGGTACCACGACCGGCTCCGGGCCATCTGCGCCTTCGACGTCGTGGCCAACAACACCGACCGAAAGAGCGGGCACTGCCTGCTCGGCGAGGACGGCGAGGTGTGGGCCATCGACAACGGGCTGTGCTTCCACCCCGAGCCCAAGCTGCGCACCGTCATCTGGGAGTTCGCCGCCGAGCCGGTCCCGGCCGCGCTCCTCGAGGACCTGACCGCGCCTGGCCGACGCCCCGCTCACGGCGCTCTTCGGTCTGCTGTCGTCCCGCGAGGTCGACGCCCTGCGCCGGCGGGCACGGCAGCTGGTCGAAGAAGGCCGGTTCCCCGCCCCCGACCCCGACGAGTACCACTACCCCTGGCCCCTCGTGTGAGCGACGCCCGCCTCAGCGGGCCGGCGTCCACAGCTCGACGAGCGTCGCCGTGGCCGGGGCAAGGCGCGCCCACGATGCGCACGGCACGCCCAGGACGGCCAGGGCGGCCGTCGGGAATCCGGCGTCGAGGCGCGCCGGCCCGGCCCTGGTCGAGCGGGTCGAGCAGGAGCGTGGCGACTCTGGAGCGTGGGGTTGTGCCCCACCACCATCACCGGGCCCGTGCCGTCGGGGAGCTGGCGCAGGCGCTCGACGACGTCGTCGGCATCCGCGTGGTAGAGCGCCCGCTCCACGAGCAGCTCCGGGGGCGGTCCAGGTCCGCCGTCACCGTCGACGCCGTCTGCCGGGCTCGGCGTGCCGAGGAGCACAGGACGGTGGCGGGAGCGGGCCGGGGCGGCCGCCCCGGCCGCCAGGAACGCTGCAGTGTCGGCCGCCTGTCTCCTCCCGCCGGTCGGGAGCGTTCGTGGTGGTCACCGGCCCTGGGCCGCCTTGGCGTGGCGCAGCACCCACACCGACCTGGCTGTCACGTGGCGGCTCCCGTTGGGTGCCGGGCGGAGGCGGTGTCGGCGGAGGCGGTGTCGGCGGAGGCGGTGTCGGCGGAGGCGTGTCGGCGGCGGGATGCCGGACCAGTCGCCGACGCGGCTCAGCTCCGGGCCTTGAGGGCCTCGATGAGCTTGGGGACGACCTTGTGCACGTCACCCACGATGCCCAGGTCGGCCACGGAGAAGATCGGCGCGTCCTGGTCCTTGTTGATGGCCACGATGTTCTTGGAGCCCTTCATGCCCACCAGGTGCTGGGTGGCTCCCGAGATACCGCAGGCGATGTACACGGTGGGCTTCACCGTCTTGCCGGTCTGGCCCACCTGGTGCGAGTACGGGACCCACCCGGCGTCGACGATGGCCCGGCTGGCACCGGCCGCCCCCTGGAGGAGCCTGGCCAGCTCCTCGATCAGGGCGTAGTGCTCGGCGCCGCCCAGGCCCCTGCCCCCCGACACCACCACCTCGGCCTCGTCCAGCTTGGGCCCGGTGCGCTCCTCGACGTGACGGGCGAGGACCTTGGCGGCGTTCGTGGCCCCCAGCTCGGGAACGGGCGCCGCGACCACGGCGGCGGCTGGCCCACCGGCGGGCTCGGCCGCGAACGACTTGGCCCGCACCACGAAGATCCAGGGACGGGGGCCGGTGAAGTGCGCCGTCGCCACCTGCGCGCCCGCCGAACAACCCGTGTTGCGACAGCACGTCGTCGCCCTCGACGGTCAGGTCGACCACGTTCGTGATGACGGGGACGTCCAGCCGGACCGACAGCCGGGCGGCGATGTCACGACCGTCGTAGCTGGCGGGGACGAGGATGACGTCGGGACGGGTGCCGCCCTCCACGAGCGCGGCCACGGCCGCCGCCACGGGCGTGCCGGGCAGCGCGTCACCGATGTCTCCCACGTCGTGGACGGTGGAGGCGCCGTAGTCCCCGAGTTCCCCGGCCACGGCGGCGGTGTCGGGGCCCCACGCCACGGCCTCGGTGGTCGTCCCCATGGTGCGGGCCTTGGTGAGCAGCTCGAGCGAGATGCTGGTGGGCTTGCCGTCGGCCATCTCGGCCAGGACCCAAACCTTGTCGATCGACATGTTCTCGTCTTCTCCTGGAATGTGGGAAAGGTGCGTTGTGGACCGAGGGCGGGCCGGACGTGGCCGGCCGCGCCGGCTCAGACCAGCTTGAGCTGCTCGAGGAAGCGGATGACCTGCTCGTGGCCCTCGCCCTCGTCGACCACGATCTCGCCCGCCTTGCGCTCGTCGGCGGCGGTGACGGCGGTCACCTCCTGGCGGGAGCCGGCCGCGCCCACCTGGCTGGCGTCGAGGCCGAGGTCGGCCACCGTCAGCTGCTCCACGGGCTTGGACTTGGCAGCCATGATCCCCTTGAACGACGGGTAGCGGGGCTCGACGACGCCGGCGGTCACCGTCACCACGGCGGGGAGCGGGCAGTCGACCTCGTCGTAGCCGGCCTCGGTCTGCCGCTCGACGTGGACCCGGCCGTCTCCCACCGACACCTTCTTGGCGAACGTGACCGAGGGCAGGCCGAGCAGCTCGGCCAGCTGGACCGGCATCGTGCCGGTGTACCCGTCGGTCGACTCGGTGGCGGCGATCACGAGGTCGGGCTCGGCCCGCTCGATCGCCTTGGCCAGGACCTTGGCCGTGGAGAGGGCGTCGGACCCCTTGAGGGCCTCGTCGCTCACCAGGATGGCCTTGGCCGCCCCCATGGCGAGGGCGGTCCGCAGCCCCGAGGTCTCGCCGCCCGGGGCCATGGACACCAGGGTCACCTCTCCCCCGCCCGCCTGCTCGGCGAGCTGGAGGCCCATCTCGACGCCGTAGGCGTCGGAATCGTCGAGGATGAGCTTGCCCTCCCTGACCAGGGTCTGGGCCTGGGGGTCGAGGGCCTGGGGCGCGGCCGGATCGGGGATCTGCTTCACACAGACGACGACGTTCATGGCCCCGATTGTCCCCGACAACCGGGGCGCCGACCAATCCGGCCCGGGGGTCAGACCCGTCCGAGGCGGAGCAGGGTGCGCTCGACCTGGTCCGTCACCACGGCGTCGACCCCGGCACCGACCACCGCGTCGAGCTCGGCCGGGAGGTTGACGGTCCACGTCACCACGGCCATGCCCAGGCCGTGACAGCGCTCGACCAGGTCCGCCGTCACCTGGGAGTGGTGGGGGTTGAGCGCCACGCACCCCAGCCCGGCGGCAGCCGCCACGGCGGCGTCCACGTCGAAGGCGGGGTGGACGAGCAGGGCCAGGGCGGGGGCACCCCCGCCCCGGCCCCCGCGCCGCCGGCACCCGGACCGGCGGGGCCGGCCAGGGCGGCCAGCGTGTCGGGCCAGAACGAGGAAACCACCACCCGTGACGGCCACGTCCCGCCGCCCGCGGCGGCAGCGGGCCCTGCGGCCAGGAGCGTCCCCACCTCGGTGGCCACCCGCTGATCGGGGTCGTAGCCGGGTTCGGTGGGGAGGTTCTTGATCTCGATGTCGAGGGCGGCACCGCCGCAGGCCTCGAGCGCCGCCGCCAGGGTGGGCACGTGCCCGGGCAGTTCCCCGGCCCGGAGCTGCGCCACCGGCCCGACCCCGGGTACGTCGGGGTCGTGGTGCACGATCAGGACCCCGTCGAGGGTGCGGCGCACGTCCAGCTCCACCCCGTCCGCCCCCTCCCGCAGGGCCCCGGTGAAGGCCTCGAGGGAGTTCTCGTGCCAGGGGCCGTCGCCGCCCCGGTGGGCGAGCACGGTGACCTGCTCCGCCGGCCCCCGCCGCCACGGTGTGGGGGCCCCCGTGTCTCGACGCATGGGCCCCATGGTGCCCCCGCCGGGCCGTCCCGGGGCCGAATTACCGCTTGCGGGGGTGAGCGCTTGGGAGTAGTTTCACGTTCACCGAGTCACATCCTGGCGGTCAACCCCTGTGACCAGCCAAGTGATCGGGATCACAAGGGGCGGCACGGTAGACGGGCACGGCACGGTACCGAAGGAGGGTCATCGTGGCACTCATGTGGAACCGCTCGGTCGAGTGGGACGCCGACGACTGGCGCAAGCTGGCAGCGTGCCGGCACACCGAGCCTGACCTCTTCTTCCCGGTGGGCACCACCGGGCCGGCCATCGAGCAGATCGAGGCGGCCAAGCGGGTGTGCCGGGCGTGCGAGGCCATCGAGCCCTGTCTCGAATTCGCCCTCGCCACCAACCAGGAGTCGGGCATCTGGGGTGGCACCTCCGAGGAGGAGCGGCGCAAGCTGCGAAAGGCCTGGCTGGCCGCCAGGCGGCGCGCCTCGTAGGCAGCAGGGGCGCCTGTGGCGCCCCTCCCCCGGCCCCGGCGGCGGGGCCCACCGGCAGACAGACCCGCAGGCCCCGGACCCCGTGCCGGGGCCATTGCGCGTCCCGGCCACGGGGGCAGGCGCCCATGACCCGGGTCGTCCCGGACGTCGTCGAGGCGCACCATCGCTATCCTCGATCGAGGGGCAGGCCACAATTCTCCTCCGGCTGTTCTCTCGGCGAGAGGTGCGCCCGTGCCACACGCCTTGGGTGGGCGACGACCCGCCACCGGCTGGGTCGACCGGTCCATCCGGACGAAGAGCCTCGTGGTCATCGCCGTGCCCATCGCCATCCTGGTGGTCGTGCTCGGCACCACCTTCTGGTTCACCCACGTCGACGACCGCGCCCAGAGCGTGGCCGGCCTCGACCGCCAGATCGTGGACGCCGCCACCACCGTCGAGAACAGCGCCCTCAGCTCCCAGACCGACCTCGACACCTACCTGCTCACCGGCGATCGCACCACCCTGACGTCCTACGCCCGGCAGCAGGCAACCGTGGTACCGGGCCTTCGCGACCTGGCCGAGATCACCGGGGACGACCCCGGCGGCGAGCGGTGGGGCCCCGTCATCGCCGGCGACGTCCGGCACCTCGACGCCACCCTGGCCGTCCTGGCCGGGAGCCCGCCCACCCCCACCGCCTCTGCGGCGACGGCCTCCCTTCTCGCCTCGAGCGCGGCCCAGGCGGGTGGGCTGCGGTCGGCGGTGGGCGCGCTCACCGCCCAGGAGGACGCCGTCATCGCCGTGCAGCGCTCGGCCATCCACACCTCCAACGTGTTCCTTCCCGCCATCGCCATCGCCGCCGTCGTGCTGGCGCTGGCGGGCGGGGTGGCGGTGTCCCAGCTCTTCACCTCGGCCGTGGTGACGCGGCTGCGCCGCCTGGAGCGCGCCACCCACGCCCTCGAGCGGGGCGAGGTCCCCGACGACGTGCCGGTCGGGCGCGACGAGATCGGGCGCCTGTCGGCCCGGCTCCTGCACGCCACGGCCGAAATGCACGAGCGGGCCGCCGAGCGCGACCGCGCCCGTGGCGAGCTCGACGACATCCTCACCGCCTCACCGGTCGTGTCCCTGCGCTACGACGTGGCCGCCAGGCGTTTCTCCTATGCCAGCCCCAACATCGAGCGCCTCCTCGGCATCGCTCCGGCCGAGGCCGAGCACGACGCCCAGGCGGTCATCGACCGCTTCCATCCCGACTCCACAGCGGCGCTCGCGCGACGCGCTCGCGGCGGGGGCCGGTCGCGGCGGAGACCGGTTCGAGATGCTGCTGCGCTTCCGACGCGACCTGTCGTCGGAGGACTGGCGCGAGGCCGAAGCCGTCTACACCGTGGAGACGGGCCCCGGCGACGCGTGGCGGGGAGTGGTGGCCTACCTGGTGGACGTGTCGGAGCGGCACGTGGCCATCCGGGCGGCCGAGGACCGGCGGTTCCTCTTGGAGTCCATCATCCACGCCTCGCCCGACACCATCGTCGTGCGCGACGTCGAGGGACGGGCCGTGCTGGCCAGCTCGTCGCTGGCCGAGGTGATCGGCACGACGGACACCGGATCGGGTGACCTCGTCGAGCAGGCGCATCGCTTCGGCAGCGTCCCACCCGAGGACCGCGCCGTGCTCGACGACCTCATCGCCCGGTGTATCGCGGGCGAGCGTGCCACCGCACCCGTCGTCACCACGGGGCGCCTCCCCGACGGCGAGGTGCGCACCTACGAGACCCGGGCCCGCCCCGTGTTCGACCAGGCGGGCCGGGTCAACGGCACGGTGACGGTGTCGCGCGACGTGACCGACCGCGTGCGCCTCGAGCACTCGTTGCGCCACGCTTCGGCCGAGGCGGAGCGGGCCAGTGCGGCCAAGAGCGAGTTCCTGTCGCGCATGAGCCACGAGCTGCGGACGCCGCTCAACGCCATCCTCGGGTTCGCCCAGCTGCTGGAGCTCGACCCGCTGCCGGCGGAACAGGCCGCCAGCGTGGACCAGATCGAGCGGGCCGGGCACCACCTGCTGTCGCTCATCAACGAGGTGCTCGACATCTCGCGCATCGAAGCGGGCCGGCTCAGCCTGTCCACCGAGGCCGTGGAGGTGGGCGACGTGCTCGACGAGGTGGCGACGTTGCTCGCCCCCGTGGCCGAGGCGGCCGGGATCGAGCTGTCGGTGGACGCCGCCGGGGCCCGTGCCGTGCAGGTGCGCGCCGACCGGCAACGTCTCTTGCAGGTGCTGCTCAACCTGGGGTCCAACGCCCTCAAGTACAACTCCAGGGGCGGTTCGGCGGCCTTTCGCATCGAGGCAACGGGGGGCACGGTGCGCTTCGAGGTGCGCGACACAGGGCCAGGCATCCCCGCCGAGCAGCAGGACCAGCTGTTCATCCCCTTTTCTCGTCTCGGGGCGGAGCGCTCCGCCGTGGAGGGGACCGGCGTCGGCCTCGCCCTGTCCAAGCAGCTGGTGGAGGTGATGGAGGGGACGATCGGCGTGGAGTCGGTCCCCGGCCACGGGTCGGTGTTCTGGGTCGAGCTGGCGGGCGACGTGGCCCCCGCCGCGCCCCCCGGCCCGCTCCTGGGTCGCCCCGGCCCGACCCGGGCCCTCGTCCCCGGCCCGCCGGCCCGGCTCCGGCGCCGGCCGGAGGGGCGGCCACCAGGGGCATCGTGGTCCTGCACGTGGAGGACAACCCCTCCAACGCCTCCCTGGTCGAGCAGATCCTGGCCAAGCGCCCCGACGTGCGCCTGGTGTGCGCCGCCGACGGCCGGGCCGGTCTCGAATTGGCCCGCCAGCACCACCCTGACCTGGTCCTTCTCGATCTGCACCTGCCCGACCTGCCCGGGGACGAGCTCCTGCTGCGGCTCAAGGCGATCCCCGAACTGGCCGACACCAAGGTGGTCGTCGTGAGCGCGGACGCCACGCCCAGCCGGATCAGGGCAATGCTCGACCTCGGGGTCGAGGGTTACCTGACCAAGCCGGTGGACGTGGCCGCACTCCTGCGGCTCGTGGACCACGAGATCGGAGTGAAGCAGGGTGAACCTCGATGAGGGGTCGTTGCGCGGCGCCCAGGTGCTCGTCGTCGACGACGAGCCGGCGAACGTCGCCCTCATCGAGCAGATGCTGGTGCGCAACGGGTTCACCGAGGTCCGCACCATCACCGATCCGCGCCGCTTCCGCGAGGTCTTCCTGGAGCAGCATCCCGACATCGTCCTGCTCGACCTGCACATGCCGCACGTCGACGGGATCGAGCTGCTGCGCCAGATCCGGGCGCTGCGCGCCCCCGACGAGTACCTGCCGGTGCTCGTCCTGTCCGCCGACGTGACGAGCAAGGCGCGCATCGACGCCCTCAGCGCCGGGGCGGTGGACTTCCTCACCAAGCCGCTCGACACCACCGAGATCGGGCTTCGGGTGCTCAACTACCTGGACGCCCGCCGGCTCCACCTGCGCCTCGAAGGGCACCGTCGCGAGCTCGACGAACAGGTGAAGGAGCGCACGGCCGAGCTGGAGCAGGCCCACTTCGCCACCCTGCGCCGCCTCAACCTGGTGAGCGAGTACCGCGACGACGTCACGAACGAGCACACCCGGCGCGTGGGCGTGGCGGCCGCACGGCTCACAGCGCTGGCGGGCGGGCCACCGGACCTCCAGGTTCTCATCGAGCACGCCGCGCCCCTGCACGACCTCGGGAAAGTGGGCGTCCCGGACGCGGTTCTCCTCAAGCCGGGCCGGCTCACACCCGAGGAGTTCGAAGTGATCCGCACGCATCCCACCATCGGGGCCCAGATCATCGGGGACACCAATTCGGACGTGCTCAACCTGGCCCGCGTGATCGCCCAGACGCACCACGAGCGGTGGAACGGCGAGGGCTACCCCTCCGGCCTGCGCAGGGAGGAGATACCCCTCCCCGGGCGCATCGTGGCGGTGTGCGACGTCTTCGACGCCCTCACCCACGAGCGCCCCTACAAGCGGGCCTGGACGGTGGACGAGGCGGTGGCCGAGCTCCAGACCCAACGGGGGTCCTTCTTCGACCCTGACCTGGTCGATCTCTTCGTGGGGGGCGTGCTGCCCGGACTTCCCTGGATCCCGCCGGATCGGGCCCCCGGGACCGTCTCCGGAGCAGGTGGGCGGCCGTCGCACACCGGGGCGGGGATCCACGCCGCGGTGTCGGCAGCACCGGCGGACGGGAATGGTGCAGGAGTGGGCAACAATGCGCACGCGGCGGGCGGGCGGATCCAACATGCGGCGGACAACGCGGGACCGGAGGTAGGTCTGTGACTCTCACCGAAGACGAACACATGGTGCTGGTGGCCGAGGACGACTCGGCCAGCCGCACCGCCACCCGGCTGTTCCTCCAACGCGTGGGGTACCGGGTGGGAGAGGCCACCGACGGACCCGGCACGCTCCGCGAGGCCAGCCTGGGCAGCTACGACCTGGTGGTCCTCGACCTCGGGCTCCCCGGCCTCGACGGGGAGGAGGTCCTGTCGCGGCTGCGCCGTGACAGCGCCCTGCCCGTCATCGTGCTCACGGGCCGCTCCGAGGAGTCCGAGCGGGTTCGGGTCCTCAACCTCGGGGCCGACGACTACGTGGTGAAGCCCTGCTCGCTGCCCGAGCTCGAGGCGCGCATCCGGGCCGTGCTGCGACGCGGCCAGCCCACGCCCACGGAGAGCCGGATCGAGCACGGCGGCCTGGTGGTGGACCGCGCCGCGCACCGGGTCGAGGTGAACGGCGAGACCGTCGAACTCACCCCCAAGGAATTCGACCTCCTGGCCTTCCTGGCGGCCGCCCCCGATCAGGTCTTCACCCGCGAGGAGCTGCTCGAGCACGTGTGGGGATCGACCCAGGAGTGGCAGGACCCCGCCACCGTGACCGAGCACGTCCGCCGTCTCCGGCTCAAGCTCGAGCCCGACCCCGCCTCGCCCGCGCTGGCTCCACACCGTGCGGGGCATCGGCTACCGCTTCTCGGTCGACGCGCCCGTCTGAACTGCCCACACCGGGGCTGCCCACACCGGGGCTGCCCGATCCGGGGTGCCTCAGCTCTCGCCTTCGGGCTCTCGCACGGGCAGCTCGATGGTGACGAGCGTGCCGCCGTTGCTCTCCATGGCGATCGTCCCCTCGAGCTGGCTGGTGACGAGGTCGCGCACGATGGACAGCCCCAGGCTGGTGGTGCGGTCGATGTCGAAGCCCTCGGGCAATCCGCAGCCGTCGTCGCGCACCTGCAGGGTGAGGCGCCGGCCGTCGTTGGCGAGCACCAGGTCGACATGGCCAACCGGCTCGTCGCCGCCCGGCGCCGGGGGGACCTGTCGTCGCCGTCGTCGAGCCCGGGGAAGGCGTGCTCGACGGCGTTCTGCAGCAGCTCGGCCAGCACCACGGCAAGGGGCGTGGCGACGTCGGCGCCCACCTCCCCCACGTCACCGGTGACCCGGATGGACACGAGATCCCCCGACACCACCGAGTCCTCGGCCATGCGCACCAGCGAGCCCACGATCTCGTCGAAGGGGACCTGGTCGCCGGGCTCGCGCGACAGGATCTCGTGCACGAGTGCGATGGAGCGCACCCGTCGTTCGGCTTCGCGCAGCTCCTCCTGGCCACGGCCGGGCTCGAGGCGCCTGGCCTGGAGCCGCAGCAGCGACGAGATCGTCTGCAGGTTGTTCTTGACGCGATGGTGCACCTCGCGTATGGCCGCGTCCTTCGACAGGAGCAACCGGTCGAGGCGACGAAGGTCGGTGACGTCGCGCAGCAGCACCATGGCACCGGTGACGGTCCCCTGCTCGAGCAGGGGCGTCACCTGGAGCAGCACGATGACGTCGGGGCGCCGCTCCACCTCCTCGGTGTAGGGGCATCCCGATCGCAGCGCCCAGTCCACGGCGGTGTCGTCGATCCCCACCTCTGACAGGCGCCGGCCCTCCACCACGTCGGTGACACCCATGCGGTGCAGCGCGCTCATGGCGTTGGGCGAGGTGTAGCGGGCGTAGCCGTCGGGGTCCACGAGCACGAGCCCGTCGCCCACCCGGGGCGCGTCCTCGATGGAGATCTCCTCCCCCACGAAGGGGTAGTCGCCGTTGGCCACCATGGTGGCCAGGCGGTTGTAGAGGTCGCGGTAGACGCGCTCGAGGCGTCCCGCCCGGCGGTCCTCGTGGGGTGCCACGCGGATGAGCACGGCGACGGGCTCACCGGGATGGTGGCGGACGGGAACGCACTCGAGCTGGGCCGTGTCGGGCACGGCGGGCACCTCGCCGGTGGAGTCGGGGTCGGTGGGCAGCCGGAAGTGCACGGGCACGGGGATGTCGGCGAACCCCGACGCCGGCATGCCGGTGGCGAGGGTCTCGGTCACCACCGGCAGGTCGTCGCTGTCGAAGACCTGGCCCACGAGGTCGACCCGCAAGAGGGTGGCCCACGTGGTGGGGCGGATCTGGCCCAGCACCACGAGGCGCGCCCCGCCCGAGCCCGCCACCGGCGCCACCAGCAGGAGGTCCGAGAACGACAGGTCCGACAGCACCCCCCACGAGCCGAGCAGGCGCTTCAGATGCGCCAGGCTGACGGCGTCGAGCCCGGTGTGATCGGCGGCCGCGTCGGCGGGGATGGTCACGGTCCCGGCACCGGCGCCGCCACCGGCACGTCCACCGGCTGCCTGGCGCGAAAGGCACGCAGGTGCCCCACGTCGAGGGCCCGCACCATGGCGGCCAGCTCGGCCGATCGCTGCGCCACGTCGGGCAGGCGATGGGCGTCGGAGGCGGTGGTGAGCGGAACGCCCCGGGCCACGAACCGCGCCAGCAACGCGGGTGCCGGATAAGCCTCGGCCGCGGGCTTGCGCCATCCCGCCGAGGACAATTCGGCCGCCATGCCCGAGGTGGCGGCCGCTTCGGCCAGCCGGTCCCACCACTCCTCGGGTGCGGCGGGGCGGTGGCCGGCGACCTTCACGAGGTCGGGGTGGGCGAGCACATCGCACGTGCCCGTGGCGGCGAGCTCCTCGATGGCGAGCGTGTACTGGTCCCAGGCGTCGTCGACGGCGCGCACCGACCACTGCGCCATCGACACCGGGTCGGCGAGATCGTCGAATCGCCATGTGCCGAGCCAGTGCACCGATCCCAGCAGGACGTCGAAGGGATAGCCGGCCAGGAGGGCGGCCACGTCGTCCATCCGCCCCGGGTAGTAGTCCACCTCCAGGCCGAGCACGACCGGGAGGCCCGCCTCCTTGGCGGCGAGCACGCACGCCACGTACTCGTCGAGATCGGCCCGGGCGTGGTCGTCCCAGTAGTCGGCCATCGAGGCGCGCAGGGCGGCGTCGGGCTCGTCGTCCCAGAAGCCGCGCAGCAACCGGTCCGCCTGCGTGAAGCGGAAGAGGTGCTCGGTGAGCGCCACCTCCTCGACACCGGCGGCGCGCGCCGCGTCGCAGTAGCCGGCCACGTGCTCGACGGTGGGTACCCGGTCCCGCTGGCCGTGGGGCCACAGGTGGAGGTGGTAGTCGAGCACCGGCGTTCCCGCCTCAGCCGCCGGCCGACGACGAGACGTCGGCGCGCCGGACCAAGGTGACGCCGTCGCGCAGCGGCAGCTGCACGCACACCACCCGCCGGTCGGCGCGCAGGGCGTCGTTGAAGGCCCGCAACGCCTGTGTCTCGGGGGACCGGTCCGCGTCGTCGAGCACGTGCCCGCTCCACAAGGTGTTGTCGGCGGCGATCACCCCGCCCGGCGCCAGTTTGGGGAGCACCGCCTCGTAGTAGTCGAGGTAGCTCGGCTTGTCGGCGTCGATGAAGACGAACCCGAAGGGGCCGCCCAGCCCGGCCACGGTCTCGAGGGCAGGGCCCTCCACCACCTCGATGCGATCGGCGTGGGGGCTGGCGGCGATGTGGCGGCGGGCGGCGGCGGCGTGGACGGGATCGAGCTCGCACGTGGTGATGCGACCCCCGGGCGGGAGGGCGGCGGCCATGGCCAGCGAGGAGTAGCCGCTGAACGTGCCGATCTCGAGGACCCACCGGGGCCGCAGGCAGTACACGAGCGTCTCGAGGAAGCGGCCCTCCAGGGCGCCCACCATCATCCCGGGGGCGGCCAGGGTGGCGCGGGTCTCCTCGGCCACGGCGACGAGGTGCGGTGGCGGCGGCGTCGTGTGAGCCTCGGCGTAGGCCTCGACAGCGGGGTCGGTGATGCTCGTCATGCAGGGGACCTCCCGGGGCATCGTAGGGCTCCGGGGCGCGACCGGGCGCCGCAGCCGCGACGGGCTCCGAGCGGGGTGACTGGCGGGCCGCGGGAGGGGCTGGCTACGACGCGACGAGTGGCCGCACGAGGCGCATGACGTCGTCGAGCGCCCGCATGTAGCCGTGGTGCGCACGCAGGGTGCCGTCACGCCCGGCCACGGCATAGGTGGCGTGCAGCCACCGGTGGGCACGCGCCCCGCCGTCGTCGGGCCCGTCGCCGGCGCGGTCGATCCGGCCCAGCAGCTCGTAGAGGCCCCGGGCGTCGAGGCGGGGGAACTCGGCCACGAGCTGGTCCAGGTGGCGGCCCTCGAGGTCACCCTCGTGCCCGCCGGCGCCGGGGACCGGCGCGGGCAAGGCGCCGCGCTCGGCGCCGTCGCCGGTGGCGGTGCCCGCGCCCTCTCCGGCGGCACGGTGCCAGCGCTCCTCGTAGCCGAGCACGATCAGCGCGCCCACCCGCCCGAAGTGCTGCACCACGGCCTGGCGCGCCGTGGGGGACGCATCGGGGTCACCGAGCAGCGTGAGCGCCGCTCCCGGGTCTTCGAGCAGTCGGGTGGCGCACAGGCCCAGTCGTTCCGCGTCGTCGCTCGCCATGGCCTGGCGCAGCAACTCCGTGGCACGCCGCGAGCGTCCCCGTCGCCCCACGGTGGAACCGATGCCGCTGCGGGGGTCCACCCCGGAGCGGTCGAGCGCCACCACGAGCACGTCATCGTCCACGGCGGGTATCACGCAGGGGTGACCGGCACGGCACCAGGGGGCCCCGAGCGGGACGTGGTTGGCGCAGGGGTGGCCCGTGGTCGTGAAGCGGAAGCCGCACGGGCGCGTCCCGGCCGGCACGCCGTCACGAGGGGGACGCACCACCCGCATGTCGTGTCGGCGTCGGGCCATGCCCATGGATCGGCACGTGAGGCCCCGTTCTTCATCCAGCGGCGCACAATCTGTCCTGCGGTGCCCAGGGCGCAGTCCGGCGGCGCCCAGGGCGCAGTCCGGCGGTGCCCATGGCGCCGGGCATCGGTTCGTACGCCACAGGCACCCGAGGGCCCACGGGGGCTGACCCGCCTTCCTCCTCGCGCTCTGGACGGCGGGGGCGAAGATCCGGGTGACCGGGCCGGGCCCGAGTGGAACCCAGCGCTCCGACCAGGGATAATCCCCCGGAGCCGGCACCAGGGGCTAATGCCCCGTCCCCTGTCAGCCGATGCAATCCTGTGATCGAATCGCGTGGTCTGATCGACGTCGCCGTCTGGCTGCCCGACGCCGTCGTCGTCATCGACGCCTCGGCCCGGCTCATCTGGGCGAACGACGCCGCCGAGCGGCTCTTCGGCCTGGAGAGCGCTCGCCTCGTCGGCACCGACGTGCTCGCCTTCGCCCATCCCGACGACAAGGAATTCGCGGCGCTGTCCCTGACGAGCGTGCAGGGCAAGGACGTGGGGACCCCGATCGAGGTGCGGGTCCGGGCGGCCGACGGGTGGCGGCTGGTGGAGATCATCGGCGCCAACCTGATCGACCGGCCATCGGTCAACGGCCTCGTGCTGTCCATCCGCGACCTCACCGAGCGGCGGCGTTGGGAGATCGCAACCGACGAGGTGGGGAAGTTCCGGTCCCTCGTGCACAACGCCGCCAGCGTGATCATGCTCCTCGACGCGGCGGGGCGGGTGGAATCGGTGTCGGCCGCCTTCACCCGCCTCCTCGGTCACGACCAGGAGCTGGTGGAAGGCCGCCCGCTGGTGGAGTTCGTGCGCGGCAACGATCGCACCGCCATGGCCGCCACCCTGGCCCGCGCCGTCGACACACCGTCGTGGAGCACGGCGCCCACCGTGGTCGAGGTCGAGCTGGTGCGACGGGGCGGGGTCGAGAGCGTCCCCTTCGAGCTGAGCATCGTCAACCTCCTCGACGACCCCACCGTGAACGGGCTCGTGGTTTCGGGGCACGACATCACGCAGCTGCGGGCCACACGCGACGCGCTCGAGGAGTTCACGGCCTTCGACCCCCTCACGGGGCTTCCCAACCGGGCGACGCTGCGGGCTCACCTCGAGCACCGCCTCGACAACCCCACCACGGCCGTCGTCTTCCTCGACCTCGACGGCTTCCGCCCCGTGAACGAGGAGTTCGGGCGGGCCACGGGCGACGAGATCCTGCGCCGCCTGGCGCAACGACTCCAGGCGTCGGTGCGCAAGGGGGACGTGGTGGCGCGCTACGGCGGCGACGAGTTCGTGGTGCTGGCCCAGATCAGCGACCCCGAGGAGCTCCAGGCTCTGGCGGCCCGCCTGGCCGAGGGCATCGAGGAAGCGGTCGAGCTGCCCGAGGGCGTGTTCCATCTGTGCGCCAGCGTCGGTCTCGCCTATCCCGGCCCGGGCGACAGCGCATCGGACCTCCTGGGGCGGGCCGACGCCGCCATGTACATCGCCAAGCAGCACGCCGAGGGGGGCGGGCACCACCCCCGCTGAGCGCCTACGGACTCCAGAGCTGGGCGCCCAGGCGCATGAGGCCGGACATGTCGAAGACGTCGGTCTCGAAGTAGGGAACGCTCACGAGGGCCTCGGGCACCGTCGCCAGCTCCGACTGCTGCTCCGCCTCGCGCTGGGCCACCACGCGGTAGTCGAGGTAGCTCTGGCCCACCTCGGCCAGCACCCGGCGGACCTGGGCCGCCTCCCCGCCGCGCACCTTGTCGGCCAGGACGAGGGAGAGCTCGTCGGCCCGGTCGCGGAACCGTTCGGCGGCGATCGCCCCCTGCGGATCGCGCAGGTAGGCGGGGAGGACCTTGTTGAGGACGATGGCGCCGAGGTGCAGGCGCCGGTCCATGAGCGCCTGGGCGAAGAACTCCGCCTCCCGCAGCGGCACGGCCTCGAGCGTGCTCACCACGATGAACGACGTGCGGCGGTCGGCCATGAGGCGGCGCACGGCGCGGGCGCGTTCCACGAACCCGGAGTACATGGACTGGAAGAGGATGAAGAACTGGGCGATGTCCTCCAGGAACTGCGTCCCGAGGATCCGGTCGGCCACCTGGTAGAAGGGCTTGGTGGCCACGTTGACGATCTTGGAGCGGTACGGGACGATCAGCCAGCGCAGCAGCCGGCTCGAGAAGAACTCCGCCATGCGATCAGGGGCGTCGAGGAAGTCGAGCGCATTGCGGGTGGGCGGGGTGTCCACCACGATCAGGTCGTAGGAGCCCTCGGAGTGGATCTCGAACAGCCGCTCCATGGCGATGTAATCGTGGCTCTGGACGAAGCGGCCCGCGATGTTGCGGTACAGCGGGTTCGACAGGATCTCGTCACGGGTGCGGGCGTCGGGCGCGTGCATGCGCACGAGGTCGTCCCACGATTCCTTGGCGTCGAGCATGGCCGCCCACAGCTCGCCCCTGGGCTTCACGCCGGCGGCGGCGAAGGCCTCCTCGGGCACCTGGCGCTCGGCGTTGCCGATCCCCTCGAGGCCGAGGGCGTTCGCCAGACGGCGGGCCGGGTCGACGGTGAGCACGAGCACCTTCCCCCCGAGCCGTGACGCCGCCATCGCCGCCGCCGCCGCCGCCGTCGTGGTCTTGCCCACGCCACCGGGTCCGCACGCCACCACGATCTCCCTGGAGGCGAGCAGGCCGTCGAGCGAGACGCGACGCGACTCGGGCTGGCGACGGCGACGCGGCGGCATCAGGACCCGAGCTCCTCGCCCAACGAGACCGCAACCTGGCGGATGGTGCGCAACCCGTGCAGGCGGGTGAACAGGAACGGCAGGTAGAGCAGGGGCACGGCGGGATCGATACCCGCCCGCAGCCGCTCCAGGTGCGCGGCGCGGTCCGGCGCAAGGTGACGGCGAGGCGCGCCGCGTCGAGCACGGGTGCGGGGTCGCCCTCCACCAGGCGTCGCAGCTCTGCGGTCAAAGCGGGACGGCACAGCTCGTTGAACACCTTCTCCTCGCTGCGCCCGAACAGCTCGGGAAGGACGCGGTTCACGATCACCGTGGCCAGGTCCACCGACGTCTCGTTCGAGACGCGCCCGGCGAGCTCGATGGTCTCGTTGACCGGCATCTCCTCGGGGGTGGTGACGATGACGAGGCCGGTGGTGGCCGGATCGGACAGGATCTCCACCAGCCAGTCGGTCTGCGACCGGATGAGGCCCACCTTCACCAGGTCGTTGATGGCCTGGGGCGCCGACAGCTGGCCCACGATGTGGCCGCTGGCCGAGGCGTCCACCACCACGAGGTCGTAGTGGCGCTCGCGCACCTCCCAGCAGAACTTGCCCACCGTGAGGATCTCACGGACGCCGGGTGCGGCGGTGGCCACGAAGTCGAAGGCCTTGGCCAGCGGCCCGATGCGCCCCACCACGGGAATACGGAGGTTGAGGCGCAGGTACTCGCGCAGCGACGCCTCGGTGTCCATCGACATCACCGACAGGGAGGGAAGCACCTCGCGGGCCGTGAAGTTCGTGGGGCCGGTCTCGAAGTAGGCGGCCACGTCGCCCTTGGCGTCGACCTCGCACAGCAGGGTGCGGCGCCCCGATTCGGCGGCGTGGAGGGCCATGGCCGAGGCCACCGTGGTCTTGCCCACCCCGCCCTTGCCCGTGACGAAGAGGAGCTTGCGGTCGAGAAGGCTCTTGTTCGGTGCCTTCTGTGCGGGAGCGGGGCTCACCGGGCGACGCGCCTCGGGGTCGGCCCTAGGGGGCGCCGAAGCCGACCCGGCGCTCGTTGGTGGGCGCCCCGACCTCGACGTAGGCCACCTTGGCCACCGGCACCGCCACGCGCCGGCCCTTGCGGTCGGTCAGCCACAGCACGCCCTCGTCGCGGCCCAGCGACGACTCGATGTCGGCGATGACCGCGTCGCGGTCGGCGTCGTCGCCCAGCTCGATCTCGAGCTCCTTGGCGCTCTGCACGATCCCGATGCGTACGTCCACGTGATGTCGCTCCTCCGTCGAACCGGGACCCGTCCGGGCCTCCGAGGTGTCCTGTTCCCGACCCGCAACCCGTGCCCTGGCCTGGGGCACAGGCCCTGTGCGGGCCCGGGGCCACCGACCATACAGCCGTGGGCCACACTAAGGCCCATGGAGCCCACCTCGGTCACGCAGACCGAACGGGGCCGACGCTGGGCCTCGACCATGGCGGGCCACGGGGACCAGGAGGTGCGCACGGCGCACGCCGATTCCCGTGCCACCCTCGGCACCGCCGCACCCTCCGCGTCCCACGGGCGCGAGCAGCGCGAGGAGTCGGAGGAGGCCACCCTGGCACCGGGGGCCACCCGGGCCCGGGGTGCGGGGCGCAGGGCCGCGGCCGAGGAGCCCGACACCCTGCGCACCTGCTTCGAGCGCGACCGCGACCGCATCCTGCACTCCTCCGCCTTCCGGCGACTGGCGGGCAAGACCCAGGTGTTCGTGTTCCCCGCCGACCACCAGCGCACCCGCCTCACCCACGCGCTCGAGGTGGCCCAGGTGGCCACGGGGATCGCCCGGGCCTGCCGCCTCAACGTGGCGCTGACCGAGGCCATCGCCCTCGGCCACGACTGCGGGCACGGCCCCGGGGGCCACATGAGCGAGGACGCCCTCGGGATCTTCCTCCCCGACGGCTTCGACCACGCCGTGTGGGGCGCTGACGTCTCGCTCGCCGACCTCAACCTGTGCGAGGAGACGCTCGACGGCATCCGCAACCACTCGTGGTCGCGGCCCGCGCCGCACACCCCCGAGGGCGAGGTGGTGAGCTGGGCCGACCGCATCGCCTACGTGTGCCACGACTGGGAGGACGCCGTGTCGGCCGGCATCGTCACACCCGGCCTCCTGCCCGACGTGGTGCTGGCCCGGTGCGGTCCGAGCCGATCGAGCCAGCTCGGCGCCTTCATCGAGGGCATGGTCCGCACCATGCTGCCGCACGGGCCGGGTGGGCATGGACGGCGACCTGGCCGAGGCCCTGGCCGCCTTCCGGCGCGGCAACTACGACCACGTGTACCTGCGGCCGGCGTCGGTGGCCCAGGGCGCGTCGGTGGTCGAGGTGCTGCGGGCCCTGGTGTCGCACTTCGCCGACCATCCCAACCGCATTCCCGCCGCCGAGGGGGGGCGGGCACTGGCCGGAGGCAGCGACGAGGCGGTGGTGGCGGCTGTGGCCTACGTGGCCGGCATGACGGACCGCTTCGCCATGGGCGTGGCCGTGTCCGACCTCGGGTGGGATCCCGCCCGCCTCCCACGCGGCGTGCACCGGCTCACCACCCCCTGATCCGTCCCCCAGGGTCAACGGGCGAGGCGGTGGAATGCCGCAACGTGCTGCTCTCCCTGGGTGAGCATCGCCTCGCAGGCATCTGCACGTGCCGCCCGTCGGCTCGGCTCGGCCTCGACGAGCCCCCGAAAGGCGTAGGCGGCGTTGCGGAACACGGCCGCGGCGGACCGCAATTCGGCCTCGGCCCGGGTGTAGCCCCGTGGGGCTGGAGCCCCTTCGTGCCACACCATCAGCGCGCCGCACGCGGCGATCAGGTCGGTGGCAGGGTCCGAGGATGCGTCCTCGGACCGGTCGTCGGCGTGATCCGGCGCCACCGGGACGCCCCTCCCCTCGAACGCCGTCCGCAGCCACCTGGCTGCCACCTCGACCGGGCCCAGGGCGCGTCCCGCCGCCTCCGCCCAATCCGGACGCGACCCTCGGGTAGGGGGGTCGCGGCGCATCCGGTGAATCTAGGCAGGGCTGGGAGGGTCCGTACACCGAACGTTCACGCCCTGTTCACGGTTCGTTCGCGGAGCCAGGGGTCGCCCCGGCCCACCCCCGGCGATCATCCCCCTTGCCTCCAGGGCGCGCTGGGCCGTCGGGAGCCCATCGGTCCCACCTCGGCGTGGCGGCCTCAGGCCGGGAAGGTGCAGGTGACGATGATGCTCGTGTCCGACCCCGCCCTGACGTGGAGGGGCTCGAGGTCGAAGCAGCGCAGTTGGGCGCCGGTTTTGGCGTCCACGATGTCAGAGGTAGCCCCTTCGGCCGTGTAGCCACCTGTGGGGATGCGAAGGCGGAAGGCGCCGTCGACGGGTACCCGGACCGAGTACTGCCGCCCGCTGTCCGCTGTGAGCGTCACCGTCCCTGATGCCAACCCCCCGTCGACGGGGATGCCGGAGATGATCATCCGCCCGGTGACGGTCCCGCTCGTCACGGGCACGGGGGGCGGCGCCGGCCGGTGCACGATCAGCACCACCACCGTCGCCACCAGGGCCACGCCGGCGAGGAGCGCCACGGCCAGGGCGGCGCGTCGGAGCGAGGCGACCCAACGCGACGTCGGACGGGCGTGCACGCTCTGCAATGCGGCGAGCTGCCCGGCGATGAAATCCCGTGAGGCGGGGGCGGGCCGGACCGGATGCCGGGACATGGCGTCGGGCACGGCCAATCCTCCCACCACCGGGTATCGCCGCGCCCGGCGAGGGCCTCGATCAGCGGACGGTGAGCTCCCGCCGGTAGATGCGGGCCGGGCCGAGCTCCTCCACCCGCACGGCCAGGGCGTCGAAGGCGGCGGCGGCCTCCGAACCGGGATCGGCGACATGGACGGGGACGCCGTCGTCGGCCCCCTGGCGCATCGCCGGCACGAGGGGGATCCGCCCCAGCAGGGGCACCTCCAGGTCGTCGGCGAGGGCCTGCCCGCCGCCGGCGCCGAAGATCTCGTAGCGGGTGCCCTCGTCGCCGGTGAACCACGACATGTTCTCCACCACGCCCCGCACCGCCAGCTTGAGCGTGCGCGCCCGAAGGCGGAGCGCTGGGCCACGCGCTGGGCCGCCGGCTGGGGGGTCGTGACCACCAGGATCTCGGTCCGGGGCAGGTACTGGCCGAGCGACAGCGCCACGTCGCCGGTGCCCGGTGGCATGTCGATGAGCAGGTAGTCGGGCTCGCCCCAGTAGGCGTCCACCAGGAACTGCTCGAGCGTCTTGTGCAGCATCGGTCCCCGCCAGATCACCGGTTGGGTGTCGGGGACGAAGAACCCCATGGACAGGCAGCGCACGCCGTGCACCACGGGTGGCACCAGGAGGTTGTCGATGGCGACGGGCGAACGGCGCACGCCCAGCATCTTGGGGGCGGAGAACCCGTAGACGTCGGCGTCGAGCAGGCCCACGTCGTGGCCCCGGGCGGCCAGGGCCACGGCCAGGTTCACCGTCACCGAGGACTTGCCCACCCCGCCCTTGCCCGACGAGATGCCGATGACCCGGGTACGCGACCCGGGGGCCATGAACCGGTTGGGACGCCCCTCCTCGTGCCCGATGGGCCCGGGGGGACCACCCGGCCTGTGGCTGTGGGCGGGGGGGGCGGAGACCACGGGGCCGGGGGCGCCGCCCGGCGAGAGCGCCAGGCGGCGGTGCAGCTCGGCGCGCTCGTCCTCGGACATGGTGGGGGTCTCGACCCCCACGTCGGCCCCGCCGGGGAGCGTGCCCAGCGCGGCGCGGACCAGCTCGACAAGCTCGGCCGCAGCGGGCCACCCGTCCACGGGCATCGCCACCGTGACCCAGAGGCCCCCCCGGCCGGCGTCGACGGACCGGACCATGCCGAGCTCGCCCAGGCCGCGGCGCAGCAACGGGTCCTCGACCGCCGCGACGGCGGCGCGCAGCTCTGTCTCGCTCGGGGCCACAGGGGCGTCCTTCCGGGGGGTCCGGCGGCGTGACCAGGGTTTTCGCCGCACCCGCCAGGTAGACTACTGCCGTGCAATCGGCGCCCGACCTCGGAACCGACGCGCCCGGCGACCGTCGGTTCTCGGCCGCGGTGGCCGCCGTGACGTCGGCCTTCGGCGACCCCACCCGCCGCGAGATCTACCTGCACGTGCGCTCGCACCCCGGAGCCACCGCCTCGGAGGTGGCGGCCGCCTTCTCGCTGCACCCCAACGTGGCCCGCCACCACCTCGACCGCCTCGCCGCCGGCGGCTACGTCGAGGTGAGCCTGGAGCGGCCCCCCTCGGCCGGGGCGGGACGTCCCTCAAAGCGCTACCGCGCCGCACCGGGCCCCGACGGCGATCCCACCCTCGACCTCGTCACCCACCACGACGACCTGCTCGTGTCGCTCCTGGCCGAGGCGCTCGAGCTCGTCGGGCCGGACGAGGCGGAGCGGATGGCCGAGCGCGTGGGCGAGAACTACGGGCGCGTCCTGGCCGAGCGCATGGAGCCGGGCGAGGGCCAGCGGTCGCTGCGCGCCGCCATGCACGCCATCGCCGACGCCCTCACCGCCCATGGCTTCGCCGCCCACGCCGAGGACAGGGGCGAGTCCACGGCGGTGGTGGCCGAGCACTGCCCCTTCGGGGACGCGGCGGCACAGCACCCCGTGATCTGCGCCGTCGACCGCGGCATGGTGCGGGGGCTGCTGGCCGGGCTGTGCGGCTCGGCCGCCGACGAGCCCATCGCCCGTGGTCCTGTCGTCCCGGGCCTGTGGCGACGACGCCTGCGCCGCGTCGGTCGACGCTGACGCGGCACTACCTCGACCACGCCTCCACCTCGCCGCCTCGGCCCGAGGTGGCGCGGGCCATGACGAGGTGGCTGGAACCCCCCTGGGCGCTGCTCGGCGACCCCGGGCCGCGTGCACAGCGAGGGCCGGATCGTGCGGGCCGCGGTGGAAGAGGCACGCGACGCCGTCGCCGGGCTGCTCGGCACGAGGCCGCGCCAGGTCGTGTTCACCTCGGGCGGGACCGAGGCCGCCAACGCCGCCGTGTGGGGGGCCACGCGGGCGCGCCCGGGGCCCGTGGTCCTGGCCGCGGTCGAGCACTCCAGCGTGCGCGACGCCTCGAGGCGAGCGGCGCCGGTGATCGAGGTGGCCGTGGACGAGCTGGGGCGCATCGACCCGTCCGCCGTGGACGACGCCTTGGGGCGCGCTGCGCACGAGGGGACGCCCGCCGCGCTCGGTGCACTGCCAGGCCGCCAACCACGAGGTCGCCACCGTGCAGCCCGTGCACGACGTGGTCGAGGTGAGCCACCGCCACGGCGTGCCCGTGCACGTCGACGCCTGCACGGCGGCCGGGCACGTGGCCGTGGCCGTCGATGCGTGGGGAGCCGACCTCGTGTCGGTGAGCGCCCACAAGCTGGGCGGGCCGCCCGGGATCGGCGCCCTGGTGGTGCGACGCGGGCTGCGCGTCGAGCCCCTGCATCGTGGGGGGCGAGCAGGAGCGGGCCCGGCGCGGTGGGCTCGAGAACGTCCCGGGCATCGTCGGTTTCGGGGCGGCCGCCGCCGCGCTGCGGCACCGTGGCGTTCGACCGCGAGGCCAGCGACGCACGGCGGCGCACCGACACCATGGCCACGGCGGCGCGCGCCGTGGACGACGTCCGCACGCTCGGCGACCCGACCGACCGTGTGCCGCACATCGTGTGCCTCACCGTGGGCGGGGTGGAGGCCGAGCCCGTCCTCCTCGCCCTCGACCGGGCCGGCATCGCCGCGGACTCGGGCTCGTCGTGCTCGTCGGAATCCCTGCGCGCCCTCCCCCGTGCTCGAGGCCATGGGTGCCGACGCCGAGCGGTCGCTGCGCCTGTCGGTGGGGTGGTCGACCACCGACGACGACGTGGACGCCTTCATGGCCGCCTTCCCCGTGGTCGTGGCCGAGCTGCGCGCCCTGCGGACCTGATCGCCGCCGGGCTCAAGCCGCCGGGCTCAGCCCGAGGGCAGCGCCGGCACGGGCTGGCCGGCGTCGGTGAACGCCCTCGCGATGAAGGGCTCGGCCGCCTCGACGGTGGCGGTCGGGGGCCGGTCACCGAGGAACAGCCGGTACTGGGTGACGGCCTGGGTGGGCTCGTTCTCGGTGAGCAGCATCGATCCCAGGTAGAGATGGTGTACGCCCCGGCGTCCTCGCGCTCGGCCCGCTGCTCGACCTGCTGGGCGGCACCGAGCACCGACGGGTTCTTGGCCGCCACGCCCGCCTCGAACTCGAGCCATCCCGATTCCGCCAGCGCCTCGTTCTGGGTCGGGTCCAGCGCCAGCACCTGCTGGTAGAGCGTCAGCGCCTCGGCCCCGTCGCCCGACGCCTCGAGGGTCTCGGCCTGCAACAGCGTCTGGTGCTCCTTCTGCGCCTTGCTCAGCGTGACAGAACCCGTGGCCGAGGCGCCCGGCAGCCGGGACCCGCTCTGGCGCAGCACCATCACCAGGGCCAGGGCCACGAGCAACAGGGTCACCCCCGCCACGGCCAGGGCGCGCCGCCTTCGACGCGGCGGCCGGGTGGTGCCGGGCGGCTCCGCCGTCTCCCTCGCCGTGGTCAGGACGGCGTCGAGCGTGTCACCCCCGTCGAGGGCGCGCAGCACCTCGGCGGCCCGCTGCGTGTACCGGTCGCGGAGGGCCCGGTAGTCCTGCTCCGACACGTCGCCGGCGTCGTGCTCGCGCTCGAGGTCCTCGAGCGAGGCGAGGAGGAACGTGCGCTCGTCCAGGAGCCCGGCACGATCGACGGTACCGGTCCCCCGCCCTGCGTCGCGGCTCACGATCCCACCACGGCGCTCGGGTCCGCCGACGCGGCCCGCTCGGCCAACGCCTGCTCGACGAGGACCCGGTCCTCGCCCGACACCGTCACGGGGACGGCGCGGTCGTCGTCGCCACAGCACGGTGACGAACGCCACCACCGCCGCCGCCACCGCCACGGGGGGAAGGATCCACACCCAGGCGGTGACGCCGCTCACCGGCGGCCGCAGCAGGATGCCGGGGCCGTACCTGCTCACCAGGAAGGCGTCGATCTGCTCGTCGCTCTGCCCGGCCCGCACCCGCTCCAGCACGGCCTGGCGGATCGCCTCCGCCGTCGACGCCGAGGAGTCGGCCACCGAGATGCCGTCGCAGCTGGGACAGCGCACCACGGCGTCGATGGCATCGGCGCGCTGGGTGGGGCTCTGCGCGCCGTGCCGCCCGAGGCCCCGAGGCCGAGCGCCACGCCCACCACCGCGAGCAGCACCACCCACAGGCCGGAGCGGGACCCGACGACAGGCGCCGCGTCACGCCGCGCCCCGTTGCGCCCGGGCCAGCCAGTAGTCGAGGGACCCGGCGGTCATGGGACCGTCGAAGTGCGCCACCACGGTGCCGCCGGGCGACACGATGAAGGTCTCGGGGGGGCCGCGCACCCCGTACTGCAGGGCGATCTGGCCACCGGGGTCGATGACCGCCGGCCACGTGGCGCCGGTCGAGCGCATGAAGGCGCGCGCCGTTGACGTGCCTCGTCGAACACCACGCCGACGAGGGCGGCGGCCTGCGGCGAGCGGTGGGCATAGGCGAAGGTGACCAGATCGGGCTGCTCCTGCTGGCACGGCGAGCACCAGCTGGCGAAGAAGTTGACGACCACCCACCGGCCGCGCAGGGCGGCGAGGTCGAAGGGCGAGCCGCTCAGCGTCGTGCCGGCGATGGCGGGGCGCGCTGGCCGACGAGCGGGGTGTCGACCTCGGTGGCCGTCTGCGGGGGCGCGTGGCCAGCAGCGCCACCAGTGCCGCCCCCACCACCAGGACACAGATCCCGACCCAGCGGGCCGTGTGACGCCGGCGCGGGGCAGGCTGGCGGCCCGGCCGGTCTCGGTCCCCGCCGTCGCCCGGACCCGCTCCCGGCTCCGTGGTGCCGGCGTCGGCCGCGGCGGCGTCCACCGGCGCGTCACGGCGAGCCGGCCGGGACCGGCTCGCCGGCGTGGGTGACGTCGGGATCGTCGCGCCCCGCCGCCACAGCCGCGTCCGCTCCGGCGGCGGGGACCGAGACCGGTTCGGCACGCCGCGGCCCGGCGGCGCCGGCCACGACGGGCACGGGAGCGGAGACGGGGTCGGTGGGCCGCCGGCGCCGGCCCGGCACGGCGGCCAGGAGCGCCCCCAGCACGAGCAGGGCGCCACCCCCCCACAGCCACGACACGAGGGGCTGGATGATGACCCCGATGGTGACGGGGCCGCCACGCTGCTCGGGTAGGGCGTTCACGGTCAGGTAGACGTCGTCCTCGAACCCCGAGTCGATGGCGGGCGTCCCCACCGCCTCGGTGTCGGGCCCGAACTGGCTGACGGCGGGGCGCAGCACCGTGGCCCCGTCCACCGTCACCAGCGCCTCGGTGGCGGACCGGGCCGGGCTGCGCACGAATGCCAGCTGCGCGAAATGGAGGTGGTGGCCGTCCACGGCGACGCTCTGGCCGGGGCGCAGGGTGACCTGGCCCCGGAAGCCGAAGGACGTCGCCGCGGCCAGGGCCACGGCGATGACGACCACGCCCAGGTGCACGACCATGCCGCCGTTGGCCCGGCCCACGACACCCGCGCCACATACCGGTGCCGGCACGATGCGAGGCGCGCGCCGACAGCACGAGCTGGCGGAGGTTGGAGGTGGCGGCGAAGGCGCCGAGACCGAAGGCGAGCAGTGGGGCGAGGCCGCGGACGCCGGCCGCCACCGACACCACGATGACGGTGGCACCCACCCAGGCGGGGAGCGTGAGCCGGTCCCGCAGGGTGCGGCCCGTCGTCTTGCGCCACGGCAGCGCCGGGCCCACGGCCATGAGGAAGAGCAGCGCGAAGCCGATGGGCAGCGTCATGACGTCGAAGTAGGGCGCCCCCACCGTGACCTGCTCACCCCGCAGCGCCTCGTACAGGAGCGGGAACACCGTGCCCAGCAGCACCACGAAGGCGAAGGCCACGAAGAGCAGGTTGTTGGCCAGGAAGGCACCCTCGCGGCTCACGGCCGAGTCGATGCCCCCCGGCGATCGCAACCGGTCGCCGCGCCAGGCGATGAGGCCCACGCCGGTGGCGAGCACGGCGCCGAAGAAGCCGAGCAGCAGCGGCCCGATGTCGGAGTCGGAGAAGGCGTGCACCGACTCCACCACCCCGGACCGGGTGAGGAAGGTGCCGAGGATGGTCAGGCTGAAGGCGGCGATGACGAGCGACAGGTTCCACACCCGCAGCAGGCCGCGTCGCTCCTGGACCAGCACCGAGTGGAGGTAGGCGGTGGCGCACAACCACGGCAGGAACGACGCGTTCTCCACCGGGTCCCAGCCCCAGAAGCCGCCCCACCCGAGCACCTGGTAGGACCACCAGGCGCCGAGCAGGATGCCCACCGTCAGGAAGCCCCAGGCGAACAGGGTCCAGCGCCGGGTGGCGAGCTGCCACCCCTCGCCCACCCGGCCCGTCACGAGCGAGGCCACGGCGAAGGCGAACGGCACGGTGAAGCCCACGAACCCGAGGTACAGAAGCGGCGGGTGGAACGCCACCAAGGGGTTGTCCTGGAGCAGGACGTTGGGGCCGGTGCCGTTCACGGGGACGGACCCGCTCACGGTGGTGAAGGGATCGGCGGGCCCGGCCATCAGGGCGAAGAAGAACGCCGCCACGACCAGCGTGACGAGCGTGGCCCAGGCCACCAAGGGGTCGTCGGCCTGGCGGCGGAAGCGCCACACCATCGCCGCGATGTAGCCGGCGAGGATCAGCCCCCACAGCAGGATCGACCCGGCCAGCGCCGACCACATGCCCGTGATCGTGTAGAGCAGCGGCGTGGCCCGGCTGTTGTTGGCGGCGACGAAGGCGAGGGAGAAGTCGTGGGTGAGAAGCGCCCGCTCCATCGCCACCGTGGCGAGCACCGCCCCGCCCAGCAGCAGCCCGGCGTAGAGGCGCCCGGCGTGCGCGGCCTCGGGGCGGCCCCGGGCCAAGCCGTAGGCGATCACGACCACGCCCACCACGGCCGCGGCCAGGCCCAAGAGGACACCGGCGTGCCCGAGCGCAGCGTTCACGGGGCGATGTGGGTGGGCGTCTTCACCCGGTTGGGGTGCTGCTGCACGTACTGCGCGGTGTGGTCCACGATGAGCTGGTCGGACACGAAGGTGCCCCCCGAGAAGTGGCCCACCACCACCACCGGGATGTCGGGCTGGAACAGCTGTGGCGGGTTGCCGTGGTTGATCACCGGGACGCGGTCCACCGTGCCGGCGGCTACGAAGCTGACGCCGCCGCGGAGGCGGTGCACGGTCCCGGGGACGACCACGCCCTCGAGGCGGAACGTGCGCGTGCCCAGCGTGGCCTTGTGCGCCACGGCCTGGTCCACGGTCTCGAAGTAGTCGAGCGATCCGCCGATCCCCTTGTAGAGGAGGAACCCGAAGGCGGTGACGAGCACCGCGCCCACGACCCACAGCCGCCGGCGGGTGCGGCGGGAGCGTTGGTCACGCGCCGGGAGCGGTGCCGCACCGGGTGCCACGGCGGCGCCCGCCGGAGCGGTGACGGTGCTGTGATCGCTCACGGCGAGGGTGTCCGCCGCGTCCGCGCCACGATCCGCTCGAGGCGCTGGCGACGGCGCCACAGCAGCACGCCGTAGGCGCACAGGACGCCGAGGGCGATGCCGTAGCCGGCGTCGATGTAGCTCACGGTGCGCCCCTCATGCCGGTGCCGTGCCCTCGTTCATGCCCGGCGTCCCCTCGGCCCACCGCTCGTGCAGCGCCACGTCGAGCTCGGCGTGCTCGACGCTCTCGGCCAGCACCTCGATGCGGTAGCGCACGGCCAGCATCCAGGCGAAGAGGACGGTGAAGGCCACGAAGCCGAGGAGCAGCGTCCACGCCATCGACCCGTGGATGGTGGGCGACAGGTTGGCGTTCAGCACGGTGGCACCCTGGTGCAGCGTCGTCCACCAGTCCACCGAGAAGTGCACGATGGGGACGTCCACCGCCGCCACCAGCGCCACCACGGCGCAACGCCGTGCCCGTGCGTGTCGGGGTCGGCGGGCACGCGCCGCATGGCCATGTAGCCGAGCAGCAGCACGAGCAGCAGCGCCGTCGAGGTGAGCCGCGCGTCCCACGCCCACCACACGCCCCAGGTGGGACGGCCCCAGATGGACCCCGTCACGAGCGTGAGCGCCGTGAACACGGTGCCGACCTCGACGGCGGACACGGCCAGGCGGTCCCACGTGCGGCTGCGCGTGCGGGGCCACAGCCACAGCACGCTCGACACGGCGGCGACGCCGAAGGCGAGGTAGAGCGACACCCAGGCGATGGGCGGGTGCACGTAGACCAGGCGGACCAGGTTGTGCTGCACCTGGTCGGGCGGCGTGACCCACAGGCCGAGCCACACCGTGGCTGCCAGCGAAACCACCGAGGCGACGCCGAGGATGCGCACCGTCCACGTGGCGCGCCGGCTCCAAGGGGCCACGCCACCGGGCGCGGCAGGTGGGGCGGGGGTGACGAGATCGGTCACTGCGCCTCCTGCAGGGGACCGAACACCACGACCCCGAGGGCCAGGTACACCACGGCGAAGACGATGAGCAGCCGGAGCCACGCACCGCCCGACACGGCCGACGCCGTGCCCATCGCACCCTGCCAGGCGCGCGTCCCGGCCAGCAGCACGGGGGCGGCCACGGGGAGGAAGAGGAACGGCAGCAGGGTCTCGCGCACCCGCACCCCGGCGGCGAGGGCTCCGTACAAGGTGCCGGCGGCGGCCAGCCCGGCGGTGCCGGCCACGCAGGCGGCCACGAGCGAGCCGACGGAGCGCACGTGGGCGCCGTAGAAGAGCAGGACCCCGGCGGTGAGCACCACCTCGAGCACGGCGAGCTGCACGGCCACGGCGGCCACCTTGCCCAGGAAGACCCCGGCGGGATCGAGGCCCGACAACGGCAGGCCGTCGCGGGCCCCGTCGGCGGACTCGAGCACGAAGCTGCGCTGCACGGCCAGCACGCTGGCGAAGAGGACGGCCACCCAGAACAGGCCGGGGGCGGCGTGGGCCATGGCGGTGGTGTCAGGCCCGAGGGCGAAGGCGAAGAGCACGAGCATGAGCACCGCCACCGGAACCACCTGGTTGAGCACGACCCGCGAGCGCAGCTCGATACGCAGGTCCTTCCCCGCCACGAGGACGGTGTCATGCCACATGCGCGCCCTCCGGTTCGGTGGGGCGGGCAGGTTCGGTGGGGCGGGCAGGTTCGGTGGGGCGGGACACGGTGCTCAAGGCGGGGCCGGTGGGTCGGGCCGGGCGCGAGCCGGTGACGCGCCCTCCCCCCAGCGACACGACGCGGTCGGCCAGGGGCAGGGACTCCTCGGGTTCGTGCGACGCCAAGAGGACGGTGGCACCAGCCGACGTCGCCTCCGAGACGAGCTGCCCGAGCAGGGCGCGGCCCGCGGCGTCGAGCCCGGCGTGCGGCTCGTCGAGCAGCCACAGCTCGGGACGGCGCGCCACCAGCACGGCCAGCGCCACCCGGCGGCGCTGTCCCGCCGACAGGCGTCCCACGGGCGTGCGCCGCAGGCGGCCCGACAGCTCCAGGCGTTCGAGCGCGGCGTCCACGTCGGAGGACCCGCAGCGCGCCGCGCGGGCGGCGAAGCGGACGTTCTCGGGACGGTGAGGTCGTCGTACAGGGCGGCCGCGTGCCCGAGCAGGCCGACGCGGCGGCGCACGGCGGCGCGGTCGCGGCGCAGGTCGCACCCGAGCACCGCCGCCTCCCCCGGTCACGGGGAGCAGGCCGGCGCACACCCGCAGCAGCGTGGTCTTCCCCGCCCCGTTGGGCCCCTCGAGGACCACGGTCTCCCCCGGGGCGACGACCAGGTCGGCGCCGGCCAGGGCCGGGAACCGCCCGGTCACGCAGACGGCGGCACGGAGGAGGACTGCGGGGGCCATGGCCGACGCCATGCTACGGGCCACCCCCTCCCCGGTTCCAAGCGGCCCGGGGTCCCGACTCCTGGTCGGCGGCCGCTCAGCTCACGGTGAGGCGGCCGAGGCCGAGCGCCCGCAGCACCGAGGCGGCCCACGACGACAGCCAGTGGAGGTTGCCGGACAGCAGGAGCAGGCCGAAGGCCACGAGCGCCACCCCCGACACCAGGTCCACCAGCCACAGCCGGCGCCGGACCCGGGACAAAAGCGACGTGAGGCGCCCGAAGGCGAGGCCCATGGCCAGGAATGGCACGCCCAGGCCGAGCGAGTAGGTGACGAGCAACGCCACCCCCGACACCAGGGTGGCCCGGGCCGCCGCCAGCCCGAGGACGCCGCCCAGGACGGGGCCGATGCACGGCGTCCACCCGAAGGCGAAGGCCATGCCGAGCACGGGGGGTGCCCACGCCCCGAGGCGCCCGGGGCGGGGGTGGAATCGCCGCTCGCGCAGGAAGGCGCCCGGCGTTCCGATGCCGGCCAGCCACACGCCGAAGAGCACGATCAGCGTGCCGGCGGCGATGTCGAGACCGCGCTGATGCCCGATCAGGAGCCGGCCCAGGCTCGACGCCGCCGCACCCAGGGCGGTGAACACGAGCGTGAAGCCGGCCACGAAACCGAGCACGCCGCGCACCACCGGCGCGGGGCGCGGCGGGTGCCCGGCGGCGATGTCGGTGGCCGACAGGCCCGACACCATCGACACGTACCCCGGCACGAGGGGCAGCACGCACGGTGACAGGAACGACAGCATGCCGGCGCCGAACGCCACGAGCAGCCCGAGCGGGTCAGCCGAGATGGTGCCGATCTGGGCGGCGATCACCCCCGGCACCGCCGCACCTCAGGTGCCGCGGCCGCGAAGCAGCTCGACGTCGGCGTCGACCATCATCGCCACCAGTGCCGCGAAGTCGACGGTCTGCTCCCACCCGAGCTCGGTGCGCGCCTTGGTGGCGTCGCCCACCAGGAGGTCGACCTCGGCCGGCCGCAGGTAGCGGTCGTCCACGGTGACGTGCTCCTGGAAGTCGAGCCCGGCGTGGGCGAAGGCGATCTCGCACAGCTCGCGCACCGAGTGGGTCGTGCCCGTGGCCACCACGAAGTCGTCGGGCTCGTCGCGCTGGAGCATGGCCCACATGGCTCGCACGTAGTCGCCGGCGAAGCCCCAGTCGCGCTGGGCGTCGAGGTTGCCGAGGGCGAGCTTGTCGTCGATGCCGCACACGATCCGGGCCACGCCGTTGCTCACCCGGCGCGTCACGAACTCGAGCCCCCGCCGCGGGCTCTCGTGGTTGAACAGCATCCCCGACGAGGCGTGCAGCCCGTAGCTCTCGCGGTAGTTGACGGTGATCCAGTGGCCGTACACCTTGGCCACCCCGTACGGGCTGCGCGGATAGAACGGCGTCGTCTCGTTCTGGGGGACCTCCTGCACCTTCCCGAACATCTCCGACGACGACGCCTGGTAGAAGCGGATGTCGGCGTCGACGATGCGGATGGCGTCGAGCAGGCGGGTCACCCCGAGCGCCGTGGTCTCGCCCGTGAGCACGGGCTGCGTCCACGACGTCTGCACGAAGGACTGCGCGGCGAGGTTGTACACCTCGGAGGGGCGGTGCTCGCGCAGGATCCCGATGAGCGACACCTCGTCCAGGAGGTCGCCCGACACGAGCTGCACGCGGTCCTGGATGTGGGCGATGCGCTCGAAGTTGACCGTCGAGGAGCGCCGCACCATCCCGATGACGTCGTAGCCCTCGTCCAGGAGGAACTCGGCCAGGTAGGAGCCGTCCTGGCCCGTGATGCCGGTGATCAGTGCCCGCTTGCGCATGGTGTCGACCCGTCGCTCAGCGTCCCCGCCATTGCGGCGGTCGCTTCTCCAGGAAGGCGGCGATCCCCTCGGCTGCGTCCTCGGTCTGGGCCGTCAGGGTGAGCATGGCCTGCAGGTGGGCGAGGGCCTCGGGGGCCGCCATGTCCCACACAGCGTAGAACGCATCCCGTCCGAGCTTCATCACCGTCGGCGACTTGGCCGCCAACGACGCGGCCAGCTCGTCCACGGCCCCGTCGAGATCGTCGTGGGGCACCACCCGCGTCACGAACCCGAGGCGCTCGCCCTCCGCCGCGTCGACCCGCCGACCGGTGAGCATGAGCTCGAGTGCCTGCTTGGGGCGCATGGAGCGGACCATGGGGACGGTGATCATGTAGGGCCACAGGCCCACGTCGACCTCGGGGGCGCCGAAGCGGGCCCGGTCCGACGCCACCACCAGGTCGCAGGCCAGGGCCAGACCGAACCCGCCGGCCAGGGCGTAGCCCTGCACCCGGGCCACGGTTGGCTTGCCCAGGCGCCACAGCGCCTCGAACACCCGGGCCAGCACGCCGCGCGACTCGTGGGTCTCCAAGAACCCCTCGCCCGGCTCGTCGCCGCCCCGCATCGATCCAAGGTCGGCGCCGGCGCAGAAGGCGTCGTCACCCGCCCCGGCCAGCACCACCACCCGCACGTCGTCGTCCTCGGCCGCCGCCGCCAACGCCAGGCGCAGCCCGCGCATGGCCTCCCACGACAAGGCGTTGCGCCGCTCGGGGCGGTCGATGGTGAGGCGCGCCACGCCGTCGCGCACCTGGTAGCGGACGGTGTCGGTGCCGGTGACACCGTGGTCGGGACTGCCCTGGGGCGGCACTTACCCGACGGTAGTGCCCACCCCCCGGGGCCGCCCAACCGGGGCGGGGGCGAGGGCGCGCCCGGTAGCGTGGAAGGCCCGTGAGCCGGCCCGTCGTCACCGTGGTGTCGTTCCGCCTGGGCGGCTCCGACGGTGTGGCCATCGAGGCGGCCAAGTGGATCTGGGCCCTCGGCGAGCTCGGCTTCGACGTCCGCACCGTGGCCGGGGAGGGGACGGCCGACCGCATCGTGGGCGGGCTGGCCATCACCGCCCCCCGCCCCCCGGCCCGGGCGGCGGTGGACGCCGCGCTGGCCGACGCCGACCTGGTGGTGGTCGAGAAGTCAGACTTCCAGTGCCGTGTCCCACGTTTCCGTTGACCCGGCCATGTCCTATGTGCTGCCCTGCCGCGCAATAGGGAGATCATCATGAACGCACCCGTCCACATCGACCCGTCGAACCCGGCCTACGCATTGCCGTTGGACAGTTTCGACTGTCCGATCCGAAACTTTACCAGGACGACACCTGGTATCCCTATTTCGAACGGCTGCGGAGGGAGGCCCCGGTCCACCATGTCTCCGACAGCCCGTACGGTCCTTACTGGGCGGTGTCAAGATACAAGGACATCATGCACTGCGAAATCCATCATGAGGTGTTCTCCAACGAGATCGGCGGCATCCAGGTCGAGGACCAGCCGAAAGACCTGCAACGCCCCAGCTTCATCCGCATGGACCCGCCGAAGCACGACGATCAGCGCAAGGTGGCGAGCCCGATCGTCGCACCCGCCAACCTCGCGAACATGGAACCGGTGATCCGCGAGCGCACCTGCATGGTGCTGGATGCGCTGCCGCGCGGCGAGGTGTTCGACTGGGTCGAGGAGGTCTCGATCAAGCTGACCACGATGATGCTGACCACGCTGTTCGACTTCCCGTTCGAGGAACGCGCGAAGCTGACGTACTGGTCCGACGTGGCGATCTGCAATGTCAACGCGCCGGAGTCGCCGGTTCATTCGGAGGCCGAACGGTTCGAAGAACTGAAGAAGATGGCCGAATACATCGGTCGTTTGTTCGCCGAACGCCGCGGCCAGCCGCCGAAGTTCGATCTGCTGTCGATGCTGGCGCACGGGGCCTCCACCCGTGACATGCCGTTCAAGGAGTTCATGGGAAACCTGGCGTTGCTGATCGTTGGAGGCAACGACACGACCCGCAATTCCATGAGCGGCGGGCTGCTGGCGCTGAACCAGTTCCCCGGCGATACAGCAAGCTGCAGGCCAATCCGGCGCTGGTGGACAGCGCGGTGTCCGAAATCATCCGCTGGCAGACTCCGGTGATCCACATGCGGCGGACGACGTCGCGGGACACCGAACTTGGCGGGAAGCGGATCAAGGCGGGGGAGAAGGTCGTGATGTGGTACATCTCGGGCAACCGGGACCCTGAGGCGATTGAAAACCCCGATGCGTCCATCATCGACCGTGCCCGCCCGCGGCAGCATCTGTCGTTCGGGTTTGGCATCCATCGCTGTGTGGGGAACCGGCTGGCGGAACTGCAACTGAAGATCCTGTGGCAGGAAATTCTGGCGCGGTTTCCGAAGATCGAGGTGGTTGGGGAACCGCAACGCATCTACTCGAATTTCATCCGGGGGATACGGTCGTTGCCGGTGCGCATCCCGGCCTGAGGATCGGGTTGAAGGACGGAGCGCGGCGAAGGAGACGGTGGCTGGGCGGCGGTGGAAGTAACCATTTCGTTGACCCGGCCGGGTTCCTGAGGCCGCTGCGAGCGCTTCGAGGCGGGACGTCCGTATAGCCGGCGCGTGGGCGGTGGCGCGGGCAAGCGGGCCGGGGTAGAGTTGGGCCGGAGAGGATCCGCAATGCCCGCCACATCGTTGCCCCCCGCGCCGCTGCTCAACGCGATCCGCGCCATCGTCGGCGACCGCGGCATCCTGACCGGCCTGCCGACACCGCGGCCTACTCCGAAGACTGGCGCCGCCTGTATCAGGGCCGCACCAGCGCCGTCATACGCCCGGCCACCACCGGGGAACTCGCCGCGGTGGTCCGCCTCTGCGCCGAAGACAAAACCCCGATCGTCCCGCAGGGCGGCAACACCTCGATGGTCGGGGGCGCCGTCCCGACCGAGGATGGTTCCGAACTGATCCGTCCACCGCCCGCTGAACCGCATCCGCGACCTCGATCCCGCCGACATGACGCTGACCATCGAGGCCGGGGTCACCCTGAAAGCCGCCCAGATCGCGGCGGCCGAACATGGCTGCCTGCTGCCGCTGTCGATCTCCTCGGAGGGCACCGCTCAGATCGGCGGCGTCCTTGCCGTGAACGCCGGCGGCAACAACACGGTGCGGTACGGCAACGCCCGCGACCTGGTGCTGGGCCTGGAAGTCGTGCTGCCCGACGGCACCGTGTGGAACGGGCTGCGGCGGCTGCGCAAGGACAACACCGGATATTGTCTGCGCCAGATGTTCGTTGGTTCCGAGGGCACGCTGGGCGTGATCACCGCCGCCGTGCTGAAGCTGGCGCCGCAACCGAAAGAAACCGCCGTCGCGCTTTGCGGCGTCGGCTCACCGGAAGCGGCTCTTGCATTATTCACCCGCTTTCAGGCGCATGACGCGGCCTCGGTCAGCGCGTTCGAGCTGATGTCGGGCCTCGGCACGAGTTTCGTGCTCAGGCACATTCCCGGCGCTGCCCTGCCGCTGGAATCCCCTGCCGCCTTCTACGTTCTTGTCGAACTGGCCTCGCCGCGTCCCGACGCCGGACTGCGTTCGATGCTGGAGGCCATCCTGGAACGTGCGATGGCGGACGGCATCGTGGAGGACGCCGCCATCGCCGCGTCCGACGCGCAGCGCGCGGCGTTGTGGCGGCTGCGCGAAGAACACTCCGAGGCACAGAAGGGAAGGGGCCAGCGTCAAGAATGACGTTTCGGTGCCAGTCTCGAAAGTGCCGGCGTTCATCCGCCGGGCGACCGCGGCATGCGAGTTGCTGATGCCCGGTGTCCGGGTCGTGCCGTTCGGCCACATGGGCGACGGCAATATCCATTTCAACCTCGAACAGCCGGTCGGTTCGGATGCGGCATGGTTCCTGGCACAGGACCATGCCATCATGGACGCGGTGAACGAGGTGGTCGCGAATTCGACGGAGCTTCTCCGCCGAACATGGCATCGGCAAGCTGAAGCCTTACATGATGCCGGACTGGCGTGGCGGCGCGGAACTGGCTTTGATGCAGCGGATCAAGTCGGCGATCGATCCGGCGGGGATCATGAATCCCGGGAAGCTGCTGCCGTAACCCTTCCTCCGGCGATGTGAGCGGTGCCGGAGCCGGACGTGGACCGCAGCCCATCCATTCCGCCGCGCGACAGGAGGACCTGCAATGCTGGCTTTGGTGAATACCCCGAACGGACCGGCGCCGATCGAGCTGCGCGATGTTCCGGAACCAAGCCCGGCCCGCGGTGAGGCGCTGGTGCGGGTGCATGCATTTTCGCTGAACCGGGGCGAACTCAGTTCGTTCGCGCGCAACAAGGAAGGCTGGGTGCCGGGGCAGGATATTGCCGGACGGTGCTGCGCCAGGCCGCCAGTGGCGAGGGGCCGCCGGCCGGTGCGCGCGTGGTGGCACTGGTCGATGACTTCGGGTGGGCGGAGCTTGCCGCGACGCCGGCTCACCGGATGGCGGTACTGCCCGAAAATGTCAGTTTTGCCCAGGCGGCGACCCTGCCGGTGGCGGGACTGACCGCGCTGCGCACGCTGCGGCACGGTGGATCGCTGGTCGGGCGACGGGTGCTGATCACCGGCGCGGCGGGCGGTGTCGGGACGCTCGCCGTGCAGATCGCGGCCCGCTCCGGCGCGCACGTCACCGCGGTCGCCGGCCGACCGGAGCGTGCTGCCGGACTGCGAGCGCTAGGCGCCGCCGAAATCGTCGAGGGCATCGACAATGCCCAGGGCCGCTTCGCGCTGATCCTGGAATCCGCCGGCGGCGCGTCGCTGGCAAAAGCGCTCCGGCCGGTGAACCGCGGGGAACCGTGGTGGTCTACGGCAACTCCTCCGCCGAACCGACGACCGTCAGCTTCGCCGATTTCCGCGGCGCGCCGAATGCCCGCATCCAGAGCTTCAGCTACTTCACCTCGGAAGCCGAGGAGCGGTTCGCCGCCGGACCTGGCCTTGCTGGTTTCGCTGATCGCGACAGGTGCGCTGCAACCGCAAATCGGCGTGGAGCGAACTGGCGGGATATTCTGACGGTGGCGGATCAGTTTCGCGAACGGCGTGTCGCCGGCAAGGCGGTGCTCCTGACGGATGCCGGCTAGGATGGACTGGCCGGCCCTGCTGCCGCTTTTTCTCACCGCGCTGGTGGAATGGGTCGAGGCTTTCACCATCGTTCTCGCGGTCAGCCTGACGATCGGCTGGACCGCCTCTCTGGGCGCGGCGGCGGCGGGGCTGGGCACGCTCGGACTGCTGACCGCGCTGACCGGCGGGGCGCTTACGCTCGGACTGAGCCTGCATGCGATCCAGTTCATCATCGGTGTCTTCCTGTTGCTGTTCGGCGTCCGCTGGCTCGCCAAGGCCATCGCGCGGCAGGCCGGCGTGAAGGCGATGCACGACGAGGACGCGGCGTTCCGCGCCACGCAGCCTGAAATATCCAGGGGCGACTGGTTCGCCGCCTGGCTTGTTGCCTACAAGGGCACATTGCTGGAGGGGCTTGAGGTCTGGCTGATCGTTGTCGCGTTCAGCCTGCACAGTCAGGCATGGCTAACGAACGGGCTGACCGCCCTGGCCGCGCTGCTGGCGGTGCTCGGTGCTGGCCTGGCGATCCGCGCGCCGCTTCGCCGGGTGCCCGAGAACGCCATCAAATTCGTGGCCGGCGGGTTGATCGTTTCATTCGGCGTATTCTGGACGCTCGAGGCCATGGCGGGCGACGTCTGGCCGCTTGGCGACTGGAGCCTTCTGGCGCTGGCCGTGTTCTTCCTTGCGGGCGGCCAGGCCCTGGTGCCGCTCGTGCGTCGCCGGCCGGCGGGGGCCTTGGTATGAAACCACCCGGGATGGGCCTGCCGGGCATGAATGCACTGATGAAAACCTTGTTCGGCGACGCCTGGAATATCGCCGGCGTCGCGGCCGTCGTGGCAGTGGGAGCGGGGCTGGCAAACCTGGGGCGCCCCGCCTGGGCGGTGGTCGCCATGCCCGCCGCGGCATTGTGCGTGGTCGCCGTTCTGGCATGTCGCTGAGCGATAAACTGCCTCTCGCCACGGGCCTCGAAATCAGCCTATCAAGCGCCGATGAATGCGCGTTTCACCCGGCCTCGCCGATCGCCTTTGGCCGAGCGGACGCGCGCAACGAATTGAGCGAAATTTGAGCGACACACCTGACCAGCCTCTGGAGCCAACCGGGCCTTACGGGGACATGCAGCCGGTCACTCTGGAAGAGGAGATGCGCCGCTCCTACCTCGATTACGCCATGAGCGTGATCGTGTCGCGCGCGCTGCCCGACGCCCGCGACGGGCTGAAGCCGGTGCATCGGCGCATCCTGTTCGGCATGCACGAGGCCGGATACACGCCGGACAAGGCGTACCGCAAGTCCGCCCGCGTCGTCGGCGACGTCATGGGTAAATATCATCCGCATGGCGACGCCTCGATCTACGACGCCATGGTGCGGATGGCGCAAAGCTTCTCCATGCGGCTGCCGCTGATCGACGGGCAGGGCAATTTCGGTTCGGTGGACGGCGATAACCCGGCGGCGATGCGCTACACCGAAGTGCGGCTGGCCAAGGCTGCGGCGCTGCTGCTGGAAGACATCGACAAGGACACCGTCAACTTCCAGCCGAACTACGACGAGTCGGAGAAAGAGCCGCTGGTTCTGCCGGCCAAGTTCCCTAATCTGCTGATCAACGGCGCCAACGGCATCGCGGTCGGCATGGCGACCAACATCCCGCCGCACAATCCGGGCGAGATCATCGACGCCACGCTGGCGCTGATCGCCGATCCGGACATTTCGCTCGATGAACTGATGAAGATCGTGCCCGGGCCGGATTTCCCGACCGGCGGCATCATCATCGGCCGCTCCGGCATCCGCGCGGCGTTCGAGACCGGGCGCGAGAGCATCACCATCCGCGCGAAGGACGGAATTCGAGGAAATCCGCAAGGACCGCACCGCCATCATCGTGACGGAAATCCCCTATCAGGTGAACAAGAAGACCCTGATCGAGAAGATCGCCGAACTGGTGCGCGGCAAGATCATCGAAGGCATCGGCGAGATGCGCGACGAGAGCGACCGCTCCGGCATGCGCATCGTCATGGAACTGAAGCGCGACGCGACGCCCGAGGTGGTGCTGAACCAGTTGTTCCGCTTCACCCAGTTGCAGACGTCGTTCGGTATCAACGTGCTGGCGCTGGACGACGGGCAGCCGAAGCAGATGGGCCTGCGCGAGGCCTGATGTGCTTCATCCGGTTCCGCGAGGAAGTGATCCTCCGCCGGTCCCGGTTCGACCTTGGGAAGGCGCGCGACCGGGCGCATAACCTGGTCGGTCTGGCGATCGCCGTCGCCAATATCGACGAAGTGATCCGGCTGATCCGCGCCAGCCCCGATGCGGCGGCGGCGCGGGTGGCGCTGATGGGGCGCGACTGGCCGGCCGAGGATATCGGCGCGCTGCTGGCGCTGATCGATGAGCCGGGCAACATCATCGCGCCGGACGGCACGGTGCGGCTGACCGAGGAACAGGCGCGCGGCATCCTGGAACTGCGGTTGCAGCGCCTTACCGGGCTGGAGCGGGAGAAGATCCAGGCCGAGATGACCGAGGTCGCCGGCAAGATCCGCGAATTGCTGGACATTCTCGGCTCGCGCATCCGGCGCATGGAGGTGATGACCGAGGAACTCGCGGCGGCCCGCAAGGAGATCGCCTCGCCGCGGATGACCGAAATTGCCGACGCGCTGGCGGATCAGGACGACGAGAGCCTGATCGAGCCGGGCCAGATGGTGGTGACGATCACCCGTGACGGCTTCATCAAGCGGACGACGCTGGAAACCTTCCGCGCGCAGAACCGTGGCGGTCGCGGGCGGTCCGGCGCGGGAACCCGCGGCGATGACATCGTCACCCGCAGCTTCAACGGCGCACACCCATCAGTGGGTGCTGTTTTTCTCCTCCGGCGGCAAGGCGTTCCGCGACAAGGTCTGGAAGCTGCCGGAAGCCGGGCCGACCGCCAAGGGCCGGGCGCTGGTCAATTTGCTGCCCGAACTGGGGGCGGACACCATTACGACCGTGCTGCCGCTGCCGCAGGACGAGACGCTGTGGGACAGCCTGCATCTGGTGTTCGCCACCGCCTCCGGCAATGTGCGCCGCAACCGGCTGTCGGATTTCAGCAATGTGCGGGCCGCCGGGCTGATCGCGATGAAGCTGGACGAGGGCGACCACCTGATCGGCGTCGCCACCTGCCGCGAGGGCGACGACGTGCTGCTGGCGACCCGCAAGGGCCGCTGCATCCGCTTCCAGTTGACCGACGACAGGTGCGCGTGTTTGCCGGCCGCGACAGTTCCGGCGTGCGCGGCATCAAGCTGCTGAACAGCGACGAGGTGATCAGCCTGTCGGTGCTGCGCCACGTCGAGGCAAGCCGGAGGAGCGCGTCGCCTACCTCAAGCAGGCCAACGCCAGCGGCGCGGCAATGGCGAGGATGAGGCCGAGGCGAGGCCGCCGATCGCGCGGAGGGCGAGGAAGACGTCGCCGAGGTCACGCTGTCGGCCGAGCGTTTCGCCGGAACTGGAAATGGCGGAGGAAATGCTGCTGACGGTCACCGACATGGGCTTCGGCAAGCGCACCTCGGCCTACGAATATCGGGTCACCGGCCGCGGCGGCCAGGGCATCGCCAACATCACGCTGGCGCCGCGCAACGGCAAGACCGTGGTCGGCGACCTTCCCGGTGCGGCCAGGGCGACGACATCATGATGGTCACCGATGCCGGCCGGCTGATCCGCGTGCCGGTCGACCAGGTCCGCATCACCGGGCGCCAGGCGATGGGCGTGACCTTGTTCCGCGTCGATAAGGGCGAGCACGTCACCAGCGTGTTCACCGGTGCTGGAAGACGAGACGACGAGAACGGCAGCCGAGGCCGCGGACGCCCGAAGCTGACCCGAACGCGGGAGCCGACCGCGATGAGCCGTCCGAGGACGACGACGGACGCATGCCCGAGGAAGGAAACGATGGCTAAGACCGCGCAGTCCGCGGCGGATCGGCCTGTATCCCGGAACCTTCGATCCGGTCACCAACGGCCATCTCGACGTGATCGCGCGCGCCGCCCGCCTGCTCGACAAGCTGGTGGTCGGCGTGGCGATCAACACCGGCAAAGGCCCGCTGTTCTCGCTGGAGGAGCGGGTCGAACTGGTGCGGGCGGAGATCGCAGCCGATCGCCACGCGCAACGGCATGGTGATCGAGGTGATGCCGTTCGACACGCTGTTGATCGATTTCGCCCGCAAGGTCGGGGCCACGATGATCGTGCGCGGGCTTGCGCGCGGTGTCGGATTTCGACTACGAGTTCCAGATGGCCGGGATGAACTACCGCATGGCGCCGGATATCGAGACGGTGTTCCTGATGGCCAGCGAGACGCACCAGTTCATCGCCTCGCGGCTGGTCAAGGAGGTTGCCATGCTGGGCGGCGACATCTCGTCATTCGTCCCGCCGCTGACCCTGGAACGCGTTCTGAAGCGTATCCGCGGCTGAACCGTCGACCGGTTCTTCCTGTTTCGACTAGGAGGGCGTCCATGCATCGCCGCACGCCTGATTGCATGTCCGCTGGCCGCTGCTGCCTGGCGCATGACGTCGGCTTCGCCTGCCCGCCGCGCCGGCATCCGCAAGCCAACGATCCCGGAGAACACGATCTACCTGGACCTCAAGCACGGGCGGGTGGTGATCCAGCTGCTGCCCGACATCGCGCCGAAGCATGTCGCGCGGATCAAGACGCTGGCGCGCGCAGGGCTTCTATGACGGCACGCCGTTCCATCGCGTGATCGAGGGCTTCATGGCGCAGGGCGGCGATCCGACCGGCACCGGCACGCGGCGGCAGCAAGCTGCCGAACCTGCCGCCGGAGTTCAGCCAGCGGCATTTCGTGCGCGGCGTCGTGCGGCATGGCCCGCACATCCAACCCGGACAGCGCCAACAGCCAGTTCTTCATCATGTTCGCGCCGGCGCCCTCGCTGGACGGCAAGTACACCATCTGGGGCCAGGTCGTGCAGCGGCATGGAGTATGTCGACCAGATCAAGCGCGGCAGCGGCCGCGAACGGGATGGTACGCGAGCCGGACCGCATCGTGCACATGCGCGTCGCCGCGGACGTGAAGTAACTCACAGAAGGAGAGCGGACAGCATGAGCGACTCGAAGCCGGCTCTCGACCCCGAAAACACGCTGTATCTGGACCTGAAAGAGGGCCGGGTGGTGATCCAGCTTCTGCCCGACATCGCGCCCATGCATGTGAAGCAGATCAAGACGCTGGTGCGCAGGGGCTTCTACGACGGCACGGTGTTCCATCGGGTGATCGAGGGCTTCATGGCGCAGGGCGGCGATCCCACCGGCACCGGCACCGGCGGCAGCGACCTCGACAACATCCGCGCCGAGTTCACCGACAAGGCGAAGTTCGTGCGCGGCACTGCGGCATGGCGAGGTCGCAGAGCCCGCACAGCGCCAACAGCCAGTTCTTCATCATGTTCGAGCCGGCCTCGCACCTGAACGGGCAGTACACGATCTGGGGCCAGGTCGTGGAGGGCATGGAGTTCGTCGATCAGATCAAGCGTGGCAGCGGGGGCAGCGGTTCGGTGGCGGACCCGGACAAAATCGAAAAGTTCTCGGTCGCCGCCGACGCGGTTTATGCCCGTGGTTTGGGGTGACGCCGGCGTTGTTTCGGAGTTTTTGTTCGTATGCGTTGGCCTGCGAAGTAGTGACCGCTGGGTGCTTACGGGCCATACTGCTATGATGGCGTTTGTCGCGGGTAGTGCTTGACCCGCGGCCCCGCATGGCGTTCAAAGCGCGGCAGCGAGCCTGTAGCTCAGTTGGTAGAGCACGAGACTTTTAATCTTGGGGTCGTGGGTTCGATTCCCACCGGGCTCACCATTACGGTCCAATGGGTTAGTGGATGATGCCGTCCTGATCGACGAAGGTCTTCGGGTCCGGGGCTTCACACGATGCCCGATGTAACCGCGCGGACCCGGATGACGAGCACTAGGCCTGCTTCGGCGCGAGCGCATCGTTGACGGCAGCGGTTTGGGCGTTGGTTTTCTTCGATGGACAGGGAAGCGGTCCATTCTTGCCGCATGCGTTATTCCTTTGGCTTTGGATTGCCCCCAGCCAGCAACTCGAGTGGCTGGGATATCAGCAGGTTGAGGCGCTGTCTCGGCTTTTTGCCGGCCCGGTGCCGGGTGAGGACTTGAACCCCCGACCTTCGGTTTACAAAACCGCTGCACTACCACTGTGCTAACCCGGCGCAGGCCTTTCTTACCATATCGCAGCCGATCAGGCATAGCTCTCCAATGCCTTACAATATCAAGGAAAGTGACGGTTCTCTGAGCGCCACGTGACCGCATATGCAGGTTCTGCTGCCTGTGGCGCGGGGTCATGCCCGAAAGTCCGTTGCGGCTGTGCCGGGGATTTGTGTCTTGCGGCTTGTCGTCGAACAGGCGGATCAGCGGCTTTCATTCAGTCTTCGCCGTTGCCTGCGCGGCCGCGCGGAACGTCTCGGTCACGTTGGCACCAATGGCGAAGTCGATGACGCGAAAGCGCGGGTCCTTCCCCCTCGTGACCCTAGTGCTCAGACCCCGCGGGACTTGGGATCTTTGCTAACGCAGATGCAGCAGGAGAGGCGGCGTCGATTCCCATGGGCGCTCAGGGGATATCCGCCACACCGCGTAACCGTGCTGCGACGGGGGTTTAGCTGCCGCACGACCCAGCGTACGCGCCGTGTCCTCCCGGATCAGTTTCGTAAGGAGCTACGCCATGATGTTCGCCACCGACGCTCAATCCAAAGTCGACGATGCGCAAGCCCGGATCGCCCGGCTTCGCGAGCAGGTCGAGGCGCTGATGAAGGACCGTGTCACACCGGCCGTTGCCGAATTTGCCGGCCGGGCGGAAGGCGCGGTGCACAGCGCGAGCGGGGTGGTGCGTGACCAGGAGCAGGTGCGGGTCCGGCCACGTCAATTACCAACCGCTGATCGCGATTATAATCGCCGCGGCCGTCGGGTGGGTTATCGGCCGCGTGATGCGCTGATCGGTGCGGCCCTTCAGCTGGCTCGGATCGCGGCGGAGGCCGAGGGCGTCCGCTTGCGCGCGATGATGACCCGTATGGTCATCCGAGCGATGTTGGCCGCCGTCGCGCTGTTTTTCGCGCTTGCCGCGGTGGTTTTCGTTCATATCGCCGCTTGGTATGAGATCCGGGTCGGGCTGGCACAGTCCTACCTCGCCACGGCCGGCATACTAGGCGGCGCGGATCTGCTGTTTGCCATCATCCTTGCCCTGCTCGCCGGCCGGTCAAGCCCCAGCGCGGTTGAGGTCGAGGCCCTTGAGGTTCGGCGTAAAGCAATCGAGGGCATCGGCGGCGCACTCAGTCTGTCCCGATTGATTATTCCGATTGTACGGCTGGTGGCCGATCTGCGACGGCCCAGGCGGCGATAGGGCAAGTCGCACGGGAGGGGAAACGGGCGTTCCCGTTGCTGGATAGCGAGGGCGCTTGGGATGCGTTCGCTATTTCCGTCCGGCTTGCCGCACTAACCGGGCGATTAGCAGACGCTTTGCCGACGTCGGCGGCAGAGGCTGTGCGTTCAAAGCGCCGACCGCCCGGCTCTGAGTGCGGCCGAATCGCTTTTGCAAGGGCTGCGCCACTCGAACGGCCTGGTCCGGCAAGACCCGCTTCGAAAAGGTCGGCAACAATCGTCAATCCAGGCCGTGCGTCGGCAGAGTCAAGCGCGGTCCCGAACCCGGCCGGTCGCCAAACATTCTATTGAACCATCTGATTCTGATGCTGAATTCCAGGCCGGTTTTCCCAACTATTCACCAACTTGATTCCGAAAATGACAAGAAGTAACGAGGCTATAATGATCGCCATGGTATGGCGCGACAAATGGAACATACGATTGTCCTGCTCGGCGCACCATCGCTGGCAGAATTCTCGGGTTGGATAGGGTTCCTCGAAGACCACATCCAGAACCACATCATTGGGCTGCCCGGGGCGCCGTTCAAGCTCCGCGACAACCCAGTCCCGGCCCTTGGCGTCCAGCGCGGTTCGCCAGGTAGCTTCTGAATTCATCTGCACCGTAAGCTCTCCTGCCGGTCGTTCCGCCCGATAATAACGGACGTTTGCAGTTCATCCCAGATCGTGGCGCCGCCCCCGCGGCGACCCGTCGCCATCGCGTGGACCGCTGCCTCGGGCTGTGGCCAGGGATCGTCGCACCGGGAACAGGTCCGGAGCGTACGTCGGCGTCCCATATCATCGGGTTATCCATGCGGGCCTTGCGGCTTGACCGACGACACCACCTTCGGTATCAGACGTCGACCGAAGATTTTGGAATTCCGAATTCAATGCTCCAGGCGCTGCCGGCGGTCCAAAGCCTGATTGACCGCGCGTACCAAGAATTGCTGGTGGCGATTGCCGACGGCACCCTCGCGCCCGGCCAGCGTATCCGTCAGGCCGAACTCGCTGACAGCCTTGGCGTGTCGCGTCAGCCTGTCAGTCATGCCCTTCACCTGTTGAAGCGTCAGGGCCTCGTTGAGGGAGCCGGCGGCAAAGGTCTGCGCGTCGCCGCCCTGGACCCGCGCCGGGTCACCCAGATGTATCAGTTCGGGAAGCCATCGACGGGCTGCCGCGCGCCTCGCCGCACAGAACGTGGCCGCGCGAACCGCTTGCCCCACTGAGACGGACTTTCTGCTGCGTCTACTCGCGGTCGGGCGAAATTCACCGCCGCCACGCCTGTGCCCGTTCTGGTTCGCACCGACACCGATTTCCACCGCGGGCTGTATCGCCTGTCGGCGAATCCGGCGATCGAGGAAATGACCGGCCCGCTGTGGCCGCACCTCATGCGATCGATGGGCACGGTGTTGCACGCGCCCGACTATGCAGCCCGGGTCTGGAACTTCGAACACCCCGCCATTGTGCGCCACATCCTGAACGGCGACCCGGACCGCGCCGAACAGGCCGCACGCGACCACGCCGCCACCGCGGCCCGTCTGACGTCATGTTGGATCCCTCTAATCCGGCGCCGAAACGCCTCACTCCTCCGCCGCGTTGGGAGCGATGGCGAGGATGGCGCGGTGGACCGGGGTGGGATAGGGCGCATCGGGTCCCTTAGCGGCACGCCAGAGGATGCGGTTGAGCTCGTCTTCCGGGGCGAGGTCATAAGCGCGGAAGTTCATGCGCGGATTGCTTTGCGCCCGGAGACTTGGAGGTGTTCCTTGCGAGCAGATCCCACCGGGCGTCAAAGGGTCGTAAGGCGTTTAACTGGGCAGTTTTGCCAAAGGAGTTGAACATGGGGGTCGCCGCTGCACCCTAACCCTAACCCTAACCCTAACCCTAACCCTAACCCTAACCCTAACCCTAACCCTAACCCTAACCCTAACCCTAACCCTAACCCTAACCCTAACCCTAACCCTAACCCTAACCCTAACCCTAACCCTAACCCTAACCCTAACCCTAACCCTAATCCTAATCCTAATCCTAATCCTAATCCTAATCCTAATCCTAATCCTAATCCTAATCCTAATCCTAATCCTAATCCTAATCCTAACTATTCCTTTCTCTTTCTCCTTCCCAACCCTCACAACTTCTCCAATTTCACTTCTCTTCAACCCTAACCCTCCTCCCATTTTTTCCCTTCCCTTTTTTTTCCTCTCTTTTTCACTCTTTTCACCCACCAAACCCTCACCATTTTCTCTTTCCACCCACTTCTTTTTTCCTCCCCTTTTTCTTTTTCTCTCCTTTTCACTTCTTTTCCTTTCTCTTTTTTCCTTTCTTTTTACCTTTCACCTTCCCAATTCTTTTTTTTTATCTCCTTTTTCACCGACCCTCTTCCTTTCTCTCCCCTTTAT
>CAWIWK010000031.1:0-86047 GCA_963839605.1 uncultured Acidimicrobiales bacterium | reverse complement strand
GACGCCAACTTCGCCCGCCTGTGCCGGGCCATGGACCGCCCCGACCTGCTCGAGGACCCGCGCTTCGCCACCCTGGCCGACCGGGCCCGCAACGGCGACGTCATCAACGGCGTGGTGGCGGAGTGGGCCTCGGGCCACAACGCCGTCGAGCTCGAGGCGCCGTGCATCGCCCACGACGTGCCCGTGGCCACGGCCTACAGCGCCAGGGAGATCGCCCTGACCCCCACCTCGCCGCCCGCGGCGACCTGGTGGCCGTGGACGACCCCGTGCTCGGCCCCCTGCGCGAGCAAGCGCCCTACCCGCGGCTCGTGGGCGAGGACGCCCCGGTCCCGCGGGGGCGCCGGTCCTGGGGGCCCACAACCGGGAGGTGTGGTGCGACCTGGTCGGCCTGTCGCCGGCCGAGCTCGAAGACACTGCAGGCCAAGGGGATCGTGTGACGGGCGCCGGCGGGACGGCGCCCACCGGATGAGGGGGGAGACCATGAACACCGCCAACGGGTCCGACAAGCGCGCGGGCACGCCGCCACCGGCGCGCCGCGCCGGGCGGCACCGTGAGGGCGCTCGTCTTCGGGGCCGCCCCCGACGCGGGCGAGGAACGGCCCGTGCCCACCTCCGACATCGAGCGGAAGCTGGCATCGCTCCCCTTCGGCCTGCACGTGGTGGACGACGCCCGGCCGGTGCGCCCCGACTGGGTGGTGACGCGGCCCATCCTGTCGGGGATCTGCGGATCCGACGCCAAGCTCGTGCTGGGCGACTTCGGCGAGGGGGACGTCGACAACCCCATGTCCGCCTTCTCGTCGCTGCCGCACGTCCCGGGCCACGAGGTCGTGGCCGAGGTGGTGGAGCTCGGTCCCGAGGCAAGCGGGGTGGCGGTCGGCGACCGCGTCGTGCTCAACCCCTGGCTGACGTGCGGCCCACGGGGCATCGATCCTCCCTGCCCCGCCTGCCGGGCCGGCGACCTCAGCCTGTGCTGGAGCTTCACCAAGGGGGCCCTCGGCCCCGGCGTGCACGTGGGCGTCACCACCGACGCCCCCGGGGCGTGGGCCGACCTGCTCGCCGCGCACGACTCCATGCTCATCCCCGTGCCCGACGCAGTGCCCGACGTGCTGGCCGTGCTGGCCGACCCGTTCGCCGTGTCCATGCACGCCATCGTCCACCACCCCCCGCCCCCAGGCGGCAAGGCGCTTGTGTACGGGGCGGGGGCGCTCGGGGTCACGAGCGTGGCCGTGCTGCGCACCCTCTACCCCGACGTCGAGGTGGCCGTGGTGGCCCGCTTCGCCGCCCAGGGCGCCCTGGCCACGAAGTTCGGGGCGGCCAAGGTGGTGGCCCACGAACCCCGCAGCAAGTGGTCGAGGAGCTGGCCGAGTGGTCCGGCGGCGTGCTCCACGCCCCCTTCGACGGGCTGCCCGTGGCCCACCCCGGCGGGATCGACGTCGTCTACGACACCATCGCCAAGCCCGAGACGCTCGAGGTCGGGGTGCGCGTCCTGGCCGAGCGGGGCACCCTCGTCCAGAGCGGCGTCTCCACCCCGGGGCGCTTCGAGTGGACGCCGATCTACTTCAAGGAGCTCACCATCGCCGGCTCCAACGCCTTCGGGATCGAGGAGGTCGAGGGGGTGCGCAAGCACGCCATCGCCCACTATCTCGACCTCACGGCCGCAGGACGGGTCGACCTCACCGGCATGCTCACCCACCGTTTCCCCCTGGAGCGGTGGTGGGACGCCCTGAAGGTCATCGCCGACCAGGAGGCGAGCGGCGCCGTCAAGGTCGCATTCGAGCCTTCCGCGGCCGGTCCGTGACTACGATTATCCGGCCATGGGACCGGCCGCCACGCCCGCCGGGTCCGAGAGCAACCCGGTGACGCCCAAGGCGGGCGGGGCCTCCTCCACCGGGTCGTCCGCGACGGCGTGCGGCACCCCCCGGCGGCCCCGCCAGGCGCCTGTCGCCGGTGAGCCAGCCAGCAAGCGCGCCCTGCGCAGCCAGGGCCGCAAGACCATGCGAAAGCTCCTCGACGCGGCCATGGTCGTCTTCGCCCGTCGGGGATACCACGCGGCACGGGTTGACGACATCGTCAAAGTGGCCCGCACCTCGCACGGCACCTTCTACCTCTACTTCTCCAACAAGGAGGACCTGCTGCGGGCGCTCGTCACCGAGGCGGGCGACGTGGTCGCCGCCCTCGACAGCGCGCCCTGGGCCCGGTGGGGCCGGACGCCGAGGGGTGGCTGGAACTGCGGACGTGGATGGAGCGCTTCTCCGAGGCGTGGCAGCGCTACGCCCCGGTGCTTCGGGGCTGGACCGATCTGGTCATGAGCGACACCCAGCTGAGCGACCAGGCCCACGCCGCCGCCGTCCGGGGTGGCGAGCACGCTGGCCAAGCGGATCGACCAGGCCGGGCCGCACCCCGGCATCGACCCCAACGCCGCCGCCGAGGCGGTGGTGGCCATGGTGGACCGCTTCCACTACCTGCGGCAGTTCGCCGGGGAGCCGATCGACGCGGCCGCGCTCGACACGCTCACCACCATGGTCCACCGGGCGCTGTTCGGCGGGGGCGACCCGCCCGAGCACGTCCTGTCGACGGACGGTCCCACACGGGTCCGCCCCCAGCGCGGCACCCACTAGGAGCGACGCGACCCGGACGCGCCCCTCAGGCCGACGAGCGGCGCGACCCCTTGTCGCTCTTGTCGCTCTTCTCGACGGTGGCCCGGCCCCGCTCCCATCCCCGACGGGCATGAGGCATGGCCTCGAACACCTGCAGCAGGCCGAAGGCGGGCTCGGTCAGCACGATGCTGCCGGCCACCTCCTCCCACGTGGCGCCGACCTCGGCCGCCAGCTTGGCGTGGCGCTGGATGCCGGGCGGGTTGCGCAGGATCACCGTGCACACCAGGCGGATGAGCTCGTGGGTCTTTCGGTCCGGGGCCCGCAGGGAGTCGATCTGCGACAGCCACGAGCTCTGGGCCTCCTGGAGCCCCGGTGCCACGCCGTGCAGATCGGACTCGAGCGGGAACGACCAGTCGAAGCCGCGTGCGTCGTCGTCGTCGTGCTCGCGTCCTTTGGGGCTCACCGCGCCACCTCCGCTCCCCAGCATGGCAGAGGGCTTCGAGGGTGCTCAACGCGGGCCGCGGCGCCGTGCTCGACCGGGCCGTCCTCGGACCGGGCCGTCCTCGGACCGGGCCGTGCTCGGGCGGCTGCGTGCTCAGGCCGCGGGGCCGTGGGCGAGGAAGCGCGCGTAGCGCTCCGACGCGGCGGCCTGCCAGCGGGGGTCGGGCTCGACGTGCCGGCCGGGACGGGCCCACAGCGCCGCCCCGTCCAGGGAGGGCTCGAGCCCGGCCGTCCAGCGCGCCACGTAGGCGGCACCGAGCGCGGCGCCCTCCGACACCCCCACCGTGTCGACGGGGAGCCCGCTGGCGTCGGCCATGGCCTGCATCCATCCCACGACCTTGGTGCCGCCCCCACTGGCCACGATGCGGCGCGCCGTGATGCCGGCCCGGTCGAGCATGTGGCGCACCACGAAGCCGCTCGCCTCGTAGGCGGCCCGTTCGACCGCCGCGGCGTCGTGGGTGATGTCGAGATCGTGGAGCCCCGCCCGAAGCGCCGGGTCGTGGAACGGGGCCCGCTCGCCGCGGAGATACGGCGTCCACACCGGGCACGCGCCCGGGGTCGCCGGCCCGGGCCGGCTCGGCGTCGGGTGCCGGGGCCTGTGCGCCGCCGCGGCGCGAGGCCGAGGTGTGCGCCGTGCCCCGCACGAGGGTCCGGGCCCAGTCGACGAACAGGGCGCCGGCGTTGCTGGGGCCGCCGATGAGCACCTTGCCCGGTGCGGTGTGGGGGAGCGTCCACAGGCCCGGGGCCTCCATCCACTCGTCGACGACGGCCCACACGATGAGGGTGGCACCGCAGATGACGAGCACGTCACCGGTCTCGGTGGCACCCGACACGATCTGGTCGCACAGGGCGTCGACGGTCCCCCCCGCCAGCACGGCATCGCTCCCGGTCACGGTGCCCGCCGGCGATCCCATGGGCACCACCACCGGGAGCTGGTCCTCCGCCACCCCCACCGCCTTCAGCACCTCGGCGTCCCACCCCGCGCCCCGGCGCAGCGACCCCATGCACAGGCCGGCACCGGTGTCGATGGCGGGCACGCCCCCGATGGCGTAGTTGGCCACCGCCTGGGCGGGCCAGTAGCCCCGCGCCCCGGGGGACTCGGCCACGGCCCAGCGCACGAAGCCCACGGCGTCGGGCATGGCCGCGTCGGTGGGGCTGGCGGCGGGGTCACCGGGGACGACGGGGTCGGTGAAACGACCCCGGGCGTCGCCGTAGAGGAGGCCGGGCGAACGGGGGATGCCCTTGGCGTCGACCACCGTGAGGGACGGGACCATGCTGGTCACGCACACCCCGGCCACGTCGCCGGCCACCTCTCTCACCTGGGCCAGCGCCTGGACCGGTCCGCGCCGCCAGGCCCGGGCGGCGTCGTGTTCGAGGCGGTCGGGCGCCGTCGACAGGAGGCGGTGCGGGACCCTGGCCCGGGCCAGCACGTTGCCGGCGGCGTCGGCCGCCACCGCCTTCACGGCGGTGGTGCCGATGTCGATGCCCACGGTCACCGGACCCGCCGCCGCCCCACCCGTCGAACCTGACACGGTCGTCATGATCGGCCATTATGAATGACTCCGGCGGCCGAAGGAGGATCGATGGAGCGGACGCGTCCGCGGGCACTCGTCACCGCCCCCGTGCGGGGGCCCGGGCTCGAGCTGCTGCGCGAGATCGCCGACCTGGTCGTCGACCCCTGGATCGACCACCGGCCCCTGCGCATCTACAACGCCGAGCAGCTCGCCGAACGGGCGGCGGCCGAGGGTGCCTCGATCCTGCTGGTCGAGGCCGACCGCTGCGCCGGGCCGGTGTTCGACCTTCCCTTGGTGGCGGTGTGCAGCGCCCGGGGCGACCCCAACAACGTCGACGTCGAGGCGGCCACGGCCGCCGGCGTCCCCGTGTTGCGGGCCCCGGCCCGCAACGCCGACGCCGTGGCCGAGATCGGGGTGGCGTTGCTGCTGGCCGCCACCCGAGGTGTGCTCGGCGCCGACCGCGACGTGCGGGCCGGCGACGTCTACAAGGACGGCACCATCCCCTACCAGCGCTACCGCGCCTGGCAGCTGGCGGGGCGGACCGCCGGCCTGGTCGGCCTGGGCGCGGTGGGCCGAGCCCTTCGGTGGCGCCTGGAGGGCCTCGGCATGCGGGTGGTCGCCTACGACCCCTACGCCGATGACGCCACGTACACCCTCGAGCAGCTGCTCGAGGTGGCCGACGTGGTCTCGCTGCACGCCCCGGTGACCGAGGAGACGACGGGCATGATCGGGGCCAAGCAGTTCGCGGCCATGCGCGACGGGGTTGTGTTCCTCAACACCGCCCGCGCCCAGCTGCACGACGGCGACGCCCTCGTCGAGGCGCTGCGCTCGGGCAAGGTGGGGGCGGCGGGGCTGGACCACTTCGTGGGCGAGCACCTGCCCACCGACCATCCCCTCACCACGTTCCCCAACGTCGTGCTGACGCCCCACATCGGCGGCGCCACCTACGACACCGAGGCCAACCACACCATGACCATCGCCGACGACCTGTGCCGGCTGCTGGCCGGGGCGAAGCCGCGCAACATCGTGAACCCTTCGGTCCTCGGTCGCTGAGGGAACCGTGGACTTCTCCTACACCACCGAGGACGACGAGTTCCGGGCCGAACTGCGCCAGTGGCTCGACGACAACCTCCCCGCCTTCATGGCGTCGGGGGAGATCGGCGACGAGAACAACCCCGACCGCCGCACCATGCTGCGCCGCCAGGCGTGGCAGCGCACGCTGCACGGGGGCCGGTGGGCCGCCATCAACTGGCCCCGCTCGTGGGGCGGGCGCGAGGCCACGGTGATGCAGAACACCATCTACTCCGAGGAGATGGCCAAGGCCAAGACCCCGGGGATCTACAACGCCAACGGGCTGTGGCAGATCGGCCCCATGATCCTGCGCTGGGGCACCGAGGAGCAGCAGCAGATGTGGCTTCCGGGCATCCTCAACGCCGACGTCCACTGGTGCCAGGGCTTCACCGAGCCCGAGGCCGGATCGGACCTGGCCAACCTGCGCACCGCGGCGGTGCGCGACGGCGACGTGTACGTGGTGACGGGGCGCAAGATCTGGATCTCCACCGCCCACCTGGCCAAGTGGGGGCTGTTCCTGGTGCGCACCGACCCCACCGCCATCGAGCGCGGCGCCAAGCACGAGGGGATCACCGCCCTCATCGTCGACATGGAGCTGCCCGGCATCGAGGTCACCGTGATCCGCGACATCACCGGCGGCGAGCTGTTCTGCGAGGTCTCCTTCGACGGGGCCCGCGTCCCCGTCGCCTACCGGCTGGGCGAGGAGAACCAGGGCTGGAACGTGGCCATGGGCACCCTCGCCAACGAGCGGGTGGGGACGGCGGGGTTGTCGGTCACGATGCGCATCGAGCTCGACAACCTCATCGCCACGGCGCGGGCCCACAACCCCGCTGCGCTCGAGGACCCCGCCATCCGCGACCGCATCGCCCGGCTGTGGACGCAGCTCGAGCTCACCCGGCTCCTGAACGCCCGGGCGCTGTCGAAGATCCTGAAGGGCGAGAAGAACTGGCCCGAGGTGCCGCTGGCCAAGCTGCAGTGGAGCTACCTGTCCCAGACCATCGCCGAGCTCGGCGTCGACATCCTCGGTCCTCTGGGCGTGCTGGCCAAGGGAGGCCCCGACGCCGTCGACAAGGGTCACTGGGGCCACAACTACGTGTGGCAGCGCTACACCTCGATCGGGGCGGGCACCACCGAGGTGCAGAAGAACATCATCGCCGACCGCGCCATCAAGATGCCCCGCCGCTGAGGCGTCGCCCGTCCCCGTGCCGGGGTCAGGCCGTAGCGTCGCCCAGCCGCTCGAAGGGGCCGCTCGGGTCGTAGTACAGCTCCTGGCGGGCGATGCGCCCGTCGCCGTCGTGGCGGTAGCGCACCACGTAGACCGAGCGCAGCCGGTCCTTCCCCATGTCGAAGTCGAAGCGCACCTTCACGTAGGCGCCGCCGCCGGGCACGACGGCCCGCTCCTCCACCGCGTAGTCGATCCGGCCCAGACCCTCCACGGTCAGCGCGATGAACTCGAGAGTCCGCTCCACCCCCTCGATCGTCGCCGGCCATCCGAAGAGCCGGGTGGTGGGGCTCACGTACACGACGTCGGCCCGGTACAGACCGCGGGTGGCGGCCACGTCGCCGGCGGCGAAGGCCGCCGCCATGCACGCCTCCTGGTCGTCGAGGGCGGCCAGGGAGGGCGCGCTCACACCGACAGCAGCACGTGCAGGTCGAACCGCCCGAGACGTGCGGAGCCGCCCAGGGCGGCGATGTCGAGGAGGGCGGCCACGCCCACGACCTCGGCCCCGGCCCGGCGCAGGATCTCGGCGGTGGCGAGGATGGTGCCGCCGGTGGCGATGACGTCGTCGACGATGAGGACGCGCTCGCCCGGCGCCACGGCGTCGACGTGCATCTCCAGGGTGGCCTCCCCGTACTCGAGGGCGTAGGCCTCGGCCATCGTGTCGTGGGGCAGCTTGCCCAGCTTGCGCACGGGCACGAGGCCGACCCCGAGGGCGAAGGCCACGGGGCTGCCCAGGATGAAGCCCCGGGCCTCGATGGCGGCCACCATGTCGACCTGCCCGGCGAAGGGGGCGCCCAGCCACCGCACGGCGGCGGTGAAGGCGTCGGGGTCGGCGAGGACGGGGGTGATGTCCTTGAAGGTCACCCCGGGCCGGGGGAAGCCGGCCACGTCGCGCACGAGGGCGCCCACCCGGGCCGCGAGGGCGTGGTCGTCGGGCACCGGGCCCAACCTAGTGCCGACGGCGCCGGTCAGAGCCCGTACAGGGCGACGGCGTTGGCGCCGGCGATGAGGCGTTGCTCGTCGGCCGACAACGAGGTGATGGCCTCGCGCAGCTCGCCCGTGACGCCGGGGAACACGGCGTCGGGGTGGGGGTAGTCCGATGCCCACACGATGCGATCGGCGCCGCACAGCGCCGAGCGGGCGGTGAAGGCGAGGGTGGACTCGTCGGGGTCGAAGCTGATCCAGCACTGGCGGCGGAAGTACTCCGACGGAGCGGCCCGCAGCTGGGGGACGTCCCACCCGAAGATCTCGTAGTGGTGGTCGAGACGCTCGAGCCACGGCACCAGCCACCCGCCCCCCGCCTCCAGGAAGACGAGGCGCAGCGCCGGGAACCGCTCGCACACCCCTCCCGCCAGTAAGAAGGCCATCGAGCTCATCATGTCGAAGGGGTTGGCGATGGCCTGGGTGAAGAAGATGTTGTCGATGTCGACGCTGCCCGTGTCGTCGCGAAGCGGACGCGACGAGCTGCGCAGGCGGTTGATGCGCAGGCCGGCGCAGGCGCCGGGGAGGTCGGCGGCCAGGAAGGGGTGCAGGCCCACGGGCAGCCCGGTGTCGGAGGCGGCCGCCCACAGCGGGTCGTAGACGGTGTCGGAGAACGGCCGCCAGTCGGCGGTGGGGTTGGGGCGCAAGAACACGCCCACGATCCCCGGCAGCGACGCCACGCGCCGGATCTCGGCCGCCGAGGCCTCGATGTCCTGCTGGGGCAGCACGGCCACGCCGAAGATGCGTCCGGCGCCGGAGCGGGTGTGGTCCGACAGCCAGTCGTTGTACGCACGGCACATCACGGTGGCGAAGGCCACGTCGGGATGTCCCTGGATGCCGAGCAGGAGCGTCGGGTACAGCACCGAGCGGTCGATGCCGTCGGTGTCCATGTCGACCAGGCGCGCCGGGCCGTCCCAGGCGGCCGGCCGCACCTCGGTGTAGCGAAGCTCGCCACGCGTGGCCCTCGCCCTGTCGTCGGCCGACATGCCCGCCGTCCCCGCCAGCGACATGAAGTTGGCCAGGGTGCGCATGCCGTCCATGACGGCCCACTCCCGGCCCTCGCCGTCGACCTCTATGTGCCACACCCGGTCCTCGAACCCCAGGGGGGCGAAGTCCCGGAACCCGCTCGGATGCTCGAGCACGTGGCCGTCGGCGTCGACGAACTCGAGGCCGTCGGTCCCCTCGGCCGTGGCGCCAGCGGCGCTCATCGGGGCAACCCGTAGAAGGCGCGGGCGTTGTCCCCCGCCACGCGGGCCAACGACGAGGCGGGCAGCCTGCTGCCGGCGTGCCGTCGGAGCTCGGTGGTGGCCCGCGGCCAGGCCCCGTCCCAGTGGGGGTAGTCGCTGGCGAACATGACACAGGTGTCGCCGAGCAGCTCCACCACACACGGCAGGGAGTCCTCGTCGGGCTCGCACGTCACCACCACGTTGCCCGCCTCGACGTAGCGCCGGGGCGGGCGCTGCCACCCCCCCGGGATCCAGTCACCACGAGACTCGTAGTGCTCGGTCAGGCGCTCCACGAACCACGGCAGCCACCCCGCCCCCGCTTCCAAGAAGGCGACGCGCAGCCGGGGATGGCGCTCGAACACCCCGCCGCTCACCAGTGCGGTCATGGCCGTCATCTGGTCGAAGGGGAAGCTGATGCAGTGCACCTGGATGTAGTTGTCGAAGCGGTCCACCCCGATCTGGGGCAGGTGGATCCCCGGCGCGCCGTGCACGCCGAGCGGCATGTCCATGGCCGCCGCGGCGTCGTAGAAGGGGTCGAGATCACGGTGGTCGAGGTTCCGGTCCTTGAGGGCGGGGGGCACGATGGTGCACACGAGCCCGAGCTCCTTGGCCTCCTCCATCACCGACACGGCCACGGCGCCGTGCTCGACCGGTGTCACCGCCACACCGTGGAGCCGGCCGCCGCTCTTGGCGCAGAACTCGGCCACCCACCGGTTGTAGAGGCGGGCCACGCCCTCGCCCAGGGCGGGATCGACGAGGGTCGGCACGCACAGCCCGAAGCTCGGGAACAGCACCATCTCGTCGATGCCGTCGGTGTCGGCGTTGGCGAGCACGCCCTCGACGCTGCCCGGGTCGACGCCCGGGGCGGTGGTGAGACCGTGCTCGGGCGGGCACCCGCGCGCCCGGTCCCTCGTAGCGGGGGTAGGGCCGGCCCTCGAGGAGCACGCCCAGCTTGGTGTCGGTCCGCACCCCCACGTGGTCGGGGAACCGGCCCATGAGCTCGGCGAAGAACTCGACAGGCTCCACCGTGTGGGCGTCCGCATCCACCACGTACAGGTCGTCGGCCATCACTGCTCCCCTTGTCGTCCGGGAACGGGTCCCAGAGCCGCACTCCCCGCGTCGCCGTACACGATCACGCTGCGGGCCACCTCCCCCGCCTCCATGGCCGCGGAAGGCCTCGTCGATGTCGTCGAGGCCGATGCGCCGGGTGACGAGGCCCGCCGCGTCGATCGCCCCCGTGCGCACCAGGTCCACGAGCACGGGGAAGTCGCGGTCGCCGTCGGTCGAGCCGTAGACGCAACCCAGCACCGTCTTGGCGTCCACGAACAGCTCGAAGGCGGAGAAGGTCACCTGCTCGGCGGGTGACCCAGCGCCCACGAGCACCGTCGTGCCCCCCGCGGCGCGTGGCGGCGAAGGCCGCCTTGATGGTGTCGGCCCGGCCCACCACCTCGAAGCAGAAGTCCGCTCCCCGGCCCGCGGTGTGGGCGCGCGACGGCCGCCACCACGTCCTCGCTCGACGACGTCCACCGTCGCCGTCGCCCCCATGGCCAGCGCCGTCTGCAGCTTGCCGCCCACGCCGGTCCACCGCCACCACCGGCCCCGCCCCCGCCAGGCGAGCACCCTGGACGACCGACAGCCCCACGCCGCCGCAGCCCACCACGGCCACGCTCGACCCCGGGCTCACCTTGGCGGTGTGCCACACCGCCCCCACGCCCGTGGCCAGCGCGCAGCCCACCAGGGCGGCCAGCTCGAGGGGGACCGTCCGGTCGATGCGCACCACCTCGCCCTCGGGGACGAGGGTCGGCTCCCCGAAGGTGGCGGTGCCGAGGCCCCGCACGAGCGGCCGCCCCCCCACCGTGGCGTACGGGCTCGACGAGCGCCTCGCTCAGCCCGACCTCGCACAGCATGGGCTGGCCGTCCAGGCACCAGAAGCAGCGACGGCACGGCGGCATCCACGTCAGCACGACGTGGTCGCCCACGGCCACCGCGGGTGACGGCCTCGCCCACCTCGAGCACCACCCCCGCCCCCTCGTGGCCGAGCACGGTGGGGAAGAGGAACGGGATCGAGCCGTTCTGTACCGACAGGTCGGAGTGGCACACCCCGCTCGCCGCCATCTGCACCAGCACGTCGCGGGGCCCGATCGGCGCCAGCTCGATCTCCTCCACCACGACAGGGCCGCCCACCTCGTGCACCACCGCGGCACGGCCCGTCGACCGCCCGCCGGCTCGTCGGGCCGGGCGCGGCCATCGGCCGCGCCGGTGACCGGACGGTGTCGGTGTCGGCCCCGAACGCAGCACCGCGCCGGGCACGGCACCGGTGAAGGAGCCTGCCGTCACGATCTCGGTGCCGTTCACGAGCACGTGCTCGATGCCCTCGCCCTCGGCGTAGAGGCGGCTCGCCCCGCCGGGGAGGTCGTCGCGGGTGCGCTCGGGCCCGTGCCCGATGCGCTCCGGATCGAACAGGACCAGATCGGCGCAGGAGCCCTCGGCCAGACGGCCCCGGTCGGCGCAGCCCGTAGAGGCGGGCCGGGACCTCGGTGAGCTGGCGCACCGCCTCCTCCCACGACAGCAGGCCGCGTTTGCGCACCCCGTCGCCGAGGAGGGAGGTGGAGTAGATGGCGCCGCACATGACGTCGAGATGCGCGCCGGCGTCGGAGCCCCCCACCACCGTGCGGGGGTCCTGCCACACCCGGGCCCGCAGCTCCCAGTCGGCCTCGGACTCGGGGATGGGCGGGCGCAGCCCGGTGCGCAAGTCGTCGGCGATGACGATGTCGAGCATGGCGTCGAAGGGGTCCTTTCCGGTGGCGGCGGCGATGTCGCGCACCGTGCGCCCCTCGTACCCGGCGTTGGCGGGGTCGAAGGTCTCGTCCACGACGAGGTTCTCCCACCGGGCCAGGGCGCCGATGATGCCGGCCTCCTTTGACTTGGCCGAGGCGTCGAGGCGGCGGCGCGTCGCGCGGGGTCCGACAGGAGCGCCATGCGCTCGGGGACGGGCAGGCCGAAGACCTCGCGCCATCCGGGCAGGCCGTCGAGGATGGCGCCGTGGGCGAAGGACAGGCGGAGCTTCATGGTGTGGGGCAGAGTGAGGGCCACCACCGTGGCGCCCCGGGCCGCGGCGGCCGTCGACGCGGCCAGCTGGTGATCGAGGCCACCGGGGTTCATGGCCGACACCCCGAGGACGTTCCAGTTGGCGGGGCGGTCGGCGAGCAGCGACAGCGTGGCCATGAGCTCCACCTCGTCGTCGCTGAAGCCGTTGATGCAGCCCGGCACGATGAGCTCCAAGGTGGTGCCGGCGTGCTCGGCGACGCACGGCGCACAGCGCTTCGAGCTCGTCGCGCCCCGCGGCGCGCGACGGCACGGGCATGCCCTCGCCGTCGTTGTGGGTATGGGCCTGCGAGGTGGAGAAGCCGAGCGCCCCCTCCTCGAGCGAGCGGTGCAGCAGGGCGGTCATCTCCGCCACCTGGTGCTCGGTGGCGGCCGATCCCACCGCCGCCTCGCCCATGACGGCGCGTCGCAGGGTGGAGTGGCCGACCAGGAATCCTGCGTTCACCGCCGACGGTGCCGTCCAGCCGGCTCAGCCAGTCCCCGAACGACGACCACGACCAGTCGAGCGCCTCCAGGGCGGCGAGGGGCATGCCCTCCACCCGGGCCATCATGCGGGCCAGGTACGGGGCGTGGGCCGAACCGGAGGGGGCGAGCGAGAAGCCGCAGTTGCCACCGATGACGGTGGTCACCCCGTGCAGGGGCGAGGGGCTGGCGGTGGGGTCCCAGGACGAGCTCCGCGTCGTAGTGGGTGTGGAGGTCGACGAAGCCGGGCGCCACCATGAGGTCGCCGGCGTCGACGGTGCGCTGCGCCGGCTCGTCGGCACACGCCCACCTCGACCACCGCGCCGTCGGCGCACGCCCACGTCGGCCCGCCGGGCCGGCGCGCCGGTGCCGTCCACCACCGTCCCGCCGCGGATCACCACGTCCAGCATCGGCGTACCCTCCGTTCCGATGCCGGTCGAGTCGTTCCCCGGCCCCCGGCCGCTGGTCGGCACGGGGAATTCCAGGATCGTCTTGGGCCGGGTGAAGGCGCGCATGCCCTCGGGCCCGAGCTCGAGGCCGTAGCCCGACTGCTTCCACCCGCCGAACGGCGCCCGGAAGTCCATGGCCGCCGTGCCGTGGTTGTTCACGAACACCGTGCCGGCCTCGAAACGCCGCGCCGCCTCGGCGGCCAGGTCCCCGTCCGCCGTCCAGATCGAGGCGCACAGCCCGAAGGGCGTGTCGTTGGCGCGGCGCATGGCGTCCTCGATGTCGCGGTATCCGAGCACGGGGAGCGCCGGGCGAATTGCTCCTCGCACACGATCCGGGCGTCGTCGGGCGCGCCCTCCACGATGGCGGGTGACACGAGGTAGCCACCGGCGGACACGTCCTCGTCGCGCATGCGGGCGGGACGGTGCACGGTGGCGCCGCGCTGCTCGGCGTCGTCCAACATCTCCTCCACCCGCCGCTGGGCCTGGGGGAGATGCACCGGGCCCATGGTCACCTCGGGGGCGAGCCCGTCCCCCACCACCTCGCGACCCACCCTGGCCACGAGGGCGTCGACCATGGCCCGCACCTTCTCCTCCGGCACGTACAGCCGCTTCACCGCCATGCACACCTGCCCCGAGGTGATGAAGGTGGCGCCGGCGATCTTGTCGGCCAGGGCGTCGTCGATCTCGACATCGGGCGCCACCACGGCGGGGTCGTTGCCGCCCAGCTCGAGCACCACGGGCCGCACCGCCGCCGAGGCGGCCGCCATAACGGCGCGGCCGGTCGGGGACGCCTCCGGTGAACGACACCATGTCGACGCCGGGATGCGTCACGAGCATCTCACCCAGCTCGGGCCCGGGACCGTTGACGGCGTTCACCACGCCGGGGGGAGCGCATCGGCCAGCGCGGCTGCCACGGCCAGCACCGCAGCGGGACACGACGGTGGCGCCTTCACCACGACGGTGTTCCCCGTGAGCAGGGCGGGGAGGACCTTGTTGCCGAACACCGACACGGGCCAGTTGAACGGCAGGATGGCGGCCACCACCCCGAAGGGCTCGTGGACCACGCTGGTGCGCCGGCCCCCGCCGCCGTGCATGGAGCGGGCCGCCACGGCGTCGGCCGCCAGGGGGGCGAAGGCCCCTGCCATGCCGGCCATGGTGCCGGCGTCGAACTGGGCCTCCCACAGCACCTTGCCGTGCTCGCGGGTGAGGAGGGCGGCGAGCCCGTGCGCATCCACCGCCGCCCCCGCAGCGGCGGAGGCCTTGGCCACGAGCTCGGCCCGCTCGGCCCCGTCGAGGGCTGCCCACGCCGGCTGGGCCCGGCGGGCGGCCGCCACCGCCGCGTCGAGCTGGTCGGGCGAGGCGGACGGCGCCGCCAGCACCACCTCGGCCGGACGCACCGGATTGGTCACCGGGTACGTGCCGGCCGCACCGGGCACCACCCCACCGTCGATCACGAGCCCGATCGCTTCGCCCACCACTGGCCTCCCTCGGAGAATGCCGTTCTCCGGCGGATGATAGTTTCCGATTTCGATGGCGTCCGGGGCACACGCGTTGGTGGCCACCGACGAGGTGGCGGAACGCTTGGTGGAGGCGGCCCGCGCCCTCGTGTGGGACGCCGGCGGCCCCGCCTTCACTGTGGCCCAGGTGGTGGCGGGAGCGGGGACGTCGCTCAAGAGCTTCTACCGCTGCTTCTCCGGCAAGGACGATCTTCTCGTGGCGCTCTTCGCCGACGACGCCCGGCGGGGGGCGAGGCGCCTGGCGTCGATGGTGGGCGAGGAGCACGACCCACTGGGTCGCCTGCGCGTGGCGGTGGCGGGGCTCTTCCGGTTCCTGAGCGTCGACGGCCGCCTCCCCTACGCCGCGGCGCTGGTGGGCGAGCACCTCCGGCTGGCGCAGTCGCACCCCGAGCAGCTCCGCGACGTGCTGTCGCCCTTTGTGGCGGTGTTCGAGCAGGCCGTGGCCGGGGCCCAGGCGGCCGGGGCGGTACGCGGCGGGGACGCACGGCGCGACGCCCGCACCCTCTTCCACCTGGTGCTGTCGCACCTGCACGCCCTCATCTGCCACCAGATCGACGAGCCCCCCGCGGCAGTGGCCGACGACCTGTGGGCCTTCTGCGCCGCCGCGCTGCGGCCATGACCGGCGGCACGACATGACCGGCGGCGTGCTCCTGCCCGATCCCGCCCCGCGTCCGGTGCGGGTGCCGGTCATCTCGGTCGACGACCACCTCATCGAGCCCCCCGACCTGTTCGAGGGCCGTGTCCCCGCCCACCTGGCGGCACCGCGCACCGCGCATCGTCGAGCACAGCGACGGTGTGCAGCACTGGCTGTACGAGGACCGGACGTACCCCAACGTCGGCCTCAACGCCGTGGTGGGCCGGCGGCGCGACACGTGGAGCATGGACCCGTCGCGCTTCGACGAGATGCGCCCCGGGTGCTTCGACATCGAGGCCCGGGTGGCGGACATGGACATCAACGGGGTGTGGGCCTCGCTGTGCTTCCCCTCCCTGGTGGCCGGGTTCTGCGGGTCGGTGTTCTCCCGGTCCGAGGACCCCGAGCTCGGCCTGGCCTGCATGCGGGCGTGGAACGACTGGCACGCCGAGGTGTGGGCCGGCACCCACCCCGAGCGCATCATCGCCCTCCAGCTGCCGTGGCTCCCCGACGTGGAGGTGGCCGCGGCGGAGATCCGGCGCAACACGGGCGCGGCTTCAAGGCGGTGAGCTTCCCGGAGTTCCCGTCGCGCCTCGGGTTCCCCTCGATCTTCTCCGGCGCCTGGGACCCCTTCTTCGCCGCCTGCGAGGAGACCGCCACCGTGGTCTGCCTGCACACCGGCGCCTCGGCATGGGCGCCGCTGCCCTCGCCCGACCCGCCCTTCGAGCTGTTCCCCACCCTGTTCCCCGTCAACGCCCTGCTGGCCGCGGCGGAGTGGCTGTGGTCCGGCGTGCCGCTGCGCTTCCCCGACCTCGCCGTGGCCATGTCCGAAGGTGGCATCGGCTGGGTGCCGATGCTGCTCGACCGGGCCGACTACGTCCTCGAGCACTCGGCGTCGGGCAGCGAGAGCACGTCGTGGCCCTCGGAGCTGCGCCCGAGCGAGGTGCTGCGCCGCAATTTCTGGTTCTGCACCATCGACGACCCGTCGGTGGTGGAGCTGCGCCACCGCATCGGCGTGGACCACATCATGGTGGAGAGCGACTACCCCCACGCCGACTCCACCTGGCCCGACACCCAGACGGTGCTCGAGAAGAACTTCGGGCACCTCCCCGAGGACGAGCTCCGCATGGTGGCGGGCGCCAACGCGGCGCGCTTGTTCCACCACCGCCTGCCCGAGCGCGACGACTGGCGCACGCCGTGACGGTGGTCGATGCCGACGGGCACGTGGTGGAGCCGCGCTCGGCCTGGGCCCCGGTGCCCGAGCCCTACCGGCCCCGCATCGAGCGCGACGGCGGCGGCTACGAGCACGTGGTGGTGGGCGACACCGAGATCCTGGCTGTCCCCCTGGGCACGCTCGCCACCCCGGGCGCCCGCTTCTCGGATCCCGCCTCGTTCCTGTCCCTGGAGGAGGCGTGGGCCGGAGGATCCGACCCCCGAGCCCGCCTGGCCGACATGGACACCGAAGGCATCGACCGTGCCGTGCTGTTCCCGTCGGTGGGGCTCTACTTCTGGGCGCTCGACGACCCCGACGCGGCGGTGCCGATCGCACGCGCCTACAACGACTGGCTGGCCTCGTACTGCGCCGCGGACCCGGGCCGGCTCCTCGGGGCGGCCATGGTGCCGGTGCAGGATCCCGCCGCGGCCGTGGCCGAGCTGCGACGGGCCCGTGCCGAGCTCGGTTTCGTGGCCGGGTTCGTTCGTCCCAACCCGTGCCGGGGACGCTCGTTGTGCGACCCCGCCTACGAGCCGCTGTGGGAGGCGGCCGAGGAGACGGGGACGGCGATCGCCGTGCACGAGGGCAGCTCGGTCATCGTGCCCACGCTCGGGGCGCGCCGGCCGTTCAACCCCTTGGTGCTGCACGCCGTGTCGCACGCCTTCGAGGCGATGCTCGCCTGCGCCCAGCTCATCGCCTTCGGGGTGCTCGAGCGCCACCCCGCCCTGCGCGTGGTCTTCCTCGAGTCCGGGGGCGGATGGGCGCCGTTCTGGCTGGAGCGCCTGGACGAGCAGGCCGAGAGCTTCGGCGACTTCTGTCCCGAGCTGCGCATGGCCCCGAGCGAGTACTTCGCCCGCCAGTGCTGGATCAGCTACGAGGTGGACGAGCGCACGCTGCCCGTGCTGGCCCCGCTCATCGGCGAGCACCGAATCGTCTGGGGGTCGGACTACCCGCACCACGACGCCACCTTCCCCGGCGCCGTCGACGCCCTGCGCCGCACCATCGCACCGCTCCCCGAGGCGGTGCGGGCCCGCATCCTGGGCACCAACGCCACCGAGCTGTACGGGCTGGCCCGGCCCGCGCCGGCCTGATCGGGGGCGGGCGTGCTCGGCGAGGTCGTCCGCCAGGCGGGGGCGCGCTACGGCGACACACCGCTCTACGTCACGCCCGAGGGCGCGGTGCTCACCTACGCCGAGCTCGACCGGCTGTCGGACGAGGTCGCCGGCGGCCTGCGCGGACGGGGCGTGCGGGCGGGGGACGTGGTGGCGCTGCTCCTGCCGTCGGGGGCGCCCTATGCCGTGGCCTATGCGGCGGCGGCCAAGGCGGGGGCGGTGACCGCCGGCGTCAACGACCGCCTGTCGCCGCCGGAGCGGCGGGCGTGCCTGGCGGTGGCCGGCCCCCGGCTGGTGCTGGCGTCGCCGTCGCTGGCCAAAGACACGGCGCTCGGCGACATCCCCGGCCTCGACGACGTGGTGGAGGTGGCCACCGACGACGTGGCCCCGGCCGACACCCTGGGCGAGCTCCGCGCCCGGCGGGGGGCGGGCGACGGCAGCGGTGCCGGTGGTGCCACGCCCGACGATCCGCCCGTCGCCGTGGTGTTCACCTCGGGGACCACGGGTGCGCCCAGAGGTGCGGTGTTCGGGGCCACGCAGCTCGCCGCCATCGGCGACATCGACGGCGGGGGGCGGTGGGGGGGCGGGGGGCGGGGCCTGTCGTCGACGTCGTTCGCCCATCTCGGCTACATGACCAAGCTCCCCCAGACGCTGCGCGGGGGCGGCACGACGTACCTCATGGCGCGCTGGTCGGCGGGCGACGCCCTCGACATGGTGGAGCGCCACGGCATCACCACCCTCGGGGGGATCCCCACCCAGGTGGCGCTCATGCTGCGCCACGAGCGCTTCGGGTCCACCGACACGAGCAGCGTGCGCGCCATCGCCATGGGCGGGGGTCCGGCCACCGCCGCCCTGGTGCGCGAGGCCCGGCAGCGCTTCGGCGTGCCGGTGGTGGTCCGCTACACCTGCACCGAGGCCGGGGTGGGGGTGGGGACCGCCGCCGACGACCCCCCCGAGGACGCCGAGCAGACGGTGGGGCGGGCCCGGCGCGGGGTCGAGCTCACCGTCCGGTCCGACGACGACACCGCCCTCCCGGCGGGGGAGACCGGCCAGGTGTGCCTGCGCTCGGCGGCGGTCATGCGCGGCTACTGGCACGACCCCGGGGCCACCGCCGCCGTGTTCACCGCCGACGGGGCGGTGCGCACCGGGGACCTCGGCTACGTGGACGAACGGGGCCGCCTGCACCTGGCGGGGAGGTCCAAGGAGATGTACGTGCGGGGCGGGTACAACGTCTTCCCCCTCGAGGTCGAGAACGTCCTCGCCGACCATCCCGACGTGGCCCACGTGGCGGTGGTCCCCCGACCCGACGCCGTCATGGGGGAGATCGGCGTGGCCGTGGTCGTCCCCCGACGCGGGCGCCGGCCCCGACCCTGGAGGCGCTGCGGGAGCACGCCCGGGCCCGCCTGGCCGCCTACAAGCTCCCCGAGGCCCTGGTCGTCACCGACGAGCTGCCCCGCACGGCCATGGAGAAGATCGACCGGTCGGGGCTGCGGGCCCTGGCCGAATCAGCCCCGCCGACCCGGTAGGCCAGGTCGACCCGGTCGGCGCCCTACGGCGCCGGCTCCACCTCGGCGCCGGCGATGAGCAGGTCGTCGGGCCCGGCGGGGTCGAGCACGGCGTCGAGGATGGCACCGGCCATCTCGTCGGACTGGAGCACCTCGTAGCGCAACCGGCCGGCCGCCACCCATTCCTCGAAGGCCTGCCCGGCGGTGGCCGGGTCCCACCCGTCGGCGAAGGAGGTGGCGGTGTTGCCCACCGCCACGCACAGCACCCGCAGCCCCGGCTCCTCGGCGCGAAGCGCCTTGGCCAGCTCGGCCAGGGCCGCCTTGGTGGCGCCGTACACGCCGAGCCACGGCCACGGCTGTCCCATGGAGTGCGTGGTCACCACCACGGCCGGGTCCTTGGCGGCGTGGAGGTGGGGGACGGCCTCCGACAGCACCAGCGACGCCCCCACCACGTTGGTGGCGAGCATGGTGTGCCACTGCTCGGGCGTGGCGTCGCGCACCCGGACCAGCGGGGCGCTGCCCGACATGTAGAGCAGGAGGTCGATGCCGCCCATCCACTGCGCCGCCTCGTCCACCAGGCGGGCGCAGTCGGCCTCGGCGGTCACGTCGCAGGACCAGGCCCGGGCCTCGCCCCCGCCGTCGCGGATGGCGCCGGCCACCTCCTCCACCAGGGCCAGGCGCCGGGCGCCCACCGCCACCGTGGCCCCGGCCGCCCCGGCCGCTAGGGCCAGGGACCGGCCGATCCCGGAGGAGGCGCCCACCACGAGAACCCGGCGGTCACGGAGGCCGGAGCGCGGCACGGGGCGAGCGTAGCGCCGCGAACCCTGACGGCGCCGTCAGGTTCTTCGCCCGTGACGTAGCATCTCGCCCCGTGACCAGCCCCCGGCCCCACCAGTGAGCACCCCCGGCGCCGGCGCGCCGTCCGCCGGCCAGCCCGGGTCGGCGTCGGCCGGCATCGTGGCCCCCGGCCCGTCGGTGCGGGCCCTGCCCCGCCTCGGCGCCGACACCCACTTCTTCTGGACCTCGGGAGAGGACGGGCGGCTGCGCTTCCTGCGCTGCGGCGGGTGCCGTCACTACGTCCACCCCCCCGCCCCCCGCTGCCCGTACTGCCTCGACGGCCCCCTCGAGCCCGAGCCGGTGAGCGGACGGGGCGTGGTGCACTCCTTCACCGTCAACCACCAGCAGTGGATCCCGGGTTCCGATCCCTACGTGATCGGCCTCGTCACCATCGCCGAGCAGGACGACGTCCGCCTCACCACCAACCTGGTCGACTGCCACATCGAGGACGTCCACATCGGCATGCCGGTCGAGGTCACCTTCGAGCACCGCGAGGACGTGTGGCTGCCGCTGTTCCGCCCCGCCGCCGGGGACCCGGCATGACGCCGGTGGACCTGCTCGAGCGCCGGTCGGTGGTGTCGGGCATCGGCCAGTCCGACGTCGGCCGGCGCCTGGGGCGCACCGACATCGACCTGACCGTCGACGCCTGCCTGCAGGCCATCGCCGACGCCGGCCTCACCCGCGACGACATCGACGGGCTGGCCACGTTCCCGGGCGCGGGGGTGGGGACGGGCGGCTTCGCCGGTCCGTCGAGCCCCGAGGTGCAGGACGCCCTGCGTCTGCGGCTCAACTGGCACGACGGCGGCCTCGAGGGGCCGGGCCAGCTGCGCGCCGTGTTCGCCGCCTGCTTGGCGGTGGCGGCGGGGCTGGCCCGCCACGTGCTCGTCTACCGCACCGTGACCGAATCGAGCGCCCAGGGCGCGGGCGGCCGCCAGGGCATCGGCGGCGGGGGCGGGGGCCGCGGCATCCCCCGCATGAGCGGCTTCATGCAGTGGACGATCCCCTACGGCGCGGTGTCGGCGGCCAACTGGATCGCCTGGATCGCCCAGCGGCGGATGTACGAGTTCGGCCTCACCCGGGAGCAGCTGGCCCAGATCGCACTGAACGGGCGGCGCAACGCGGCGCACAATCCCAAGGCCATCTACCGCGAGCCCATGACGCTCGAGGACTACCTGGCGGTGCGGATGATCTCCACCCCGCTGTGCCTCTACGACTGCGACGCGCCCTGCGACGGGTCGACGGCAGTGGTGGTGTCGCACGCCGACTACGCCCCCGACGCGCCGCGTGCCCCGCGCTGCACGTCAACGCCATCGGCACCGCCATCCGCGGCCGGCCCAGCTGGGACCAGTTCGACGACATGACGACCTTCTCGGCGCGCGACGCGGCGGCCTCGATGTGGGAACGCACCGACCTGCGCCCCGCCGACGTGGACGTGGCCGAGCTCTACGACGGCTTCAGCATCCTCACCATGGTGTGGCTCGAGGAGCTCGGCCTGTGCGGGCGGGGCGAGAGCGGGCCCTTCGTGGAGGGCGGGTCCCGCATCGCCCTCGACGGGGCGGTCCCCCTCAACACGAGCGGCGGCCAGCTCTCGGCCGGGCGGCTGCACGGCTTCGGCATGCTGCACGAGGCCTGCGTGCAGCTGCGAGGCGACGGCGGGGCGCGTCAGGTCCCCGGGTCCCCCGAGGTCGCCGCGGTGGCAGCCGGGGGTGGTCCCATCGCCGGCTGCATGCTCCTCACCCGGGGAGCGCCGTGACGCCGACGCGGCCCGCCGTCACCGCTCCCGCAGGCGGCGCGACCCCCGCGCCGCCTGGCTGACACGCACGTCAGTCGGACTACGATCCCCCCGATGCGCCTGCACTACGACGAGGAGACCGAGGCGTTTCGCCACGACCTCCGGGCGTGGATGGAGGCGAACCTCCCCCCCTCCTCGGAGCGCACCGAGCGGGTGAAGTCCTCCGCCCACATCCCCGAGTGGGCCCGGGCGTGGCAGCGCAAGCTCTTCGACAACGGCTGGCTGGTGCCGGGGTGGCCCCCGCAGTACGGCGGGCGCAACGCCACCCCCGTGCAGCAGATGGTGTACTTCGAGGAATTGTCGCGCCTGGGCGTGCCCCGCAGCTGTAATCCCCAGGGGCTGTCCATCATCACCCCCTCCATCCTCGACTGGGGCACCGAGGAGCAGAAGGCGAACTACGTGCTCCCCACGCTGCGGGCCGAGATCAGCTGGTGCCTCGGCATGAGCGAGCCCAACGCCGGCAGCGACCTGGCCGGCCTGCGCACCCGGGCCGAGCTGCACGGGGACCGGTTCGTGGTGAACGGCCAGAAGGTGTGGACCTCGGGCGCGCACCATTCGGACTACTGCTTCTGCTTCGTGCGCACCGACCCCGAGGCGGCCAAGCACGCCGGGATCAGCGTGCTCATCATCGACATGACCTCGCCCGGGGTGCAGACCCGCCCCATCGCCGAGCTGACCGACAGCGAGCACGCCGATTTCAACGAGGTCTTCTTCACCGACGTGGAGGTGCCGGCCGGCAACCTGGTGGGCGAGCTGCACCGGGGCTGGTCGGTGGCGGGGGGTTCGCTCGCGCACGAGCGCGGCATGCTGTGGATCAACGAGGCCACCGGCACCGAACGCATCATCGAGCGCGTCATCGACACCGCCACCACCCCGCTTCCCGGTGGGCGCCTCCTGGCCGACGACCCGCTCCTGCGGGCAACCGTGGCGCGCGCCTACGTGCAGTCGCAGGCGCTCAAGCTGCTCGGCTACCGGGGGTTCGCCAAGTTCGCCAAGGGCATGGCCTCCCCCGAGCACTCCGTGCTCAAGCTGCTCGGCAGCGAGATGCGCAGGAACCTGGCGCTCGACGTGGGCGAGGCACTCGGGGCCAACGGCATCGATCTGTCCCGTCACGAGGCACCCTCGGTGGGGCGCGGCGACAGCGAGGCGTGGCTGGTGCACTGGCTGCAGAGCTTCGCCGGGACCATCGCCGGGGGGACGTCGGAGATCCAACGCAACATCATCGCCGAGCGTGTGCTCGGCCTGCCCCGCAAGTAGCGCGCACGGACAGCGCCGCCCGCGGCGCAGGAACAGGGAGGGACCATGCCGAACTACGGACCCGAGATCCTGGGGCCACCGCCCCGGGACCCGGCACAGAAGTACTGGGACCCCGAGGTCCAGACCATGGACCCCGACAAGCTCCGCGCCCTGCAGAACGAGCGGCTGGGCGCGCTCATGCGCAAGATCTTCGACATCCCCGTGCCCCTGTTCAGGGACAAGCTCACCGCGGCGGGCATCGGTGCCCCCGAGGACGTGAAGACGGTGGACGACCTGCGCCACGTCCCGCTGACGGTGAAGCAGGACCTGCGCGACTCCGAGACCGAGGATCCCCCCTACGGCCGATACCGCTTCACCGACGCCCGGGCGGCGGTGCGCGTGGGCACGTCGACGGGGACGACGGGGACACCCACCATCTCGCTGTGGACGCGACGCGACCTGTGGATCGAGTACGAGTCTTCGGCCCGCACCTGGTGGCGCTACGGCTACCGGCCCGGCATGATCGCCACCCACGCCCACCCCGCCTACCTCTACGGCGGCGGTCCCATGCTGTCGGGGTCCTACGAGTACTTCGGCATGCTCAACATCTGGGTCCCGCCCCCCGACACCGACGAGGCTGGCCGAGCAGGGCCTGCGCTTCTGGACGCGGGTGACCCCCGACATCCCCTTCATGGGCTTCTCCACCGGCCGCTTCTTCGAGGTGGCGGCCAAGCTGGGCATCGACCCCAAGGACGCCGGCCTCGAGTTCAAGGGCATGCCCGGCTTCGGCATGGGGAAGGGCATGCCACTCATGACGGCGGGGGCCGAGTGCTACGCGTACGTGGGAGGCGCCTGCGGGCAGCTGCCCGGCGCCCACATCAACCAGGACTGGGCTGTGGTGCAGGCCGTCGACCCGGCCACGGGCGAGGAGGTCCCCGACGGTGAGTGGGGCGACCTGGTGGTGACCACGCTCGACCGCGACAACGGGCTCTTGCGCTACGACCTCGAGGAGGCGTGCGCCATCCTGCGCGAGCCGTGCCCGTGCGGCGAGACGTCGGTGCGGGGACTGTGGGGAGGACGCTTCAAGGACCTCATCAGCGTGCAGGGCAAGCGCTTCCAGGCCAACGAGGTCGAGTCGGCGCTGCGCAACGTGGCCGACGTCGGCAACCCGAGCCTCGAGTGGCAGATGGTCAAGCCCGGCGACGAGCACGCCCCGCTCCTGGTGCGGGTGGAGCGGGGGACGGGGGCATCGGGCGAGGACGCCGAGGTGGCGGGGCGCTGTGCCGCTGCCATCGCCGAGCGCCTCGGCATCGACGCCACCGTCGTGGTCCTCGAGCGCGAGTCCATCCCGCGCTCGGGCTACAAGGCGGCACGGGTGGTCGACGAGTGAAGGACGACCTGCACGACCTGACGCTGGCCGACGTCCTGCGCACCCACGCCGGCACCCGGCCCTCCTCGCCGGGGGTGGTGTGCGGGGAGCACCGTCACTCCTACGCCGCCCTCGACCAGCGGGTCAACCGCCTCGCCAACGCCCTGCGCGGCGCCGGGGTGGGGCCCGGTGACCGGCTGCTGTGGCTCGGCCAGAACTGCCACCGCCTGCTCGAGGGGCTGCTGGCGGCGGCCAAGATGGGGGCGGTGTTCTGCCCCGCCAACTGGCGCCAGAGCCCCGACGAGCTCGTGTTCGTGGTCGAGGACAGCGACCCCTCCGTGGTGTTCTGGCAGGACGCCGAGATCGGCGACGCGCTGCGCCAGGCCCGGGCCGACGCCAAGTCGTCGGCGCTGTGGATCCAGCACGACGGCACCGGGGCCGACGGCTACGAGGCGTTCCTCGCCGCCGGGGCGCCCGACGACCCCCGGGGCGACACCGACGAGCGGGCCTCGGTCCTCATGATGTACACCGCCGCCTTCACGGGGAAGCCCAACGGGGCGCTTCTGTCCAACCGGGCGCTCGTGCTGCAGGGGTCGTACATCGCCCAGATCCAGGGGATCGGGTCCGACTACGTGTACCTGAACTGCGGACCGCTGTTCCATGTGGCCACCTTCATGACCACGCTGGCCACGTTCTTATCGGGCGGCGCCAACGTCTTCACCCCGCGCGTCGACGCCGAGGAGCTGTGCCGGCTCATCGCGGCCGAGAAGTGCACGGGCGGTTTCATCATGCCGCCCACCATGGACCAGATCATCGAGCTCAACGCCGGTGGCCGCTACGACCTGAAGAGCCTGCGGGGCTTCGCCGGCAAGCCGGAGTGGACGGCCATGATCACCGTGGACGACAGCCCCTGGGGCAGGCGGCCCGCCGGCTACGGCCAGACCGAGGTGATGGGGCTCGCCACCTTCAACGCCCTGCAGCCGAGCACGGGCACGAGCGGCCGGGCCGCACCCTTCGTGCGCATCGCCGTGCTCGACCCCGACGGCGCCGAGCTGGCGCCGGGGGAGACGGGGGAGATCGTGGTGCGCGGTCCCACGGTCATGAACGGCTACTTCAACCGGCCCGAGCTCAACGAGGCGCGCCAGGCCGGGGGATGGCACCACACCAACGACCTCGGGCGCATCGAGGGCGACGGCTCGCTCACCTTCGTCGGGCCCAAGACGCGGCTCATCAAGTCGGCGGCCGAGAACATCTACCCCACCGAGGTCGAGGGCTGCCTGCGCGGCCATGCCGCCGTGGCCGACGCAGCGGTGATCGGCGTGCCCGACCCCACCTGGGGCCAGAACGTCAAGGCGGTCGTCGTGCTGCGCGAGGGCGCGAGCGCGCGGCCGGAGGAGATCATCGAGCACTGCCGCGAGCGCATCGCCTCCTACAAGAAGCCCAAGACGGTGGAGTTCGTCGACGCCCTCCCCCGCCAGGGCTTCGCCGTGGACTACGACGCCCTGGACGAGCGCTTCGGCGGTGGGGGGTATCCCGGCACGGGGCGATGACGCGCCCCGGCGTCAGCGATCCCTGCCGATGCCCGACGGGCGCCGGGCGGTCTCGAGGACCTCGAGCACCTCGAACCCCGCCCCGGGTGCCTGCGGTCCTGGCGGGTCCTGCGCCGTGTCCTCGGTCTCGGCCTGGGCCATGTCCACCATGCGCCGCGCCGCCTCCACCACGCCCCAGCCCAGGTGCTCGGCCCGCACGTAGTTCTGGGGGCCGACGCGCCCGGGCCGCCCGTACTTGCGCAGCATGTCCAGCTGGACCAGCCGCTCCAGCTCCTTGGCCACCTCGCCCGAGGAGTTGTAGCCCACCCCCCGGGCCGCCTCGGACTGGTTGAAGGCGGCGGTCTGCTCCGCCACCCACAACATGACCCGGAGGCGGAGGCGCCGGCCGAACAGCAGCTCGCCCACGACGTCGACGACCGGCTCGGTCATCGTTGCCCCCGGCAGCCTCGCCAGACTCTCCAGTCACAAGACACTGCTCACTAGTTTGTCGTGAGTAGTGGGGTGCCGTCGAGGGGAAATGTGGGCGACGGCGCGTCTCGCCTTCTGACCTGGGAGGACACCCCGGGGCGGGGGCAACCGTCTTCCGCCTCCCGGGCCCCGGTGCGTCCCGTGCCGCCCCGCCGACGGGCCGAACGAACGTTCGAGAACTACAAATTTCGCGCCGTCACCGGCGCGGACCGCTACAGGCCGAGGAGGTGCGACACCGCTTCGAGGTGCTCGGCCGTGGTGCCGAACAAAGACGCCCCCGCCTTGAGGCGCTTCACGTACAGGTGCATGTCGTGCTCCCACGTGTAGCCGATGCCCCCCAGGCACTGGATGCCCTCCTGGGCCATCAGCTTCTGGCAGTCCCCCACGCTGGCCTTGGCCATGGACACGGCCAGGTCGCGCCGCTCGTCGCCCTCGGCGATGGCCGCGGCGGCGAAGTAGGCCGTGGCCCGGGCCGACTCGAGGGCCACGAACATGTTGGCCAGCTTGTGCTTCACGGCCTGGAAGGAACCGATCTTCACCCCGAACTGCTCGCGCTCGCCCACGTAGGCGTGGACGATGTCGAAGATCCCCTGGCACGTGCCCACCATCTCTGCCGCCAGGGCCACGGTGGCCTCCTGGGCGATCCGCCGCAGCGCCGGCCCGCCGTCACCGGGGACCCCGAGGGCGCGCTCCCCGTCGACGACCACGCCGTCGAGCGGCACCGTGGCGTACCCACGGGTGGCGTCGATGTTGGCCATGGGCGTGACCGACAGCCCGGCGGTGGGAACCACGAACAGGGCGATGCCCTCGTCGCCGGCCGTCCCCGGCAGCCGGGCGGCCACCACCATCTCCTCGGCCCGGTCGCCGTCGAACACGAAGTGCTTCTCGCCCTCGAGCACCCAGTCCCCGCCCCGGGCGGTGGCGGTGGCCGCCACACCCGACGGATCGAACCGGCCCGGCGCCTCCGCCACGGCGAGCGTGCCCACCAGGCCGTCGTGCACCACCGGCCCGAGAAAGCGGGCCCGCTGGGCGGGGCTTCCCGCCGCCACCACCGCACCCACGTACTGGACGGCCGTGGCCAGGAAGGGGGCGGGGGCGAGGACCCGCCCGAGCTGCTCGGCCACCACCACCACCTCCACGAACCCGAGCCCGAGGCCGCCGTCGTCCTCGGGCACGGCCAGGGCGGGCCAGTCGAGCTCGACCATGCGCTGCCACAGCTCCACCGCGTCCTTGCGCTCCTCCACCACGCTGCCGGGCGAGCGACACCGGGCACTCGCGCTCGAGCACGGCGCGCACCGAGTCCTGCAGCGCCTGCTGGTCGTCGGAGAGCTCGAGCTCCACCGGCTCAGCCCGTCACCACGAGGGCGTCGACCGCCACCGCACCCTTGGACCGCACCACCACGGGATTGAGGTCGAGCTCCACCAGCTCGTCGCCGCACGCCGTGGCCAGGCGGGCCACGGCCAGCACCACGTCCACGAGGGCCTTCGTATCCCCCCGGTCGCGGCCACGCGCCCCGGCCAAGAGGGCGTAGCCCCGCAGCGAGCGCACCATCTCCTCGGCGTCGCGCCGGTCGAGGGGGAGGGGCCGGACGGTGACGTCCTTCAGGATCTCGGCGAACACCCCGCCCGTGCCCACCAGCACGGCCGGACCGAACACGGCGTCGCGGGTGACGCCCACGATCATCTCGGTGCCGCCCTCGACCTGCTCCTGGATCTGCACGCCCTCGATGCGGGCCCGGGGCTTGGCCCGGGTGGCGTGCGCAGAAGCTCGCCGTACACGGCCTTGGCCTCGCGCCGCCGAGGCCACCGACAGCCGCACCAGCCCGGCGTCGGACTTGTGGGGGAAGTCGGGCGAGGCGATCTTCATGACCACGGGGAAGCCGATCGCCGCCGCCATGCGCCCCGCCTCGGTGGCGGAGTGGGCGAGCGCCTCCCCCGCCAGCGGCACCCCGAAGGACTCGAGCAGCCGGCGCGAGGCGTCGGCCCCCATCGGCCCGGGCCCGGCGTGGCCGCGCCTCGGCCAGCGCCGCCGCCGCGGCCGGGGGCAGGCGCCGGGGGGCGGGCTTGCGGGCCCGGAAGGTGGCGCGACGCCTCCTGGTAGGAGGCGAAGGCGCGCAGGGCGGCGAAGCAGTTGCGAAACGACCGGAACAGCGGCACACCCGCGTCCACCAGCGTGCGGAATCCCTGCTCGTCGGTCTTGAAGGAGTTCCACGTGACCACCATCGGCTTTGGCATCTCGTCGATGAAGGCCACGATGTCCTCGGCGAAGCGGTCGGTGAGCCGGCCCAGCGCCCCGGTGAGCCCGATGACGATGACGTCGACGTCGGGATCGGCGGCGATGAGGTCGAAGACCCGCTCGTCGGTCCTCGACGGGCGCCGACACGAGGAACTGGGCGCCGTTGTCGACGGGGTTGGAGACCGTCAGGTAGTCGGGGATCATCTCGCGCAGCGCCGTGCGGGTCTTGTCCGCCAGCAGCGGGACGGGCACGCCGCTCGACTCGGCCACCTCGGCCATGAGCGTGCCCGACCCGCCGGAGATGGAGTAGAGACAGCACCGCCCGCCGGTGCCGGCCGGCAATTTGGCGAACAGCGCGGCCGTCTCCAGCAGCTCGTCGAGGTCGCGCACCCGCACCACCCCGTACTGGGCGAAGAGGCCCTCGACCACGGCGTCGCTGCCGGCCAGGTGGCCGGTGTGCGAGCTCGCCATTCGGGTGCCCGCCTCGGTGCTCCCCATCTTGAGCGCCACCACCGGCTTGCCCTGGGCATTGGCGGCCGCCAGGGCGCGGCGCAGCTTGGCCGGATCCTTGAACCCCTCGAAGTAGCCGGCGATGACGGCGGTGTCGTCGTCGTAGGCGAAGTACTCGATGAAGTCGGCCGCCTCGAGGTCGAGCTCGTTGCCGGTCGGCACCCAGCGGCTGAAGGCCACGCCGAACTCGGTGCCCTGCACGAGGGGACGGCCCTGGTGGCCGCTCTGTGTCACGAGGCCGATGCGCCCGCCCCGGCGCCTCGGGGGCTCGGGGAGCACCTCGAAGGCGTTGGTGTTGGTGTTGGGGCCGAACACCCGGATGCCGTAGCGGCTCGCCACCTCCCCCACCTCGCGCTCGAGCGCGGCGCCCTGCTCGCCCACCTCGCTGAAGCCGGCCGTGAAGATGAGGACGTACGGCACGCCGTGCTTGCCGCACTCCTCCACCGTCTTGGCCACGAGGCGCGTGCCCACGTTGACGACGGCCAGGGTGATCTCGGCGGGGATGTCGGTGACGTGCTCGTACACGGGGATGTCGCCGATGCTGCCGCCCTTGGCGTTCACCAGGTACCAGCTGTCGCCCCAGCGCTCGCCGTAGGCGGCGCGCAGGCGCTCGGGCTTGGCGTTGCGGTTCACCGATCCGACGAGGGCCACCGCCTTGGGGTGGAAGAACTCCTCGAGGTCCCTGCGCTGCTGCACGTCGTGGGATCCCGTCAGCCGGCGGGCGTCTCGCCCATCAGGACCGAGAAGTCGAGCCGGCTGGTGAGCATTCCGGCGGAGAAGCCGCCGTCGGCGTAGACGTTGGTGCCGGTGATGTAGCCCGCCGCGTCGCTGTTCAGGAACACGACCACGTGCCCCTGCTCCTCGGGGGTGGAGTTGCGGCCTCCGAGGGGCTTCGGGAAGCGGTCCATGAAGTCCTTGCCCATGTACGACTCGAACGACGGCATCATCGGCGTCTGGGTCGGTCCGGGGCTCGTGCAGTTGACGCGGATGCCCTTGGGGGCGAGGTCGAGGGCGGCGTGCAGCGTCCACACGATGATGGCCTGCTTGGACAGCAGGTAGCCCTCCCCCACCAGGGAGGCGTTGTCCTCGCACCACTGGCGGGCCTCGGCGTAGCCGGGCGTGGCGATGAGGCCCTCCACCTGGCCCATCGAGTTCTCCCAGCCGAAGGCGCCCGCCGACGAGATCGTGCACACCGCCGAGCCCGGCCGGCATGTGCGGCGCGGCCAGACCGGTCAGGTGACGGGCGGCGACGAAGTTCACGAGCATGGTGTCGAGCCCGCTGAAGGGTGGGCCGGGGAGCCCGGCGCAGTTGAACAGGGCGTGCAGGGGACCGCCCAGGTCGGCCACGGCCGCCTCGATGGCGGCGGGGTCGCGCAGGTCCACGGCGCGGTAGCTGGCCACCTCCGAGGTCGGGCTCCTTCACGTCGAAGACGTGCACCTCGGCCCCGAGCTCGAGCAGGTCCCGCACCGCCGCCGCGCCCATGCCGGCGCCGCCGCCCCCGCTCACGAGCACCCGCCTGCCCTCGTAGCTCCACACACTCGCCATGTCGTTCTCCCCTGCGTCAGCCGATGAACCGGATCGTGACGGCCCCACCGTGGACGGCCGGACCCTCGGCCGGCCGGCGCGGACGACCAGTGTGGCCTCTTCAGCCGCCCATCTGCAGGCCCGGGCCCGCGACCCGAAGACGTGGGCGTTCACGGCGGGGCCGATGTCCTCGGGCTCCCAACGCGCCGGCTTGCCCTTGGTCTCGACGGTGGGGCCGAGGGACCAGGGGATGTAGTGCGTGATGCGGTGCCCCACGGCCCGGAAGACCTGGCCCGTCACGTGCAACGCGTCGTCGGAGGCGAGCCACGCCACCATGGGGGCGGAGTTGGCCGGGTTCATGTGGTCGTACTCGCCCTTGTCGAGCTCGTCGGGCTCGATCACCTCGGCGTCCTTGCGCAGGGTGGCGGTGATGCGGGTCATGCCCCCCGGGGCCACGGCGTTGGCCCGGACGCCGTAGCGCGACAGCTCGAGGCTCGAGATGACCGTGAGGGCGGCGATGCCCGCCTTGGCCGCGCCGTAGTTGGCCTGGCCCACGTTGCCCTGCAGGCCGGCCGACGACACCGTGTTGACGATGGCGGCGCGGGGCTGGCGGCCCGCCTTGGACTCCTCGCGCCAGTACACCGAGGCGTGGTGGGTGGTGGCGAAGGTGCCCTTCAAGTGCACGCGCACCACCGAGTCGAAGGCGTCCTCGGTCATGGAGAAGAGCATGCCGTCGCGCACGATGCCGGCGTTGTTGACGAGCACGTCGAGACGGCCGAATTCGTCCACGGCCTGGCGCACCATGTTGGCGGCGCCGGCCCAGTCGGCCACGTCGTCGTAGTTGGCGGCCGCCTCGCCGCCGCGCGACCGGATGATCTCGGCAACCTCCTCGGCGGGCCGCTTGTCGACGCCCTCGCCGTGCACCGAACCGCCCACGTCGTTGACCACGACCTTGGCGCCCTGGCGGGCCAGCTCGAGCGCCTCACCCCTGCCGATGCCGTGTCCGGCGCCCGTGACGATCGCCACCTTGCCGTCGAGCAGTCCCATCGTCGTGTCTCTCCTCCGTGTCGTGGCCGCACGCCCGCGCGCGTCAGGGGGCGTGGTGCCTTCGGTTCTCACAGGTGGCCCGGGTCGCCGGTCCACCCCGCAGTGCCGGTTCAGCCCAGGCGGTAGAACTCCCGGGCGTTGTCGCACACCATGCGGCGCCGCTCGGCGTCGGGCACGCCGCCCATCGACTCCTCCACGATGCGGCGGCTGTAGGGCCAGTCGTGGCGGTGGTGGGGGTAGTCGGTCGACCACATCATGTTGTCGACGCCGATCCAGTGGCGCACGGCCACGGCGAACGGCTCGCGGATGAAGGTCACCTTCCAGTTCCGGCGGAAGTACTCGCTCGGGAGCATCTGCAGCGTCGCCTTGGTCCACGTCCGGTTGCGCCAGTAGTGGTCGTCCATGTGCTCGAGGAAGTGGGGCACCCAGCCGGCGCCGCACTCCACCGCCACCATCTGCAGGTCGGGGAAGCGGTCGAAGATGCCGGAGTAGATGAACTTCGACATGAACTGCGAGGCGTCGCCGACCGGGCCGCCCATCTCGGCCAGGCCGATCTCACGCCCGGCCGACGGCGGCCGCCTTCTGGAAGGAGCCGGCCGTGCGCTTGCCCGCCTGGCGCAGCCCGCTGTGGATGTGGACGGGCATCTGCTCCTCCTGGGCCGCCTCCCAGAAGGGGTCGTCCTCGTCGGAGAGATTGGCGTTGCCCGAGGGGTAGGCCGAGATGATCACGCCCCTGTACCCGGCCGCTCTTGGCGTTCGCGCAGCCACTTCACAGACGTCTGCACGTCGACGCCGGGCATCTGGGCCAGGCCGATCAGGCGGTCGGGGTCGGCCGCCATGAACTCGTCGTGCATCCAGGTGTTGTAGGCCTCGAGGCCGGCCAGGTGGTAGTCGTCGTCCTCCTGGGCCATGAAGGCGCCCATGGTCCGCTGCGAGGGGAAGAGGACCTCGGCGTCGACGCCGTCGAAGTCCTGCTCCTCCACCCGGGCCTTGCCCATGAACGACCCCTGCAGGATCGTGTCGTAGGTGGCGCCGTACCACTCGAGGTCCTCGTAGCGCTTGCCGAACTGGCCGGCGTTGGTGACGAGTCCGAGCGGCATGGGCGGGGTGCCGGGCGACGAGCTCCCAGGCGTCGCCGCCCTTGGCGTCCTTCACCAGCTTGGGCGCCCGGTCGTGGAACTTCTTGGGCAGGTACTTGGTCCACATGTCGGGCGGTTCGACCACGTGCCCGTCCGCCGAGATGAGCCGGTACTGGCGAGCCATCGCACCTCCCTGCCGCCCCTCGCGGGGCAGGCACCGGCCGACCCGCCGCCGGGCCGCCGGAGTTCTCTGACTTTCGTGTCAGCTTACTTCGGGGCCCCGCCGCCGGGAAATCCGGCCCCGGGCGGGCTCGGCGGCGCCGGCCCCGGCGGTCAGAACCCCCTGAACTCGGGGGTCGCGGCGCTCGGCGAAGGCCCGCAGGCCCTCGGCCGAGTCGGCCGTGGTGACGATCAGCTCCTGGGCCCAGGCCTCCTCGTCGAAGGCGGTCTGGCGGTCGGAGTCGAGCGAGCGGTTGAGCAGCCACTTGGCCATGCCGATGGCCTTGGTGGGCCCCCCCGCCAGCCGGCCGGCCAGCTCACCCGCCGTCGCCTCGAGCTCGTCGCGGGGGACGACCCGGTTGACCAGGCCGAGGTCGGCGGCGTCCTCGGCGCGGAGGTCGTCGCCGAAGAACATGAGCTCCTTGGCCTTCTGCAACCCGATCAGCCGGGGGAGGAGATAGGCGCCGCCACCGTCGGGGGAGATGCCGCGGCGGACGAAGACCTCGATGAACCGCACCCCGTCGGCCGCCACCACCAGGTCGCAGGCGAAGGCGAGGTGGGCGCCGATGCCCGCCGCCGTTCCGTTCACCGCACCCATCACCGGCTTCTCGCAGTCGAGGACGGCCGACACCAGGCGCTGTGCCCCCCGGCTGATCATCCGGGCCGCGTCGCCCATGACCCGGTCCGGCGCCCCCTCGGGGCGCGGCGGGGCGGGCCGGCGCCCGGCCGCGGAGGTCGGCACCGGTGCAGAACCCCTTGCCCGTGGCGGTGAGGACGACGGCGCCGCACGTCCAGGGAGGCGCGCGCCTCCTCCAGGAGCTCGATGACCCGTTGCGCTGGTCGGGCGTGATGGCGTTGCGGACCTCGGGCCGGTTGAGGGTGATCCACGAGACCTGGTTCTCGATGCGGTGCAGCACCTGCTCCTCGAGCGGCTGGTCGGCCACGGCCATGGTCCTCCTCGGTACGGGCGGCGGGTGGCCGAAAGTGTGCCACGGCCGGCACGGCGCACTGACATGGGCGTCAGATCCGCGGCTAGGGTTGCCGGCCGTGCACGAAGGATCCCGGACAGTGAGCGTGGCGCCGTGAGCGATTCCAACAGCGGTGCCCGGCGCATCCCCGTCGTCGACTACCTGGTGCTGGATGCGACGACCAGCACCCCGGCCCCCACCTGGTGGCCCAGGCCTGCACGGCGTGCGGGGCGCTGTTCTTCGACCGCCGCAACGCCTGCGCCCGGTGCGGGAAGACCGCCTTCGAGCCCCAGGCCCTCGGCCACCGACGGCGTGGTGCGCTCGTTCACCATCATCCAGCGGGCCGCGCCCGGCGTGCCCGTCCCCTACGTGTCCTCGCGTGGTCGAGCTCGACGGCGGCGGCGTGGTGAAGGGCAACATCGCTGGAGGCCGGGGCCGACGCCGGAGAAGTTCGAGTTGGGGATGCACGTGCGCCTCACCACCTTCGTGCTGCGGCGTCGACGACGAAGGCACCGAAGCGGTGGCCTTCGGCTTCGTCCCGGCCTGAGACCGGGCACGACCAGGACCGAGGAGGAAATGATGGCAGGAGACGTCTGGATCGTCGGGGCGTCCGATGACCCGGTTCGGGCGCTATCCCGACAAGGACAGTGTCGACCTGGCCAGCGAGGCCGCGCTCGACGCCTTGGCCGACGCCGGCGCCACCATCGCCGACATCCAGGTGCTGGCCGGCGGGATCCTGCATGGAGGCCTCCAACATGCTGGGCCAGCGCCTCCAGAAGCAGATCGGCCAGACCGGCATCCCGGTCTACAACGTGGCCAACGCCTGTGCCACGGGGCCACCGCCGTGCGCACCGGCATGCTCGCCATCAAGGCCGGGCGAGGCCGACATGGCGCTGGCCGTGGGCGTGGAGCAGATGGGGAAGATGGGCCTGCTGGGAAGCCGGCCGGGCGCGAGCGCTCTGCTCCCAAGGGCTTCGAGCCCTCGGGGCGCTACGGGTCGGTCATGCCGGTGGAGGGGATCCTCGGCACCCAGCTCATGCCGGGCGTCTTCGCCCAGGCCGGGATGGAGTACGCCTCGCACCACGACGGCGTGGGCTTCGAGCAGTTCGCCAAGGTGGCCGAGAAGAACCACGCCCACTCCGCCCTCAACCCCCTGGCCCAGTACCGCAAGGTGTTCAGCCTGGAGGAGGTCATGGGGGCCGAGATGGTCGCCTACCCGAACACCCTGCTCATGTGCTGCCCGACCGGGGACGGTCGGCCGCCGGTGGTGCTGTGCTCGGACGCCAAGCTGAAGACCCTCGACCCCGACGTGCGGCGCCGGGCCGTCAAGATCTCGGCCTCGGTGCTCACCTCGGACCCCTACGTGGAGTCCGATACGGCCCAGCCCGACGTGTGCACGCTGACGAAGCTGGCCGCGGCCAGGCGGCCTACGAGCAGTCCGGGCGTGGCCCGCGGGCGACCTCGACCTGGTCGAGCTGCACGACTGCTTCGCCACGGCCGAGCTCATCCACTACGAGAACCTCTCAGCTGTGCGAGCCGGGTGGGGCGGGCGACTTCATCGACCGCCGCGGCCCGTGGCGCGACGGCGCCACGCCGGTGAACGTGTCGGGCGGCCTCATCTCCAAGGGCCACCCCATCGGGGCCACCGGGCGTCGCCAACCTCTACGAGGTGGCCACCCACCTGCGGGGCGAGGCCGGCGACCGCCAGATCGAGGGGGCCCAGGTGGGCCTGACCCACGTCATCGGCCTGGGCTCGGCCTGCGCCGTGCACGTCCTCGAGACGGCCGCCTCCTGAGGAGTGCCGACGGACACGGGCACCGGTGACGGCGCTACGCAGCGCCAGGCGCTGTTGCCGGGGTCCGCGTCGCCGATCTGGCCGGCGAGCCGGCGGCCATGACGGGCCGGATCCTGGCCGACCTCGGGGCCGAGGTGCTCAAGGTCGAGCCCCCCGGCGGCGATCCGCTGCGGGGCGTCGCACCGCTTCGGGCCCGACGGCACGTCGCTGCGCTTCACGTGTCTGGAACGCGGGGAAGACGGCGGTCGAGGTCTCGGGGCCGGCCGACCCCGCGCTGGCCGCGCTGCTGGCCGGGGCCGACGTGGTGCTCACCACGCCGGGATGGCCCGGCGCGCTCGAGGTCGACCGCCCGCTCGCCCCCGGCGCGGTATGGGTGGCGGTCACGCCCTTCGGGCTCGACGGGCCCCGGTCCGGCATGGATGGCGAGCGACCTCGGGGTCATGGCCTCCACCGGGAACATGTACTGCACCGGTGATCCCGACCGGGCCCCGGTGCGCTGCACCGAGCCGACGGCGTGGGCCCACGTCGGGCCCGAGGCGGCCATGGCCACCCTCAGCGCCCTGGCCTCGGGACGACCCCAGTTGGTCGACGTGTCGGCCCAGGAGGCGGTGATGATCGCCTCCATGGGTCACGTCGGGCGCTTCCCCCGCACCCAAACGCCGGGGAGGCGCTCGGGGGCCATCGGTCGGGGTGAGCCGCGAGATCTGGCCCTGCGCCGACGGGTTCGTGTCCTTCGGCCTGCGCGGCGGCAAGGCCCGGGTGGCGAACCTCCAGACCATCACCCGGCTGGTGACGGAAGACGGCCTCGCCACCCCGGCGCTGACCGAGCGCGGACTGGACCACCTACGACCACACCCAGCGTCACCAGCCAGGAGCTCGACGACATCGCCGCCCCCATCGGCGCCTACTTCGCCCGCCACACCATGACCGAGCTGTACGAGATCGCCGTCGACACGAACCTCATGCTCGCCCCGGCCAACTCGCCGCGGCAGCTGATCGAGAGCCGCCAGCTGGCGGCGCGGGACTTCTTCTGTCGAGCTCGGCGGCGCCCGGCACTTCCCCCGGTCCTTCGTAGTGGTCACGAGCCCCGGCGACGCCGTCGCCCACCCGGGGCCGCACGGTCCCGTCGAGACCTGTTCGCAGGGCGATGCCGGTGTGCGTGCCGACGCGCCGGGCGCCGGGGGTCCCGCTCCCTTCGCGCCTCCCGCCCGGGCCAAGCGGCGTCCCCGGACCGGGCCCCGGACGGCGGTGCGCCGTCGGCGGCCTGGGCCGGCACCAACCTCCTCGAGTTCGGCACCGGCGCGGCCGGGCCCATCGCCGTGCGGTACTTCGCCGAGCACGGGGCCACGGTGATGCGGGTCGAGTCGCGGAGCCGCCCCGACTTCCTGCGAACCTACGGCATGGGCCCGGGCAACCCGTGCGGCCTCGAGGGCTCGGACATGTTCGACGCCCTCAACGTGGGCAAGCTGAGCGTCACCCTCAACCTGAAGCACCCCGAGGGTGTGGCCCTGGCCAAGCGCCTGGTGCACTGGGCCGACGCCGTGGCCGAGAACTTCGCGCCCCGGGCCATGCGCAGCTTCGGGCTCGACTACGCCGCCATGTCGGTGGAGAAGCCCGACCTGGTCATGGTGAGCTCGTGCCTGCAGGGCCAGACCGGGCCGCACAAGGACTATCCCGGCTTCGGCGGCCAGGGCTCGGCCCTCGGCGGCTACAACCTGCTCACCGGGTGGCCCGACCGCGAGCCGGTGGGCCCCTACGGGACCATCACCGACTCCCTGGCGCCGCGCTTCGTGGCCAGCGCCCTGACCGCCGGCCTGCTGTACCGGCGCCGGACCGGGCAAGGGCGTGCATCTCGACGTGAGCCAGGTGGAAGCGGCCGTCTACTCCCTGTCGCCCTGGGTGCTCGACTACGACGTCAACGGCCGCATCGGCGAGCGCGACGGCAACCGCTCACCCCGGGCCGTGCCCCACGGGGCCTTCCCGTGCGAGGGTGACGACCGCTGGGTGGCGGTGGCGGCCTGGGACGACGACCGGTGGGCCGCGCTCGCCGCCGTGGTGGGGGTCCCGGCCGACGTGGCGGCGCGCCTGGCCACACTGGAGCAGCGCAAGGCCGCCGTGGACGAGGTGGAGGCTCTGGTGGGGGCGTGGACCGCCCGCCGCAGCGCCAGCGACGTGGCCAGCAGACCCTCCAGGCCCTGGGCATCGAGGCGGTCCCCGTGGCCGACCTGGGAGACGCCTCGGCCGACCCCCAGCTGCACCACCGCGGCCACTTCGTCACGCTCGACCACCCCTGCATGGGGACGTGCGGCTACGAGCGCAACGGCTTTCGCTTCGACAATGCGCCGGGCGGATTCGCCCACAGCAGCCCCACGCTGGGCGAGCACAACGATTTCGTGCTGGGCGACATCCTCGGCCTGGACAGCGCCGAGCGACGGCGCCTGGCCGACGAAGGCGTGCTCGAGTAGCTCAGCGGCTCCGAACGAGCGACTCGATCCGTTCGAGACGTTCCACCATGGTCTCGAGGGTGTCCCGGTGGCGAAGGGCAGCGGTCGGACTCCCCACGAGTATGCCCGCCCGGACCGACACCACGGCCCGTCGTGCCACCGCCGGATCGACGCCCGCCCGGCGCAGCACCCTTCCTCCCGCCCCGACCCGCTCCTCGAGCACCGCCACCAGGACGTGCTCGCATCCCATCGCCGGTCGGCCGTTGCACCGGACCTCGTCCCTCGCCCTCCTGAGAGCGTGGGTGGCGGGGATGTCGAGCCGATTGCTGCGTGGCGCGGGCGACGAAGCGCGACGGGCGATGGCGTCCCAGAGGTCGGCACGGAGCTGTTCCGGATCGACACCGAGCGATTCCAGTGCCCGTACGGCCAGGTTCTCTCCCTGGGCGAGCGCGCCCCAGGCCAGATGCTCGGTCCCGAGCGTGTCGAGGCCGCCCACCGTCCCCGCGCTTCGCCCGAGGGCGTCGGCCGTGCTGGCGGTCACGGGCAGAGCGAAGCGGAGGAAAGGCGGCACGTCCTCCGGGCAGGCCGTGGGTTCCTCGTCCCACGCCGTGGATCGCCGGAGTGCCTCGGTCAAGGCGTGCTGGCAGACGGTCGAGACCGGCACACGGGCGTCCTTGACCGCTCGGGCGAGCCCGTCGGGGACATAGATGTTCAGCTTGGGCATGTTTCCCCGGGACTCTCTCGCGTGGGGGTACATGTGGGGTTATAGCTGCGGGGTGTTCCAGGCAAAAACCACGAAAGGGTGAGAAAGGAGAAGAAGGCCTGCTCCGGACACAGAAGGGGCGACCACTGAAGGGGACGCCGCCTGGCCGTGGAGGGGAGCCACCGGGCGGCGCGCAGCGCCGAGCCGGGGCGGAGGTACCCTCAGCCCGTTCCGGCCGCCCCCACCAGGTCCCCCGCTCCCCCGAGCGCACGCAGCAGGTCGTTCAGGTGTGTGCACGAGGCGATGCCGCTGATCGCTCCGGGGACGGTGGCGGCCAGCGTACGCACCTCCATCCCCACCAGCCGGTCGACGGCGTCGGCCGCCGCCGGGCACTCGGGGAAGGGCAGCACCCGGGGCTCGGCCTCGATGCGCTCGAGCACGCCGTGACGGCCCGCGGCCCGCACCGCGTACTCGTGGAGGACGAGCTCGCCGCCGTCGCCCTCGCCCACCGTGTCACGGAACATGGCCCAGATCTCGAAGCCGCCGTCGGCTGCCGCCGACACGTCGATGAGGCGCCGCCTGCGCATCCAGTCCTGGTCCAGCGGGCTGATGTCGTGCCAGGCCAGGGGGTCGTCGCCGGTCAGAGAGGGAGCCGGCGGGCAGTCCTGCATGGGCACCCCGTGGCCGGCGGTGACGCTGCGCACGGCCAGCCCGTCGGAGCGCCATCCCGAGCACAGGTCGGTCATGCGGTCCAGCGCCCCCGAGGGCATGAGGCTGGAGGGGTGGTGCCCCTGGCGCCGGGCCAGGCGCATGAACCCGTACCCGGAGATGAGGGCGGCGGCGGGCATGTCGTCGAGGACCTGGCGCAGCAGCGACCCCGCCTCCTGCTCGGGGACGACCTCGTCGAGGTGGCGCCGGAAGCCGCCGCCGGCCCGGGCCCCGACCAGCGCGTCTGCCCACGGCGCGGCGGGGGTGGTGGTGAGCGACTCCAGCCGGCGCGCCACGTCGAACCCCGCGCTCACCGCGCCTCGGCCCGGACGGCGGTGTCGGCGGGGCCGCCCGCCCCCGTGTCCAGGTCGCGCGCCGCTCCCTCCATGGCCAGCGGAGAGCTCCATTCGCCCCGGGCCCCCACGTCGACGTGCATGGTGCGGCGCACAGATCCGGGGCGCCGGGCGGGCACGGCGGACAGCGGGTCGCGCAGCACCACCGGTGTGCTCGGGCTCATGGGGTCACGCTACCCTTCTGCCCGCGTTCTCCGACGCCGGTGTCAGGTTCGCGGGGACGGCGGACCGGGTCCGGCGAGGCGCCGGGCGGTGGCTGAAAGGGATCTCATGGCGAGACGGGTGGCGATCGTGGGGGCGGCGCTGTCGGACTGCGGGCGGGTGGACGACAAGTCCGCCTTCGAGCTCCACCACCAGGCCACCAGCCGGGCGCTGGCCGACGCCGGCGTCGACCGGCGCGAGGTCGACGGCTTCATGTCCCACGGCACAGGCAACCTGCCCCCCATCGAGCTGGCCGAGTACCTGGGGCTCGCCTCGCACATCGACTACATCGACTCCACCGGCGTGGGCGGCTCGTGCTGGGAGATCTTCCTCGAGCACGCCGTGGCCGCCATCGCCCAGGGCCAGATCGACACCGTGGTCCTCTCCTACGGCTCGACGTCCCGGGCCGACCTGAAGCGGCGCCGTCGCACCGCCAACCTCTTCTTCGGCAACAAGGGGCCGCTGCAGTTCGACGCCCCCTTCGGCCACACCCTCATCGCCAAGCACGCCATGTCGGCCCGGCGCCACATGCACGAGTTCGGCACCACGGTCGAACAGCTGGCCGAGATCGCCGTGTCGGCGCGCTACAACGCCGGGCTGAACCCCGACGCCTACTACCGCGACCCCATCACCATCGAGGACGTGCAGTCGTCGACGCATGATCGCCGACCCCTTCACCAAGCTGCACTGCTGCATCCGCTCCGACGGCGGGGGGGCCATCGTCATCACCCACGAGGACCGGGCCCGTGACTGCGCCTCCACGCCCATCTGGGTGCTCGGCACGGGCGAGGCCATCTCCCACAGCACCATGAGCGAGTGGGCCGACTTCACCGAGTCGCCCTGCGTGCGCTCGGCCCGCAAGGCCTTCGGCCAGGCCGGCGTCACCCCCGAGGACATCGACGTGGTCCAGGTGTACGACAGCTTCACCCTGACGGTGCTGCTCACTCTGGAGGGCCTCGGGTTCTGCAAGAAGGGGGAGGGGGGTGCCTTCGTGGAGGGCGGCACCCTGCGGGTGGGCGGGGCCCTGCCCACCAACACCGACGGCGGGGGCCTGTCGTCGTGCCAGCCCGGGATGCGGGGGATCTTCCTTCTCGTCGAGGCGGTGAAGCAGCTGCGGGGCCAGTGCGGCGAGCGCCAGGTGCCCGACGCCCGTCTGGCCGCGGTCAACGCCACCGGCGGGTGGATCTCCTCCACCGGCACCGCCATCCTCGGGCGGGAGTAGCGCCCCGCGCCACGAGCGGCGCGCTCAGCGCGCCGGCAGGGCGATGGCCTTCACCTCCAGGTACTCCTCGAAGCCCTCGACCCCGTTCTCGCGACCCACCCCGCTCTGGCGGTAGCCGCCGAAGGGCACGTCGGGGGCGTTGCACATCCCGCCGTTGACCATGAGGGTGCCGGCCCGGATGCGGCGGGCCACGGCCAGGGCCCGCTCCTCGGTGGCGCGCGTCACCGCGCCCGACAGCCCGTAGATCGAGTCGTTGGCGATGCGCACGGCGTCGTCGTCGTCCTCGAAGGAACACTGACAGCACGGGGCCGAAGATCTCCTCCTGGGCGATGGTGGCCTTGGGGTTCGACGTCGGCGAACAGGGTGGGCTCCACGAAGTACCCCTTGTCGAGGTGGGCCGGGATGCCGCCGCCGCAGCACCAGGCGGGCCCCTTCGGCCTTGCCCTTCTCGATGTAGCCGAGGACGCGCTCGCGCTGCTTGGCGCTGATGAGCGGTCCCTGGAAGTTGCCCGGGTCCCAGGGGTCGCCGTAGGTGACGGCTCGCCATCGATCGCGTCGGCCATCTCCACGGCCTCGTCGTAGCGGGACCGGTGGACGAGGAGGCGGGTGGTGATGGCGCATCCCTGACCGGAGTGGGTGCACACGCCCATGGCCGAGATGGGGACCGACGGCGGCCGGTCGGCGTCCTCGAGGACGATGTTGGCCGACTTGCCCCCGAGCTCGAGGAAGACCTTCTTCACCGTGTCCGACCCCTTGGCCATGATGCGCCGCCCGGTGGCGGTGGAGCCGGTGAAGGTGATCATGTCGACCCGGGGGTCGGTGGTGAGGACCTCGCCCACCATGTGGTCCGACGACGCCACCACGTTCACCACGCCGGCGGGGATGTCGGTCTCCTCGGCGATGATGCGGCCCAGGGCGGTGGCCGACCACGGCGTGTCGGGGGCGGGCTTCGAGCACCACGGTGTTCCCCGCCGCCAGGGCCGGGCCCAGCTTGGCCAGGTTCAGGTTGAGGGGGAAGTTCCACGGGGTGATGGCCCCCACCACGCCGATGGCCTCGCGGCGGATGAGCCGGCGCTGGGGCTGGCCGAAGACGTCGCGCTCGGGGAGCCAGTGCTCGTACTCGTAGCGGTCGGGCTGCTCCGCCCAGTACGCCAGGTCGTCGATGGGACCGTCCACCTCATTGGCGTAGGTGAGCGTCGATGGGGCTGCCCACCTCGGCCACGATGATGTGCCGCAGCTCCTCTTTGTGCGCCGCCAGGGCGGCGTGGAACTGCTCCAGGCAGCGGCGCCGGAAGGCGTGGTCGGTGGCCCACGTCGTCTCGTCGAAGGCCCGGCGCGCGCGCGGCGATGGCGCTCGGCCATGTCGGCCGGGTGCCGTCGGCGGTGACCCCCAGCGACCTCCTCGGTGGTCGGGATCGATGTTGTCGAAGGTCGCGCCCCGCGGACGCCTCCGACCAGCTTGCCGTCGATCAGCAGGCGGGGCTCGCCCGGCACCTCCGGTGGTGTCGTCGGCGTGGCGGCTCGGTCACTGGTCGAGCCCTCGCCGGGGATGGCCGGCCGGAGCCGGCTCCATTCGTTCGGCGCGCAGTCTGTGTCTTCATCACTTTGCCGTTCTCCTCCCGGGGCAGCACATCGACGAACTCGATCGTCCCGGGGTCGCTTGTAGTCGGCCAGCCTGGTGGCCAGCCGGGCCAGGAGGGCGTCGGCGTCGCGGCGGGCGCCGGGACGGAGCTCGACCACGGCGTGGACCAGCTGACCCATCCGCTCGTCGGGCAGTCCGAAGACGGCGGCGTCGACCACGTCGGGGTCCTCGGCCAGGGCCGTCTCCACCTCGGCCGGGTAGACGTTCACCCCGCCGGAGAGGATGAGGTCGGTCCGGCGGTCGGCCAGGAAGAGATAGCCGTCCTCGTCCAGCCAGCCCATGTCGCCCACGGTGAAGTAGTCCTCCGGCCCAGGCCTGGTCGGTCTTGTCCGGGTCGTTGTGGTAGCCGAAGCGCAGCCCGGCGAAGGCCGAGATGTAGATGGCCCCCACCTCCCCGGGGGCGAGCTCGTCGCCCGTCGTCGTCCGAGGATCCGCACCGACAGCCCGGGAAAGGGCCGGCCCACGCTGCCCGGCTTGCGCAGCCATTCCTCGGGGGAGATGACCGAGGCCATCCCCTCGCGGCGCCGTAGTACTCCCAGATGGCCCCGGCGGGGAACACCTCGATGATCCGGCGCTTCACGGCCACGGGACAGGGGGCGGCGGCGTGGAGGATCTTGCGGACGCTGGAGCGGTCGTAGGCCTGCCAGTCGGCCTCGAGGATCCGGATGAAGTTGGCCGGGACCATCTGGGCCGTGGTGACCCGCTCGGTCTCGATGAGCCGGAGGGCACTCGGTGGCGTCCCACTTGGTCATGATCACCACCGTGCCCCCCTCGCCGAGCGACATCTGGGAGTAGGCGGCCGGGGCCATGTGGTAGCCGGGGCCGCACATGAGGTGGACGTCGTCGGGCCGAAGCCCCAGAACGTGGCGAAGGGGTTCGGGGGCGCCTCCCGGCCGGGCCGGGGCGGCGCCGTGCGGGCGATCCCCTTGGGCCGGCCCGTGGTCCCCGAGGTGTAGCTCATGGTGGTCACCGGGGTCCCGAGGTACTCGTCGGTGGGGGGCTCGGGCGCCCCCTGCGCCAGCGACGGGCGCCGTGACGTCGACGCCGGTGACCCCGGCCGGTGGCCACGGTGGCCGGCGGCCGCCGCCGACCCGTCGTGCACGAGGACGACGGCCCCGGAGTCGCGCGACGATGTAGGCGGCCTCGGGCGCGGTCAGCCGGGTCGAGACCGGGACGACCAGAGCGCCCAGCCGGGCCGCGCCGTACCAGGCGGCGAAGCCCTCGATCGACCGTTGCCGAGCATGACCGCCACCCGGTCCCCGGGGCCGACCACCGGCGGGGCGAAGGCGTGGGCCATGGCGTTGGCGGCCCGGTCGAGCTCGGCCGAAGGTGATGCGCCGATCGCCGCACACGAGGGCCAGCCGGTCCGGGTCGGCCGCGGCGATGCCTGCCAGGCCCCGGCGGTGCCGGCCACGTCGGCGTGGCATCGGGCGGAGTGTACGACGGGCGCGGCCGCCGCGCCTGACGCCGGTGTCAGGTATGGATGAGGCGCCGGTTCGGTCGCCGGGCGATCGGCGCCTGTTCCGGTGCCGACGGCGACAAGGATGGGAGGGGGCACCATGCAGGCAGAAGATCTCATCCTCGTGAGCGTCGACGACCACGTCGTCGAGCCCCCCGACATGTTCGACGGGCGGGTGCCGGCCAAGTGGAAGGACCGGGCGCCGCGGATCGTCCACAACGAGAACGGCATCGACGTCTGGTCCTACGAGGGCAACGAGCATCCCCAACGTCGGCCTCAACGCCGTGGTGGGCCGGCCGCCCGAGGAGTACGGCATCGAGCCCACCTCCTTCGCCGAGATGCGGCCCGGCTGCTACGACATCAACGAGCGGATCCGGGACATGAACGTCAACGGCGTCCTCGGGTCGATGTGCTTCCCCTCCTTCGTCCAGTTCTGCGGCCAGCTCTTCGCCCGCACGGAGGACAAGGAGCTCGCCCTCGACCATGCTGCGGGCCTACAACGACTGGCACATCGAGGACTGGTGCGGCGCCTACCCGGGCCGGTTCATCCCCCTGTCCATCCCCGCCATCTGGGACCCCGAGCTCATGGCGGCCGAGGTGCGGCGGGTGGCGGCCAAGGGCTGCCACGCCGTGACCTTCTCCGAGAACCCCTCCAAGCTGGGCTGGCCGAGCTTCCACTGCGACCACTGGGACCCCTTCTGGCGGGCCTGCCAGGAGGAGGGGACGGTGGTGTGCCTGCACATCGGCTCCTCGTCGCAGATCGTCATCACCGCCCCCGACGCGCCGTTCGACGTGCTCATCGCCCTGCAGCCCGTGAACATCATCCAGTGCGCGGCGGACCTCCTGTTCTCCCCGGTGCTGCGCAAGTACCCGGACCTGCGCATCGCCCTGTCGGAGGGCGGCATCGGCTGGATCCCCTACTTCCTCGAGCGTGCCGACTACGTGTACCAGCACCACCACAAGTGGACGGGCCAGGACTTCGGCGACCATGCTGCCCAGCCAGGTGTTCAAGGAGCGCATCATCACCTGCTTCATCGACGACGCCTTCGGCGTGGAGAGCCGGCGATTCCTCGAGCTCGACAACGTCTGCTGGGAGTGCGACTACCCCCACTCCGACTCCACCTGGCCCCAGGCCCCCGAGATCGCCATGAAGTACCTGGCGGGAGTGCCCGACGCCGAGGTCGACAAGATCACCCACCAGAACGCCATGCGCCTGTTCCGCTATGACCCCTTCGCGCTGCGCCCCCGGGAGCAGTGCACGGTGGCGGCGCTGCGGGCCGAGGCGACCGACGTGGACACGGCGCTTCGGCCCCGGACCCACACCGGCGAGCGCAGGATCACGCTGGCCGCCGACCTGGGCGCCCTCGCCAACCGCCGCGACTGAGTCCCCCGGTACCGGAGGCAGGCCGGTGACCCCGGACTGGACGCGCGTCCCGGTGGTGGTGGGCGGGGGCCAGGTCACCAACCGCGAGGAGGACCCCGCCGCGGCGCCGGACCCCTTCGCTCTCATGGTGGAGGCCGCCCGGCAGGCGGCCGACGGGGCCGGCGGTGGCGGGTCCTCGGGCGGCGCCGAGCGGCTGGCCGGCCTGACGCACTGCTTCATGGTCCACTCCCTGTCGCTGCGCCACGGCGATCCCGCCCCGGCGCTGGCCCGGCGGCTGGGTGCGACCGCGGCCGAAGCCCGCCTGTCGGGGATGGGGGGATCGATCCCCCAGTGGCTCGTCAACCGGGCGGCCGAGCTGGTGGCCGGCGGGCGGCCGTCCCCGCGTCCTCATCGCCGGGGCCGAGGCCCTGGCCACCCGGCGGCGGGCCAAGAAGCAGGGCGTCACCCTGGACTGGCCCTCGAGCGAGGGCTGGCCCGACACGTGGCCGCCCGCTCGAGCCCGACCTCGGCGTCCACCCGGTGGAGCAGGCCCACGGGCTCGTGCAGGCCACCACCATGTACGCGCTGGTGGAATCGGCCGTGGCCCATGGCGCCGGGGAGGACGCCGCCACCCAGCGGCCGGGCCGTGGGCGAGCTCATGGCCGGGTTCAACGCCGTGGCCGTGGCCAACCCCGGGTCGTGGTTCCCGGCGCGGCGCAGTGCGGCGGAGATCATGACGGTGACGCCCGACAACCGCATGATCTGCTACCCCTACCCCAAGTACGTGAACGCCGTCATGGACGTGGACATGGGCGCGGCCGTCATCGTCACCGACGCCGCCACGGCCCGGGAGTGGGGCCTCGGGCCCGACGAGGTGGCGTACCTGGCGGGCTGGGCCGACGCCCATGACATCTGGTACCTGTCGGAGCGCCCCGTGCTCGAGCGCTCCCCGGCGCTGGCGCAGTGCGCGGCCCGGGTCCTCGACAGCGCCGGCCTCACCATGGACGCCGTGGACGGCCTCGACCTCTACGCCTGCTTCCCCAGCTCGGTCGAGGTGGCCCGCGACAGCTTCGGCATCGGCCGCCGGCGATCCCCGGCCCCTCACCCTGACCGGCGGCCTGCCGTACCACGGGGGCCCGGGGAGCAACTACGTGACCCACGCCATCGCCAACGCGCTGACGTGGCTGCGGCGGGGGGAGGGCGACGCCGCTCTGGTGCACGGCAACGGCTACTACCTGACCAAGCACTCCGCTGGGGCTCTACACACGCCGGCCCCCCGACCACCGCGCCGCTTCCTCCCGACGGGCTCCAGGACAGCATCGACGCCGCCGCCACCCCGCTCCCGGTGGAGGCCTCTGCTCCCGCCGGCAGCGGTCTCGGCACGGTCGTGGCCTACACCGTCCCCTTCGACCGCGAGGGCGCCCCCGCCGCGGCGCTGGCCGTGGTCGACATGGACGGCGTCCGCACCGTGGCGTGCGGCGACGAGGCGCTGACCGCCGCCTTCATGGCCGGGCGACGGCGTGGGGGCGCGGTGGTCGCTCAGCCGGGCGGACGACACCAACACCACTGCCGCGGCGCCTGAGCGCTAGTCGAGCGCCACGAGCCAGCGTCTGCTCGGGGCAGTTCTCCACGCCGCTGCGCGCCTTGTCCTCGAGGCCCGGCGGGACCTCGGCGGCGATGACCACGCAGTGCCCCACGTCGTCGGAGTCGAACAGCTCGGGGGCGAGCGTGTAGCAGCGCCCGTGCCCCTGGCACCGGTCTGCGTCGAGACGGATGCGCATGCGGCTCGTCAGGCCACCGGTTCGAACTCGAGCGGCAGCGTGGTGAGCGAGCGCAGCCCCGGCGTGTATTGCAGCACCGTCCCCGGCGCCAGCCAGTAGTCGGGAATGCGGCGGTGAAATTCCCGCAACGCCACCCGCAGCTCGAGGCGGGCAAGGTGCGAGCCCAGGCAACGGTGCACGCCGCCCCCGAACGCAAGGTGGGGATTGGGGTTGCGCGTGAGGTCGACGGTGTCGACCCCGGGGTGGGCTGCGTCGTCGGTGTTGGCCGACCCGATGAGCAGCATGACCTGCTCGCCCGCCTTGACGGGGCAGCCCGCCGAAGTCGACGTCCTCCGTGGCCACGCGGGGCACGGCGGGCACGGGGCTCTCCCACCGCAGCAGCTCCTCGACGGCGGAGGGGATCACCGACTCGTCGGTGGCGATCAGCCGGCGCTGCTCGGGCTCCTGGGCCAGGTAGGCGAAGAAGCAGTCGAGGGAATCGGTGACGGTGTCGAGCCCGGCGATGATGAAGAGGTAGCAGACGTCGAGCACCTCCTCGTCGGTGAGCCGTACCCCGTCGACCTCGGCCGCCATGATCTGGGCCAGCAGGTCGTCGGTGGGGGGAGCGGCGTGGCGCCGCTCGAGCTCCGCCTCGAAGTAGGAGTAGACGGCCTGGCCCGCCGCGGCCCGGGCCGGCGCCTGGTCCTCCATGGTCATGCCGTCGGGGCGGATGATGTCGTCCTTCGCCGCCAGGAACACATCGAGGGCGGAGTACGGCAGGCCCATCAGGCGCAGGAAGACCGTGCAGGGCAGGGGGACGGCGAACTCCTCGTGGAAGTCGCACGATCCCCGGGCGGCGAACTTGTCGACGAACTCCTTGACCAGGCCGACCACCTCGTCCTCGAGCAGGGCCATCTTCTTGGGGGCGAAGAGCGGGTCGAGGATGCGCCGGTACTTCACGTGCTGGGGCGGGTCGATCTGCAGGGGGATGAGGGGTCGCACGTTGCCCAGGTCCATCGGCACCTGGCTCCAGCAGAACGTGGCCGACTTCCGCAGGGCGTCCTCGACGTGCTCGCGCCGTGTGACCAGCGTGAACATGTCGCCGATGCGCTGGACGGGCTGCTCCCGGAGCTCGCGTGCCATGGCACGTGGGTCGTCGAGCGAGGCCAGATCGGCCACCATGCCGGGAGAGGTGCCCACGGCCTCCTCGTCAGGCTGCTGCATACGAGCACTCCTCTCGCACCGGTCCGGCCACGCCGCCGGGTCTGGTGTCCCCCCCAATCCTGCGTGTCACCAGGGATTTCAGGGACACCGGACAGGACGCTTCGGCAAGTACGTTAGCGTTTCCTGACGCAAATGTCAGCCCTGACACCGCCGTCACCCGTCGCCGGCCACGGGCCCCGCCGCCCCCTCCCAGGCCATCCGTCCCGGCCTCCTCCCCACCCTGGGTGGTGGCACCGGCACGGCCAGGGCCGGTTCCAGGGGCGGCGCCGGCGCGCCGATGACAACGGGGCGGGGCCTCGGTGACGGCGTGCCGCACTACGATCCAGCAGGTCGTTAGGGAGGACGCAGTGGCAACCGCAGCCGGCGACAGGACCATGCGGCGCTTCGGAGGACGACGCCAGCAATCGGCCACGCCCGCCGACATCGGGGCCGCCCTGCGCAACGCCCGCCAGGCGGCAGGGGTCAGCCTGGACGAGGTGCCGCGACCGCACCGGCATCCCCTCGCACCAGCTGGCCGCGCTCGAGAGCGGCGACACGTCACAGCTCCCCGACCTGCGCACCGCCCTGACGGCGGTGGGGCGCTACGCCGACCTCATGGACCTCGACGCCCAGCAGTTCGGCGAGGTGGTGCGCGACACGTGGCGCAGCGCCGAGGCCGGTGGGACCGAGGCCCCCCCGTCGCCCAAGGGGCGCCGCCGCAAGGGCGGTCAGCGTGGGCGGTCGGCGGCGGTGCCCGAGGCCCCGGCGGGCGGCGGCCACCTGAGCCGCTATCCCGGGGACGGATCGCATCTGCGGGCCTTCACCACCACGGCGGAGGTCCCCGGCGTGCAGCGCACCGTGGTGTCGGCCGGGACCCCCCAGGGCGCCCCGGTGGACTTCTCGGTGACCGGCGTCTTCCCCGCCGCCGGCGTGTGGGTCGTGCCCGACCGCCGCATCCCGCTCGTGCTGAGCGGCGCCATCTGGGTGACGGTCGTGCTCCTGGCGGTGGCGGTGGGCGGCCTGGCCGTGCAGCACTGGGAGCCGAAGTGGTTGACCGCCATCCACGTGGTGCGCAGCGCCACGACGACCACCAGGCCGGCCGCGGGCGTCGGGCGGATCCGGCTCGCACCCGTCGACCCCGGTGCCGGGTTCGGTCACCCAGACCTCGATCGGCAACGGCAACGCGGCCATCTCGGTGCGGCGCCTCGAACTTCACCGTCGTGGTGGGGGCGAGCGCGCCCTGCTGGGTGCAGGCCACCACCCCCCAGAGCTTCACCCCCATGTTCCGCCAGACACTGAGGCCGGCCAGCACGCCACCTTGCAGTCGGCCGACGGTCAGCTCACCGTGCAGCTCGGGTCGAGCCACGCCCTCCTCGCTGTCGAGATCGGCGGCAAACGGCCAAGGGGTGGCTGTTCACCCCGCCCTCGGCGCCCTTCACGCTCAACTTCACGTCCTCCTCCTGACGCCGAGGACGCCGCCGCGCGCACCGTCGGGGTCCCACACCCGAGACGGAGGTCCCCCGTGGCCATCACCGGCGTCCATGCCCTGTTCTACCCACCGAGGCCGAGGCCCTGCGCGACGTGCTGCGCGACGTCTTCGCCTGGCCGCACGTCGACGCCCACGCCGGGTGGCTGATCTTCGCCCTGCCCCCGGCCGAGCTCGGGGTGCACCCCGCCGAGACGCCGCTCACGAGCTCGACCTTCATGTGCGACGACCTCGACACCACCATGGGCGAGCTGCGGGCGCGGGGGATCGAGTTCCGCGGCGAGATCCAGGAGGCCGGGTTCGGCCGCACCGCCACGATGGTGCTCCCCGGCGACGTCGAGGTGATGCTCTACCAACCCCGCCACGCCACGGCCGTGTGACCGGGGCCGGACGAGGTCTCAGACCAGGTTGGTGTGCGGTACCGACCGGACCTGACCGACGTCGCGCAGCTCGCGGACGGCGGGGACCGGGTCGGGGTCCGAGAAGAGCCGCTCGTCGCCGAAGTCGGCGGGGCGCCCGGTGGCGTCGAGCACCCACCACGACGCCTCGAGGGCGATGCCGTTGGGGTCGGTGAAGTAGATCGACCGGATGAACCCGTGGTCCACCACGTCGGTGACTTCGCACTCGGCTGCCTTGAGCCGGGCCTGCAGGTCCACCAGCGCGTCCTCGTCGGGCAGGTTGAACGACAGGTGGTCGAACTGCACCGCCCGCCGGTCGGGCACGCCGGCGGGCTTGGCCAGGCGGTCGAGGGTGATGTCGCGGTATTCGAAGAAGGCGACGGTGTTCTGGGCGCCGAACTCGAAGAAGTAGTGCCGGAAGGCGGGCGTGCCGATGGTGGCAACCAGTCGCGCCCCGAGGACGCCGTGATAGAAGCGGACGGTGGCGTCCATGTCGTCAGTCACCAGGGCGAGATGGTTGATGCCCCGCCAGCGGGAGAGCTCGGCTGGGTGCGGCTCGATCATGGCCTTCGCCTCCTGCGGTCGGACGCCGGTCGCGCCCCCAGGCTACCCGGGGGTCTATCCGGCCAGGGCGGCGGACGCCGCGCTGCAGGCTGCCGGAGCGGAAGGCGAGCTCCTCGGCCGGCATGGGTCGGCTGATGAAGTAGCCCTGGGCCAGATCGCACCCGAGATCGCGCAGCACGTCGAGGGTGGCGCGCGTCCTCGATGCCCTCGGCCACCACCCGCAGGCCCATGGCGTGCCCGAGCTCGATCGTGGCCCGCACGAGCTCGAGGTCGCGGGCCCGCTTGTCCGGCGGCCCAGCCCGGCGATGAAGGCGCGGTCGAGCTTGAGCTCGCGGACCGCCAGGTTGCTCAGGTAGGCCAGCGACGTGAACCCGGCGCCGAAGTCGTCGATGGAGACGACGATGCCGAGGTCGCGCAGCCGCTCGATCACCGCCTGGGCGGTCTCGAAGTCGGCGATGATGCTGCGTCTCGGTGATCTCGAGCACCGAGCGCCTCGGCGGGCAGGCGGTGGCGCTCGAGCAGGCTCCGGACGAGATCGGCGAAGCCGGCGTCGAGGAGGTTGGTCGGCGGAGATGTTGACCGACACGGCCAGGTAGCTGCCCGGCGGCGCGCCACGTCGGCGCACTGCGCCAGGGCCGTCGTCGAGGACCAAGGCGGTGAGCGGCCGCATGAGCCCGGCCTCCTCGGCCAGCGGGAGGAACTTGAGCGGCGGGACGAGCCCGAGCCGGGGATGCGGCCAGCGCACCAGCGCCTCGACGGCCAGGATCTCCCCGCTGCGCAGGTCGAGCTGGGGCTGGTAGTGCAGCACCAGCTGACCGTCGTCGATGGCCGTGCGCAGCTCCTCCACCAGTCGCAGCCGGTTGTCTCCGCCGTCGAGGTCGGCGTCGTAGAAGGCGAAGGGCATGCTCGCCCAGCTTGGCGCGGTACATGGCGACGTCGGCGCACCACATCAGGCCGGCGCTGTCGGTGGCGTCGGCCGGGGCCAGGGCGATGCCGATGCTGGCGCCGATGCTGGCGCTGACCATGTGGAGCGACGAACGGCTCCCGAGCTCGGCGTCGAGGCGCTCGGCCACCGGCGGCGTCCGTCGCGTCCCGTCCAGAGCACCACGCCGAGCTCGTCGCCACCGAGCGCACCAGCAGGTCGGCGTCGCGCAGCGCGCCAGGAGCCGGCCGCCGAGCTGGCGCAGCAGCTCGTCGCCGGCGGGATGGCCGAAGGAGTCGTTGATCTCCTTGAAGCGGTTGAGGTCGATGAACAGGAAGGCCAGCTGTCGCTCGGCGGCCCGGTGCGCCTCGCTGGTCGGCGAAGAAGCGTCGAGGACGCGGAAGAGCTGGCGCCGGTTGCCGAGCCCGGTGAGCTCGTCGGTGATGGCCTGACGGTGGCGCTCCTCGGTGAGGACGCGCAGGCTGCGGATCGGACGAGCGCCAAACGCACCCCGACCGCCACCAGCGTCGCCGTGGCCAGCCCCAGCGCGACGCGGCTCACGCCGTGGAAGGCGCCCACGACAGCAGGACGACCAGGCCGCACGTCGGCCGCGCACCCGGGCAGGGGAACCCCGCGGCGCTCGGGGCCGGCGGGTCGGCGCGCCGGGCGGAGCCACAGCGCCGCCGACATGAGCAGGATCGAGGCGGGCCAGGCGATGCCGTTCAGGACCACGCCGGCGTGCGAGTCACCGAGCGAGCGACCGAAGAGGTTGACGGTGTCCCCGACGACGTTGATCGCGATGCCCGAGGCCAGCAGGAACCATGGCCCCTTGCCCCGCCCCGAGCAGCAGTGCGCTCCCGCCCACCACGAGCGACAGCAGGAGCAGGTCGCCGATGGGGTAGGCGAGGTTGGTGGCGGTGGCCGGCCTCTGCCGCCGGTGGCGTGCACGATGCGAGTGGAAGGCGAACGTGGCGCACACGCGCCGCCGCGCCGAGGCCGGCCACGAGCGCCGTCGAGCCAGTGCGGCGGGCTGAGACGGTCCGACCTGCCGCCTCAGCAACGCCATGGTGCCGATGTAGGCCAGGGGGTAGAAGCCGAGATAGAAGAGGTCGGCGAGCGACGGCGTCGGCGGTGTGGCCCCGCCCAGTGACTCGACGGTGAGCACGGCGTCGCCCACCGCCCACGACAGCAGGCCGAAGCCGAGGGCGAGCGGGACGGCGCGGCCGCCTGGCGGGTGACGAGCCGCGGGCGATGCACATGCACGAGGCGACGACCTCCACCCCCACCACGACCACCCGTCCAGCCACGTCCACTGCTGGTCGGGACGGCGCACCAGGAGCGAGACGAGATACGCCACGAGCAACACGCCGAGCACGCCGTAGACAGCCCACAGGCCGCGCCGTCGGGGATCACCGGCGCGCGAGGTCGAGAAGGGGCCCACGTCGGTACCATTCGACCCCCGCCCCAGAATGCTGGAGGCCCGCGCCGCCGGCCCCGGTGGAATTGTGGCCCCATTGGGCGGGGCGCCCGCGTGCGGACACGGAATCGGGTGGGGCTAGCTGGAATCGAACCAGCGACCTCAGCATTATCAGTGCTGCGCTCTAACCGGCTGAGCTATAGCCCCGGGCCGCGGAAGGTCCTGCGTGCGGCCCCATACCCTACATGTGGCGCGCCGGTGCCCACGTGGGCATCCGGCGCGCCTCCTGTCACGGCAGGGTGACGGTCCTCGTCCCGAGGGGCGGTGACCACACGAAGGCGTGCACGCCGTGGCTTCCCACGTCCTCGATGTGCAGCCGGTTCCGGGCGAACGACACCGCCGCGTCGGTCCCGGCGTAGGGCATGGCGTCATCGATGCCGGCCCTGGTGAGCACCAGCACCACCCGCTGCCGCTCCACGGGGATGCGCTGCCCGGCGGCCTGGAACGCATACAGCGACGACCGGATCCCGAACCGCCGACCCCTGGGACACCACCACCTCGTCCCCGGCGGGGATGTGGGCGTCGAGATGGGCGATCTCGGTCCCCGCCGCAGCGGGGACGCTCACCCAGTCGCGGCCGAGGTTGGGCAGCACGGCGCCGGCCAGGACCACGGTCAGCGCGCCCGCACCGCCATGACGGCGTGGGCCGCCTTGCGTCCCGTGTCGCCGCGGTCGAGCAGGCGTCCCACGACCATGACCGACCCCACCAGCACGAAGGGCAGCGCCGGCCACGACTGGAAGGACGCCGCGTCGTGGATGAACAGGCCCCGGGCGTCGAGGACGTTGGGGACGAACACGGCCAGCGCCATGCCCAGTCCCCAGGGAGACGCCACGCCCACGAGGCCCACCACCACCAGGAAGCCGAACACCACGGGCAGGTGCGACCCCGCCACGTGGGCGGCGGCGCCGGGATGGAGCACCACGCCGGCCACGATGTCGAGGAGCCCGATGCGGCCCGTGTGGCGGCCGGCGAGGTACCCGTAGGCGGCGTCGAGGCCCTTGCTGCCCACGCCGGCGCCCCCCACGGCGGTGAGCAGCACCCCCCAGAGCAGCCCCACGGCGATGAGGGCGGCGCCGCTGCGCCGGGTGCGGCGCCCGGCCAGGACGCCCGACAGGCCCACCCCCACGAGGTAGATGCCGCCCAGGGTGGTGGACACGAGCGCCAGCGGCACCCACCACCACAGACGCCGGAGCCGGCCCGCCCACAGGTCACGGGCCACGAGAAGGGCGAAGAGGGTGGCGAAGGCCTCGAAGTGGAAGTCGAAGGCCACCGAGTCGAACACCCAGGGCTCGATGGCCAGCACCGCCGCCGCTCCCAGGGCCAGCCCGGGCGCGGCGCGCCGGGCGTGGCGCCCGTCGCAGCCGTGGAGGATGGTGCACACCCAGCGCCAGGCCACCACCTCGGTGACCACCACGACGAGGTCCTGCACCCACAACAGCGTCAGGGAGCTGGGTGAGATGTGGGCCAGCAGGGCGAGGGGCCACATGGCCAGCTCGGCGTTGTTGCGCCAGAACGACACCCCGAAGACGGTGCTGAACGGGTCGGGGTGGCCGTGGCCGATGGCCCACCACGCCTGGGCGTAGCCGGCGAAGTCCTTGGTGAGCGCCCCCCGCTGGTACTGCACCGTGCTGAAGGCGAGCAGGACGAGCAGCTGCGCCACGAGGAGGCCGGTCCCGATCCACGCGACACGGCGGGGGAGGCGGCGCCCATCGGCGCCGGACCGAGCCAGGCGCCAGGTCTGTCCGCCGGTCGCGTCGGCGGCGCCGCCCTCGACGGGCGGGGGACCGGGCCGCGCGTCGTCGACGGTGATCGTCGAAACAGCCACCACGGACCACTATCGGCCTGGCCGGCGTCGCGCTCCCATGGGTCATCCGACCCAAAGCGCGCCGGGCGGACCCCGGCGGCGCCGGGATCAGCCCCCAGGAACCTCCTGCGTGCCGGGCGGCTGGGCGCCGGGCAGGACGCGGGGCTCGATGCGCCGCTCGTTCGCACCGCCGGTGGCGCCGCGCTCCACGAAGTACGCCCCCTTGCCCTCGACCTCGGTGACGGCCTCGGTCATGTCCGTTCCTCGGTACACGAGCCCCACCCCGTTATCGGTGGCGTACCCCGGCGGGAGAGTGCCGTCGGCCACCAGGCGGTGGTACAGCGGGCGGCGCTGCACTTCGGCGTCGTGGTGGGGAGAGTTGGACCACGGCAAGAAGGCCAGCCCGTCGGTGACGACGCGCAGCTCGGGCCCGAAGGAGTCGGTGGTCCCGCCCACGTGCCAGCACAGCGACCCGGCCGACACGCCGCCCAGCACCACGCCCTCGTGCCAGCACCGGCGCAGGACCCCGTCGACGCCGTGCAGGCGCCACAGCGCCAGGAGGTTGGCGGTGCTTCCGCCGAGCACCCACACGACGTCCTGGGACAGCAGGTGGGCATCCATGTCGGTGACGTTCGGCATGGGGAACAAGTCGAGGCACGACACCAGGACGTCGCGCCCGTAGTAGGCGCCGTGCACGGCCGCGTTCCAGTGCGCCTGGTCGCCGCCGGCGGTGCCCACGAAGCAGATCCTGGGCAGCGACGGCGGCCGGGCCAGCTCGACGGCCAGGTCGAGCAGGGGACCGGGTCGCAAGGCGGTGCGCTCGCCGCGCAGGAAGCCGCCGCTCGTGGCGAGGATGGTGGGCACGTCGGCGGGCACGGTCCGCATCTTGTGCGGGCCCCGGCGGCGTCGTCCACTTCCCGTCCGCCACGGAGCGCCGTCCCCCGGGGGTTCGACATGCGCCGTGCCCTACGATGAACGGCAATCTCATCGGCACGACGCAGACGGGACGGAGACCCATGGCCGACGGCGACGAGGGCGACGCAATGGAGTCCTTCGACATCTACGAGTACTGGGAGGAGTGCCGGCGCGACCATCCCGTCGGCCGGTTCGGCGGTCCGGAGTCCCCCATCTGGCTCGTCACCCGCCACGCCGATGTGGAGCGGGTGCTCCGCGACACCGAGCGATTCTCGTCGCGCGTGAACGACGACACCATGGGCCCCGTGATGGGCACCGTCATCCTGGCCATGGACGGCGAGGAGCACCGGCGCCACCGGAACCTGGTGGCGCACGCCTTTCGCCCCTCGGCTCTCGCCCGGTGGGAGAGCGAGCTCATCGGCCCCACCATCAACGCCCTCATCGACGGCCTGGCCGGCCGCGGACCGCGCCGACCTGGTGGCCGAGATCACGAGCCGCTTCCCCGTGCAGGTCATCGCCGGGGTCCTGGGCGTGCCGGCCACGGACCACGCCCGCTTCCACACCTGGGCCCTCGACATGAACAAGGGCCCCGACGACTACGAGCGCTCCATCGCCGCCTCCCAGGCCATGCGCCGCTACCTCACCCCCATCGTGGAGGAGCGCAAGGCGCGGCCCGTGGACGATCTCGTGTCGGACATCGTCACGGCCGAGGTGGACGGGGAGCGCCTCGACGACGAGCACATCTACGGCTTCCTGCGGCTGCTCTTGCCGGCAGGGGCGGAGACGACCTACGCGGCCATGGGAAGCTGTCTCTTCGCCCTCCTCACCACCCCCGGCGCCCTCGACCGGGTACGCCACGATCCGGGCCTGGTGGACGCGGTGGTGGACGAGACGCTGCGCTGGGAGACCTCGGTGACCATGGTCAACCGCGAGACCACCTGCCCGGTGGAGATCGACGGTGTCGAGGTGCCGGCCGGGGTGTCGCTCGTGTGCGCCACCGGATCGGCCAACCGCGACGAGCGCCGCTACGACGACCCGACGCGCTGGGACCTCGACCGCACCGGGCCCTCGCACATCGCCTTCGGAACGGGCCGGCACCAGTGCCTGGGCATGCACCTGGCCCGCCTCGAGCTCGGTATCGGGCTCAACGCCGTGGTGCAGCGCCTGGCGGGCCTGCGCCTCGACGAGTCGGCCGGGGCGGTGGGCATCGAAGGGCTCGCCTTCCGTTCCCCGCCCCACCTGCCGGTGCTGTTCGACGAGGTGTTACCGGTCGCGGCACCGGCGGTCCCCCCTGCCCGCTCCTCTGGCTGAGCGGCCGCCGGTCAGTCCTCTTCTTCGCCGGTGACGGCGGCCACGGCGGCCACGCTGTGGCCCTCCTCGAGGCTCATGACGCGCACCCCGGTGGCGTCGCGTCCCTGGGCGGCGATCTCGCGCACGGCCGTGCGGATCACGATCCCACCGGTGGACACGAGCAGGATCTCGTCGTCGAGGGCGGCCATGAAGGCCGACACCACCCGGCCCCGCACGGCGGTGAGCTTGATGGCCCGCACCCCCTGCCCACCGCGCCCCTGCCGGCCGAAGTGGTCGGTCTTGGTGCGCTTGCCGTAGCCGGCGTCGGTCACGATGATGATGTCGGCGTCGGGCCGGACCACGTCGCACGACACGACCTCGTCCCCCGCCCGCAGGCGCATGCCCCGCACCCCGGCCGCGTCGCGCCCCATGGCCCGCACGTCGTTCTCGGAGAAGCGGATGCCGCTGCCGTTGCGGCTCACGAGCACCACGTCGTCGTCCCCGGAGGTGGGGACCACCCGTACGAGCTCGTCTCCGTCGCGAAGGGCTATGGCGATGAAGCCCTCGCGCCGCGACTTGTCGTACTCGGAGATAGCCGTCTTCTTCACCTGGCCCGCCTTGGTGGCGAAGAGGAGGAAGCCCTCCGAGTCGAAGTCCCGCGTGGCCACGATGGCCTCGATGGTCTCGCTCGGGCTCAACGGCAGCAGGTTCACCACCGCCGTGCCCCGGGCCGTGCGTTCCTTCATGGGCACCTCGTGGGCCCGGAGGCGGTACACCGCGGCCGCGGTTGGAGAACAGCAGGAGGTGCGCCAGCGTCGTGGTGTGCACGACGTTGTCGATGAGGTCCTCCTCCTTGAGACGCGCCCCCTGCACGCCGCGCCCACCCCGGCCCTGGGTGCGGAACGATCCCGCCGGGACGGCCTTTATGTAGCCCGCCCGGGTCATGGTGACGACGATCTCCTCGTCGCTGATGAGGTCCTCGACCCCGAGCTCGCCCGGGTCGTGGGTGATGACGGTGCGGCGCTCGTCGGCGTACTTGGCCCTGATCTCACCCAGCTCGGTGGCGATGACCTGGCGCAGCCGGGCGGGGTCGCCCAGGATGGCCTCGAGCTCGGCGATGGTGGCGCGCAGCTCCTCCATCTCCTCTTCGAGGTTGGCCCGCCCCAGACGGGTGAGCCGACCGAGCGTCATGTCGAGAATGTGCTCGGCCTGCTCCTCGCTGAAGGAGAAGGGCTCGGCCATGAGCAGCGGCGCGGGCGGCGGGGCGGTCGTCGGACCACGGATGGCAGCGATGACGGCGTCGAGCATGTCGATCGCCCGCAGCAGCCCCTCGACGATGTGGGCCCGGGCCCGGGCCTTGCGCAGGCGGTAGTCCGAACGCCGCGTCACCACCTCGATCTGGTGGTCGACATAGTGCCCGAGCATCTGGGCCAGGTTGAGGGTGCGGGGGACGCCGTCCACCAGCGCCACCATGTTCACGGCCGAAATTGGTCTGCAGCGGCGTGTGCTTGTACAGGTTGTTGAGCACGACGTTGGCGTTGGCGTCGCGCTTGAGGGTCGACGACGAGGCGCGGCTTCTTCCCGGCCGAGTCGTTCTGCACGTCTGAGATGCCCTCGAGCACGCCGGCGTTGGCCAGCTCGCCGATCTTCTGCTCGATCACCTCCACCGAGGTCTGGAAGGGGATGTCGGTCACGACGATCCGCGTCGTGCCGCGCGATTCGTCCACCTCGGCCAGGGCCCGCATCTTGATGGAGCCCTTCCCCGTCCGGAAGGCGTCGAGGATCCCCTGGCGCCCGAGGATCTGCGCCCCGGTCGGGAAGTCGGGGCCCTTCACGAACCGCATCAGCTCGTCAGGGTCGGCCTCGGTGTGCTCGAGCAGGTGCACGGTGGCGTCGATGACCTCGCCCAGGTTGTGGGGCGGGATGTTGGTGGCCATGCCCACGGCGATGCCCTGCGACCCGTTGACGAGCAGGTTGGGGAAAGCGCGCCGGGAGGACGACGGGCTCCTCGGTGGACCCGTCGTAGTTGGGGACGAAATCGATGGTCTCCTCGTCGATGCCGGCCAGCAGCTCCATGGCCAGTGGCGCCAGACGGCACTCGGTGTAGCGCATGGCGGCCGGACCCTCCTCGGGCCCGCGTCCGCCGAAGTTGCCGTGGCCGTCGATGAGCATGTGGCGGAGGCTGAAGTCCTGGGCCATGCGGGCCAGCGCGTCGTAGATGGCGCTGTCGCCGTGGGGGTGGAAGTTCCCCATGACCTCGCCCACCGCCTTGGCGCACTTGGCGTGCGGGCGGTCGGGCCGCAGGTTCTGCTCGTACATCGAGTAGAGGATGCGCCTGTGCACGGGCTTGAGGCCGTCGCGCACGTCGGGCAGGGCCCGCGACACGATGACGGACATGGAGTACTCGAGAAAGGAGCGCTCCATCTCCTCCTGGATCTCGATGGGCTCGATCGCCGGCGGGGTGGGCTCGGGCACCTCCGTCCCGGTCCCGCCGTCTCCCCCGCTGCCGCGTCTGGGCATGGTGTGCTGATCCTCTTTCCCGGGGCGTCCGTCGCCCCGACGGCGCCGCCTCAGATGTCGAGGAAGCGCACGTCCTTGGCGTTGGTCTGGATGAAGTGGCGGCGCATCTCGACGTCGTCGCCCATGAGGATCGAGCACACCTCGTCGGCCAGCGCCGCCTGCTCCACCCTCGATCTGGAGCAGCGACCGCCGGCCGGCGTCCATGGTCGTGTCGCGCAGCTCGTGGAAGTCCATCTCCCCCAGACCCTTCAGGCGCTGGAAGTCCTGCTTGTGGTCGGGGCGCTCGGCCAGGAACGCCGCCTTGGCCGCGTCGTCCTTCAGGTAGACCTTCTCCTTGCCCACGAGCGTCGAGTACAGCGGCGGCTGGGCCACGTACACGAAGCCCCCCTCCACCAGTGGCTTCATCTGGCGGAAGAAGAACGTGAGCAGCAGGGTGCGGATGTGGGACCCGTCGACGTCCGCGTCGGCCAGGATGATCACCTTGTGGTAGCGGATCTTCTCGACGTCGAACTCGTCGGCCAGGCCCGCCCCGATGGCGGAGATGAGCGCCTGGATCTCGGCGTTCTTGAGCATCTTGTCGATGCGGGCCCGCTCGACGTTCAAGATCTTGCCCCGGATGGGGAGGATGGCCTGGAGTCCGGGGGTTGCGGGCGTCCTTGGCCGATCCCCCGGCCGAGTTGCCCTCCACGATGAACAGCTCGCTCTCGCGCGGATCGCGTGACGAGCAGTCCACCAGCTTGCCCGGCAGGCCCGCACCGCCCAGCGCCGACTTGCGGCGGGTCAGGTCGCGCGCCGGCTGGCGCCGCCACGCGGGCCCGTGCCGCGGTGGTCGACTTCTGCACGATCTGGTTGGCCTCGCGGGGGTTCTCCTCGAGCCACTCGCCCAACTTCTCGTTGGTGGCCCGCTCCACGAGCGACCGGATCGACACGTTGCCGAGCTTCGCCTTGGTCTGGCCCTCGAACTGCGGCTCGCGCAGGCGCACCGAGATGATGGCGGTGAGGCCCTCGCGGATGTCCTCGCCCTGGAAGTTGTCCTCCTTCTCCTTGAGCGACCCCTTGGCCCGGGCGTAGCGGTTCACGGCGTTGGTGAGGGCCTTCTTGAAGCCCTCCTCGTGCATGCCGCCCTCCATGGTGGAGATGCCGTTGGCGAAGGAGTGGATGCGACTCGTGGAACCCGGTGTTCCACTGCAGGGCGATCTCCACCTCCTGCTCGTCCTCGGACTGGGTGTACGAGCACACCCGGCGGAAGAGCGCCTCCTTGGAGGTGTTCAGGTGCTTCACGTAGTCGACGATGCCGCCCTGGTACTGGAAGGACACCTTCTTCGGCGGGTCGGAGCGCTCGTCGGTGAAACGGATGTCGAGGCCCTTGTTCAAGAAGGCCATGATCTGCAGCCGCTCGAGGACGGTCTGGGCGCGGAACTCGGTCTCCTCGAAGATCGAGTCGGTCCGGCCAGAACGTCACGGTCGTCCCGGTCACGAATGCGCCCGACCGGTTGGTCTTGGACGGGCCGGTCGCCTTGAGGGCCTTCGTCCGGTTCCCCCCGTTGGCGAACTCGGCGACGTAGTGCTTGCCGTCGCGGTCGATCTCGAGCACGAGGCGCCTCGACAGGGCGTTCACCACCGACACGCCCACGCCGTGCAGGCCGCCGGAGACCTTGTAGCCCGAGCCGCCGAACTTGCCTCCGGCATGGAGGGTGGTGAGCACCAGCTCGGCGGCGGAGAGGTCGGGGTACTGCTCGTGGGGGTCCGACGGGGATGCCCCGCCCGTTGTCGGCGACCCGGCACCCGCCGTCGGCCAGCAGAGTGACGTCGATGCGGCTGCAGAAGCCGGCCATGGCCTCGTCGACGGCGTTGTCGACGACCTCCCACACCAGGTGGTGGAGGCCCGTGGGGCCGGTCGGACCCGATGTACATGCCGGGCCGGGTCCGGACGGGCTCGAGGCCCTCGAGGACGGTGATGTCGGAGGCGTCGTACGTGCTGGCCGTCCCGCCGATCGTCCCCTCCTCTGTCGTCAGCGCCACGCGCGCGCCCTTTCCGCTGCTCGTTCGACCGGGTTACGCAAGCTGTCGAAGCGGTCCCGCGACAGGCCGATTTCGTGCGTCACCGATGTACGGAAGTCTACCAGGAAGGGGTGACGCGACGGGCCGTCCGGGACCGCCCCCCGGGGTCCCGCCGACCCCGTCTGAGCGGGGTTTTCTCAGGCCCGCGGCGGGCTCATCGGCGCACGCGGACGTCGAGTCGCAGAGGCGCCCCAGCGGGCCCGCACGACGACGCCAGACGGGTGAGGATGTCGGGTGCGAGGTGGCGGATCTGCGTCGCCCAGGCGGGGTGGTCGGCGTGCACGATGAGCGCCTCGCCCTCCATGCGCACGGGGCGGACGTGCGCTGCCACGGCAGGACCCACGATGTCGTCCCACTGTCGGAAGACCACGCCCACCACCTCGGCGCGCCCCGCGCCCAGGCGCCCCGCCGCCTCGCCCAGCAGGTCGGCCAGGCGCACCGGCCCGGACCTCGAACGCCCCCGGCCGTCGCGCCGGGGCGGGGGGCGGCCCGTGGCGCTCATGACCGGGCCCCGGCCGCGCCCAGGGTGCCCTGCACGACCTCGACCACGCGGTCGGCCTGTACCGCCGGCGGCGGGTCCACGGCGGTGGTGAGAAGCACCTGCCCGGGGGGGAGCAGCGCCACCAGGGCCGAGGACCGGCGGGCGTCGAGCTCGGAGAAGACGTCGTCGAGCAGCAGCACCGGCGGCTCGGGCAGCTCGCCCCGGCGCAGCTCGTGCGACGCCAGGCGCATGGCCAGGGCCACGCAGCGCTGCTCGCCCTGGGAGGCGTGGGTGCGGGTGGGGCGCGCCCCGATTGCGATGTCGAGGTCGTCGCGGTGCGGGCCCACCGAGGTCACCTGGCGCCGGGCATCGTCGCGCCGGGCGGCGGCCAGCGCGTCGGCCAGGTCACCCTCCCAGGATCGCCGGTAGCGCATGGCCACCGGCTCCTGCACCCCGGCCAGGCGCTCGTAGGCGGCCGTGGCCAGGGGGGTGAGCTCCTCGGCCAGCGACTGGCGCTCGGCCGCCAGCGACGTCCCGGCCCGGGCCAGGCGCTCGTCCCACACGTCGAGGGTCACGGCCAGGTCCCCGTCGATCCTCCCCCCCGACTGGCGCAGGACGGCCGTGCGCTGGCGCAGGATCCGGTCCACCTCGGTGCACAGGGCGTCGAGGCGGGCGTGGCGCGCCACCAGGACGTCGTCGAGATACGCCCGTCGCCCTGCCGGCCCCCCCTGGACGAGATGCAGGTCGTCGGGGGCGAACACCGTGACGTTCAGCACCTCGGCCAGCGCCGAGCGGCGTCGCACGACCTGCCGGTTGATCTGCAGCCGGGGCGTGCCGTCGGCGGGGATCACCGCTTCCACGAGCACGGGGCGCGCCGCCACCGACGTCTCGGCCCTGACCACGGCACGCGCCGTGCCCGTGCGCACCAGCGCCTCGCGCGGGGCGCCCCGGATGGAGTGCGAGGTGGCGAGCCACCCCACCGCCTCGAGGACCGAGGTCTTCCCCGCTCCGTTGGGGCCGCGCAGCACGGTCAGGCCGGCGGGGTCGGGGGTGAGCTCGACCGCGTCGAAGCAGCGGAAATCGGTGAGCCACATGGTGGTGACGGCCACGGCGGGCTGGGGGTCGGGCGCCGGACCGGCGCTACGACACCCGCACCGGCATGAGGAGGTAGCGGTAGTCGTCGTGCTCGGGGGAACGGACCGTGGCCGGCTTGGTGGCGTCCACGGTCTCGAGCACGACCTCGTCGCCCACCACGGCCTCGACGCCGTCGATGAGGTACGACGGGTTGAAGGCCACGGTGAGCTCCTCGCCCTCGAACTCGGCGTCGACGTCCTCGCTGGCGTGGCCCACCTCCTGGGACACCACCGTGAGCTCGACCGAGCCCGACCGCATGGACAGGCGCACCGGGGTGGTGTTGTCGCGCACGAGCAGGCGGACGCGGCGCAGGGCGTCGAGCAGGGCCTCCCGGTTGACGCGCAGCAGGTTCGGGTACCCCGGGGGGACGAGCTGGCGGTAGTCGGGGAACCGGCCGTCGAGCAGCCGGGTCGTGAGCCGGACCCCCCCCACCGTGAAGGTGGCGTCGAGCTCGCTCACCGAGAACCCCACCGTGGCGGCCTCGTCCTTGCCCGTCGACGAGGGCAGGAGGCGTTGCACCTCGGTGAGGGCGCGGGCCGGCACGAGGATCTGGTCCGTGCCCGCACCGAGGGGCCCCGTCCCGGCCAGGTCCCGCAGCGCCAGGCGGTACGAATCCGTCGCCACCAGCCGTGTCCCGCTGTCCTCGGCGGCCACCAGCACGCCGGTCAGGAGGGGCCGGGCATCGTCGTTGGAGGCGGCCCGCACCACCTGGCGCAGGGCCTCGGCCAGCGCCGGGGCCGGCAACGTGACCTGCTCCGGGCCGGGGTCGGCCAGGACGGGGAAGTCCTCCACCGGATACGTCCGCACCACGAAGCGCGACCGCGCCGCGGCGATCTCGACCTCGTCGTCACCGCCCTCGAAGGTCACCGCCCCGGGCTCGAGCGAGCGCACGATGTCGGCGGCGAGGCGGGCCGGCGCCACGAACGACCCGTCGTCCAGGCCGACCGCCTCCACCTCGACCCGGACCGTGAGATCCAGGTCCGTGCCCACCACCGTCAGGCGGTTGCCCACCACCTCGACCCGCACCCCGTTGAGCGCCGGGGTGGTCGAGCCGCGGGTGGTCACGGCCCGGCTCGCCGTCGTCAACGCCTCGACGAGGGTGTCTCGCTCGCAACGGAACTTCACACAGGGTCCTTTCCTGCTTTTGGAATTCAATTCTGACAGTGACGGTAGTAGGGCCTGTGGACTGTGGACGACATCGGGTCGCCCCAGGTCATGGCACAAACCGTCGTCCACCGGTCCGACCGGTCCTCCACAGCGCCGGGGGGGACGGCTCCGGGGGCCGGTGCGCCGTCCACCGGGGCCGCCTCCCGGTCCACAGGGTGTGCCGGGTTGCCCACAGTGTCGTGCACCGGTGTGCCACCGTGCCCGGGCGAGCCCCAAGCCGACGTCACACACCGGCCTTGATGCGCACGATGAGGTCGTTGACCTGGTCGAAGATCTGGCGGCGCTCACCCATGAGCGAGGAGATCTTCTCCACCGCGTGCATGACGGTGGTGTGGTCCCGGCCGCCGAACTCGCGAGCGATGGCGGGGTAGGAGTAGTCGGTGAGGTCACGGAACAGGTACATGCCGACCTGGCGGGCGATGACGAGCGGGCGGCGCCGGCTCGGCCCGCACAGGTCGTCGACGGAGAAGCCGAAGGTCGAGGCGGTCGTCTCGAGGATCTGCCGGGGGGTGATGGGGCGGGGCTGCCCGGCCTTCACGATGTCGGACAGGACGTGCTCGGCCAGCTCCCGGGTGAGGGCCAGGCGGTTGAGGCTGCCGTAGGCGGTGACCCGGATGAGAGCCCCCTCGAGCCCCCGGATGTTGTCGGACACGTTGGTGGCGATGAATTCCAGGACCTCGTCGGGAACGGCGGCCGGCTCCCGCTCGAGCTTCTTGCGCAGGATGGCCAGACGGGTCTCGAGCTCGGGTGCCTGGACGTCGGTGATGAGCCCGGACAGGAACCTGCTGCGCAGCCGGTCCTCGAGGGTGGCGATGGACTTGGGGGCCCGGTCCGAGGTGATCACCACCTGCTTCGACGCCGCGTAGAGGTGGTTGAAGGTGTGGAAGAACTCCTCCTGGAGCGCCTCTTTGTTCTCCATGAACTGGATGTCGTCGATGAGCAGGACGTCGCATTCGCGGTAGCGGCGCTTGAAGGCCATGTTGGTGTTGTTCCGGATGGCGTCGACGAACTCGTTCAGGAACGTCTCGGTGGAGACGTAGCGGATGCGGCGCCCGGCGAAGTTCTCCCGTACGTAGTTGCCGATGGCGTGCAGGAGATGCGTCTTGCCCAGACCGGCGTCACCGTGGATGAACAGGGGGTTGTAGGAGCGGGCCGGCATCTCGGCCACGGCCAGGGCGGCGGCGTGGGCGAAGCGGTTGGAGGACCCGATCACGAAGGCGTCGAAGGTGTAGCGGACGTCGAGGCCCCCGAGGTCGGGCGCCTCCTCCACGGCGCGCTTGGCGGCCCCCCCCGACTCGCTGGGCCCGGCCCGGCGCCTCGGTGGGCACCGGATCGTCGTCGAGCAGGTTGAGCGGGAGCGGACCTTCGAGCGCCACGGGGGCGACGTCCACCCGCACTTTGACCTCGTGGGCCATGTGCTCGGACACCGCCGCGCCGATGAGCCCGAGGAAGCGGTTCTCCACCCGTTCGCGCACGAGGTTGCTGGGGGCGGTGAGCACGAGGAGATCACCGTCGAAGGTCTGGGGGACGAGTCCCGCCAGCCAGGTACGCCACGTCCCGTCGGAGACCTGCTCACGCAGCGTGTCTCCACAACGCTTCCACAGGTGGGTCGTGTCGTTCACCAGGTCCTCCGCCGTCCCGTCGCCAACGTTGTCCACAAGGAGGTCCACATTCTGTGGATTGCTCCGGGATTTCCGCCGGCGACGATGCGCCGGCTGTCTGGTGGCCCCGGGGAAGGGGGACCTTGTTGCTCCGGTGCGCCGCGGGCGACGCACCGGCAGGGCTGAAGGTACACCGGCCCGTCCGGGCCTGCTAGTGGCCGTAGGCCCAGGTGGCGCAGGGGCCACCGCCCCCCAGCTGCGGTGTTGTCCTCCGAGGGTCGTGCAGGATTTGGCGCCGGGGCCCACCTTTCGGCATCTGCCCTGCCTGGTGGGCCCCGACGGGTGCGCCTATATGGGACGCCAGGCACTCGGGCCGAGCGGAGCTCGCACGGCGCCCCGGCCGCCGACGCCGCTTGCCGCGCCGGCCTCGAGCAAGGACGAGAGGAATTGAAACGTACGTACCAGCCCAACACGCGGAAACGGGCCAAGAACCACGGTTTCCGGCACAGGATGTCCACGGCGCCGGCCGGGCCATCCTCCGGTCCCGCCGGCTCAAGGGCCGCCACCGCCTGTCGGCGTGAGAGCGGTCGGGCTCGGATGGCATGGCGCATCCGGGACCGGTCGACGTTCGAGGCGCTGCGGCGCCAGGGTCGGCGCAGCCGGCGCGGGCACGTCACCGTCACCTACGTGGCCGCCGGCGACGAGCCCGTGGCCAGGGTGGCCTACGCCGTGGGGCGCAGGGCGGGTGGCGCGGTGGAGCGCAACAGGCTCCGCCGCCGCCTCCGGGCCGCGGTGTCGGACACGGCCGGATCGCTTCGGCCCGGCGCCTACCTGGTGGCAGCGGGCCGCGGCACCAGCACCCTGTCCTTCGAGGATCTGAAAGCAGACGTGACAGCAGCGATGAGAGCCGCATCAGAGGTCGGAAAGCCGTGACCACCGCCACCACGGCGTCTGAGAGCGCGCGGCCGGACACTCCTCGTCCGGAAATGGGCGCGCCGGCCCGGATGCTGGTGCGAGTGGTCCGCGTCTACCAGCTGGCCCGTGGGAACCGCCCTTCGCCGTGCCGGTACCTGCCGACGTGCTCGGAGTTCGTGCTGGAGGCGGTGGAGCGCCACGGCGCTGGCCGGGGAGCCTGGCTGGCCCTGCGGCGGGTGCTGCGGTGCCACCCCTGGGGCGGACGGGGCGTCGACCCCGTGCCGGACTGAGGTCCCGATGACGCGACGAGTGGAGCGGTGATCCCCATGGACGTCCTGGGCAGCACCATCGGGCAGATCTTCAAGCCTCTGTACGAGGCCTTGGCCTACACGATGGCGTTCTTCTACGCCCTCATCCCCAACTACGCCGTCGCCATCGCCCTGCTGACGGTGGCGGTCATGGCCGTGACGGCACCTCTCACGGTCAAGAGCACCCGCTCCACCATCGCCATGCAGCGCCTGGCGCCGGAGATGAAGAAGCTCCAGCAGAAGTACAAGGGCGACAAGGCGACCCTCAACGAAGAGATGATGCGGCTCTACAAAGAGCACAACATCAACCCGGCCGGTGGATGCCTGCCGATGCTCATCCAATTGCCGTCTTCGTCGTCCTCTATGGGGTCATCCGGGGATTGACGAACACGGTCCAGGTCCACGGCAAAACCGTGGCGCAGCCACGCTATATATCCAGCCACACGCACCTCTACAAAAACCTCATCGCCGCCCACGGCCACATGAAGGCGTTCGGCCTGGACCTGGCAGACACCCTGTTCACGCACCATACGCCGGCGGGGTACATCCCTTACGGGGCCATCATCGCCGTCGCCATCGGGCTGCAATATTTCCAGATGCGCCAGCTGAACAGCAGGAACCCAGCGGCAGCCCAGGCCAATCCACAGATGCAAATGATGCAGCGGTATATGCCGCTTATCTTCGCCATCATTTACATCCGGATCGCGTCCGGTGAGAACCTCTATTTCGTCATTTCCAGCCTGTGCCGTATCGGTATCCAGGAGGCGTGCCGACGATCGTGCCGCGCAAGCCGTCGCGAAGCGAACGCCGCGACAAGAGCGCGTAAGCAGTTCGTACACAGCCAGGCGGCCTGCAAGGGAGTGACCAATACCACAGTTTATTGGTGTTCACGCTGCCGCTACCTTGCTGACTTGGGCTTTTGCTCAGAAATTTAGTGCGGGTAAGTATCCCGAGACGTCCATGCATAGCGGCAAGCAGTGCCATAATTGATACCGCGAGTGACACACATGCGTGACCGCGCGGGAGTCATTCCAGTGGTGCGCACTTTATAAGCTCCAGCGGAGGGCCCGTCCGGGCGAAATGGAAGGCGGAGACGTGGATCCGAGCGGCAGCGGAGCCGGGTCAGATTCTCACAACGGTTCGGCCCGTAACGGGTCCAACCGGCAGCGTCTGGAACAAGTCGTCATCCGATTCGCCGGGGACTCCGGCGACGGTATGCAGCTGACCGGAGACCGGTTCACCACGGAGGCAGCACTTTTCGGCGACGACCTGGCGACCCAGCCGAACTACCCCGCAGAGATCCGGGCTCCTGCGGGAACGCTGCCCGGATGTCGTCCTTCCAGATTCAAATCGCCGATTACGACATCTTGACCGCCGGCGACCGACCCGACGTGCTCGTCGCCATGAACCCGGCAGCGCTCAAGGCCAACATCGGCGACCTGCCGCGGGGTGGCATGGTGATCGCGAATGCCGACGAATTCACCAAACGCAACCTGACGAAAGTGGGCTACATAACCAACCCGACTGGAGTCCGACGAGTTGGCCGACTATGTGGTGCACTCCGTCGCGATGACCACGCTGACGCTGGGCGCCGTCGAGTCCATCGGCGCATCGAAGAAAGACGGTCAGCGCGCCAAGAACATGTTCGCGCTGGGCCTGTTGTCGTGGATGTACGGGCGACCGATCGAGACCAGCGAGACCTTCATCCGGGAGAAGTTCTCCCGCAAGCCCGACATCGCCGAGGCCAACGTCCTCGCCCTCAAGGCGGGCTGGAACTACGGCGAAACCACCGAAGCTTTCGGCACCACCTATGAGGTCTCCCGGGCGACGTTGCCGACCGGGGAATATCGGCAGATCTCGGGCAACACCGCGCTGTCCTACGGCATCATCGCGGCCGGTCAGCTGGCCGGTATCCAGGTGATGCTCGGCAGTTATCCGATCACACCCGCGTCGGACATCCTGCATGAACTGTCCAAGCACAAGAACTTCAACGTGATCACCTTCCAGGCGGAAGACGAGATCAGCGGCATCTGCGCCGCGCTGGGCGCCGCCTACGGTGGCGCGCTGGGAGTCACCAGCACATCGGGGCCGGGTATTTCGCTGAAGTCCGAAGCGATCGGGCTGGGCGTGATGACCGAATTGCCGTTGCTTGTCATCGATGTGCAGCGCGGCGGTCCGTCGACGGGCCTGCCCACCAAGACCGAGCAAGCTGACCTGTTGCAGGCGCTGTACGGCCGCAATGGGGAGTCGCCGGTGGCTGTGCTGGCGCCCCGGTCGCCGTCCGACTGCTTCGACGTCGCGCTCGAAGCGGTGCGCATCGCGCTGTCGTATCACACCCCGGTGATCGTGTTGTCCGACGGCGCCATTGCCAATGGTTCCGAGCCATGGCAAATTCCGGACGTCGGCGATCTGAAGCCCATCACGCACACCTTCGCCAAGACGGGCGAACCCTTCCAGCCGTACGCTCGCGACCCGGAAACGCTGGCCCGCCAGTTCGCCGTCCCGGGCACACCCGGTCTCGAGCACCGCATCGGCGGCCTGGAAGCCGCGAACGGCTCGGGAGCCATCTCCTACGAGCCCGTCAACCACGACCTCATGGTCCGGTTGCGCCAGGCCAAGATCGACGGCATCGAGGTGCCCGATCTGGAAGTGGACGATCCGACCGGAGACGCCGAGCTGCTAATTATCGGATGGGGCAGCTCGTACGGTCCCATCGGTGAGGCTTGCCGGCGGGCCCGGCGCAAGGGCATCAAGGTCGCGCACGCCCACTTGCGCTACCTCAACCCATTCCCGGCCAACCTGGGCGATGTGCTGCGGCGCTACCCGCAGGTGGTGGCACCCGAAATGAACTTGGGCCAGCTGGCACTGCTGCTGCGCGGCAAGTTCCTGGTCGACGTACAGTCGGTTACCAAGGTGCAAGGTGTGGCATTCCTGGCCGATGAGGTGGGGCGCGTTATCCGCGCCGCACTGGGCGGGACCCTGGCGGAAATTGAGGACGACAAGACGGTGGTCGCCAGAATGTCGGCGGCAACAGTTGGAGCGGGAGCGCACGAATGACGACAAGCGCCATTGGCGATTTGGTGGGCACTGACCTGGGGTTGACGTCCAAGCCGACCAAGAACGACGGCGTGCCCACGTTATCTGCTGGAGACCAGCCGCAGAAGGCCAAGGACTTCACCAGCGACCAAGAGGTGCGCTGGTGCCCCGGCTGTGGTGACTACGTCATCCTGAACACGATCCGCAACTTCTTGCCCGAACTTGGCCTGCGCCGCGAGAACATCGTCTTTGTCAGCGGTATCGGCTGCTCCAGCCGGTTCCCGTATTACCTGGAGACCTACGGGTTCCACTCGATCCACGGCCGGGCGCCGGCCGTCGCGACCGGTCTGGCACTCGCCCGCGAGGACCTGTCGGTGTGGGTGGTCACCGGCGACGGTGACGCTTTGTCGATCGGTGGCAACCACCTGATCCACACGCTGCGCCGCAACGTCAACATCACGATTCTGCTGTTCAACAACCGGATCTACGGTCTGACCAAGGGGCAGTATTCGCCGACCTCAGAGGTCGGCAAGGTGACCAAGTCGACGCCGATGGGATCGCTGGATCACCCGTTCAACCCGGTGTCACTGGCGCTGGGCGCCGAGGCGACCTTCGTCGGTCGCGCACTTGACTCCGACCGCGCCGGGTTGTCCGAGGTACTGCGCGCCGCCGCCGCGCATCGCGGCGCGTCCGTGGTCGAAATCCTGCAGGACTGCCCGATCTTCAACGATGGTTCCTTCGACGCGCTGCGCAAGGAGGACGCCGAAGACCGGGTGATCAACGTCCGGCACGGCGAACCAATCGTCTTCGGCGCCAACGGCCAATACTGCGTGGTGAAGTCCGGCTTCGGCCTCGAGGTGGCGAAGACCGCCGACGTCGCTGTGAACGAGATCGTCGTGCACGACGCGCACGCCGACGATTCGGCCTATGCCTTCGCGTTATCCCGGTTGTCGGACCAGAACCTCGAGCACACCGTGCTGGGGATCTTCCGCAACATCAGCCGGCCCACCTACGACGACGCGGCCCGTGCTCAGGTCGTTGCCGCCCAGTCGTCGAAACCGTTCGATAACGCCGCGCTGCAATCCCTGTTGCGCGGGCGCGACACCTGGACCGTCGACTGAGGTGGTTGAACGTATGCCTGATGCAGTGGGACATGCCGGGTCACTGGCCGGAGTAATCCTCGTCGGAGGTGAATCGCGGCGGATGGGCCGCGACAAGGCCAGCATGCCGGTGCCGGGGTCGGTCGGAGGATCCGGCGCCACCACACTGGCGGAGTTTGTCGCCGGCGTCGTCGCGCAGCGCTGCGAACCGATTTTCGTGATGGCCGCCCCGGGGCAACCGGTCCCCGCAGTAAAGGGTCGCGTCATCCGCGACGCGGTTCGGGGGCTGGGACCGCTATCGGCGACCGGGCACGGACTGCGCGCGGCCGCTGAAGCCGGCGCCAAGTACGCCTTCGTGTGTGCCGTCGACATGCCGCTGCTGACCGTCGAACTGATCGACGAACTCGTCCAACTCGCCACCGAGACCAACGCCGAAGTGGTGCTGCCGTGGGACGGTCGCAGTCACTACTTGGCCGCGGTTTACCGCACCGACCTGGCCGACCGCGTCGACGCGTTGGTCGCGGCCGGCGAGTACAAAATGAGCGCCCTGATCGACGCTTCCGACTCCCAGCAGATCGTACTGACGGACTCCCGGCCCGTCACCAACGTCAACACGGACGCCGACCTGCGCGCGCTGGTGCGCCCCGGCGCCTGAGCATTAATACGCGCAATTCATTTCATTTGTCCGTTGGAATCTGGGTTTTGAATATCGCGACATTATGCCATTCTTTAATTTGTGCTAACTCGCGTTTCCGGGGCCCATTCGATTGGCCTAAGGTCGATATCCGCTTTCGCTCCGTCGATAGTTCGTAATACGTTGGTACCGTGTTGATTTGGTAGCATCGCGCGTTTTTCGGCCGACTCCGGTGAGGTGACGCCGCTGACTCGCGGGATGCTCCACACGGTTTCTGGCAACAATGCGCGGACCCGTTTCACCCTCTCGTCCGTCGCCGTGACGCGGGTCGTGGTGGCTGGCCGTACCGTCGCCACGAGGAGCCTGAAAATGGTTGGTGCATATATTCGTTCAGCGAAAGATATTGCGCTCCTGAGGCTTCATCGCGGCGGCCCGAGGTGATGAGCATCAGCTCGAATACGGCTCCTCGGCTGCTGCTGAATAGATTGTTGGACTAGGCATTTCACGCAAGACACAAGCGCTTGGCGATGCATTGGCGCCGCACGTGCCAATCCGCGAAAATTGCTGTATTTTGCGCAAGTCGGTTCGGGCGGAGGCCGGCCGACCATGTGCTTGCGCATGAGCGGCAAACGGTGATCCAGGCCACAATTTATGCGTGAGTTGGCTCACAATTGCGCAGCGATCGCGACGGAGTGAAGTCAGCGGAACATGCCGAGTTGACCTGCGGAGACAATTCGTGCGCCCGCCCGTGATTGGCTCGTTATCGAACCGAGATATGTCGATTCTGCATATGACGAATGCGCTTCCGTCTCGTACGGTCCCTCTGTAGCCCAAAACGGGGCTACATACAGTAAACAAAAATTAATCCACGGACCCGCGCGTGTGAGCGGGGCTGCGGACGGCGACAGCCGCCGCGCAGGCGGGCACCAGCCCGTCGGGCCGAACGCCCCCCGCTGTTGTGCCAGAACGAGACGGCACGCCCCAGAGCGCCTCGTCGAACCCGATCCGATCCGGACCGGTCGAACAAGGTACGTCCACCCACAGCTGTGGGTTGCTTTGGCGCGCGCGCACCGCGAAAGGAACATAGTTGAAGAACGTCCGCAAGACGCTCATGCTCGCCGCGATCACGGGGGCGCTCGTAACTGTGCCCACCGCTACCGCCAGCGCGGAACCGATGGGCATCGATCCGAACGTTGTCTCCGCCGGGTCCGCCCCGGACGCGCCCCCAGCACCCGGCGCCCCGGTAGACGTTGTCCCGGCGCCGGCGCCAGTGGGCTTTGACCCGAATGTTCCGCCGCCCCCCGCGGCCCCGGCTCCGGTCGACGCGCCGCCGCCGCCCGCGCCGGCTCCGGTCGGCTTCGACGCTCCGCCGCCTCCGGCTCCTGACGCTCCGCCGGTCGACGCGCCGCCCCCGGTCCACCGCACATACAGCGTGAACTGGGACGCCATCGCGCAGTGCGAGTCGGGTGGCAACTGGGGCATCAGCACCGGTAACGGCTACGCCGGCGGCCTGCAGTTCACCTCGAGCACCTGGCGTGCCAACGGTGGCTCGGGCTCCCCGAACGGCGCCAGCCGTGAGGAGCAGATCCGCGTCGCGGAGAACGTGCTGCATTCGCAGGGCATCGGCGCGTGGCCGGTCTGCGGCCGACGCGGCTGACGACCTCTTACTAAACGATAGGGATGCCGGGCCTTGTGCCCGGCATCCCTTATCTGTCGCGATCGTGGACGTTGCCAAGATGAATGCGCCGGCGTCACCGCCGGCCCCGCCCAGGCTGAAATCGTGGCGGCGAACCTGCGCACAGACCGCGGTTCGGTCGCCGCGCCACGCCCTGTGCGCAGGCTCGATGTAAGGCATTAGGTGCGGGTAGGGTCGGGCCGGTGACCGCAACGCCGCGCGAATTCGACATTGTCTTGTATGGCGGGACCGGATTCGTCGGGAAGCTGACCGCCCAGTACCTGGCCCAGGCCGGGAAAGACGTGCGGGTCGCGCTGGCCGGGCGCTCCACCGAGCGACTGCTCGCCGTCCGCAATTCCCTCGGGAATCCGCGCAGTCCTGGCCGCTGCTGGCCGCCGACGCGTCGTCGCGGTCGACACTCGACGACATGGCCGCCCGGACACAGGTCGTCGTCACCACGGTCGGGCCCTACGCCCGTTACGGGTTGCCGCTAGTGGCCGCGTGCGCCGCCGCCGGCACCGATTATGCCGATCTCACCGGTGAGGCGAACTTCATCCGTGAGAGCATCGACCTCTATCACAAGCAGGCCGCCGACACCGGCGCCCGGATCGTGCATTCCTGCGGATTCGATTCCATCCCTTCGGATCTGACCGTGTACGCACTGTACCGGGCGGCGCAAGACGGCAGCGCGGGCGAGCTCGTCGACACCGACTTCGTCGTCCGCTCGTTCTCCGGCGGGGTATCCGGGGGAACCGTCGCTTCGTTGATCGGTGTGCTGGATGCCGCCTCGAACGATCCCGACCTTCGCCGTGACCTTGCCGACCCGTACACGCTTAGCACCGACCGCGGCGCCGAACCCGAGCTGGGCCCGCAACCCGACCTGCCCTGGCGGCGTGGCGGGCAGATTGCGCCAGAACTGGCCGGCCTCTGGATGGGCGGTTTCATGATGGCACCGATCAACACCCGAGTCGTGCGACGCAGCAACGCATTACTGGACTGGGCCTACGGCCGCCAGTTCCGGTACACCGAACACATGAGTCTCGGTTCGTCACCGGTGGCGCCACTGGTGTCGGCGGTCATGTCGGGCATCGGGAACGCGACTAACGGATTGGGCGGCCGCTACTTCCGGCTGCTGCCGCGCCGGCTGGTGGACAGGGTGGCCCCCAAACCCGGCAGTGGCCCCAGCGAGGCTGCGCGCGAGCGTGGTTACTACCGCATCGAGACGTACGCCAGCACAACCAGCGGTGCCCGCTATGTGGCGAGAATGGAGCAGCGAGGCGACCCTGGTTACAAGGCGACCTCGGTGTTGCTGGGCGAGTGTGGAATTGCCCTCGCTGCCGACCGTGACAAGCTCTCTGACCTGCGGGGCGTGCTCACTCCGGCCGCCGCGATGGGTGACGCACTGCTGGCGCGGTTCCCGGCCGCCGGGGTGTCATTGCGGACCGAACGGCTGAACTGACCGAGGTACCTGACTCCGGTTGAGGTTAAGGCTGACGCCGAGATCGCAGGGGGCTAATGTCGTAATGGCTTGCCTCTACTTTGAAGCGACGAAAACACAGCAGCGAAGACGCAAACATTCCAGCGACGAAGGTGGACCCACCGATGGCCGGTCTCGACGACCTCTACTCTCAGATTCCTACATCCGACATTGCCGACAAGCTCGGCGCCGACCAAGGCGAGGTCGACAGCGCTATCCGCACATTGGTGCCGGTGCTGCTTGGTGGGCTGCAGCACAACGCGCAAAATCCCGAGGACGCCAGCAAGATCGCATCCGCCGCGAATGAGCACGCCGCGAGCGGCCTGCTGGACGCCGGCGGTGTCGGTCACGTGAACGAGGACGAAGGGCACCAAGCGATTTCGGCGCTGTTCGGCGGGCAGGACTCGGATCAGGTTGCCGCGGCGCTGGCCGGCGGTGGCGGCAACAGTGGGCTGCTCAAGCAGTTGATGCCGATTCTGCTCCCGATCGTATTGGCGTACGTCGGCAAACAGCTCACCGGCGGCGGGGGCGCGGCGCCGCAAAAGGAGGCGGCGTCCGGTGGCGGCCTGGGTGACATTCTGGGCAGCATCCTCGGTGGTGGTGGCTCCAGCAACAACGCCCTGGGCAGCATCCTCGGCAGTGTGCTGGGCGGCAAGGGCGGCGGACTTGGCGACGTCCTCGGCGGCCTGCTCGGCGGCAAGAAGTAGCTCACCGCGGCACCCGCCCCGAGTGTTCACCGTCAGTTCTCGGATGGTTTCGATTGCGTCGAGGGAGGGATGCACCGACCGCACCAAGATTCAGTAGGCTCCCGCGCCCGAGTTGGTGATGGGCATTGGGAAGACGACGAAAACGACGTCGGGTGCTAACCGCCCGAACCACATCATGACGAGAGGCAATGCAATGGCAGACACTGCTAACGAAGGACAGAAGCTCACCAAGGGGGAGTCGCTCACCTCGGAGAACGGCGCGTACACCCTGACGCTGCAAGACGACGGCAACCTGGTGCTGGCCGCGCGGGGCGAGCCTCGCTGGTCCACCCAGACCAACGGCCAGAATGTCGAGCGTGCCGAAGTGCAGAAGGACGGCAACTTCGTCCTCTACACACCGGACAAGCCGGTCTGGCACACCAACACCAAGGGCCGCAAGAACGTACGGCTGGTAGTCCAGGACGACGGCAACCTGGTGCTCTACGCGGCCAACGGGGCAGCATGGTCGACCCACACGGAGTCGGACGCCCCGCCGCCGCCGTTGGTCGAGCCCGAAGAAGCGGCTCCAGAGGGCATCCAGGAGGAAACCGGCGGCGCGCGGACCTACACCGTGGTCTCAGGCGACACGCTGTGGGCCATCGCGGAGCAATACCTCGGTGACGGCAACAAGTACCAGGAGATCGCCACCGCAAGCGGCATCGCCAATCCTGACCACATCGAACCGGGTCAAATCCTCACCATTCCCTGATCTGCTCCCTGATCCTTGCTAGTCCGGAACTAGCGAACCGCCGCCTGCGCGCTCGGGCGATTACACGTGCGCAGGCGGCGGTTCCTAGAATTGACCGGTGACCGTCACCCGCAGCTCCGCCGCCGACCTGCCCAAGTCGTGGGATCCAGGCGCGGCCGAGGACGACATCTACCGGCAGTGGCTGGATGCGGGCTACTTCACCGCGGACCCATCCAGCGACAAACCCGCGTACTCGGTGGTGCTACCACCGCCGAACGTGACCGGCAGCCTGCACATGGGCCACGCGCTGGAACACACCATGATGGACGCGCTGACCCGCCGCAAGCGCATGCAGGGCTACGAGGTGCTGTGGCAGCCGGGCATGGACCATGCGGGCATCGCGACCCAGAGCTTGGTGGAACGCCAGCTTGCGGTCGACGGCAAGACCAAGGAGGACCTGGGCCGCGAGCTGTTCATCGACAAGGTCTGGGACTGGAAGCGGGAGTCCGGCGGTGCGATCGGCGGCCAGATGCGCCGGCTTGGGGACGGCGTGGACTGGAGCCGCGACCGGTTCACCATGGACGACGGCCTGTCGCGAGCGGTGCGGACGATCTTCAAGAGGCTCTACGATGCGGGCCTGATTTACCAGGCCGAGCGGCTGGTCAACTGGTCGCCCGTACTAGAGACGGCGATCTCGGACCTCGAGGTCAACTACGTCGACGTCGACGGTGAGCTGGTGTCGTTCCGGTATGGCTCAATGGAGGATTCGCAGCCGCACATCGTGGTGGCCACCACCCGGATCGAGACGATGCTGGGCGACACCGCGATCGCGGTCCATCCCGACGACGACCGGTACCGCCATCTCGTCGGTACCAGCCTGCCGCACCCGTTCGTGGACAGGTCGATGGTTATCGTCGCCGACGATCACGTGGACCCCGAATTCGGTACCGGTGCCGTCAAAGTCACGCCCGCGCACGATCCTAACGACTTCGAGATCGGGGTGCGGCACAAGCTGCCGATGATCTCCATCCTGGACACCAAGGGCCGGATCGTTGACACCGGAACGCAATTCGACGGCATGGACCGCTTCGAGGCCCGCGTTGCGGTGCGCGAAGCGTTGGCGTCCCAGGGCCGGGTCGTCGCCGAGAAGCGGCCCTACCAGCACAGCGTCGGACACTCGGAGCGCAGCGGCGAACCGATCGAGCCGCGGCTGTCGCTGCAGTGGTGGGTCCGGGTGGAATCGCTGGCAAAGGCCGCCGGAGATGCGGTGCGCAACGGGGACACCGTGATTCACCCCGCCAGTCTGGAACCACGCTGGTTCGGCTGGGTCGATGAGATGCACGACTGGTGCATCTCACGACAACTGTGGTGGGGACATCGCATCCCGATCTGGTACGGGCCCAACGGCGAGCAGGTGTGCGTCGGTCCGGACGACACCCCGCCGGACGGCTGGGAACAGGATCCCGACGTGCTGGACACCTGGTTCTCCTCTGCGCTGTGGCCGTTCTCCACCATGGGTTGGCCGTCGCGCACGCCGGAGCTGGAAAAGTTCTATCCGACAAGCGTTCTGGTGACCGGCTACGACATCTTGTTCTTCTGGGTCGCCCGGATGATGATGTTCGGCACCTTCGTCGGCGGCGATGACGTCATCACCCTGGGCGGTAAACGCGGGCCACAGGTGCCGTTCACGGATGTGTTCCTGCATGGACTGATCCGCGACGAGTCCGGCCGCAAAATGAGCAAGTCCAAGGGCAACGTCATCGATCCGCTGGACTGGGTGGACATGTTCGGGGCCGACGCGCTGCGGTTCACCCTGGCTCGCGGCGCCAGTCCCGGCGGAGACCTTGCCGTCGGCGAGGATGCCGTCCGTGCGTCGCGCAACTTCGTTACGAAGCTGTTCAACGCCACCCGGTTCGCGCTACTCAACGGGGCAAGCCTGGCGCCCTTGCCTGACCTTGCTGACCTGACCGACGAGGACCTCTGGATCCTGGGTCGGCTGGAAGAGGTTCGGGCCGAGGTCGATTCGGCCCTCGACCGATATGAGTTCGGCCGGGCCTGCCAGGCGCTCTATCACTTCACCTGGGACGAATTTTGCGACTGGTACGTCGAATTGGCCAAGACCCAGCTGACTGAGGGGATCACGCACACGACCGGCGTGCTAGCCGCAGTACTCGATACGCTGCTGCGGTTGCTGCACCCGGTGATTCCGTTCGTCACCGAAGCGCTGTGGCAAGCGCTGACCGGCGGAGAGTCACTGGTGATTGCCGATTGGCCCAAACCGTCGGGCATAGCGTTGGATCCGGGTGTCTCGCAACGGGTCGGTGAAAAGCAGAAGCTGGTGACCGAGGTTCGCCGATTCCGCAGCGATCAGGGCCTGGCCGAGCGGCAGAAGGTGCCGGCCCGCATGGCTGGTGCTGGGCAGCTGAGCGTACAGGTGATGGCTCTGACCTCGCTGACCCCACCGGGTCCCGAGTTCAGTCCCACGGCATCGCTGGAGGTTCGGCTCGGTGCTGACACGGACATCGTCGAGCTGGACACCTCCAGCACCATCGACGTGGCCGCCGAGCGCCGCCGCCTGGAAAAGGACTTGGCCGCAGCGCAAAAGGAGTTGTCCTCGACCGCCGCGAAGCTGGGCAACGCGGACTTCCTGGCCAAAGCCCCCGACCACGTCGTCGGCAAGATCCGCGACCGCCAGCAGGTGGCCCAAGAGGAATCCGACCGGATCAGCGCCAGGCTGGCCGGGCTGCAATGAGTTTCGATGCCTCCGAGTGGCCCGAGGATCTCGACCACGACCTCGACGATGAAGTGATCGCCACCGAGGCTCCCACACTGGACGAGATCGCGTCCCTTTTGCAGGTCGAGCATCTGCTGGACCAACGCTGGCCGGAGACCCGCATCGAGCCGAGCCTGACCCGGATCAGCGCGTTGATGGACCTGCTCGGGTCGCCACAACTGGGTTACCCGTCGATCCACATCGCGGGCACCAACGGCAAGACCTCGGTGGCGCGAATGGTTGACGCGCTGGTGACCGCGCTGCAACAGCGGACCGGGCGGACCATCAGCCCCCACCTGCAGTCGGCGACGGAACGCATCGCGATCGACGGAAAGCCGGTCAGCCCGGCTCAATACGTTGAGACGTACCGCGAGATCGAGCCCTTCGTGCAGATGATCGACGAACAGTCGCAGTCTGCCGGGGGGCCGGCGATGAGCAAGTTCGAGGTGCTCACCGCGATGGCCTTCGCCGCGTTCGCCGACGCGCCCGTCGACGTCGCGGTGATCGAGGTCGGCCTGGGCGGGCGCTGGGACGCCACCAACGTGGTCAATGCCCCGGTGGTGGTCATCACCCCGATCGGCATTGATCACGTCGAGTATCTCGGTGCCGACATCGCCGGGATCGCGGGCGAGAAGGCGGGCATCATCCAGCGCGCCCAGGGCAACTCGGATGAGGACGACACGGGTGCACCCGACACCGTCGTCATCATCGCACGCCAGCTGCCGGAGGCCATGGAAGTGCTACTGGCGCAATCGATTAAGGCCGATGCCGCGGTGGCCCGCGAGGATTCCGAGTTCGCGGTGCTGGACCGTCAGGTCGCCATCGGTGGCCAGGTGCTGCAGCTGCAGGGTCTAAGCGGGGTGTACTCCGATGTCTACCTGCCGCTGCACGGCGAGCACCAGGCGCACAACGCGGTGGTGGCGCTTGCCGCGGTCGAGGCCTTCTTCGGCGCCGGTGCCCAGCGCCAGCTCGATGTCGACGCCGTCCGGGCCGGTTTCGCCGCCGTCACCAGCCCTGGGCGGCTGGAGCGGATGCGCAGCACTCCCACGGTGTTCATCGACGCGGCGCACAATCCGGCCGGCGCGGCCGCATTGGCGCAGACGCTGGCGGGCGAGTTCGACTTCCGAACGCTGATCGGGGTAATCAGCGTGATGGCCGACAAGGACGTGGACGGTATCCTCGCCGCACTGGAGCCGGTGTTCAATTCGGTGGTCGTGACGCACAACGGGTCCCCACGGGCGCTGGATGTCGAGTCGCTGGCGCTGGTGGCCATGCAGCGATTCGGACCCGACCGGGTGCTGACCGCCGATAATCTGCGCGACGCCATCGACACGGCGACCGCGCTGGTAGGCGACGCCGTCAGGGACGGCGAACTGGATGATCAAGCCGGGGCGTTCTCCGGCACCGGGATCGTGATCACCGGCTCGGTCGTCACCGCCGGGGCCGCGCGCACCCTGTTCGGTCGTGATCCGGAATGACCGACCCGCAGGCGCCTGATGGCGCCGCCGAACAGGCCCAGGCACCGCGGGCCGATCCGTGGCGGGCTTTCCGAGGAGTGATGGCGGCGACGCTCTTCCTGGAGGCGATCGTGATGCTGCTGGCGATACCGGTGGTGGGCGCGGTTGGCGGCGGCCTGACGACGGCGTCGCTGAGTTACCTGATCGGCCTGGCCGCGCTATTCATCCTGCTTGCCGGCCTGCAGGGCAGGTCGTGGGCGATCTGGATGAACCTGGGCGTCCAAGTGCTACCGCTCGCCGGCTTCGCCGTGTACTCGGGTGTCGGATTCATTGGTGTGCTTTTTGCCGCGGTATGGGCGGTGATCGCCTACCTGCGCTATGAGGTCCTGCTGCGACAACAACACGGGCCCGACTGATCTCCGAACGATTCTGTACGCTGTCGGCCGTGACCGAACGGACCCTCGTACTGATCAAGCCCGATGGCGTCGAGCGCAAGCTGATAGGCGAGATCATCAGCCGCATCGAGCGAAAAGGCCTCACCATCGCGGCGCTGCAGCTTCGGCAGGTCAGCGAGGCGCTGGCCCGCCAGCATTACGCGGAACACGAAGGCAAGCCGTTCCTGGGATCGCTGCTGGAATTCATCACGTCGGCGCCCCTGGTGGCGGCAGTCGTCGAGGGACCGCGAGCAATCGCGGCGTTTCGGCAGCTCGCCGGTGGGACCGACCCGGTCGAGAAGGCCACACCCGGCACCATTCGGGGCGATTTCGCGCTGGAAACGCAGTTCAACGTGGTGCACGGGTCCGACTCGGCCGACTCGGCCAAGCGCGAGATCGCGCTCTGGTTTCCCGACGCATAAGGCCCAACCGGATGGGGTCACGCGGCGCACCTGCGCGGCGGGCCGGAACGGGGTTTGCGGGGTGTCCGGATCGGGCCTGGACAGCCGCGCCACGTGATGTGGATACAGATGCCGGGTGAACGTCGCCGGACCGGTGTCGGACACCCGAATGAAGACTTGGACAAGCGCGAGACCATCGCTATCCGTGATGTTGCGCCGCATGTCAGGCCTCATTCAGTACGGCGCCGAGTGCGTTCGAATCCTGAGCCGCTCGGGGCGAGACCATCACAAGCCCGGGAGAAGTGACCCGGGCACATAGCGAAGCCCTCGCGTGGCCGCGTCGAATGGACGCGCCCGAGGGCTTGAGGAGATTACGTGGTAGACGGTGCCCCAACTTCAGGCCATCCAAGGCTCGACCGAGCATGAGGACCTGCCGGATCGCATAAGGTTCGATCAGCTCGCCCGGGCGTTGGGCAACACCAACAAAGAGGTGCTGGACGCGCTCTCCGAGTTGGATGGCCGGGTTCGTACAGTGCATTCCGGCGTCGACCGTGATGACGCGATCCGGGTACGCGAGATCCTCTTCGTCCAACCCCTGGAAAACATCCCGGGCTTCAGTCACGCACCTGCCCGGACGGCCCAGAAACCCCAGGAACCCGGAGCGCAGCCGCTGCAGGCGCCCTCTGGCAAGGCGTCGGACGAGCCGCGATACATGCCGTTGTTCGTTTCCCCGCAACCGGTCGCGACCGGCAAAGTTCGGGACGAGGACACCGACGACGCCATGGATGACGGCGAAGATTCCGACGATTCCGACGAACCGACGACGCCGACGACCGACCAGGACCAGACCGGACCAGGCCGGCCGGGTAATCGGCGTCGTCGGCGGGGCCGGCGGGGTCGTGGTCGCGGACGTGGGGAGCAGGGCGGGCCGACGGCCAGGGCGAGGGGGCGACGCCACGGCGCCGACGACGAGGCCGACGACGACGGCGAACAATCCGACGGCGAAAGCGACGACGACGACGAGAACGGTTCCTCGGAGGCGGGCACTCGCCGTCGCCGCAGGCGCCGGCGGCGTAAATCGGGCGGCATGAGGACAACGGGGAAGGGGCCTCTCCGGACGATCCGCCGAATACCGTCGTGCATGAGCGCGCGCCCCGCGGCAAGTCCGGTGGCGGCTCAGGCTCTTCCGGTTCTGGAGGCTCGAGCAACGCCGAAATCAGGGGCATCGAGGGCTCGACCCGGTTGGAGGCCAAGCGACAACGGCGCCGAGACGGGCGCGACGCCGGACGGCGCCGGCCGCCGGTCCTGACCGAAGCCGAGTTCCTCGCGCGCCGCGAGGCAGTCGAACGAGTAATGGTGGTGCGCGACCGGGTTCGCACCGAGCAACCGCATCAGGGCGCGCGATACACCCAGATCGCGGTGCTCGAAGACGGCATCGTCGTCGAACATTTCGTCACGTCGGCGGGGTCTGCGTCCTTGGTGGGCAATATCTACCTCGGAATCGTGCAGAACGTGTTGCCGTCGATGGAGGCGGCCTTCGTCGACATCGGCCGCGGCCGCAACGGCGTGCTTTACGCCGGCGAGGTCGATTGGGAAGCCGCCGGACTCGGCGGGCGGACCGCAGGATCGAACAGGCCCTCAAACCCGGCGACTACGTCGTCGTCCAGGTCAGCAAGGATCCGGTCGGACACAAGGGCGCGCGGCTGACCACGCAGGTGTCCTTGGCGGGGCGCTATCTGGTTTATGTGCCGGGTGCGTCGTCGACCGGAATCAGCCGCAAGCTGCCCGACACCGAACGCCAGCGGCTCAAGGAGATCCTGCGTGAGGTGGTGCCATCGGACGCCGGCGTGATCATTCGCACCGCATCCGAGGGTGTGAAAGAGGAAGACATCCGCAAAGATGTGACCCGCCTGCAGGGCCGTTGGGAACAGTCGAGACGAAGGCGACTCAGACCAGGGAACAGGCCGCGGGCGCGGCGGTCACGCTCTACGAAGAGCCCGACGTGCTGGTCAAGTCATCCGCGACTTGTTCAACGAAGACTTCGCGAACCTGATCGTCTCGGGTGACGATGCCTGGACCACCATTAACGACTACGTGGATTCTGTTGCACCCGAACTGGTTTCGAAGCTGACGAAGTACGAACCCCCCGCTGGGCCGGACGATCAGGCAGGGCCGGATGTATTCGCCGTCCATCGCATCGACGAGCAACTGGCCAAGGCGATGGACCGCAAAGTGTGGTTGCCCTCAGGCGGCACGCTGGTGATCGACCGCACCGAGGCGATGACGGTGGTCGACGTCAACACCGGCAAATTCACCGGGTCCGGGGGCAACCTCGAACAGACCGTCACCAAGAACAACCTCGAGGCGGCCGAGGAGATCGTGCGCCAATTACGGCTGCGCGACATCGGCGGCATCGTCGTCATCGACTTCATCGACATGGTGCTGGAGTCGAACCGCGACTTGGTGCTGCGCCGGCTGACCGAATCGCTGGCCCGAGACCGCACCCGACACCAGGTGTCCGAGGTGACGTCGCTGGGCCTGGTGCAGCTGACCCGCAAAAAGTTGGGCACCGGGCTGATCGAGGCGTTCTCGACGTCGTGCCCGAACTGCGCCGGTCGTGGACTTCTCCTGCACGCGGATCCGGTCGACTCCGGCGCGGCGAGCGCGCGCAAGTCCGAGTCGGGTGCTGGTCGGCGCGGCAGGCGGTGGAAGAAGAAGGGGTCTGAAGAGGAGCAGCCCGTGGCCAAGGTGCCCGTGCATGTCCCGGCGAGCATCCGATGTTCAAGGCGATGGCGGCGGGCACAACGGCGTCGGATGACGAGGACGATGAAGCCGACGAATCGGACGAACCCGACGAGGAACTCACCGCCGAGATCGATGACCAGACCCGAGGCGGGGGTCTTTCCGATTTGGACGACACCGAAGAGGACGCCGTCGACGAGCTCGATGACGACGACGAGGACTTGGACGAGGACGACGACCTTGTTGACGACGACGATGAGGATGCCGAAGAGGATGAAGACCTAGACGACGACGATGACGACGACGTAGAAGACCTCGACGACGAGGTGAATTCCGTCGGCTCCATCGAGGCATCGATGGTCGGCGACGCTTTTCGGGCCGACCGCGCCGGCGCCGCGCAGCGGGCCGGCCGGCCGGACCACCGCTGCACGTGGACTGACCTGCGCCGCGTGCTGCGACACCGAGGGCCGGTTTGACCCTGTAGCTGCTGGTCACGTACCCTGGATTGGTTGTCGCCAGGCGCATACTTCGGCCGGTGACAGGCGGGACAGATTCGCCCGCCGCCCCAGACCCACCCAGACCACCCAGCGCACGCCGTTACGCGCGCGAGCGCTCACCAGAGTTAAGGCAGGAGCAACGAGGCGACCTACGCAATCGTCAAGACCGGCGGCAAGCAGTACAAGGTTGCCGTTGGTGACGTGCTCAAGGTCGAGAAGCTCGACACCAGCTGGCGTGAAGGTTTCGTTGCCGGTAGCGCTGGTTGTTGACGGCGCCACCGTCACCAGCGATGCCCCAGGCTTTGGCCAAGGTCGCGGTGACGGGCGAGGTGCTCGAGCACACCAAGGGCCCCAAGATCAAGATCCACAAGTTCAAGAACAAGACCGGGTACCACAAGCGGCAGGAACACCGTCAGCCGCTGACGGTCCTGAAGGTCACCGGAATCAATTAGTAAAGGCGACGAGACATGGCACACAAGAAGGGCGCTTCCAGCTCGTTTAATGGTCGCGATTCGAACGCTCAGCGCCTTGGCGTCAAGCGGTTCGGCGG
>CAWIWK010000030.1:0-16360 GCA_963839605.1 uncultured Acidimicrobiales bacterium | reverse complement strand
ACGTGCAGTAGTGCTCGCCGTCCTCGAGCCTGCGGAGCACGTCGATCAGCTGGGCGTAACCGCCCTGCGCCGTCAGCGTGAAGCCGACGGCCGTGTACAACGTCTTCGGCGCCTTCTTGTCGGGGGGCGGCACCGGGAGGGGCACGGGGGTGAGCTTCGCGCCCGTCGCGCTTTCAAGCTGGTAGAAATACTGGAGGTTGGCGGGTAGCCGCCCGACGCGCAACAGCCTGTTGTTGATCGCCTCGTTGGAGGCGACGATCGCGGCGTGCTGCTCCTTGAGGGACGGGGGCTGGTTCGCGTCCTCGATGTTCGCCGCCAGGAGCTCCCCCTGCTGGGTCTTCTGCGCCAGCACCTTCTCCGCGTCCGGGCACGGCGAGGCGACGGCCGCCCTCGTGCACGGCGCCCGGGTCGAGGTCCTCGTCGGCTGCGGGCATTTCCTGTGGCTGGAGCGGCCCGGGGCGGTGCGCCGGGCGATGACTCCAGCCGCGCGGCCGAGCGCTCCACGAAGCGGCTGTAGTCGTCCAGGACGCTGAGCATGTCCGGGCCCGGGCCCGACGGGACCCCGCAGCACCACCTCCGTGCACCCCACGGCGGCCAGGTGCTCGAGCTTGCCGGCGTCGGGCACCGTGCCGAAGGGCACGACCTCGAGGGCGGCGGGGTCGCGACCCGCGCTTGCCATGGCGGCGGCAGCGCCTCGATGGAGCCGCTCACGCCGGCGCCGCCGATGGGCATCCAGCCGTCGGCGTACTCGGCGATGGCGGAGAACAGCGCCGGATACCGCGCCGCCGCCCACGAGCGTCCGCACGCGGGGCACCTGGACCGGCTTGGGCCACGCGAACGAGGCGGCGAGGGCCACGTGCGCACCGTGGAATTCGGCCTGCTCCTGTGACCACAGCGCCTGCATGCACAGCACCTTCTCGCGCGCCATGCCGCGGCGCTGGGAGAAGTCGACACCGTGGTCGGCCGCCTCCCGGCGGTTCCAGCCGTACCCGATGCCGAGCACGACGCGGCCGTTCGACAGGCGGTCCAGCGTGGCGATCTGCTTGGCCAGGACGATGGGATCGTGCTGGGCCACGAGGAGGACCCCCGTGCCGAGGAGGATCCGCTCTGTCACCGCCGCCGCTGCCGCCAGCGACACGAGAGGGTCGGGTGTCCGCCTGTAGTCGTCGAGGTGCACGCCACCAACGAGGGCGGGGGGATCGGACTCCTCACCGGCAGGTGGGTGTGCTCGGGCAGATAGAGCGAGTCGTAGCCCCGCTCCTCCACGGCCCGGGCGAGCTCGTCCACCGCCCCATGGAGCGATCGGTCAGGGCGGCGGTGATGCCGATGCGCACGGCGGTCAGGCTCCCGGGCTACCGCTCGTCGTCGGGAGGACCCGACCACCACTGCGGGGCGTCGCTGGCCGGGAACGACTCCTCGTCGGCCTCGTCGATCTCCGCCTCGCTGCCGTGCGCCGGCGGACGGGGAGGATCGACGTCCTCGTCGCGTTGATCGCGCCCGTCGGGATCGGTCGGGGGCTCCATCACCGTCGACCCTACCCGGCGGTGCCCGGAGTCCCCACCGACGCCAGCCACCGGCGCAGCGCCTGGCGCTCCCCCTCGCTCAGGGTGCGGTTGCCGAGGCGCCGCTCGATGACCTCGGGGAGCACCGCACCGGCGGCGTGGCGCTGGCCCGTCCCGTCGAGGAACCGCTCCACGAATCGGCGACGGCCCCGCAGCAGCATCCGGCCCACGAGCGGTGGGCTCGGCGCCTCGGAGCTCCACAGGATCACCCACGTCTGGGCCACGTCGGTGGCGGGGAGGCCGCGGCCGGCGTTGGCCCAGTCGATGACCACCGGGCCGGACCTCGACATGATGACGTTCAGGGGATGCAGGTCGAGATGGACCACCGCCGATCCCCCGTCGGGGGTCTGACGCAGCCCGGGCGGCGCCTCGATGGCACCGAGGGCGCGGTGGAGATCGGCCAGCAACCTCGCCATGGCGTCCTGGCGCCAGGGACGGTGCAGCATCGACACGAGCATCGAGGGCCCGTCCACCCGGTCCATGACGAGCTCGGTCCCACCGGCGCGGACCTCGTGCACCATCGGCACCGGGTAGCCGGCCCGGCGGACGTGCTCCATGACGTCGGCCTCGTGCGCGATGGAGCGACCGTCCCTGGCCCGGCGGACCACCAGCGCCGTGCCGCACTCGAAGATGTCGGCGTCGCGGCCCCGGGCGAGCAGCCGGCCGGTGTCCCCGGTGCCCCCGGGAGCCGACCCCGACCCGGGGGGCGTCACGTCCACGTCACATTGTCTAGCGCCCGTCGACCCGCCACCGGTTGCCCGATCCGACGTGGGGGTGTTGGCTGGAGTCGCCATGCGCATCGTGCTCGCCTCGGACCACGCCGGTTTCACCCTCAAGCAGGCGGTCGCCGCCCACCTGGAGGCGGCCGGGCACGACATCACCGACGTGGGCACGTACTCGACCGCACCGGTGAACTATCCGTGGTTCTGCGCCACGGCGGCGCGCGCCGTGGTGAGCGGGTCGGCGGAGCGCGGCATCGTCATCGGTGGCAGCGGACAGGGTGAGGCCATCGCCGCCAACAAGGTGCGCGGCACACGTGCCGCACTGTGCCACGACGAGACGACGGCCCGCCTGGCCCGCCTCCACAACGACGCCAACGTGCTGTCGCTCGGGGCACGCATCCTCGGCGTCGACCTCGCCCTGGCCGTGGTGGACACCTTCCTGGCCGGCACGTTCGAAGGTGGGCGCCACCTCGAGCGCCTGGCCGAGCTCTCCGACATCGAGGCCGACGAGGCCGACCGGCTCCGGCCCTGACCTCGGAGCGGGCCCCGAATCGCCCCCGGCCCCCGCGGGGCGTGATCATCCGCAGGTGCGGGTCCGCCGGACATTCGGGTTCCTCGACCTCTCGGGGTTCACGGCCCTCACCGAGGCCGACGGCGACGAGCGCGCCGTGGCCGTCCTGGCCGTGTTCCGCGCCGCGCTGCGCGACGTGTGCTCGCGGCGGGGCGTGCGCATCGCCAAGTGGCTCGGTGACGGGGCCATGCTCGTGAGCGTGGAGACCATGCCCCTCGTGGCCGCCACCCTCGAGATGAAGGCGGCCATCGACGCCGCTCCCGAGGACATCACCATCAAGTGCGGGGTCACCACCGGAGGCGTCATCCTCCTGGAGGGCGACGACTACGTGGGCCACGCCGTGAACGTGGCGGCGCGCCTGTGCGATCTGGCCGTGGGGCACGAGGTGCTGGCGCTGGCGTCGGTGGTGCCGGAGCTGCCGCCGTGGGCGTCGGTGGAGCGCAACGAGGCCATCACCGTGCGGGGCCTCGAGCACCCGGTGGAGGTCGTGCGGCTCGGGATCACGCCGTCGGGACCCGACTCGCACCCCGACCCCGTGTGCCGCATCGCCCTCACCCCGGCGACGGCCGTGGCCCGCCGCCGAGACGGGGACGGCGCCGAGCTGTTGTTCTGCGCCGAGAGCTGCGCCGAGACCTGGGATCAGCGCCGTGCGCCGCGTGGCATCGAGACCGGCAGCGTGCGCGAGGTGTGGATGCGCTAGTGCTGGTGGCGTGTCCGTACTTCGAGACGCACGGCGTGGGCCGGGTGTGGATCGCCGTGGCCCTCGTCGCCGCCGTGGTCGAGGTGTCCGGGGCCTTCCGGCGGCGGGCCGAGGCGACACGCAGGGACCGCGGAGCCAGTACATCCTTCGCTTGTGCATCGCCCCCGGCGTGGTCGTGGTGGCCGTGGCACCGCGGATCGTGCCCGGTGCCGACATCCACCCCCCGTTCGTGGCCGTGGTGGTGGGGATCGTGGTCTTCTCGGCCGGCGAGGCCCTGCGGGTGTGGGCCAGAGCCACGCTCGGGCGGTACTTCACCTACGCCGTCATGACCAGCAGGGACCAGCCCGTCATCACGAGCGGCCCGTACCGCTTCGTCCGCCACCCCTCCTACACCGGTGTGCTGCTCATCGCGCTCGGTGTGGGCCTGGCCTTCGCCAACTGGCTCGGCCTGGCGGCGATCGCGGTGGCGACGCTGGCCGGGCTCCGCTACCGCATCCACGTCGAGGAGCGGGCCCTGCTCGAGGACCTGGGGGAGCGCTACGCCGCCTTCGCCGAGCACCGCAAGCGTCTCATCCCCTCGGTCTGGTGAGCGGGATGCGCCCTGCCGCTACCGGTTGGTGCCGGGGTGGCGGGTGAGGTCGCTCGCCTTCGTCATCTTCGCCCCCTGGGGCCGGGTGGCGGGGCGCGGCGTGACGTCGACGTCGGTGGCACCGGCCCGCAGGGCCCCCACCGTGCACTGCTCCCTCGGGCGGTGGGCGAATGGGTCGAAGCGGTAGTGGTGCATGGCGTTTATGTGCGTCATCTTGTCGATCTCCCCGTCGGGCACGCCGTCGAGGGACTTCGCCAGGGTCTCGGGCGACAGCGGCCACGTCGAGTCGGAATGGGGGTAGTCCGCCTCCCAGCACATGGAGTCGATGCCCACGCGGTGGCGCAGCTCGACGCCGGCCGGGTCGTCGATGAAGCACGTCACCACGCGCTCAGCGAAGACCTCGCTCGGGAGCTTGTCGCCGAACTCCTGACCGGTCCAGCGGTGATGACGCGTGTAGATCCAGTCCATGCGGTCGTAGAAGTACGGGATCCACCCGATGCCGCCCTCGGACAGCGCCACCTTGAGGGACGAGAACTTGCGAAGCACCGGCGACCACAACAGGTCCGCCGCGGCCTGCACGATGTTGACGGGCTGGAGGCTGATGAGGACGTCGATGGGGGCGTCCGGGGCGGTGACCACGAGCGACGAGGACGAGCCGATGTGCAGGCACACCATCGTCCCCTCGTCCGAGCACGCCGACCAGAACGGGTCCCAGTGGTCGCTGTGGAAGCTCGGGAGCTTCAGCTTGGCGGGGTTCTCCGAGAACGACACGGCGTGGCACCCCTTGGCCGCCACCCGGCGCACCTCGTCGGCCATGGCGGCGGGGTCCCAGATCGGTGGCAGCGCCAGCGGGATGAACCGGCCCGGGTAGGTGCCGCACCACTCGTCGATGTGCCAGTCGTTGTAGGCGCGCAGCACCGCCAGCCCGAGGTCCGGGTCCGGCGCCTTGGCGAAGAGCTGGCCGCACAGCTGGGGGAACGACGGAAAGCACATGGAGCCGATGACGCCGTTGGCGTCCATGTCCCGCACCCGGTCGTGGATGTCGTAGCAACCCCTGCGGATCTCGGCGAACGACGTGGGCTCGATGCCGTACTCCTCGACGGGCCGACCGGACACGGCGTTGAGCCCGATGTTGGTGGCCTCCTTGCCGTCGAAGCGCCACACCTCGGTGCCGTCGTCACGGACGTCGACGCGGGCGTCGGCCGCGTACTTGGCCGGCAGCCGCCCCTCGAACATGTCGGGTGGCTCCACCACATGGTCGTCGACGCTCACGAGAACCAGGTCCTCGAGCTGCATGGGCACTCCCCGTCCTGGCCGGCGGCGTGGGGCGCCGGGCTGCGACCGGCGTGCCGTTCCCTGACACGCGTGTCGGAGATCACACTATCGTCGGCGCCGTGACGCCACAGGGCGGGGGCACGGGGGTTCCATGGCGCTCGAGGGCCTGCGCATCCTCGACTTCACACGACTCGGGTTCGGTGCGCAGGCCACCCTCATCTGCGGGTGCCTCGGGGCGGAGGTCATCCGCGTGGAGAGCACCGGTTCCCCGACGCCATCCGGGTGATGCCACCCTTCGTCCCCGAGCCCGGTGAGCGGGGGGAGGGCTTCGGCGCGGCGACGCTGGCCAACGCCACCGGGGCGACGAGCCCCAACCGGGGGCGGCATCTTCTACAAGTACAACACCGGCGGCAAGCGCAGCATCACCGTGGACGCCCGCCACCCGCGGCCTCGACGTGCTGAAGGAGCTCGTGGCCCGCTCCGACGTGGTGACCGAGAGCTTCGCGGCCGGGACCATGGCGCGCTGGGGCTTGTCGTACGAGCTGATGCGCGACATCCGGCCCGATCTCGTCTACGTGTCGATGTGCGGCTTCGGCCACGAGGGCCCCGACCGCGCCCACGTGACCATGGGCCCGACCGCCCAGGCGCTCACCGGCCTCACCTTCATGGTGGGCCTGCCCGGGCGCCCGCCGGCGGGGTGGTCGTTCTCCTACCTCGATCACGTGGGCGGCTATCTGGGGGCGATCGCCATCCTGGCCGGCGTGCTGCACCACCGCCGCACGGGCGAGGGCCAGCACATCGACGTGTCGCAGCTCGAGCCGGCCACGGCGCTGTCGGGGGCGCTGTTCCTCGACGCCGTGGTGAACGGCCGCAGCGCGGTGTCGGCCCGGGTTCCCGAGCGGGAACCGCCGCGCCCATCCCCCCGCCGCGCCGTCGGGCGCCTACCGCGCCTCGGGGGAGGACCGGTGGGTGGTGGTGTCGTGCCGCACCGAGCAGCAGTGGACGGCGCTCGTCGGCGCCATGGGCCGGCCGGCGTGGGCCGCCGAGCCCCGCTTCGCCACCCTGGAGGACCGCGTCGCCCACGCCGACGAGCTCGACGCGTTGGTCGAGGCGTGGACGAGCGAGCGCGACCGCTACGACGTCATGCACCTCCTCCAGGCGGCGGGCGTGCCGGCGGGGGCGGTGCAGGACGCCGCCGACCGCCTCGAGCGCGACCCGCAGCTGCGGGCGCGGGGGCACTTCACCGACCTGGGCAACGCCGAGGTGGACCCCATGGCCCTCGAAGGCGTGCCCTTCCGCATGTCGGCCACGCCGCCGCACACCGGGGGCCGCCTGCGGCGGGGACCGCCCCGCCTGGGCGAGGACACCGCGGCGGTGCTGGGCGAGGTCCTGGGGCTCGACGCGGCGGCGATCGCCGAGCTCGAGGCCGAGGGCGCACTGCGATGAGCCCCGACCGCACCGAGGACGACGCACCGGGCTCCCCGCTCCAGGGTGTGCGTGTCGTGGAGCTGTGCGACGAGTCGGCCGAGTACTGCGGACGCCTGCTCGCCGGCCTCGGCGCCGACGTGGTGAAGGCCGAGCCCCCCGGCGGAGCGCCGTCGCGTGCGGTGGGGCCCTTCCTCGACGACACGCCCGGGCCCGACCGGAGCCTGGCGTTCTGGGCCGACAACGTGGGCAAGCGCTCGGTGGTGGTCCACGGCGACGCCGAGCTGCTCGCCCTGGTGGCTGCGGCCGACGTCGTCGTGCACACGCTGCGGGCCTCGGAGTGCGAGGCGCGTGGGCTCGGCTTCGCCGACCTGCACAGCGCGTTCCCGGGACTGATCGTGTGCGCCCTCACCCCCTTCGGCCACGACGGCCCGTGGGCCGACTACCTCGCCGACGACCTCGTGCTCATGGCGCTCGGGGGCTCGATGGCGGCGTGCGGTTACGGACCGGGTGCCGACGGCGCCTACGACACCCCGCCGCTCGCCTCCCACGGCGACCAGGCGTGGCGGACGGCCGCCACCTACGCCGCCATCGCCGTGCTGGGGGCGCTCGCCTGGCGCCAGGGCTCGGGGCAGGGCCAATTCCTCGACGTGTCCGCCCACGAGTGCTCGGCCAGCATGACCGAGTGGCACCTCATGACCTACCTGTGCTCCGGCGCCGTGCACCGGCGCGGTCCGCACCCCACCCTGACGGGCTCCGACGGCCGGCAGGTCGCCGCCCTCAACCCCGACTTCCTCGGGCCGCACGTCTTCGCCCGCATGCTCGAGATGCTCGAGGCACAGGGCGTGGCCGGCCCCCTGTCGGACCCGGCCTTCGCCGACCCGGCGCACCGCGCCGCCAACTACCGGGAGGTGTGGCGCGCCCTCAAGCGCCTGGCCGCCAAGCACGACGGCGAGACCCTCTACCGCCTGGGGCAGAGCGCGGGACTGCCCTGGGGGGTGATCCGGTCCCCCGACGAGGTGCTCGACGACCGCCACCTGCGCGCCCGGGGCCACTTCGTGGAGCTCGAACACCCCGAGCTGCGACGCACCGTGACCTACCCCGGTGCCCCCTTCGTGGCCCACGCCTCGCCCTGGGTCACCCGCCGGCGCCCCCCGCTCCTGGACGAGCACGCCGACGAGGTGGCCCGGCAGTGGCAGCCCCGCACCGGCGCCGCCTCGGACCGCGCCCCCGCCCCATGACCGCCCGGGACGCGAGGGCCTGCGTGGTCGGGGTGGGCGAGACCCGCTACGCCAAGTGGGGCGGCATCACCGACTCCAGCGAGTACGAGCTCGCCCTCGAGGCCATCCTGGCGGCGGTGGCCGACGCCGGGCTCGGCGTCGACGACGTGGACGGGCTGGCGTCGTTCGCCGAGGACCGCAACGACGCCACCTTCGTCGCCGCCGACCTCGGCCTGCCCGAGCTGCGCTACGCCGGGCTGTCGTGGCTGCCGGGCGGGGGCGGTGCGTGCGCGGCGGTGGCCAACGCCGCCCACGCCGTGGAGAGCGGCGCGGCCGAGGTGGTGGTGGTGTACCGCTCGCTGTGCCAGGGCCAGTTCCGCCGCTTCGGGCGTGGGCCGGCCAACGCACCGGCCGCCGGCGCGGCCAGGGTGCCCCACGCCCGCCGGGCCCGCAGCCTGCTCGACGCCCACGTGGCGTTCACCATGCCCTTCGGCGTGTTCGGGCCGCCCATCGCCTACGCCATGGTGCTGCGACGCCACATGCACCTGTTCGGCACGACGTCGGAGCAGATGGGCCACGTGGCGGTGACGACCCGGGCCCACGCGGCGAGAAACCCGCGCGCCGTCATGGGACGCGTCCCATGACCATGGAGGACTACTTCTCCTCGCGCCTGGTGTCGGAGCCCTTCCGCCTGTTCGACTGCTGCCTCGAGAACGACGGCGCCTGCGCCGTGGTGGTGACGAGCGCGGCGCGTGCCGCCGACACGGCCAAGGTGCCCGTCACCGTCCTCGGGTCGGCCCAGGGGACCCTGCGCGGCTTCGGCCACGGCCAGTACTCCAACGTGGGCATGCCCGACGAGGACTACGCCAGTGCCGGGGCACGCGGCGTGGCCGCCCGGCTGTGGGCCGCGGCGGGGCTCGGCCCCGGCGACGTGGACGTGGCCCAGATCTACGACCACTTCACCGGGCTCGTCCTGTTGAGCCTCGAGGACTTCGGCTTCTGCGGGCGCGGCGAGGGAGGTCCCATGGCGGCGTCGGGCGCCTTGGCCTGGCCCGACGGGGCGCTGCCCACCAACACCCACGGAGGCAGCCTGTCCGAGGCCTACATCCACGGGCTCAACCACGTGGTGGAAGGGGTGCGCCAGCTGCGGGGCGAGTCGACGTGCCAGGTCGACGGGGCCGAGACGTGCCTCGTCACGAGCGCGGCGGGGGTGCCCACGAGCGCCCTGGTCCTGGGGCGCCGGTGAGCACCGCCCCCGGTGCGCAGCGCTCCTCCGGCCTGCGCTTCTTCCCCGACGAGATGCCCGTCCCCGCCCTCGGGGCCGAGACGGCGGGCTGGTGGGAGGAGGCCGCCGCCCACCGCCTGGTGGTGCAGCGCTGCGAGGAGTGCGGCCGCACCCGCCACCCCCCCGGCCCCCTGTGCCCGGCCTGCCGCAGCACGGCCTGGGCGTGGAGCACCCTGCCCGGCACCGGGACGGTGTACACCTACACGGTCGTGCACCAGGCCTTCATCCCCGCCCTGTCGGACACCGTCCCCTACGTCGTGGCCGTCGTCGAGCTCGACGGGGGGGACGGACGCGGCTCGTGTCGAACCTGGTGGACGTCCATCCCGAGGAGGTGGCCGTGGGGACGCCCGTGGCGGTGGTGTGGGAGGACATGGGCCCGGACCTGGCGCTGCCGCGCTTCCGGGTCGTGGCCTCGGGCGGGGGCGGGGGGGCGCCGTGACCGGCCCCGGACGCAAGGCGGTGATCGCGGGCGTGGCGACGTCGGACTACCCGTCGCTGCCGCACCTGTCCGAGCACGCCGTGCACGGCCAGGCGGCGGACCGTGCGCTCGACGACGCCGGGCTCACCATGGCCGACGTCGACGGGTTCGCCACGGCGGGGTTCTTCCCCATGTACGCCACCGGGGTGGCCGAGTACCTGGGGCTGCACCCGCTGTACCTCGACGAGACCAACACCGGTGGCTCGTCGTTCGAGGTGCTCGTGGAGCACGCCGCCTACGCCGTCGAGGCGGGGGCGGCCGAGGTGGTTCTCGTCACCTACGGCAGCGTGCAGCTGTCACAGATGGGCCGGCGACTCGGGCACCGGCGGTGGGGGCGGAAGCGGCTTCGCCCCCGGTCCGGCCATCTATGACGCGCCTGTGGGGCAACACGCTCGTGGGCAACTACGCCCTGGCGGCACGCCGCCACATGCACCAGTACGGCACCACGCCCGAGCAACTGGCCTCGGTGGCGGTGACCATGCGCAAGCATGCGCCACCAACCCCATGGCCCAGGAGCGCGAGCCCCTCACCGTCGACGACGTCGTGGGCTCGCGCCTGGTGGCCGATCCGCTGCACAAGCTCGACTGCTGCGTGATCTCCGACGGCGGTGCGGCCTGCGTGGTCACCACGGCCGAGCGCGCCGCCGACATGCGCCAGGATCCCGTGTTCGTCCTGGGCGCGGCCACGCCACCACGCACCACATGAACATGTCGGCCATGCCCGACCTCACGGTCACCCCCGCGGCCCAGAGCGGGCCGGCCGCCTTCGCCCGGGCCGGGATCACCCCGGCGGACGTCGACGTGGCCGAGCTCTACGACTCCTTCACCATCACCGTGCTGCTCACCGTGGAGGACCTGGGCTTTTGCGCCAAGGGCGAGGGCGGGGCGTTCGTGGCCGACGACGGCCTCGGGATCGGCGGGCGGCTGCCCACCAACACCGACGGCGGCGGCCTGTCGGCCTGCCACCCCGGCATGCGCGGCATGTTCCTGATCGTCGAGGCGGTGCGCCAGCTGCGGGGCCAGGGCGGTCCCACCCAGGTTCCCGGGGCCCGCATCGCCGTGGCCCACGGCACCGGGGGGATGCTGTCGACCGGGGCCACGCTCGTGCTCGGCAGGGAGGCCCCGTGACCGACCACAGCGCCACGCCGTCCGCCACGCCGTCCGCCACGCCGTCCGCCACGCCCCCCGCCGCACCGCCCGCCGACGAGCGGCCGCCCAAGCCCCGTCCCGCCCCCGTCCCCGACGCCGACTCGGCCCCCTACTGGCAGGCCGCCCACGACGGGCGCCTCGTGGTCCAGCACTGCCTCGCGTGCGGCGCGTACCAGCTCTACCCCCGCGACCGCTGCCTCGCCTGCCGGGGGGAGGTCGAGTGGGTGGAGGCGAGCGGTCGGGGCACCGTGTACAGCTTCACCGTCATCCGGCAGAACTACGCCCGGCCATTCCGGGACTGGATCCCCTACGTGGTGGCCCTGGTCGACCTGGCCGAGGGACCGCGCCTCATGACCGACATCGTCGGGTGCGCGCCCGAGGACGTGCGCATCGGCATGGCGGTGCGGGCCACCTTCGAGGTTGTGTCGGACGCGGCCGGCATCGCCCTGTTCACGCCCGACGAGCCCGCGCCGTGACGCCGTCGGGCCACGACGGCGGCGGCGGCGCCGTGCCCGTGCGCGCCGGCCTGTTCACCGACACCGATCCGCCCCACCTCCTCGGGAGCCGGTGCGGTGCGTGCGGGAACCACGCCTTCCCCGCCTCGGACCCCTGTCCCTACTGCTCGGCCGAGGGACCCGCACCGGTGGAGCTGTCGCGTGCGGGCACGCTGTGGGCGTGGACAGCGGTCACGAGCCCGCCTCCCGGATACCGCGGCGTCGTGCCCTACGGGTTCGGCGTGGTCGAGCTGCCCGAGGGGCTGCGGGTGGTGACCCGCCTGACCGAGGCAGACCCGTCGCGCTCCGGGCCGGGCAGGAAGTCGAGCTGGTGGTGGTGCCCGTGCACACCGGCGACGACGGCCGTCCCGTGGTCGGCTACGCCTTCGCCCCGTCGGGGGGCGACACATGACGGCGGTGGCCGTGGCCGGGGTGGGGATCCACCCCTTCGGCCGCTTCGAGGACCGCTCCATCACCGACATGGGGGTGGCGGCGGTGCGCGCCGCGCTCGGCCGAGGCGGGCGTGGGGCGCGGCGGGTTCCAGGCCGCGTTGCGGCACCGCCTACGGCGGGGTGGCCTCGGGGCACAAGGTGCTCACCCGCCTGGGCATGACCGGCATGCCCATCGTCGACGTGGAGGCGGGCTGCGCCAGCGGGAGCGCCGCTCATGCTGGGCGCCGGCGCCATCCGGGGCGGTGCCGTACGACACGGTGCTCGTCTTCGGCATCGAGAAGATGCCCAAGGGGATGATCCGCTCGTCGTTCTTCGACCCGTGGCAGGAGGAGGCGGGGCTCTCGGCCACGCCGGCGTACTTCGCGGTCGCGGGCCCAGCGCCTCATGCACACCTCGGGCGTGACCAAGCGGCACCTCGCCGCGGTGGTGGTGAAGAACCGTCGCCACGGGGTGGCCAACCCTGACGCCATGTTCCGGAGCCCGGTGGAGGCCGAGGCCGTTCTGGCCCGCGCCTTGTGTGCGAGCCCCTGCACCTGTGGATGCTGTGCAGTCCCAACGAGGGGGCGGCCGCCGTCGTGCTCACCCGGGCCGGTGCCGCCGGTGCCGGGCGCGGCGCCGTGCAGCTGCGTGCCGCGGTGGTGCGCTCGCATCTCCCCGGCCCCGTGCTGAGCGAGTCCACGCCCCTGTCGGGCCTCACCCACGACGGCGTCGAGGCCGCCACCACCCTGGCGGCGAAGGCCGCCTTCGAGGAGGCCGGGGTGGGCCCCGGGGATCTCGACGTGGTGGAGTGCCAGGACACCGACGCCGCCCGCGAGCTGCTCTCCTACGAGGAGATCGGGCTGTGTCCCCCGGGCGGCGCCGCCGCCATGGTGGACGAGGGCACCACCACGCTCGGAGGCCGTCTGCCGGTCAACCCGAGCGGCGGCCTGCTGTCGAAGGGCGAGCCGCTCGGGGCCTCGGCCCTGGGCCAGATCGTCGAGCTCGTGCGCCAGCTGCGCGGCACCGCCGGCGCCAACCAGGTGGAGGGGGCCCGGGTGGCCCTGGCCCACACCGTCGGGCGGGGCGCCAATGCCGGCGTGGTCGTCCTGAGCCGCTGACCGACTGACCGACTGACCGACTCGACACGGAGGTCATGGTGACCACGCCCCCAGCCACCCCGGCACCCGTCCTCATCGGCGTGCTCTACGACTACCCCCAGGCCGACGGCGGGGCGCTGTTCGAGGATGCCGTCCGGCTGGGGATCGACGTGGTGGCCGCCAGGGGGCGCCTCGACCGTCCCCTGGAGCTGCTCCCCCGCCACGCCCAGGGCCTGCCGGGCGGGACGGCGCACGACGTCGAGCGCACCTTCGCCGAGCTCGTGGAGGCGGGCGTGCTCATGGTGCTCGGTCCGTCCATCAGCGACAACGGCCTCATCGTGGGACCGCTCGCCGACGCCCACGGGGTGCCGTGCATCAACTACACCGGAGGCGAGCGCACGCGGCGGCGCCAACATGTTCCATTACCAGGTGGGCTCGCTCGAGGAGGAGCCGGCCGTGCTCGTGCGGCACCTCGTCAGGAGCGGGCACACGAGCGTGGGCGTGGCCCACGACGCCACCCCGGTGGGGCGACGCTACGCCGAGTTCATGGGCGAGGCGTGCGAAGCGGCCGGGCTCGAGATGACCGGCGCCGCCGCCGTGCCGCCGCTGGCCGAGGACGTCACCCCCACCCTCCGTCGGCTGCGGGCCGGGACCCCCGACGTCCTCGCCTACCTGGGCCTGGGCGTGGCGGCGCGGGCCGTGGCCCTCGGGCTCGAGGCCGAGGGGTGGGACGTGCCGGTGGTGGCGAACTCGGCGCTCATGTTCGGCTACGCCCGGCGGGACTGGCGGGCGGGCTGGGAGGGATGGGTGTACGTCGACAGCGTGTCCGACGACAACGCCAGCCGCGCCGCGTGCTGCGGGAGCGCTCGCCCCGCAGCGCAGCAGGCCCGATCGGTGTGGCCGCCTACGACATCGGGAGGCTCGTGGCCGAGGCCGTGGCGCTGGGCCGCCGATCTCACCCGCCAAGGCGTGCGCGACAGCCTCGAGCGGGTCAAGCTGATGGCCGCGTCGAGCGGGATGGACGGCACCACCATGGGCTTCGGGCACTACGACCACGGCGCGTGTCAAGGGCCGCTATCTCGTGCTGCGCCGGTGGACGGGGGGTAAGAGCGTGCAGGTGGCCGAGCAGTGACCACACGCCGACGCTTGGCGGGCCGGGTCGCGCTCTTCCTGGGGGGCACCACCCTGTCGACGCTGTGCTACGCCCTCACCATCCGGGCCGGCCTGGGCCTCGGACCGCTGTTCGTGCTGCAGGACGGGTTCGCCCGCACCACGGGAATCTCCATCGGGGCGGCCGTCACCGCCACCGGGTTCATGTGCGTGGCCATCGCCCTGTGCCTGCGCTCGTGGCCGGGCCCGGGCACGCTGGCCCAGCCCGTCCTGGGCGGGGTGACGCTCAATGCCGTGCTCCCCCACGTGCCCACCCTGCACGGCGTGCCCCTTCGCCTGGCGGCGGTGTTCACCGCCACGTGGCTGATGGCCCTGGGCGGGGTGATGATGATCCGAGCCGGCGTGGGTGTGGCCGCCTACGACGCCGTCATGCTCGGGCTGCACCGCGTCCTGCGGCGCCGGCGCCTGGCGCTCATCCGCCTGGGCATGGAGGCCACGGTGCTGGCGGTGGGCTTCGTGCTCGGTGGCGCCGTGGGGGTCGGCACCCTCGTCACCGGCGGGCTCATCGGCCCCGGCATCGGGTTCTGGCTGCGCCGCACGGGTGGCCCGCTCCCCACCTCTGCGCCGCACGTGGCTGCCGAACCGGCATGGGAACCCTCGCCCTCAGGCGCCACCGGGTAGCCGGGGGACCTCCCCCGTGCGCTGGATGTAGATGGCGATGTGGGCGATGCGCCCCGACGCGTCGAGCTCGAACACGAGCGCCTCGGGGGTGTCGAGCGGCGTGCCGCCGGCGTCGATGGTCTCGGTGAGCTCCACCACCGACACGTCGCCGGCGTGCACCACACGGTCGATGCGCATGGCGTAGCCCGGCAGGGTGGGCATGAGCGCCGAGAGGTAGGCCACATAGGGGTCGCGTGGCGTGTAGGTGTCGCCGAAGGGCCCGACCCGCACGACGTCCTCGGCCAGGCAGGCGGCCATGGCGTCCCAGTCGTGGGCCACCATCCGCTCGAGGTAGCGCTCCACCACGCTCGTGGGGTCGGTGCTCATGTCGCCTCCTGACGGGACCGGGGATGCAGCGCCACGTGCATGTGCTTCACCCCGGCGTGCTTGTTGGTGCGGAACCGCTCGAGCGGCGCCTCCAGCGTGACGCGCTCGACGCGGGCCAGGAGCTCCTCGAGCATGATGCGGATCTCGAGCCGGGCCAGGTTCGCTCCCAGGCAGAAGTGGCTGCGGTGGCCGAAGGCCACGTGGGGGTTGGGGGTACGGCGCACGTCGAAACGGAACGGATCGTCGAACATCGACTCGTCGCGGTTGGCCGACGCCCACCACAGCGTGACCTTGTCGCCGGCCCGCACCGTCCGACCGCCGATGTCGGTGTCGCGGGTGGCGGTGCGGCGGTTGTAGAGGGTGGGGCTCGACCACCGCAGCACCTCCTCCACCGCGCCGGGGAGGAGCCCGGCGTCGGCGCGCAGCGCCTCCCACTGGTCGGGGTTGTCGACGAGGGCGGCGACACCCAGGGCGATGGCGTTGCGCGTCGTCTCGCTGCCGGCCGCCATGAGAAGGTTGAAGAACATGAGCATCTCGAGGTCGCTGAGCGGTGCCTCGGCCCCGTCGTCCCCCTCCACGAGGGCGCACGCCACGGTGCCCATGACATCGGCGTCGGCCCCGGTGCGCTTGTGCTGCACCAGGGCGGTGCCGTAGGCGGCCATGGCCGCGGCAGCCTGTTCCGAGGCGGCGCTGCGGGTGCCGAGCTCGCGGTCGTCGTAGGTGAGGGTGGCATTGGTCCACGCCACGAGGTCGTGGCGGTCGTCCTCGGGGACCCCCATGAGCATGGCGATGGCCTGCAGCGGCAGCTCGAGGGCCACGTCCACGAGGAAGTCGCAGCGACCCCGGTCGACGGCGGCGTCGAGGATGGCAGCGGTGCGGGCCCGCAGCCCGGCTTCGAAGCCCGCCAGGGCGCGGGGCGACACGGCGGGGGTGACCAACCGGCGGATGCGGTGGTGCCGGGGGTCGTCCATCATGTTGAGCAACACCCCCGAGGCGAACCCGTAGGGAAGGTCCTCGATGAGGGTGCCTCCGCCGGTGCGTCCGGGGCGCGCGCCGAGGAGAACGTGGCGGCGTCGGCGGCCGCCTCGGTGATCTCGGCGTGACGGCTGAGGACCCAGAACCCCGCGCCGTCCGGGGTGTGGATGGTGGGCTCGTGCCACCACACCGGTGCGTGGCGGCGCAGCCGGGTGAAGGCGCCGTGGGGGT